>NZ_JAOQMX010000008.1 GCF_025960985.1 Flavobacterium psychraerolatum | reverse complement strand
CTATTATGTATCTTTGCTCTTGTGTAATTTGGCTCATACTTTGCAATTTTTGGTCGAGGAGCAAGTAAGGCAAAATTTACCATTCAGCAAAAGAGAAAAAGATTTAATTTTCTTTTCTCTTTTCTGAAAAAAAATCATCCAAACGGCAACTTCCAAATGTTGCATTTATTAATTGAATCTAAGGGGGTTAGAGGGACGATTTAAAGTGATTTAGCTTTAATTGATAATACTTTTTTAAATACAGTTTTTTATTCTGCATTATAACGAATAGTTAGTATTATAAAAGCTTAATTTTCTTTAATTAACTTCTTTCTTTTTAATTATACCAGCACTTTTAAATTCCGCACATGGCCAAAGATCTTTTATACACTTTTTGATCAACCCGCGAGCTACATACACGCTACTTTGTAAAATATTTTTATCATTTTCTTTCTTTAGAAAAATTCTCTCCTTCACCAACTAAAGTTAAGCTTGTATTTTCTCTTCCTCTTCCAATTTTCAATGTTTTAACTGTTCCATTATCGAAATCTAGGGTTACTGATTTTTCAATTAATTTAAATTTTCCTTCAATTTTTTTTCCATCTCCCTCATCGAATATAAATGTGCCATTATCGAAAAAGCTCACTTTTCTTACTGCACTATGTGGTGTAAACCAATTTCCAATTAAATTGCTTTTCGAGTAAGACTTCAGATCATAATCTTTTTCGACAGTCAAATTTATCATTTTAGAATATTCCTGTTGTTTCCCGTTATTAATCAACTTTAGAAAAACGCCCGTTGCTTCTGCAGTTTCTCCCACAAATTTATTTTCTATGATATAACTCCAGTTGTCACTTTTAAATATATAATGGTATCCTCCACTTGTTCCTTGTTTTTCAACTTTTCCGTCGTAGAGGACAAGGGTTGGCTTGGTAGCGATTGATTTTGGTTTATCCCACGAACTGTATCTTAAATCTCCATTTTTGAGATTGTCGATTTTAATGATGAACTTATCATTTTCGCAGTAGATAATAGTATTCTCCACTTCTGAATTGAGTTTTAGCATTTGTTCTTCTACGCTGATCTCTTTTATTTTCGAATCGAACTTAGTCTCTTTTTGAGTTAATTCGGTTTCTGTTCGAGTACTATTATTTTCGTTCTCAGAATTTTTACAGGAAAAGAAGCTAATTAGTATGGCTAAACTTATAAAATGTCTCATAGTATAATTTATTTTGTGTTGTTAATTTGATAAATGCTTATATAACGCTTTGTGTTTTAATCTAAATTGATATTATTTTTATACAATATTGATGCCCTTTTTATTTCAGTTCCTCTATTTTCTTTTCAGTAATAAGCGGTTTGCCATTTAACGCCTGAACTAATGTTGATACTGCAAGAAGTCCATATAGAATTGAAACAACTATTGTTGCTTTGGTGTTTTTAAAAATATAAAAGGAAAGTAGTGGAAGTAGCTGTAAAGCATGCATGCCTATAAAGTGAGAAACTCTCAAATCGCCCACCGTTTTACTCCAACCAATGAGCCACATATTTGAATTATCATTGATTGCACCGACACTGTGATTCATGCGCGACCCCATTAAACCTCCTTCGAATGAAAAAACCACAAAAATTAAAATTCCTAAACGAATGGACCAAACATAATAGGATGGTAAATTTGGGAAAGACTGCGTGAAAAACAGCAATCCAATATAAGCAGTATACAAGGTAACCACTGCGGCCACTAAACCCATTAGTGAGTACAGCAGCGAATAGGTTGGTGTGCTACTATTGTAATGAGATAATTGCCCCTTTGATGCTTGAAAAATAATATACAGCAGTTCAAAACCAAACAATATAATGACTGTCCAGTTAAAAGGGGAAGTATTAAAATCAGATAGATAATGGCAGTACCAAGCCATAGTCCAAGAGTACAATCCCAATGAGACTGCAAATTTGAAAGGTTTGAACCAAGCATTTACTCCGTGAATTTGTGTTGCTGTTGTTTTTGTTAATACAATACAAATTACTGAAAGTAGTAAGCAGAACAAACCAAAGTAAAACAAGGCGTCGTTACGCACTTTTAATTCTTTTATTAAACCTATAAATCCTTCTATCATCATGTGGTTGTTTAGGCAATTTTGAATCTCGGCACAAAATAATTCAAACAGTAAAGCATTGCAGCATACGTCAAAATTAAGGTTGGCATATTGGTATTAAAACCCAAATCAAATTCTGGAATACCCAACAATTCTCTAAAAGAACGTGTGGCGATAAGTAACATGAAGATCATTCCGTAGCCGAAAACAGCAATAATCGCTATTTTGTTGGTAGCAGTTCGTGTAATGCCTTTTTTCGTTTCTTCAGTAAAGAAATACCAGAGTGCAACAGCACTAAAAATGGCTTCTATTAAAATCGCGATGTATGGAGAAGCGGCGTACAAACCAAGTCCTGCCTCAGTAGTGCCTGCGCCAAATACATGATGCATATGACCAGAGAAGAAATCCAAAATAAAATGAATTCCGATTAGAAACATACTGACTATTCCTATTTGGGTGCTTTTGAATACTAATTTCCCTATGATGAAAACGATAGCCAACCAAAACAATAGTGGTGCCAAATCGTGACTATACAACATATCAACCGCCATATTGCTTAATGTGGCATCAAAGGCATCACTTGGTGTAGTGGTTTCTAATCCCAGATAATGAAAGGTAAACCAGAGTAAATCCTGCAATTGTGATAGGATTAAAAAATATAATAAAGCTCCTTTTGGATACTTTTGCTTCGCTATTAATGCTGTTGTGAAATGTCCTGCTAACATATTTGTTGTTTAAATTTTGTATTTTTGCTATCGAATCGAAAGCAAAAATAACAATTACTATCGAATCAATAGTAATAATTTTAAAAAATATGGAAAAAGAATTTCGTTCAGGCTGTCCAATCTCTTCTACACTTGATGTTGTAGGCGATAAATGGTCTTTGTTAATCATCAGAGATATGCTCGTCAAACACAAAAAGACGTTCAAAGAAATATCAGATTCTGATGAGAAAATTGCACCGAGTATTTTATCTGCCCGACTAAAATTATTAGAAACCTATAAGCTAATATTCAAGATAAAACTTCCTGAGAATAAGAAAGAGAATATTTATTTGTTGACCCCAAAAGGCATAAGTTTGACGCCAATTATTGTTGAATTCAGTTTGTGGGGAACTGATAATATGCGCGAGTTCACTACCATTGATAATATAGACGGACTAAATTTAGACAAGTCGGATATTATAAAATCAATCCAGGATGGTTATAGTGCTATGGTGACTGCTCTATGTTAAAGTGTTCTCAGGTTATTGCTGAGGTTTGGGTTAAATCAAAAACAGTAGTGATTACTGGGATGCAGGAGAGGTAGAGCATATAGTAAGGATTCAGAAATTAGTGTTTCCATAATGTTTGTCCATTATTCAACATGAATTACTGACCGTGGTCTTAATTTCAATGTGTGGCCTTTGGATCCTATGTCGTTATGAGATTTAAAATGCTTAATAAGGTTGGATGTAAATTCAGTATAATTTTTGTTGAATTTTTGGGAATATAGAATGTAGACAACAAATTCAGCCAAGGTTTTTTATATTATGAAATATAAATATATAAAAAAAGCTTCATATTTCTATGAAGCTTTCTTAGTAGCGGGAACTGGACTCGAACCAGTGACCTTCGGGTTATGAGCCCGACGAGCTGCCTACTGCTCTATCCCGCGATATACGGTAAATTTAATAAACTTAGTAGCGGGAACTGGACTCGAACCAGTGACCTTCGGGTTATGAGCCCGACGAGCTGCCTACTGCTCTATCCCGCGATATATTTTGAACTTGTGCTTTTTAAACTCAACTAGGCTAGCTTTGTTTATTAATAGTACACAAAATGTTTTCAGAACTTGTTTTCTTTTTAAGGAATGTGATTCAGTGAGGTTGCTACTGCATTTCCTCGTTGTTTCGGGTGCAAAGATATATATAATTTCTAGATTAACAATACATTAATTTTAAAAAATGTTTTATTTCATCTATTGACTTGATATGACTACCTTTGCAGCATTAAAAAAAATTAAGTAAATGGCACACAAGGCAGGTTTTGTAAATATTATAGGGAATCCTAATGTAGGGAAGTCAACGTTAATGAATGCGTTTGTTGGGGAAAGGTTATCTATTATCACCTCAAAAGCACAAACGACTAGACATAGAATATTAGGAATTGTAAATGGAGAGGACTTTCAGTTGATACTTTCGGATACCCCTGGAATTATCAAACCAGCTTACGAAATGCAGGAGTCGATGATGAACTTTGTGAAATCTGCTTTTGAAGATGCTGATATCTTAATATATATGGTAGAGATTGGGGAACAGAACTTAAAGGATGAAGCTTTTTTTAATAAAATCATTCATGCTAAAATCCCTGTATTGTTATTGTTGAATAAAATTGATAATTCAAATCAAGAACAATTGGAAGAACAAGTTGCTTTTTGGGCTGAAAAAGTGCCAAATGCTGAGATTTTTCCAATATCTGCTTTGAAGAATTTTAATGTACCTGAAGTTTTTGGTCGAATTTTGGAATTATTGCCTGAATCACCAGCCTATTATCCAAAAGATCAATTAACTGATAAACCAGAACGATTTTTTGTAAACGAAACTATTCGTGAAAAAATCTTATTGAACTATAGTAAAGAAATTCCATATGCAGTTGAAATTGTTACAGAGGAATTTAATGAAACGGACACTATTATTCGTATCCGTTCGCTTATTATGGTAGAACGTGAAACTCAAAAAGGGATTATCATTGGTCACAAAGGTGCTGCTTTGAAAAAAGTAGGAGTGGAGTCACGTGAAGATTTAGAGAAATTCTTTGGAAAACAAATTCATATCGAATTGTATGTGAAGGTGAATAAAAATTGGAGAAGTAATGCTAATATGTTGAAACGTTTTGGATACAACCAAAATTAATTTAAGTTCGTGGTTTTTAGCGATTTATTAAATAAAAAAAAGTCAGTACTAGAATTTGTTTCTACTACTGACTTTTTTTATGATTATTAATCTGTTTTAACAGTCTTTAGTCTAGAGAGCAGTCTTGGGTTTGCTTTGTTTGAGAGGGTTTGTAATAGTTTCTTTGATCGAGAGTTGTGATGTAATACTGCATTGGCCAATTATTTTTATGATTCTAGAATTTCTAAGAATACTTTTTCGAGCGCATTCATTTGGTCGTTACCGCTATGTCTGATTTGGCGTGCAATGAAGTATAGTGAAAACCAGGCAATGACCATCAATCCTAGGAGTGTAAAATCAAGTGTAAGTGCATTTTTTAAAACATAATTGGAGTAAAGTATACCGCAGAAAACGAGAAATATTCCTGCGATTATAAAATGTAGAAACATAAAGAAGGTCCATAGGGTTTGGTCGGGACCAAATAAACCGCGGATATGTGTTTCATTTTCAGATGGAGTTTCTAGTTCTAAATGTAAGTGAGGGGAAAAATATTTTTTTTCCGGTCCTATAATGTGGAGCCAAATATGATTTCCGCTTATTTTTGCATAATAATGCTCTTGTTTTGTTTTACTAAATGCTATGAATTTGGATAATAGCACACTGGTTTTTTGAGGTACATTTTTGTGAAAACGTAACAAGAGTCTAACTTCATTATCGACTTCCATAATAAGTTGGTTTAAGGCTAATTGTCTGTGATACTGCTAATATATCAAAAAAAATGAAATGCAAGCTTTTAAACACTACCTTTGTCGAATATTTGAAAAATAGATTATGAATAACATTGTTGCGATAGTAGGAAGACCTAATGTGGGGAAATCAACCCTTTTTAATAGGCTGATACAAAGAAGAGAAGCTATTGTAGATTCTGTTTCGGGAGTTACCCGTGATAGAAACTATGGTAAAAGCGAGTGGAACGGGAAAGAATTTTCTGTGATTGATACAGGTGGATATGTACGTGGTTCTGATGACGTGTTTGAAGGAGAAATTCGCAAGCAAGTAGAATTGGCGATTGACGAAGCAGATGTAATTATTTTTGTCGTTGATGTTGAGGAAGGAATTACGCCTATGGATGATACTGTAGCAAAATTACTTCGTAAGGTTAAAAAACCTGTGTTATTGGCCGTTAATAAGGTTGATAATGCCATGCGTGAGAAAGATGCAATTGAGTTTTACAACCTAGGATTGGGTGAGTATTACACATTTGCAAGTATTTCTGGAAGTGGAACTGGAGATTTGTTGGATGCTTTGATTAAAGCTTTTCCAGAGAAACCAGAAGTTGAAGAAACTTCTGATTTGCCACGTTTTGCAGTTGTAGGACGTCCAAATGCGGGAAAATCTAGTTTTATCAATTCATTGATTGGAAAAGATAGATATATTGTTACTGATATTGCAGGAACAACTCGTGATTCAATTGATACAAAGTTTGACCGTTTTGGATTTGAATTTAACTTGGTAGATACTGCGGGAATTCGTCGTAAAGCTAAGGTGAAAGAAGATTTGGAGTTTTATTCGGTGATGCGTTCTGTACGTGCGATTGAGCATGCCGATATATGTATTTTGATTATTGATGCAACTCGTGGATTTGAAGGCCAGGATCAAAGTATTTTTTGGTTGGCAGAGAAAAATCGTAAAGGTGTTGTAATTTTGGTTAACAAATGGGATTTGGTCGAAAAAGAAACGATGACAACTCGTGACTATGAAGAACAAATTAGAGAGCAATTAATGCCATTTACAGATGTGCCTATCCTTTTTGTTTCGGCATTGACAAAGCAACGTTTGTTAAAAGCATTGGAAGCTACTGTAAAAGTATTTGAAAGTAGACAACAACGTATTCCCACTTCAAAATTCAACGATTATATGTTGAAAATTATTGAAGCGTATCCGCCCCCAGCTACAAAAGGGAAGTATGTGAAAATTAAGTATTGTATGCAGTTACCAACTAAGACACCTCAGTTTGTGTTTTTTGCCAACTTACCGCAATATGTTAAAGAGCCTTACAAGCGTTACCTAGAAAATAAAATTAGAGACAACTGGGATTTCTCAGGTGTGCCAATTGATATTTATATTAGAGAAAAATAGAATAAAACACCGTTTTATTCACTACCCCGAAAGAGCAATTTGCTTTTTCGGGGTATTTTTTTGCAATTAGATTAAACCTTTCTGTGGTTTGGAAGTCCTAAAATGAAATACTACCAAACCAAAAATTACCATGTTGAAAAATCATTTTTTATTACTATTCTTATTCGTTTCCTTTTTTGTTTCTGCTCAGGAAAGTTATTTTATTCAGGGGCAAGTGTTGGATATTAATACACAACAACCTTTGGAGGCTGCGAATGTATACTTTTCTGTGGTGAAAGATTCTTTAAAGTTGGGGACCACTACAACGGACAATGCAGGGATGTTTAAGATTAGATTGAAAAAATACGATAACCCTGTTTTTTTGAATGTGTCCTATGTAGGTCATGAGAAATATAAAGATGAGTTGGGTGGAGTCACTGAGAATAAAGATTTAGGAACTATTTATTTGTTTAGCACCGAAAATGTTTTGAAAGATGTAGTGATTATGGCTTCAGCCCCGCCAATGATTGTAAAGCAAGATACATTGGAGTACAATGCCTCCTCATTTAAGGTGCGTCCTGATGATAATGTTGATGCAGTTTTAAAAGAATTACCTGGGTTTGTAATTGATGATGAGGGCAAAATTACGGTCAACGGAAAAGAAGTGAGTCAGATTTTGGTAAATGGTAAAGCTTTTTTTGGGAAAGATGGTGCTGTTGCTTTACAAAATTTACCTGCAGATATAATTAATAAAATTCAGGTGTCTGATTTTAAAACTAAAAGTGAAGAATTGTCTGGTGATGATGCTGCCTCTGATTTTTTGAGTGTGAATTTAACTATTGACGAAAAAAAGAATAAAGGTTATTTTGGAAAATTCTTAGGTGGTTATGGTACAGATGATCGGTATGAAGGTAGTTTTTTGGTCAATCAATTTGATAAGAAGCAACGTATAAGCACTGTTGGGTCGACTAATAATATTAATTTATCTGGATTTTCGATCGATGAAGCCTTTGGTGAAGATAAGGGGAATTCGAATGGCGATGTGGGCGCTACCATTTCGAGAAAAGGAATTACAACAACTAATTTGGCGGGTCTTAGTTATTTTAACGAATGGTCTGACCAGTTAGAAACTACTGGCGATTATTCTTTTAATAGTAGTGCAAATACAAATACTAAAAAATCGACTCAAACGCGATTCTTACCTACCGGAAATATTACTACTGTATCTGACAGTGATGCAAAAACTGAAAACACCAATCATAGGGTTAATTTTGAAATCGAATATAAGCCCTCGGAAACAACTCAAGTTGTATTTGAGCCTAGGCTTCGCAAATCAAATTTTAAGAACAATGGTGCATCTTCGAGTATTTCCAGTGATGAATCGGGAGCTTTGTTAAATGAGAATAGTGGTACATCATCAAGAAATACAGATTTGCTAAGTTTTGATAATGAATTAACCTTTAATAAAAGATTTGCTAAACGTTCTCGAAACCTAAGTTTTTCATTAACCAATAGCAATTCCAAAAATGATCTGCTGGGATACAATAACAATTCTACAAAATCATTTACAAGTGGTAATGTTCGATTGCGTAATCAGATGAATGATAATTCGGTAGTAAAAGATCTTTATTATGCTCAGTTGGAATACACAGAGCCTATCTCCACTGTGATTCGATTGCGTGTGGGGGCAGATTACAAATCAGATAATCGTATTACAGATGAAAAAACATATAATTTTGACACAACAACCAATTTGTATACTGTTTTTAATGATGCACAGTCTAGTTATATCGCATCCAATCAACGGGTAATTTCTCCCAAAATGGGCTTTTTCTATGATGATAAAGTTTTTTCCTTTAATATAAAAAATAATACGTCGGTAATTCAGTATGACAACACATCTTTGTATTTGGGCAATACTACCAATTTAAAAACAAATTATTTTATACCAGAATGGCATACCCAGATTAAGTACAAAGTAGATCGATCTAATTATGCTTTGCTAAAGTATGATTATCGTGTAAACTTGCCAACTGCTTATCAATTGCTTCCGGTGACCGATATAAGTAGCCCTGTTAATACAGTAGTGGGGAATCCAGATTTGGAGCCTATTAAAAAGCACAGTTTTAATTTTAATTTCAGAAATTATAATATGAAAAAACGTTCTGGATATAGCTTTTTTATGAAGACAGATATTATTGATAGTGATATTATTTCGACAAAAGTATATGCTACAGATGGTACAAGTTCTACTACTTTTATTAATATCAACAATATTTACAAATCTAGTATGGGAGCAAATTGGAACAAGTATAAAAAAATAGAAGGAAATAGTTACCGCTACGGGATGGCTTTTAAAACAGATTATTCTTTTGATAAAGGATTTGTTAATAATGTATTTTATGATGCTAAAATTTTATCTGTAAGTCCTAGAGCTTATTTTTCTTATAACTATGGGGAGTTGTTGTCGGTGTCTCCATCTTATAACCTTTCTTATGTAGAATCTAATTATAAAAATTACTCGATTGCTAAACGATCTAATGTTATTCATAAATTGAATTTGAGAGCAACTAATTATTTTGGTAAAAAATGGGTTTTGAGTAATGATTTTGGATACAGCTATAATTCTAATTCTGGAAATGGCTATCGAAATGATTATAAATTATGGAATATGAGTTTGGGCTATACCTTTTTGGATAAAACATTGACTGCAAGAATGAAAGTCTTTGATCTCTTAAATCAAAATCAAGGATACACTAGATCTATTACCGATACGTCAATACGTGATGAGGAAAATACGGTTTTGAAACGCTATGCTATGTTTTCTTTGATTTATAAAATTAAAAACTTTGGAGGTATGACTCCATCAGAGTCCAAAAAATCGGGTCGTCGCAGTAATGAAAGTGGGGACATGTAGTAAAAAAAGTTTTAAAATATAATTGGTTAGTTGTTTAAATACAATACGAATAGAGTCATTTTGGTTTATGACTTTATTATTGAGTAAAGTATTGTATTGAAAAAGTCCCAAGAAATTGGGACTTTTTTTCTTCAATCGTTTTTTTTCTTCTTCGAACTATTGATCTAATTAAAATTGCTTTTGAAAATTCTAGGTGTAAATTTTACTTGAACATAGGCCCAAGTAGCTATGCGGTCTGGGTTGCCTGTTTTTTTTAAGGTAGTCAATGTTTCTGTTGGAAAGGTAACAGAGAAACCTGTTTCTATGTTGGTATACGCGTTGGGTTTGTATGCGACTACAAGATCGTGCTCGTACCCCATGAATTTGGTTAATGCTTGATTTGTATTTGTTATAAAATTACGCTGAGTATAAAACAAATGATTTTGAGAACTTAGATCAATTTTAGAACCTAAATTTTTATTGATAAATAAATAAGGATTTACTAATCCGACATTACTGATATCAGATGGGAATTTGGTAAATAAATCCATAAAACCATTAAAGCGATGTGCGACTCCATATAATGGGGTGAAACTATGGTCTACAGATCCACTCTGTCCTTTGGTTCCGCTCAGGAGTTCTGCTCCTAATCGTATTGAGTAATGATTAACAACGTTATATTTAACTTCTGGCTGAATGTACCATGCATTTATTGTTTTACCAGTATTGTTTCGTCCTGTTTGTAAATAGCTATTAGTAGTAGCATACCAATTTTTATATTTAAATTCCAATCGGCCACCATAAGTAAAACGCCAGTAATTTTGTTCTTTGATTATCGCGTCTTGATAAGCATCGGCAGCAATTATGGTTGTTATTGCAACCGCTTGATTAAAGTCATATTTTAGATAATTTACGGCTAATACTTTGTAGTTGGTCCATGTTGAGGCGGTGCTACTAGTTGGGGTAATACTCAATTCTGCAGGTGTAAAATCCGTACCGAAATTACGTTCTGAAGTTTGATTGTATGCGCCAACCAGTTCGCTATTCAAGTTCTTTTTGTGGTATCGAAAGTTGATTGCATCATGGCTAGTAGCATTTACCCTCCAATCATTTTCTGCAAATAAACGTTGGTTATCATAAACAATACGTTGACGTCCTATGCGAACAGACAGGCTGGGCGTGATGCTGGGTTCAACATAACCTTCAAATAGTTGAATAGTTCCGTTTAAGCCTTTGGGGTCGTGTGATCCCCAAACTCTTGCGTCCTGAAGTGATACTACTGCATTGAAGAGATCATCCTGTTTATAATCCATGGTAAGGCGACTCCTTTGATTGACAAAAGTGCTTGCCGCACTATAATCTGCTGGGATATTTCCATAGCCATTTCGGTATTCTACCCTATTTTTCATTTGTAAATCTACAAGTAGTGTTTTTTCTTTTACTTTGTCAGCTTGCTTAGCAGTGTACATAGTACGAAGAGAATCAGCTTCTGATTTTTTAATGATTTTACGTTGGACTAATAAATTCAATAGATCTTCTGAATTTTGAGCAAATGAATTGCCGAAAATTAATAAAGTAAAAACGAGTAGGTAACTTTTTTTAATGACCATTGGGTAAAGTGTCAGTTGAGGTTGTTGTATCAGTTGTTTGTCTCAGTATTATGATTTCTTTTATTTCGAAGAAAATATTTTTTTGTATTTACAGATACAAATATATATAAATCCTATGTAATTAGTCGAATTTAAAATATATTTTTTTATTTGTGGACTAATGAGGCAATAGTGATATTTTTCATGGCTTTTAGGGTTTCGTCACGAATGGTCATTAAACCGTGTCGCAGCAGGCATTCGGCTTCATCAGTACAGTCAGAACAACGTTCGTAAAAGTTAAGCGAAGCACAAGGTAACAAAGCAATGGCACCATCAAATAGGCGGTGAATATCTGCAAGAGTAATTTCATTGCCAGATTTTAAGAGATAATAACCACCATACTTTCCTTGCTTACTGCCTACAAAATGGCCGCGTTTTAAATCCAATAATATCTGCTCCAAAAACTTTTTCGGAATATTAGCGGCTTCGGCAATATCCGTAGTCTTAGAGATTTGATCTACATCTTGTTGCGCTAGATAGAGCAATGCTTTGAGAGCGTATTTGGTTTTTTGTGAAAGCATATTCTAAAGGTGGTCTCTACTATGGTTTGAGAAATTTTAAGTTAAAGATAAAAAATTTTATAAAAGACGCAAGTTAATTCGTTATTGTTTCTATGTTGATGTTACGCAATTGTATATTATGAGGCAGAAGGGAAGCTTAGAAGGAGACAATTCTATTTTGAAAAGTAGTTTTAGATTTGAAAATTGATTCTTTTTTTGTTTAGTATTTAGCGTTTGGTCAGTATAAAAGAAAGTAGTGAAATCTTACTGTTTTTATTGAAATGTAGGATGGCAGTTCAAAATGGAGACAAGTCAGGAGACCTACCCTACCTAAAAATTGAAATTTCCGAGGATCAGAACTTTCAGTACAATAACGCGAATCAAAAAAATATTTGATTTTTCGATTTTTATAACAACTCTATTTTTAATAAAATAGTATTTTTTATGCAGCCTTAGGTATTCTTACCTTTTGCATGGTGGCTTGACTTTGTTAGTATGTTTTATTTATAAATCTAATCTACTCGCAAAATTGCTAAGCTATTGTGAAAAAAGAATTAGATACTTTAAATCATACCATTTGATTAAGGTAGTTCTTTGTACAGGTAAACGAAATTTCAAGATTGAAACACCAATGTCAGTAGAAATCGTATCAGATCATGTATTTGATCTGTTACAGGATTTAAAGATTTAAACATCCAATAAAGACCGTATTTATTTAAACTGAAAGAGGCTGACCTTTTCGGACAGCCTCTTTCAGTTATTATATTATGGCTTGTAATTATTCTTCACTTAATTATTTTTGAAGAAAATTGAGGTTTATTATGTTTCTTTACCAACTTCCGCCAGATCCACCGCCAGAGAAACCTCCGCCGCCAAATCCACCACCGAAGCCGCCGCCACCGCCGAAACCACCACCCGATGATCCGCCACCAAAGCCACCGCCGCCACGTCCCAAATTACTTAGGATAATAGCATCGAGCAGGCTAGGTCCGCCACCACGATTGCCAGAGTTCCCGCCACTACCGCCACCTTTATTCTTGGAGGCAAGAATTATGATAATCACAATAATGATAATAAAAGGTAGAATAGGGAAATCTTGACTTTCAGCTTGTTTGCGTTGGCCTTTGTATTTTCCTTTAAAAACATCAATAATAGCATCGGTACCTTTGTCTAGTCCATTGTAGTAGCTACCTGCTTTAAATTCAGGAATGATAATATTTCTGGTAATTTCACCACCAATTCCAGCTGTCAATCGGTCTTCGAGACCGTATCCAGGTGAAATCCATATTTTTCTTTCAGCTTTAGCCAACAAAATTAAAACACCATTGTCATCTTTTTTGGTTCCACCAATTCCCCATTGCTGTGCCCATTTTGGGGTTAGAATTCCAATATCTTCTCCTTTTAAACTTTCAATAGTAACAATGACTATTTGGGTTGTAGTACTATCAGCATAGTGTACGAGTTTTTCTTCCAGTTGTGCTTTTTCGGAACTACTCAACACATTGGCGTAGTCATATACCGAAGTTTGCATTTTTGGGATTTCGGGAATCGTAAATTGGGCAAATAGAAAACTACTGTTCAATAAAAAAAGGAGCGCAATGGTTACGTTCCAATTTATAGTCGAAAATTGAATTTTGTTGTTTATGTTTTGCTTTTCCAAAGTTAATTTTTGCATTGTTATCCTTTTGAAATTTCGTTAGACAACTCGTTGATGTCGTCGCTAGTGTAAGGAAAGTGCTTTTTTAATTCTTGACCAGCACTCAAAATTCCGTCAATCAATCCTTGTTTGAAGTTGCCAGTTTTAAATTGTGCTACCATGATATCTTTAGTATTATCCCAAAAATCATCGGGAACAATATCGTTTATTCCTTCGTCACCTAAGATTACAAAGTTTTTATCACTAACGGCAAGGTAAATTAAAACACCATTTTTTTGTTGGGTTTTGTCCATTCCTAGCAATTTGAAAACAGCCAAGGCACGATCGTAATGATCAAGATCAGTTGTGTCTTCGATATGTACACGAATCTCTCCCGAAGTATTTAATTCTGCGGTTTGAATAGCTGCTACGATAGCATTTTCTTCTTCTGAGGTTAAAAAATCTTCAACTTTTGACATATGTTTTCAATTATTTATTCCCCCTTCGGGGATTAGGGGGAAATTAGAATTTTACTTCTACCGGTTTATCAGCACCTTCAACAGCGTTGAAATAAGCTTTTTCTTTGAAACCAAACATACCTGCAAATAATGAATTTGGGAAAGTTTTGATATGTACATTATAAGGTTTAGCAGCTTCGTTAAAACGAGTACGAGCCGTCAAAATTTGATTTTCAGTACTTGCCAATTCATCCTGTAATTTCAAGAAGTTTTCATTTGCTTTCAAGTCAGGATATTTTTCTACAGTTACCAATAAACGAGACAAAGAGCTACTTACTCCAGATTGAGCAGAATTAAATGCGGCCAATTGCTCTGGTGTAATGTTTGTAGGATCGATAGTTGTTTGTGTTGCTTTTGCACGAGCCTCAATAACAGCTGTCAATGTGCTTTTTTCAAAATCAGCAGCACCTTTTACTGTGTTCACTAAGTTCCCAATAAGATCATTACGACGTTGGTAAGCCGTTTGTACATCTCCCCAAGATTGTTCTACATCTTGACCCAAAGTCACTGCAGTATTGTTAATTCCTTTAATCCAACTGTAACCTGCAAATACGACTACTGCAACAATAATCCAAGGTAAAAATTTTTTAAAATCCATGTTTCTATTTAATTAAATGTTAGTTATTTATTATTTGTTTTACTTATTTTATTGAATCTCGACTACGATCAACTTGATATAATCGATTGTGATTTAATTTTGATCTTTGATTCTTGTTAAAGCTCATTTTTGATATTCGTCAACTGAGTTTTTATTCCTTCCAGTTTTCGAATAATATCAAATTTATCGAGTGTTTTCTTTTGGCCTTCCTTCAAATGTGTTTTAGCACCTTCGAGCGTAAAACCTCTTTCTTTTACCAAATGATAGATCAATTGCAAGTTGGTGACATCCTCGGGTGTAAACATTCTATTTCCTTTGGCATTTTTCTTAGGTTTTAAAATGTCAAATTCACTATCCCAAAACCGAATCAATGATGCATTCACATTAAAAGCCTTAGCGATTTCGCCAATGCTAAAATATCTTTTATCTTTAGAAAGCTCTATGTGCATATTCTTTTTTTAATAATTATTTTGTTCAAAAATCAAATGTCAATTTCAAAAATCAGTTTTGATTGCTAAATCAAAAATTGTTAATCAACAATCGTTAATAAGTTGTAAAATCCTTAATCCAAAGATTGATTCTCCTGATTTGCAATTTGTGAAATTGCCACATATTCCACTGCAGAGATATTACCATAATAAAAATTCAATGGATTCACGACTTGGTCATCTTTATGAACTTCATAATGCAAATGTGGTGCTTCCGATCTTCCGGTACTCCCTACAAAACCAATTACATCACCTCGTTTGACACGTTGTCCTGCTCGGCAGTTGTATTTACTCATGTGAGCGTACAAAGTCTCGTATCCATAACCATGCCTAATCACCACATGATTCCCGTAACCGGATGCATTGGCATCTGCTTGTGTCACCGTTCCGTCACCCGTAGCATATATTGGAGTCCCCGTTTGAGCTGTGAAATCCATGCCCTCGTGCCTTTTTCGAGCTTTTGTAAACGGGTCAGTACGGTATCCAAATCCAGATGCCATTCGTTTTAAATTTTCATTTCGTACTGGCTGAATGGCAGGGATAGCTGACAAAAGTTTGTTTTTTTCTTTCGCCAATTTTAAAATAGCATCCAATGATTTGGATTGAATTACCAATTGTTTCGCCAGAATATCTACTTTTTCAGTCGTCGTCGCTACTAGTTTTGTATTGTCGTACCCTTGTAATTCGGCATAGTGATTAGGATCTATTATTCCGGATTTTCGTTCTTCGGTTTCAATCGGCGAAATATTAAAATAAGTACGGTACAAATTATTATCTCGATCCTCAATCGCAGCGGTAACAGTCGAAAGCTCTTCGATTCGCTTATCCAAAACCTCATAATTTAGTTTTAAATTCTCAATTTGACGAGAAAGGAGTCTGTCTTTTGGGGTATCAAAATAAGGGCTGTTCAATAATATGACGAAACAGATAAAACCAAACAACGACGAAGCGACCAAAAATAGCACTAAATAAGCAAATTTGTGTCTTTTTTTGGTTTTAATCTTTCGATAAGCTAGATTTTCAGAATCGTAATAGTATTTTACTTTCGCCATATTTTAAAATACCCTATTTTTGCACGTCCAAAAGGGTTAGTTGAACAAATTTAATAAATGTTTCATTTGTAACAGTCCTTTTTTCGGAATAATAATATTTAGGGCCTGATCCAGCTGTTCGTTGCAAGTTCTCGATAGGTACTCTTTTTTTCTAGTGAACCCGCAGGAGCTTCCTTCGGTCGCTCTGCCGCTTCAAGAAAAAAATAGAGTCCCCATTCTCGAAGCTTTCCACTACCATCTGGGGCATGAAATGGTGCTCAGAACAACATTCGATTAAAATTAAAATTAATACTGCCCAAGTGGTAATAAAATAAAAACTTTGTGCTTTTGCGCCCCTGTCTACCGGCAGATTTATGGTAAATAAAGTTTCTGAGTAGTAAAAAACATAAAAATGAAATCACAAGACATTCGCAAAGCGTATCTACAATTCTTTGAAAGTAAAGGACACCTTATTGTTCCTTCGGCTCCTATTGTTCTAAAAGACGATCCTACCTTGATGTTCAACAACTCAGGTATGGCACAGTTCAAAGAATATTTTTTAGGGAATGCCACACCCAAAAGTAATCGTATTACCGATACTCAAAAATGTCTTCGTGTATCAGGAAAACACAATGACCTTGAAGATGTAGGATTTGATACCTACCACCACACCATGTTCGAAATGCTTGGAAACTGGTCTTTTGGTGATTATTTCAAAAAAGAAGCTTTGCCTTGGGCTTGGGAATTCCTGACGGATGTTTTAAAATTAGACAAAGACCGTTTGTATGTTTCTGTTTTCGAAGGAAATGAAGCTGAGAATGTACCTTTCGATCAAGATGCTTTTGATATTTGGAAACAATTTGTTCCCGAAGACCGAATTATTTTAGGAAATAAAAAAGATAACTTTTGGGAAATGGGAGACCAAGGACCATGCGGACCTTGTTCTGAAATTCATATCGATTTACGTACCGATGAAGAGCGAGCTGCCGTTTCTGGTTTTAGTTTAGTTAACGCCGATCATCCGCAAGTAGTGGAAATTTGGAATAACGTATTTATGGAATTCAACCGGAAAGCCGATGGTTCATTAGAAAAATTACCTGCACAACACGTAGATACCGGAATGGGATTTGAGCGTTTGTGTATGGCAATGCAAGACGTAACGTCTAACTATGATACCGATGTTTTTACACCGCTTATAACTAAGGTGGAACAAATTACAGGATTGAAATATACTTCAAACGAGATCAAAAACGTTTCTGAAGAACAAAATAAAACCAATATCGCTATTCGTGTGATTGTGGATCACGTGCGTGCAGTAGCCTTTGCTATTGCTGATGGGCAGTTGCCATCCAACACGGGAGCAGGTTATGTGATTCGTCGAATTTTGCGTAGAGCGATTCGTTACGGATTCACCTTCTTGGATACCAAAGAGCCATTTATTTTTGAATTGGTGGCTGTTTTGGCAGATCAAATGGGTGAGTTTTTCCCAGAAATCAAAAAGCAACAAACTTTGGTTACCAATGTAATTCGTGAGGAAGAAGCTTCTTTCTTGAGAACAATTGAAAATGGACTTAGTAAAATTTACTATCATATCGGATTAATTCAAAGTTTAAGTGAAGAAGGAGCTCATCCTGAAAAATTAATTAGCGGAAAGCTTGCATTCGAACTTTACGATACTTACGGTTTCCCACTTGATTTAACTGAATTGATTGCTCGAGAAAATGAACTTTCTGTTGATATCGAAGGTTTTGATAAAGCCATGCAAGAGCAAAAATCACGTTCTCGTGCTGCATCTGAAGTATCTACCGATGACTGGAAAATTTTAGTCGAAGGGAATACAGAAACTTTTGTAGGCTACGACCAAGTGGAGAACGAAGTGAAAATTACTCGTATCCGTAAAGTAGATTCTAAAAAAGACGGTGTATTGTACCAAATCGTTCTTGACGCTACCCCTTTCTACCCAGAAGGAGGAGGGCAAGTAGGTGATAAAGGAACATTGTTTTCGGCAAATGAAACGATTGAAATCATCGATACTAAAAAAGAGAATAACTTGATTTTGCATTTTACCAAGAAATTGCCAGAAAATGTAAATGCTAATTTTATCGCCAAAGTAAATACCGATTTAAGAGGGTTGTCAGCCAAAAATCACTCGGCTACGCACTTAATGCACCTAGCATTGCGCACGATCTTGGGTACGCACGTAGAGCAAAAAGGATCATTGGTAAATCCAAACAACTTGCGTTTTGACTTTTCGCACTTTTCAAAAGTAACCGAAGATGAATTGCAACAAGTAGAAGGTTTTGTAAACGAAAGAATCCAAGAGCAATTACCATTGATCGAAAGAAGAAATATTCCGATTCAGCAAGCTTTGGACGAAGGCGCAATGGCATTGTTTGGAGAGAAATATGGAGATAATGTACGTGCCATTAAATTTGGAAACAGTATGGAATTGTGCGGTGGAATCCACGTGAACAATACAGCTGATATCTGGAATTTCAAAATCGTTTCTGAGGGAGCGGTTGCGGCAGGAATTCGTCGTATCGAAGCGATTACTAGTGATGCGGTAAAACAATTTTATGCTTCGCAAGAAACATTGTTGAGCGACATTAAAGCGACATTGAAAAATCCACAAGATGTTTTGAAATCAGTACTTTCTTTGCAAGAAGAAAATGCGAAGATCAAAAAAGAGATGGAGCAATTGCTGAAAGATAAAATTGACGGTTTAAAAAATAATTTGGTTAGCGAATTTAAAGAGGTAAACGGAATCAACTTTTTGGCAAAACAAGTCAATTTGTCTATGGGAGCTACCAAAGATTTAGCCATGGCAATTGGAAGTTCAAAACCAAATTCTTTTGTGTTTTTGGCTTCGATTGAGGATAATGCGCCAAATATCCACTGTTATATTTCTAAAGAATTAGTAAGCGAAAAATCGTTAAACGCTGGAAATATAATTAGAGAATTAGGTAAATTAATTGATGGAAATGGAGGAGGACAACCCTTCTTTGCTTCTGGAAAAGGAAAAAATGTAGCAGGTATTGCAGGGGCACTTGACAAAGTGATCGAATATGTACAATAACTAAATGAAGGTAAGAAATTGTAGTACGGTACTAATTTTTTTGCTTTCGATCCATATAATGATGGGGCAGAGTAAAATTGAAACTTCAAAAAAAGAGCTCACCGAAAAAGAAGGTGTTCATTATAACAATGGCACCACAACGGTTAGCTCTGGTAGGAGTTCTGCAAAGCCAGATGATTCAGTAATTGATAATCTTTTTGTAGAAGTTGTGACAGCTGTTTTTTATTATACCGCATGGAGCGTAGTAAAATACGGCATTATTGGGGACTATAAACATGAAAAGCATTTGCTGAATACGCTTACTGCTTACCCTTATCTTTTGGGCAATGAAGGTGATTATTCGGGGAAAGACCGTTACAGTAAAACCAATTTTAGGATTGACCTTGAAGATTCTTTCCTATACAACAGTAATACGTTGTATGGGAATCATTTTAAAGCAAAAATACGACCAACTGAATTGTTCTATTTTCAAGCCGATGCTCGTAATTTATTCGAAAAGGATCCAATAAATCAAAAGAATTATAATTTGTTTTTGGCAGATCTTGCTGTTTGTTATGACCGCATTCGCTTTGAGAAATTTAATTTTGGATGGAAGCTAGGGGTAAGCTACGTCGGGAATGAAGTGCATACCTTTGGTGTTGCCGCTGGTTTGAATGCCAATTATTTTATGACAAATAAAATAAGTTTTTCAGGAAGTACGAAATGGAGTGCTATTAATGGAAGATCACTGAGTTCGTATGAGCTGGATGCCAAATACCATAAGAAAAATGGCGTATTCAATTTCGGCTATGAACATTTGAAAATAGGTACCCCAACCTATGATTTTGTCAAATTTGGTGCTGGAATATATTTTTAGGTAATGCTTGACTATGTGACCTTGGTTTCATAGTATACTTAAAAGAATACCACAATATTTATTAAATTTTAATTTCATTAAATGAAAACAAGAAAGCAAATCTTTTGGTACTTATCGGTTGTTTTATTGTGTTTTGTTTCGTGTACCAGTGATGTGGATGACGAGGTTAAATACTTGAAAAAGATTGAAGAAACCTTAGATGGAGGGACTACTAAAATCACCACTTTTCAATATCAAGGTAATCAAATTGTTAGTATTGATAATGAAGAAAGTATACAGGAATTCACCTATGTAACAAGTGAGATTACGGCTATTACTACAACAAATAAACTAACTAGTCTCAAGAATGTAGTAAATTACTCTTATGATGGAGATAAGTTGAAGTCAGTGGAATCAGCGGGTGATTATCTTGTGAATTATAGTTACAATACTGATGGAACTGTTTCTTTTGAGAAATTTAATATTAGTATTCCAAATGTAGAAACTAAAATTTACCATGGCACACTTTATTTAAATAATAAAAATGTAGTCAAGGAGGATTATGTTTTGGATGATGTTGCCGTAGGTGTGATTTCTAAATTTAGTGTAAGTTACGAATATGACTTAAAAATCAATCCATTGCATAATATTATGGGATATGAAAAATTATTAGATCATAAAGGAGTTATTTCATCTAATAATTACCTAATCATGACGGAAGAAACGAGTTTTGAAAATAATGGACAAATTATTTCATCTGCATCTTTCTATAATAACAGTTTTAAATATGATGCAGCAAATTATCCAGTAGAAAAAAATTCACTGTTTAATATTCCTGATAAAGGCCTGTCGATTAATGAGAAGACAGTTTATGTTTATTAAATTTTGGTAAGTATCTAGTTTGATTATTTATCATTAATTAAAAAAATAAGATTTACTTCTAAACAGTTAATTAAGTCTGATGAGATATTAAAAGAGGCTATTTTAAATTTAAATAGCCTCTTTTCTGAAATAAAACATTTATTTAAATGATTTCAATATAGTTTTCAGGATAATTTTTTTTGATATGCTCATCCAATTTTTTTGTATGTACTTTCATTTTTTCTTGTAATGCTTTCATGTCATTTTCTAGTTTTTCACCTTCGGAGATAAGTTTTTCTCTTTCTTGTTTTAATTCACCTTTGATTTTACCTTTCTCTTTATCTTTTAGAATAGACAAATTGTTTTCCATACGTTTTAGCATAGAATTATTCGTTCTCACTTCTGGATTAACGATGGTATAAACATCAGAAGAAGCTAAGTAATCATGTGCTACATTAATTTCGGCATTGGCTATTACTTCTTTTAAGGTGCTTACAGAAACTATTTTATTTTGATTTAGATCCGCTTTAATTTGTTCAAGTGCTGCAATAGAATTATCTAGATTTACTTTGTAAAGACCACCGTCATTTTTACCTTCTTTTTTGATTGCTTCTATTCCTTTTGTTAAGTGTTCGTTTGCTTCCTTGATTTTTTTGGCTTCCAATTCTTGTATCGCTTGTGCAAAATGGGTATCAGAGGCATTCGGTATATCATTAATACTACTTTCTTCTATTATTTTTTCATTTTGCTGGGAATGATCTCTTTGTTTACAGCTTGCAAGAAATAGAGTGGAGAGCAGAATGAAGCTAAAAATGATCGTTTTTGAATTTTTCATGCTGTTTTTATTAAGTTAATTTTATATTTAAATACTTTTGAGGTAATAAATAATACCAGTTAGTATTATTTATAGAGTGAAGGTAATGATGTTAAATGAAGCTAAAATGAATTTTTATAGATGAGGAAGTTCATTATTTGAAATTTTTAACTCCTATTACAGGACGCTGTAGCTGCCTCATAGCGATAATCCTATTTTATCTACGTCCACCATGTCTAAACGCTGAAAATCTTGAAGCGAAATGATTATTTCGAAACATGTTTATATGTCTGTTTCCAAAATTATTTTGGATTCGAAAATTTTGAGTGTAACCTATATTACCACGTCTTCTCATATATAAATTTCTTGAATAATTTAATCTAAGAATGGGAGTACGGTGGTAAAAAGAACGGTAATTATTGCCTCTACCATAAAATTGTGAATATAGCATAGGTTGCCACATGTTGTATCCGTATGGTAAGTTATACCAGTTGTAAGGAGAATTCCAAACTGCATAGTAAGGATTGTACATATTTTGTACCAATGGCCATCCCCATACATTATAGGGGTTTTGATTTGAATATTGGTTGTTTACCGTTACTGTATTTTGATTGTTGGTGTTATTTGTCACCTCTTGTGTGTTATTACTTGACGCAATTGCTCCATTGTATACAGATGGTTCAACAATTGTATTGGAGGGGTATAAATTGGGGTCTCCTATAATTTGTACATTTGCTTGGTCATCGGCAGATTTTTCTACATTTATAGTTGCAATATCCTGTACTGTATTTTTACCAATACTAGTACTTAATACTAAAATATGAGCATTGTTTTCCTTGATGTCATTTATGGATATGTAGTCGGTTTTACCATCATTATTAAGGTCGAGATTGTTGATGTGATTATCTTGACTATTTATTGCTTTTTCGAATTCTTCTACAGATTTAGCTTTTTTAAACAATGCCAATGCACCTTCTAAACTAAAGTTTTCACCTTTATATTGAGGGATATCGTTATTCTGAGCAACAACAGAAACAATTGGGAACAGAAGTAAAATTAGTGCAATTTTTAATATCGTGTCTCCATTGAAAGTAGTTGTTTTGTGGAGATTAAAAGAGTATGTTTTCATTTTTTATAAATTTAGGAATTAATTTATCTTATGTTTTATATCAAAATTACAACCCATGAATGAAGTTAAAATGAAGTTGATTTTAAATAGAAAAGCTAGTAAATATCTTTACTAGCTTTAAAATAAAACGTTACTCTCTCCCAGGATTATGTTGTTTTAGGAGTCGCTGTTTTTTTTTCTTTTTTGATTTTTGCTGCTTTTTTAACGGGTTTTTTTTTGGTGTGATTGGTTATCACTACTTCTTTTAAATGTGTCAAATTGGTAGACATTGTTTCTGCATTTACCATTACTGAAGTTCCTAGAATACAGATTGCTACGATCATTAATTTTTTCATGACATTGAATTTTTGAATTAATAAAATAACCTTTTGTTATTTTGTTAGGGCAAAGATATAATGGTGAAATGAAGGTGAAATGAAGTTTTATATATTATAATAAATAAAATTTAGTTGGGGAAAATAAAGGTAAAAGTGGTGCCTTCATTTAATACTGCATTTACTTTAATTTCAATTTTATGTAAGTGCGCTATACTGGATACAATGGCCAGTCCAAGTCCTTGACCATCTTGCTCTAAATTAATTTTGATAAAACGGTCAAAAATGATTTTTGTTTGCGCCTCAGTCATTCCAATCCCAGTGTCTTGAATAGAAATTGAATATTGAGAATTCTGGTGTTCTTCAAAGATCTTGATGGTTCCTGTACTTTTAGTGAATTTTAATGCATTAATAATAATATTATAAAATAAAATATGGAGTAGTGCTCTGTTACCCTTAAAAGTGCAATTTGTATCGAGTGCGTTAATTATTGTAATGTTTTTATCCCCTATTTGGTCTTCTAGATCATTTATTATTTCAGTAAGTTGTTCCTTTAGATTAATTAGTTCAAAATTTGAGTATTGGTTGTTTTCGATACGAGAAATAAGAAGTAAATTATTGATAATCCGTTTTAAAGTATCTACGTTTTTTAACGAAATAGCAATTTTGTCCACTGCTTCATCATTCAGAGATGGATTATTGATTAAATTTTCAAATCGGTTTTTTAAAATTGAAATCGGCGTGAGTAATTCATGCGACACATTAGCTATAAATTGTTTCTCTTTCTTAAATTGATTTTGAATTCGGTGCATCATGCTATTTAGACCTTGGTCTAATGCGATGAACTCGGAAGTACTTGACTCAGTTGCACTAAAATCGAATGCTTCTGGTTGGTCTGATTTGTTAATTTTTGTGTCGATTAATTTTTTAAAAGGTCTTAAAAAATAATTGACAAATAATGATTGTATAAAATGATTGACTACGATTGATATCAAAAAAAACAGCAATAATAAATAGTGTAAGTTTTTTGTTAATTCTCCAATTTCGTCAATGTTCTTACCGATTTCTAAAATATAGTTTACTTTCTTATAACTGAATTCATGATATAGTACTCTAAAAAAAATTGTTTGATTGTCTAGAATTCGTTGTTCGTCTACCCAATAATCAGGTGTTAATACATTAGACTTGGATTGATATAATTGAACAAATTCACTATGAAGTGTAGTGAAATTGGCAAATATCTCCGAGGAGTCATTGCGTTTTATAAAATCCTTAATGTCTGAGTTCTCTATGGTATTATTGTCAATATTTTTTTTGAATACTTCTCTTTTTTCAATGCTTGTTTTTTCGATATTTTTATAAATAACTTCCTTGACTATATAGGGGATAGCAAACCAAAAAATGAGTATGAAAAAAAATCCAAGAAGTATATTAACAATAGATATTTTATTCTTTAATTTCATTTGTTTTTGTTTTGTCTGTAGTTGTTCAGCTCCATTATTATTAATAAAAAGTTAAACATTGATACGATAACCTACATTTCTAACGGTTTCAAACCATTTCAAATCAGTATGTTTATCCAGCTTTTTGCGTAAATTTCGAACATGAACATCAATAAAATTAGAATCTGAGTTTAGCTCTAATATATCTCCCCAAACATGTTCTGTCAATTGCATACGGGTAACTACTCTATTTTTATTAAGGGAAAGATACTGAAAAATGTCAAATTCTTTCTTGGTCAAAGCAATATGATTTTCATTATAATTTACTTTGTAGTCTTGCAATTGAATTTTAAAACCATGTATGTCCAACTCATTGGCAACAAAACCATGTATACGTCTGATAACGGCGTAGAGTCTTGCACCCATTTCTGCTAGAGCGAATGGTTTGGTCAGATAATCATCAGCTCCTAGGTCTAGACCTTTAATTTTGTCATCTAGTTCTCCACGAGCAGTTATGACAATTACGGCCATCTTTAGTTTTGCTTTTCGTATGGTTGTTAGCACATCAAAACCGCTTCCGTCGGGTAATCCTAAATCAAGAAGAATTGCATCATAATCGTTTACTTGTGCCTCTTCTAGAGCATCTCTACAAGTAGATACAGCTTTGCATAAATAGCCATTTTGAGTTAAATATTCATTAATCTCAACTGCCAATTCTCGGGTATCTTCCACTAATAAAATATTCATGGTTTTAATTTTTTTTGAATTGATTCTAATATTCGCAATTGTTTTGTTTGACTGTCAAAAAGTATTTTTATTTGTTCTTCTAAGAGAATGTCTATTTTGTCATGTAGGGCTCTTATCTCCAATTCGGATTTTAAATTGATCAGATAATCATTTTCACTTCTCTTTCTATCTTTTTCCTCTTGTCTATTTTGGCTCATCATAATTACAGGAGCTTGTAAAGCTGCAATACAGGATAATATGAGATTCATTAAGATGAAAGGGTAAGGATCAAATCTGAATCTAGTAAAGCATAAAACATTAAACACTATCCAGAAGGTTAAAATAACAAAAAAGGAAATTATAAAAGCCCAACTCCCACCAAAACTTGCTACTTTATCAGATATTTTTTGACTTCGTGTTAAAATTTCTTCTGGAGGGTTTGTTAGGTTTTCAGTAATTAGTGTTTCTTCCTCTACTGTCTTTTTTACTATCTCTTGCAATTTCTCTATTCTAGTCTTTTTTGTAGCTTGAATATTTTTGGTTGAATATTTCATATTTGTTCATTCAGAGCAATTTCAAATTAAGCTATTTGTTATGAAACAAAATGTAGTTTAGTTGAAAATTATGGGATCAATGATTCTAATTTTTATCAAGTAATTGTAAAAAATAACCAGTATCGTCAAATTGTAGATCAAAGAAATAAGTGTTGTCAGTTATTCCAACTTCATAAGTAGTTTTATTTTGACTATCTATAATTTTTACCGCTTCTTTGATTTTAAAGGTGCCATAGTGGTCTGAAATATATTTTGAAATATCAGGTTTTAAATTATTTAAAGGAACGGATTCTTCAATTAATTTTAAGATTCCATCTTGATTGTAATGAGCAGCAATTTCTGCATTTTCTACTTTGAACTTTGCAATGTAAGATAACTGCTGTGCATAATCACCTTCATAATCAGAAGTCCAAAGTACATCTTTGATAGGGTACGTTTGTTCAAAAGCAGTTCTAACTTCAATTGGCAGTTCAAATTGTTGCAAATTTGTTTTTTGAACTTGACCTATTGCAAAAACTACATTTAATAAAGTAAGAATTAGAGTTATTTTTTTCATGATTGTAAATATTTAATTAGTTACTTTTCAGATGAATAATTGTAGAATGAAGGTGAGGTGAATACTAAATTAAGCTTTAAGCCTATTGAGTTATTTTGTCATTGATAATTTCTCCCTTATCATCTATTTGAACTACTATTTTTTGTTTTCCATTTGTTAAAAATGCCAAATAACAGTCTTTGTCACCAAATAGGTTATCAAATATATAAATATCAGTGTCATTCGTTTTACTGTCATCAAAGTATATAACTGATTTTGTTGTATAATTAGGGTATTTTGTTTTGAGTTTATTTTGTGTTGCAACTGGTAGGTCAGTAATTAGTTTACCTATAGTTGTTCCTACAAGATTTGAATCAGTATCATAATAAGCCGTAACTTCTTGGTTATTTTGATTAAATGTTGCGGTATCAAAGTGAGGACCACCTAACCAATTTACATTTTTAATCGTACCAAAATCTTCTTCAAATTGAGATTTAGAATTTTCGCTAGGTTCTATTCTTTTTAAATACTTCACTTCGTTTTTTAGATTCTCTTTTTCCTGTTTTAATTCTTTTTCTTGTTTTGATATTTGTGCTAATCCATTTTCTGCGTTATTCAATTCTGAAATTTGTGCTTGTGTGGTTGCTGCAACGATAAGCATTGTTACAACTAGAGTGATTTTAGTTTTCATAATTATAAATTTTAAAGATGTTGTTATTTATTTTAACAGGTCAAAAGTATAATGTGTAAATGAAGAATAAATGAAGAAGTTTTTTATTTCTATAAAATTCATTGTTGAACTCAAGTAATTTGTTTGTGTTTGCTTGGATTTATATAGGTTATAGTATTTTATTTTATTTAAAGAAAAGTTCAATTTTTGATAAAAATTTTAAATATTTTTCAAATTAAGAAAGCTTTGTCTACTTTATTTGTAGTTATAAGCTACTTTGAAAAGAGTGTAATAGAAAAATAACGAAAGTATAATTGTATTGAGCTCTCTGTGCTTTGATTTTATAAATATAAGGTAAGTCTTGATTTATTTTATTGGGATTAAATGTAATTTTTAGTTAATGTAGATGAAAGTTTAAAAGTTAATTGGGAGTAGAGGAACGTATAAAATGTATTTTTGTTTAAAAAAAAGACAATGGATTTTAGATTAAAAATTCCCATTCAAAAAAGTAATTATTTAATTGATTATAATTCCAAGATTATTTCATTGGGGTCTTGTTTTGCCGTTAACATTGCCGATAAATTAGATCATTATAAATTTGAAAATTGCTGTAATCCATTTGGTATCATATTTAATCCTGTTTCTATTCAACTTTTGGTAGAAAGAGCTGTGGAAAAAAGAGTTTTTATCGAAAATGATATTTTTTTTCAGAACGATTTGTGGCATTGTTTTGAGGTTCACTCTGAGCTTTCGGACCCAGATAAAAGTATTTTATTATCTAATTTGAATGATTTACTCAAAAAAATGCTACAACAAATATCCGAGGCTTCTCATTTTCAAATTACCTACGGAACTGCTTGGGTATATCGTTCTTGTAAAAGCAATCAAATAGTAGCTAATTGTCATAAAATGCCACAAAAAGAATTTTCGAAAGAGATTCTATCAATAGACACCATTCAGGCTTCCATCGATAGTACGGTTTGTTTGATTCAGTCAGTTAACCCACAAGCTAAATTTACTTTTACTGTTTCGCCTGTGCGTCACATTAAGGATGGTTATGTAGAGAATACGTTGAGTAAAGCGCACTTGATAGCCGCAATTCATAGTTTTATAAAAAAAGACGCGTTATGTAGTTATTTTCCATCCTATGAAATCATGATGGACGAATTACGCGATTATCGTTTTTATGGAAATGATATGCTACATCCAAGTGAAATAGCGATCGATTTTATTTGGAAACGTTTCCAAGCAACATCTATTGCGGAAAGTGTTTACGATGATATGGAGACCGTTGATTCTATTCAGAAAAGCTTAGCACATCGACCATTCAATAAAGAATCGGACAGTCATAAAAAATTTATTGTAAAATTGCAAAATAAAATTAATAATTTAGCCGTAAAATATCCTCAAATACAATTTTAATGATACCTGCAGAAAAAAATAAGCTCTCTTTTTTTACCGAAGCTAGAAAGTGGATGGTGCTGCTTTTGGTGGCTTTGATTCTATTTTTCGGTTATAACTATTTTACCAAAAAAGAGGATAACTCTACCGTAGAATACGATACAGCACTAATCCAACAGCAAATCAAAAATGTGGGTAAGTTGGTTGTGACCGAAGGGCATTTTGCAGAAGTACTTACCTATAAAGACAATAAAAAGTATTTGGGAGATTTAATTTCGTTCGAAAAGAAAGCACTCGTTATTGTCAATGCAGATGTTACCGTTGGTTTTGATTTGAGTCTAGTAAAATATGATATTGATTCAATAAACAAAGTCGTTAATATTGTCAGTATTCCTGAAGAAGAAATAAAAATAAGCACTGACTTGAAATATTATGATACCGAATCAAGTCGCATGAACGAGTTTACAGGCGCTGATTATAATAAAATTGCTAAAATTGCAAAAGCCAATATCACCAAAAAAATAGACAATTCGCCCTTGAAGAAAAATGCCAAAAATCGTTTCGTATCCGAATTGTCTAAATTACTTATTGTTACCCAAACTATGGGTTGGAAATTGCAATATAATGGGGAAGAGATGGACAAAGAAGCTGATTTAGGTCTAAAAATTAAAGGCTAGTAAATCAGGTTATTTTTGAGATATGTCTGGCTAATTTTGAAGAAAATCTTGTATAACTACAAATAAAATACTGTTGGAAATAAAGGCAAAAAGCTGTAACCCTAAAGTTGCAGCTTTTTCTTTTAGATATAAAAAAGTTTTCTTAGTCGACTTCAAAAAGTAGAATTTGTGTTTTTTCTTTGTCAGAGAAATTATTATCAGACACAAATAATAGCGATTGTTTGCCATTGGAAAGTTTAGGTCCAAAAGTTACACCCTCAATATTATCAATAAAGATGCCCAAATCATCCATATTTAAGATCAGCTTTTTGGTTGCCAATGTGAAATCTTGGTTTTGTAAGGAAGTCAAATTTTTCACATCGCTAGCTTTGGACAAATCACACAAATACACTTTTATTGTACACGCTTGTTTACCTACTGAATACGAACGTTCAACAACCAATAATTGGTTTTTACTGTAATATTGAATAGTAGAAATTCCGTTAACCGCAAAGCCATTCTTAGGAGTGGGTTCTGTAGCAATTGGATCTAATAGGTACGCATATTGGGCAGTATTTTTTTTAGACTTTACGTCATATTTATAAATCCGAATTACTCCACCTGCAGTTGTGGTGGCATTATTACCATCTTCGTATAGTGGTTCTTCAATATTGGTGTATAGGGTACGGTATTTTGTATCGAAAGTAATCCCCTCGAGAACGCCATTGCTACGTGGTCCTCGGTCATCTTTTTGCATGTTGAGGTTGCTAGGCAAAGCAAATGCAGTGCTATAGCTTCCGTCAAGTTTTGCAATTTGTAAGGATGGATTCTGTAGTACCGAGAAATCTTTGGCTATTACACGAGCGCCTTCGCTACTCCAAACCACCGATTTTGTTTTTGGGTTGTACCTCAATTCTTCGGGGTCAATAGAACTATCTGGATATTTTTCCCAATTGCTATAGCTTACTCCTTTTTCATTTTTTAAGGTCACGACATTTTGAAAAGCTACACTATCAATCTGATTGGACTTGAATGGGATTTTGGCGGTATAAAATCGAGCATCATTATAGATTGACCTATCGTCACAAATAAAGTAATAAAGGTCATTTTTGGCATCGTAATCAATGCTTGATAATCCGCCAACAACTGTTTTCTTGAATTCTTTGTTGAACGGAATTTCAACAGCGTTAATAAATTTCAAAGAAGGAGTTGTACTATTGCTAGTCGCAATTTTAACGCTAGAACACGAGAGTATGCCTAGAGTTGAAAGAGTGAGGAAAAAAAATTTGCGCATGAAGTATTGTTTTTAATTTTTAAGACCGCCATTTTGTGACGCATCTCTAAAGTAATTTATTTTATAATGAAACATTTCAGCCATGTTTTTGGCTCGTAATTTGGCTTCATCGGCAACTACACCCATAAAAAGGGTGTCTACTGTAGCTGTAAATAGTTCCATCCATCGTTCAAAATGGTCCTTCTCGATAGGTAAGTGTTTGTGTGGAGGGAAAGGACTTCCAGAATAAGAGTGAACTTCTAGTAAAATAGTTTGCCAAAAGCGATACATTTTTTCCAAATGATCAGGCCAGCGGTTTCCAATTTTTTCATTAAATATAGGTCCTATGAAGTTATCTACTTGAACTTTAGAATAAAAAGTATTTACCATTAATTTAATGTCATCAATATCGGTAATGTCTGTTAAAGGCATGATTTTGTGTTTATTATTTTGCAAAAGTAATTATTATTTTGTCATCGGCACAAATTCATGGAGTTAGACTTTTAGAGTCTTTGATTTGTGTAATTTGTGTCCAATTTTTTTTAAGTGAGAACCATTTTTCCATTGCTCAAAATTTTAGCAATCGTTATTACCCAATCAACTGCGTAAACAATTCTGGCAATTCATTGAGGTATTTGTATTCAAACCCTGTTTTAGTCATGTTTGCTTTGACAGATTCAATATCGTCTCTGTTTTTTAATTCCAATCCAACCACTACCGATCCTACTTCGCGATTGGTTTTTTTATTGTATTGAAAATAAGTGATGTCATCATTTGGTCCCAAAATATCATTTACAAATTCTTTTAATGCACCAGGACGTTGTGGAAACTGAATCAAAAAGTAATGCATCAATCCTTCATATAGCAAAGAGCGTTCTTTAATTTCGGCTGTTCGTTCAATGTCATTGTTACTGCCGCTCACCACGCAAACTACTGTTTTGCCTTTTATTTCTTCTTTATAAAATTCAAGTGCAGCAATGGTCAAAGCTCCGGCAGGCTCAACCACCATAGCTTCTTCGTTATACAATCGCAAAATAGTTGTACATACTTTTCCTTCTGGCACCAAGATAATGTCACTTAAATTTTTCTGGCAAATTTCAAACGTTTGCTTTCCTACTTGTTTTACCGCTGCGCCATCTACAAATTTATCAATAGTTTCCAAAACAGTATTTCGTCCATGAGCAATTGAGTTTTTCATTGCAGGAGCACCTTGTGGTTCTACACCTATAATCTTTGTGCTGAGAGACAATTGCTTAAAAACGGTAGAGACCCCAGCCGCCAATCCGCCACCGCCAATGGGTAAAAATAAATAATCAATTGGATCTTTGAAAACATCTAGAATTTCCAGACCAACAGTACCTTGACCTGCAATCACTTTTAGATCATCAAAGGGGTGTATGAATATTTTGTTGTTTTTGGTAGCGTCTTCCATCGCTGCCGCAAAAGCATCATCAAAGGTATCGCCTGTTAAAACAATTTCGACATAGGATTTCCCAAATAATTGTACTTGCTTTATTTTTTGCTTTGGAGTGGTACTAGGCATATAAATTGTACCTTTTATTTGGAGTAAATGACACGAGTAAGCCACACCTTGTGCATGGTTTCCAGCACTTGCACACACAATAGTTTGTGATTTTTCATTCTTTGTTAGACTGCTTATTTTATTGTAAGCGCCACGTATTTTATAAGAACGCACGATTTGTAAATCCTCCCTTTTTAGTAAGATAGTAGCCCCAAATTCATCTGATAGATTCAGATTTTGTTGTAATGGAGTAGATGGAACTACATTTTTCAATTGCAATTTAGCAGCTTTTATTTCGTGGAATAATTCCATTTTTATCATTTTTGAGGAAAATAACTTCTCCATTTGTAAAAGTCTAGTTTTTATTAGTACATAAAAAACATCTCGGTGCCAAGACAAATCATAATACAGATAGAAATGGCGTAGATAGTACTATGTTTTGCTTTTTTTAAAGCAAAAGTAAAAATATGAATTATACCGGATAACTTGGGGGTAATTTGGAAATATAATTGAAATTAAGTGATGATTAATGATGCTTGGTACGCTTCTTTTGAAATAGAATAGGAGATGAAAATAGCATAGTTATGGTTGTTAAATTATTGTTTTATTAACAGTAGTAAGGTTATTTGTGTTTTAGATTTGTAATAATATTTACGTTATGTTGTAGTATTAATAAGTAGCGAATAATTGTCTATGAAAAAAAGTATCTTGTGCGGCATAATTAATCCACAATTAGAAAAGGAAGAAACTTTAGTTTCCATTTTTAGTTCAACTGTCGCTAGTAGAGGCGATAAAATGGCTCTGCTATTTGAAGATGAAAGTGTAACTTACCAGGAACTTGACAATTGGAGTAATGCGGTTGCTAATCAACTTATTGAACAAGGATTTACAAAAGGTAAAACCATTGGTATTTGGCATAAACGAAGTTTGGAGCTTCATGTTGCGATTTTGGCTATTGTAAAAGCGGGTTGTACTTACGTTCCATTGGATTATGATATGCCGCTAGATAGAGTTGAAACTGTTTTCGATGAAGGAAAAGTTAGTGCTTATTTTAGCGATAGAGAGCTCGTAAGTACTGTAAAAAGATTGGAAGTCATCCCAAATCCCAATCAAACAATTGCTTTAATTCCAATATCGTATTCTAGTACTACAGATGCGTATATTTTGTACACATCGGGGAGCACAGGTAAACCCAAAGGAATTCCGATTATGCAAAAACAAATTTGTCACCTGGTAAGATCTGAGAATGAAGTGATTAAAATTGTAGATGCAGATATTGTTTATCAGGGGTTTTCGGTTTCCTTTGATATGTGGTGCGAAGAAACTTGGATAAGTTATTTGGCTGGGGCTACGCTTGTAGTTGCCAATACAACTACATCAAAAGCAGTTGATGAGTTAAGTGAATTTCTACGAGCAAATAACGTAACTATATTGCATGCTGTACCAAGCTTATTGGCAGTAATTGATGATAACATACCAAGCTTACGATTGGTTAATGCAGGCGGAGAGGCTTGTTCTGCTAATGTTTTAAAACAATGGTCCCAAAAGGGAATACAATTTTTTAATTCCTACGGCCCAACCGAAACTACAGTAACATCTTCAATGATTGCATTATTGCCTGAAGATGAAATTACTATAGGACATCCGCTTCCCAATTATAATTATGCTGTAATTGATGAAAATTTAAATATTGTTCCAGTTGGAGTAGAAGGTGAGCTAATAATAACAGGACCTGGAGTAGGGAAAGGCTATGTGAATTTGCCGGAACTTACGGCTCAAAAATTTATTTTGAAACCAATTGCCGAATCAGATTTGCCTGGCGAAATAATTTATAAAACTGGCGATGCTGTAGTTATCAATGAACAAGGTAAAGTAATTTTTAAAGGGCGCATTGATGATCAAGTAAAAATAAGGGGGTATAGAATAGAATTGGGCGAAATAGAAAACCAATTAAGTTCCCTATTTGCTGTCAAAAATGCTGCAGTTGCGGTGAAAAAAGACACTTATGACCAAGATGAATTAGTTGCTTATGTGCAAATAAGTGACAGTGCAACGTATAATCCAGAAGATTTAAGGCAAGCATTATTGAAAAAGTTACCCGTATATATGGTACCAAATGTATTTGTACCAATGCAATTCTTTACAAGATTACCCAGTGGTAAAATTAATCGAAAAGAACTCCCTATACCCGTAGCATTTTTAAAGAAAAAGCAACAGATACAAATTGAAATTAAACAAGAGGATAGTATTGAAACCAAAATAATGACTATTCTATCGAATGTTTTTACAGGAAAAGAAATAACAAAAGAGAGTGACTTTTTTTTAGATTTAGGAGGGCATTCTTTGATTGCTGCCAATTTTGTTTCCAAATTAAGAAGAGAAGGCAGTATTACTCGAGTTTCTATAAAAGATATTTATTTAAATAGACCTTTGTCAAAATTTATTGAAGCTGTTCAAGAAAATAATAGTAATGTACAAGTAATAGATAATAACATTTTCAATGAAGTAAAACCCCTTCGTTATTATTTATGTTTTATTGCCCAAATCTTGAGTTTGCCATTAATTTTTACTTTCTTTTCAGCGCAATTATACATCCCTTATTTAGGGTATTATTATACACAAGTAGAACATGAAAATCATTTCATTTCGTTTGCTATATCCATTATTCTTTTTTGTTTTATTTCTCCATTAATGATTGTGATTAGTATTTTTTCAAAAAAAATATTGATTGGTAAGTTCAAAGCTGGCGAATACCCGCTATGGGGACAATATTATTTTAGATATTGGTTAAATAATTCGATAAGTAAATTAGTAAATGTTAATTTTTTTAATGGAACACCACTGTATAATAGGTATTTGCGGTCTATGGGGATGAAAGTGGGTAAGAATGTCCATTTTAGTATGTTTGATTATGGTGCTGCAGACTTAATAGAGATTGGAGATTGTACTAGTATAAGTAGTAGTGTAGTACTAAACAATGTAGTTGTGGAAAATGGCTTGTTAAAGATAAGTTCTATCAAAATCGGAGAGCATTGTTATGTTGGGACAAGTGCGGTTATTGATGGTAATAGTGTGATGGCAAACCAATCAGAATTGACGGATTTGAGTTATTTGTCAAAAGATCATATTACAATCGAAGGCGGGATTTATAGTGGTAGTCCAGCCATTTTATTAAAACAAAAAAGTAAAGATGAGTACAGTCATGCAAAGATTTTTTCAAAAAATAAAATCTTAATTTTTACTTTTATTTACACTGCATTATTACTGATTTTTCCTTTTGCAGTACTGATCCCTTTTTTTCCAGGATTAATTGCGCTTTATGAACTGGATCAGCTGGCAGGAGATTACCAGTTTTATTATTTGGTATTAACACCTTTGATCGCTGTCGTTTATATTTTGATTTTTATATTTCAAACTGCTTTTTTTTCCAGAGTATTGCTTAATAAAGTTAAACCAGGTAAATATTCTGTTTTGAGTAGGATATATTTGAAGAAATGGCTTGCAGATCAATTTTGTGATTTGTCATTATTTATTTTGCATCCTGTATATGCAACTGTTTTTGTAAGCAGTTATTATAGAGCTTTGGGAGCCAAAGTTGGTAATCGTTCCGAAATTTCGACTGCAAGTAATATAACGCCGCCTTTACTAACTATTGGGGACGAATCCTTTATTGCCGATGCAGTCAATTTGGGAGAATCAGATGTAAGAGATAATTATTTGATATTGGAAGAGACCAAAATTGGTAATAAAACTTTTGTGGGCAACAGTGCATTGGTTCCTCAAGGAACAATTTTGGGCGACAATATGTTAATTGGAGTATTATCAATTCCGCCAGATAGCAACGAACTTTTATCAAATCCTGCCAAAGATTGGTTTGGGTCTCCTCCAGTTGCAATGCCCCTGCGGCAAAAATCCAAAGATTTTGATGACACATTAACATTCAATCCATCAAAAGCAACCTTTATAAAGAGAACATTAATTGAGTTTATACGAATAATTACTCCAATAACTTTTGTTTTGTGTAGTAGCTGGTTGTTTATAACTTATATACATGATGTAATTATTAGTGATTCGTGGTATATGTTTGTATTTTATCTCCCGCTTTATTTCTTGGGCTTCATTGCTATTCCATCTTTTATTTTTGTGCTTGTACTCAAATGGCTTTTGGTAGGCAAGTATAAAAGTAAACAAATGCCAATGTGGAGTAGAGAGGTATGGTTGAGCGAAGCGATTACCTCTACCTACGAAGCACTCGCAGTTCCTTATTTATTAACCTATTTGGAAGGTACGCCACTTTTACCTTTTTGTTTGCGTTTTTTAGGTGTGAAAATTGGTAAAAGAGCCTGTTTATATACTACCGATTTTACAGAATTTGATGTTATAAATATAGGTAATGATGTCACAATGAATAAGGATTGTGGTCCACAAACCCATCTTTTTGAAGATAGAATTATGAAAATAGGGACTATTTCAATTGATAGTCAGAGTTCTATTGGTGTGAGAACAATTATTTTATACGATAGTATAATTGGTAAAAATGTGAATTTAGGTCCGTTATCTTTAGTAATGAAAGGCGAAAACTTAAGCGATAATACAAGTTTTCAGGGTTGTCCTATAAAGTCATAAATATTTCTTGTTATGCTTAGAATTTTAATTTCGAAACTTAATATCGATTCAGACCTAGAATTGGAGTTATTAGCGCAGTTAAATGAATATGAATTGACAAGAGTAGGTAATTCAAATCTCAAAAGCAGGAAGCAAAAGTTGGTTGGGTTTTATTTATTAAAAAAACAGTTAGACTATTTTGAACAAACTAATTCAGTAAAAGATTTAAAACGAAATGAATTTCATAAACCTTTTTTTCTAAATACTTTCTTTGATTTTAGTATTTCCTATTCAAAAGAATATGTTGTTTGTATGGCTTCAGTACAAGCTAAAGTTGGAGTTGATATTGAATTTAATGATTTGAAGCAGGTGAATTTTGAGTCTCCTTTTTTTAGTAAATCGGAACAAATTAAACTTAAGGAAAGTAAAAATATTTTTGATTTTTACGTGTTGCATACACGCAAAGAAGCTTTCTCGAAAGCAGTAGGGAAAGAAATATTTTTACCCTTTGAAGAATTTGATACAACTTGTAAGACATTTTATTACAATGATAAAATTTGGAATTTTGAGACAGTTTCTCCTTTAGGTAATTATACTTTAAGTTATGTAAGTGACTTTGTTTTACCAATGCAAATTGATTTACTTGCAATCTAAAAATGTGTAACTAACTTCCATCTCGATAAAAGATGTTTTTTGCAAAGTCAATTCCAGAACTGTCGATAGCATTATTTCTAGTAGAAGTTTTTAAAAAGGCTTTTAGTGCCATAAACATTGCTGGTTTCTGTGGTGTAAATTGGATATAAAGTATAGCAAATATTGGCATTAAAATAAAACTATAAATTTTGTATTCCCTTGCAATTTTAAACTCATAATCCAGCATTGTAAGTTTGTTGTTGTTTACCGTAGTTTCAATTGTCACATATGGTAATGGGTTGGTCTCTTTTTTTGAGGTTAACTAGTATAGGCTTTATAATAAAATAGACTGTTTAAATTTGCTAGAATTTTTGACCAAATTAGGAAACTATTTATCTGGAAATCTGCGTTTTTTTGCAATTATTTGAACTTAGATTGTAATCAGTTGTAAGCCTAGAAAGGAGTTTTTTATCCAGTTAAATATTGAATATTTTATAATCATAATCAATATATCTGTCTAAATAACTAGCTTTCTATCTTGCTAACGCATTACTTTTGTAGGTATAAAATAATTGCAAATGCTCAAAAATATTTTTTCCATTTATTGGATATTTTTTTTGAATAGTAGGACATTGAAATTAGTCGATAAGTAAACTATAAAAACTTAAAAAGAACTTGAAAATTAAAGCCAAATTAATAGCAAAAATAATGCTATGAAATAAAAAAAAAACGGCTACATAGAGCCGTTTAATATATAAGATAGGATTTACTTTTTGACCTCAATAATTGGGGGGAATTGCGCAATAATTTTGGCTACAAACTCATTAATTTGAACTTCTTTTTTTGATCTGTTTTCGGTAAGCGTTCCAATTCCTTCGCCTTCCCAAATTAATTCTTTCTTATTAGCATCAATTAAATCAATATAGAGAGTACCTTCGGTACTTGAGTTTACAAATGAATTTCCACCCATAAAGAAGGGATTCCATCCCCATCCCCAACCATAACCAAATCCCATGTTAAATTGGTTTACGTTCAAACGTTCTCTTTCCTTGGTCAAAATATTGACTAGCATATCGGGGTTTTCACTTTTAGTATATCCTTTTTTTGTCAGCTCTTCATCAATTGCACGAAGTATTCGTCTTTTGTCTAGCTCAGAGATTTGTGCTCTGTCTACTCCATTTTTATGGAAGGCGTAGGTTTTAAATTTTGTGAAATCAACTTTGGAGTCATAATCTGAATTCACGCGAATGCTAGTACATGAACTTAAGATGAGAATTAATAATAGAGGGAGGAGGTTAAGAGTTTTCATAATAAAAATATTTTAGGTATTATTCTGAAATTTAATTAGTTGTGGTATTTTGTTAACTCAAAAATCATACCAATCATTTTTTTATTTTCTTATAGTGCCTGTCTTTTTATCATAACCATAAGGGCAATGTCTGCAGCCATTCTTGCAGCAATAGCCTCGTTTGAGATGATGCTTTTCGGTCAGACATTTGTAACCTTCAGGAGTATAATAAAAATCTTCCCCTTCAATCAATTTATTTTCTTTACTTTGGTCATTCATAGGATCGAATTAGTGTGATAAAGATAGGGGTCTTCTAAGCAAAATTATAAATTTATAAGGAATGTTTTTTGTTGTTACCAAATATTTAACGCCAAGAGGGTTTCGAGGATTAACCATTTTTCCATTCGTATTTATGAAATACGCATCAGACAAAGTCAATCCAGTATTCATCAACCACGAAAAAGTGCATCTCAAACAACAATTAGAACTTCTAATTCTGCCTTTTTTTATTTGGTATGGACTAGAATATCTCATTCGATTATTACAATACAGGAATGCTTATTTAGCTTACAAAAACATTAGTTTTGAAAGAGAAGCCTATGCCAACGAATCTAATTTAGACTATCTAAATGAACGAAGATTGTTCAGTTTTCTATACTACATTCGATTAAATAAATAAAAAATAATTTGGGCTCCCGATACCTATCGGGCCTTGGTCAGACTTTCTCTTCAAACTAAGTTCTCTGAACTCCAAATGCAATACAAATGGAGTCAAGTACTCTTTTTTGGTCTAGAAAAAGCCTAAAAAAGATTTTCGTTTCTATCCTTTGTGCAAGTGCATGTTCTGTGATTAATAAAGTAATAATTGTTCCGCTTTTAAAATATCAATTAAACTCAGGTTAAAAAAACAATAAAGCTTTTGTCTTTTGCGTTTTGATGATACCTTTGCAAAAACACCTTTCCAATTGAATCAGTCCATAAAAATTAATTTACCAAAAAACATTTCCGTTTCCATCAAGCGCGAGGATTTGATTCATCCTTTTGTCTCGGGTAATAAATTCCGAAAATTAAAATACAATCTCCTTCAAGCGAAACAAGAAAATACATCTACATTATTGACTTTCGGTGGCGCCTATTCCAATCATATTGCAGCGGTTGCTTTTGCAGGTAAAGAGCAAGGTTTTAAAACAATTGGAATTATTCGAGGTGAAGAATTAGTAAACAAAATCCAAGAAAATCCAACCCTAAAGTTCGCTCAAGAATGTGGAATGGATTTTGAATTTGTCACAAGACAAGAGTACCGTTTGAAAGAAGAATTGGAATTTATCACTAGTTTGAAAAAAAAATGGACGGATTTTTATTTAATCCCTGAAGGCGGAACCAATGCATTGGCTATTAAAGGATGTCAAGAAATTTTGACCGACATTGATACTGAATTTGACTACGTTTGTTGTGCAGTAGGAACTGGTGGAACAATTTCTGGATTAATCAATAGTGCATTGCCACATCAGAAAGTTTTAGGTTTTCCAGCTTTAAAAGGGGATTTTTTACAAGATGAAATTTGTACTTTTGTAAACAGCAAACATTGGGAATTGATACATGACTATCATTTTGGTGGTTATGGTAAAGTAACACCAGAGTTAATTTCTTTTATCAATGATTTTTATAAAGAAACCAAAATTCCGTTGGATCCCATTTACACAGCAAAAATGGTAGTAGGAGTTTTAGATCTAATCCAAAATAATTATTTTCCGGAGAACTCGAATATACTCCTTATACATACAGGTGGCCTACAGGGAGTAGCAGGAATGAATACAAAACTAAAAAACAAAAAATTACCTTTAATACAAATTCATGATTAAGAAAATAGTTTTAGTCCTTTCGTTAGTAGCTTTTGTAAGTTGCCATTCTTCAAAATCAACATCGTCTTCTTCACGAAAGAGCTCTAGTTCCAATGGAATGTCTCGCAACGAAGTAGTGAATGCCTATGTAAATCAGTTTAAGTGGGTTGCCATGACCAATATGAAAAAGCACGGTATTCCTGCCAGCATCATTTTAGCTCAAGGAATTTTAGAGTCGGGTGCAGGTAGAAGTGAACTTTCTGAGACAGCCAACAACCACTTCGGAATCAAATGCCATTCTACTTGGCTTGGTGAAACAGTTTATCACGATGATGATAAAAGTCAAGAATGTTTTAGAAAATATCGAAACGCGGCTGATTCATACGAAGATCACGCTGCTTTTTTGACAAGCGGAAGTCGCTACGCTAGTTTATTCGATTTAAGAAAGGATGATTATAAGGCTTGGGCTCAAGGTCTTCGTGCTGCTGGTTACGCCACCGATCCAAGGTATCCAAACAAATTGATCTCTTATATCGAAACCTATGATTTGGATCAATATGATGCGCAAGTTTTAGGTAAAAACTACAAGCCAAGCTCAAACAGTAGCTCCAGAAATGGTAGTACGCATGAAGTAGAAAAAGGGGATACCTTGTATTCTATTTCCAAAAAATACAATGTATCGGTTGATGACTTAATTCGAAAAAACCACCTTTCGGATAATACAATATCCATTGGACAAAAAATAAAGATAAACTAAAATAACTTTCAAGTAATGTTATACAAAAGAAGTAGTCAGCTTTTTGCTGAAGCAGAACAAGTAATTCCTGGTGGTGTCAATTCACCTGTGAGAGCATTCAAAGCCGTAGGAGGAACACCTATTTTTGTAAAAAGTGCCAAGGGAGCCTACTTATATGATGAGGACGGAAATCGTTTAATTGATTATATCAATTCATGGGGGCCAATGATTTTGGGACACGCTTTTGAGCCGGTTGTAAATGCCGTGATCGAAAAAGCCAAACTTGGAACATCTTTCGGTATGCCAACAGAATTGGAAACACAAATTGCAGCTTTGGCGGTGGCCATGGTACCCAATATTGATAAAATTCGTTTTGTGAATTCAGGTACAGAAGCATGTATGAGCGCCATTCGTCTTGCTCGTGGATTTACCAAAAGAGATAAAATTATCAAGTTTGCGGGTTGTTATCACGGACATTCAGATTCATTTTTAATTCAAGCGGGTAGTGGTGCGATTACATTTGGTTCACCAAACAGTCCAGGTGTTACAGCAGGAACAGCCAAAGATACTTTGCTAGCGACATATAATGATTTAGAAAACGTAAAGGCAGTCATTGAAGCCAATAAAAATGAAATTGCAGCCATTATAGTAGAGCCTGTGGCTGGAAATATGGGGTGTATTCCGCCAGTAAATGGATTCTTAGAAGGATTGAGAACGTTGTGTACCGAAAACGGAATCTTACTTATTTTTGATGAGGTGATGACTGGTTTTAGATTGGCAAAAGGTGGTGTACAAGAATTATTCGATGTTGATGCAGATATTGTTTGTTTTGGAAAAGTTATCGGTGGTGGTTTGCCAGTAGGTGCTTTTGCTGCTCGTGCCGAAATTATGAATTATCTCGCACCTCTTGGTCCTGTTTATCAAGCAGGTACTTTGTCTGGAAATCCGTTGGCAATGGCGGCAGGATTAGCAATGTTGCAAACTTTGAATGAAGATGCAACTATTTTTCAACGACTAGAAGATAAAACAGCTTACCTAGCTGCAGGAATAGATAAAGTTTTGAAAGCAAATAAAGTAGTGTTTACCATCAATACAATTGGTTCGATGATATCGGTGCATTTTGATGCAAATCCTGTAGTCAATTTTAAATCTGCTGCCAATGGAGATAATGAAACTTTTAAGAAGTTTTTTCATGGTTTGTTGCAAGAGGGGATTTATATCGCACCATCTGCATACGAAACTTGGTTTATTACCGATGCACTTACGTATGAAGATTTAGATTTTACCATTCAAGCAATTGATAAAGTATCAAAAACTTTTTAGCTTACTAATGAAAAAACTTCCGGTAATACCGGAAGTTTTTTCATTAGTAAGCATTTTGAATTTAATTATTCTTCTGATTCATCAGCTGCATTTTTCTTTTTTCCTTCTCCATGACCTTTACCTTTTCCTGTAGTACCTTTCCACTTTTCGAATTGCTCAGGGGTTAAAATTCCTTTAAATTTTTTCCCGTTTTCTTTCATTTTAACTTTATTTTCTTCTTTAGTTTCGGGGTTTTCTTTAATCGCTTTCTTAATTGATGTTTGCTCTTCAAGAACTGGTATCAATTGCTTTTGCTGGTCTGCATTCAATGATAACTCTTCAGTCATTTTTTTAAGGCGCATTTCGGTGCTTACTTCGTGACCTTTTTTCTTTTTTCCTTCTTGTGCAAATCCTGTAATTCCAATTGCTAATAAAGCAACAATAATTAATTTTTTCATTCTAATTGTTTTAAGTTGTTTGTTTTAGATTAGACGATTGAAGGTTTGAAAGGTTTAATGATTAAGTTTTATTTAACAAATTTGTTATCATTTAGAGAATTAGCTTCAAAAAAAAAATCTCGCTATAAAACGAGATTTTATTAAAATAAAAAAAAATGATTAGTGAGTTAAAGCATCTTTTTCAGCTTTTGCTTTTTCTTGAAATTCTTTTCTTAATTTTTTTTGTTCAGGAGTTAAAATACCATTGATTTTTTTTCCTATTTCTTTAGCTTTATCCTTATTTGCATCTACATTATCTGGATTTTCTTTGTTGTCTTTTTGAAGAGCAGCTTGTTCTTCAAAAATTGGTTTTAATTGTGCTTGCTGGTCAGCTGTTAATGATAATTCAGTTGTCATCTTGTCTAGCATCTTTTCAGCTCCATTTTTCTTTTGAGCAAATCCAGTTAAACTTGCAACTAATAAAGCTGCGATAAATAATTTTTTCATTTTTGTTTTTGTGTTTTCAGTTATTGATTTTTCATTCGAATATGTTATTTTTCATTCATCTAAAAATCGGGATAAATGTATTGATATTTTGAATTGAAAAATTAAAATAGGTGTTAATTTTTTATTTTATAAATTATGATAATTTGTAGGTTTATTTTGTTTGTTATTCAATTTTATTTGTGTTTAGTTTAGTTTTTTGTGTTTATTTATGCATTTATCGAATAATATTTAATCCATATTGTTATTGGTTGTTAAAAAAAGTAAAATTTCACTTTTTGCTTTAACATATAAAAATGTTTTATATGTTAAAGTTGGTGCTCTTATTTTATAAATGTATTTTTGCGGCTTGAAAAAAGTCGTAATCATATTAATCCTTTTTGTTCTAGCAAAACCATTTTTGCCGGTAGTAGATTATATTGTAAATTACGATTATATTTCAAAAGTACTTTGTGAAAATAAAGCAAAGCCAGCACTTCATTGTAATGGTAAGTGTCATTTGATGAAGGAACTTTCTAAAGCTGCAGACGAGAATCAACAAAAAACTTCCGATAAGAAACAAAATTTAAAACCAACAGGAGAACTTTTCTTAGAGGACTTAAGTGTTTTTGTTTTCGATAAATCAATTTTGATAGTCAGACAAAAGAATACAGCTTTATATCTTAATTTTTATTCCTACATAGATACCGCATTGGTATTTCACCCTCCCATTTCATAATTTAATTTTTAGGATAATTGCGACTTGTGCTCTTTTATGAATATTTCATAAAAAAGGGTAGATTGTGCGCAAAAATAATTCAACATTAAATTAAATTACGAAATAAAATAAAAATGAAAAATACAATATATAAGGGTTTAGCAGTTTTGGCAGTAAGTATATTAACGGTTTCTTGTTCAAATGATGATAAAGATCCTGTTTCGGGAATAGGAAACTTGGAAATAGAATACGATCAGTCTTTTGGTTCTAATGATTTGATTTTAAACTCTCAAACTTATACTTCATCAAATAATGAAGTCTTAAAAATAAGTACAATAAAATATATTGTTAGTAATATAGTATTGACAAAATCGGATGGTACAGAATTTATCTATCCAAAAAGTGATAGCTACTTTATAATTGATGAGTCTAGCACAGACGGACAAGTTATTACCCTTAAAGGAATTCCTGCTGGCGATTATACCAATGTTAAATTTGGAATAGGAGTTGATAAGGAACAATATGACCTAGGTCTTACAGGTCAAGGGGATCTTTATACAAGAGCACAAGCTGCAGGGTTAACGTGGACTTGGTCTGCAGGTTACAAATACTTAGCTTTTGAGGGGACTTTTACGTCTCCAACAGTGACTACTGATACTGCATTTATGATTCATAACGGTCAATCAACAGGAAATTATAATTACGCTGAGGTTAGTCTTGCTTTACCTACCAAAGCACAAGTAAGAACTACTGTAACTCCAGAGATTCATTTATTTGTTGATGTTGATAAAATAATTGACGGTTCTACAAAATTTAAACTTAGTGATAATCCCATGATTATGGGAGGGAGTGATTTAGTAAATATTACTAAAAATATTACTGAAATGTTTACTGTAGCACACGTTCATAACGACTAATTTATTTTTATAATAATTTTACTTGACCATGGATGTAAGTTCTATATCCATGGGTAAAGTATAATTTAAAACAAATAGGATGAAATTTAAAATTTTATTTTTCGTTTTGTTGTTAACGGTAGTTAGTTGTACAGATAATGATGATAATGAATATCAAGATATTCCTTTGGCATTTCAAATCCCATCCAATTTTCCTGCATTAGCCTATAATATTAGTCTGAATCCACCCACTGAAAAAGGTTTTGAATTAGGTAAAAAGCTTTTTTATGATGGTAGATTGTCTTCGGATGGATTAATTTCATGTGGGTTTTGTCATGAGCAAGCAACTGCGTTTACGCATCACGGCCATACCTTTAGTCATGGTGTTAACAATGAAATTGGAACAAGAAATACACCTTCTATTCAAAACTTGGCTTTTCAAAATATATTTATGTATGATGGGGCAGCACCAAATTTGGATGTACAACCTATAATTCCTTTATTAAGCCAAATAGAAATGAATGGTGATTTGACGACCATTATGGCAATGATGAAAGCTGATGCAGACTATAAACGGTTGTTCAAACAAGCATTTGAAAATGGTGAAATTAATGCCGAAAATATGCTTAAAGCTATGTCACAATTTATGGTTATGATGATGTCATCCAACTCTAGATTTGATAAGTTCAGAAGAAATGAAACTGGTGGAGCATTTACCTCAGATGAGCAAGCAGGTTATACTGTTTTTAATGCTAAATGTGCTTCGTGCCATGCGACAGATTTAATGACAGATCATAGTTTTAGAAATAATGGTTTGGCTTTGAATCCAAAAATAAATGATGTAGGGAGGTACCGCGTAACCGAAATTGCTACTGATTATTACAAATTCAAAGTGCCTAGCTTACGCAATGTTGACAAAACGGCTCCGTATATGCACGATGGACGTTTTGGGACTCTTGATGCTGTTTTGGATCATTATAGTTCAGGAGTTTTACTTTCGGCTACATTAGATCCTTTACTCAATCAAAACGGAAAGCTAGGTATCTCGCTTTCTACAATAGAAAAAGACCAATTAATTCTTTTTCTCAAAACATTAACTGATGATCAATACTTAACCGATAGACGTTTCGGTGAAAATTAAACAGTATGAAAAATAAAATTCTTTTATTAGTTATCCTTGTGGGCCAACATATAATTGCGACACCACTTCCAAAAAATAAAATAAGTCAGTTTACTTTCCAGAAAATGCAATTAGAAGCATCTATGATGGAAGAAGATTGTGATGCTTGTGGATGTTCTGCAGCGGGCGGAAGCATGGGTTTCAGCTCCATGTTGAACAATAACTTTGTTGGAGTGCGCTATTTTTATCAAAGTTATACCAGTAGAGATGGGGATTTTAATAATTCGCCTTGGATTGACGAAAATTTTCATACCACTCAAATTTGGGCACGTATTCCAATTGGATCAAAAATTCAATTAACGGCACTACTACCATATCAAGATCATACTAGGCAGTATGCGGCTGGTCCAGAGAATATTAGTGGTTTGGGAGATGTTACTATAATGGCTACCTATACCGTGCTAGAAAGTATAAAAGATTCTGTTGTCTTGTACAATCGTGTGCAATTGGGTGGTGGTTTTAAATTACCAACTGGTAAATTTGATGCTATAAGCAACACGGGTTCTGTAAATCAAGGGTTTCAAGTAGGGACGGGGAGTTTGGACTATTTGTTGCTTGCTGAACATCAATTGAGTTGGGGTAAATGGGGGCTTAATACAATGATTAATTATAATATCAAATCCGAAAATAAAAAGGATTATAAATACGGAAATCAATTCAACTACGGATCAACTTTATTTTATATGTTAAAATCAGATCGTATGACCTATGTGCCACAACTTGGGATAGCTGGTGAAGTCTATAAAACCAATTGGCAACGTGGTCAAAAATTACCAAACACGGCAGGTGATATATTCTTTAGTAAAATTGGAGTAGAAATCGGGCGTGATAAATTCAGTTTTGGAGTAAATGTTATGTTGCCTATCAATCAAAATTTGGCAAGCGGCTTAATGAAATCCAATTATCGATTGGGAGTAAACCTGAACTACTCATTATAAATGAATTTTGTAAATGCAAAAAAAAATCCTGTAAAGTCAAATTGAAATTACAGGATTTTTTTATTAAAAATATAATCAGAAGTACTATTGTATTAAGTAACTATTGTTTTTAAAGTGAATTTCGTATGATTAAAGAAGAACGATTTTCGATTTGATCTTTTTTATCAGTCAGAATCATTTGGACTACAATTCTCCCCATTTCTTCAAAATTGGTTGAAATAGTGGTTATGCCATTTCCAACAATTTTTTTTAATGGAGTTTCGTTATACGATATTACGCCAAAATCTTCCCCTATTTTGAAACCCTGAACTTTGGATTTTTCGATTACACTTACCAGATCACGATCATTTGGGATAATATAAACTTCGCCTTTGTGGATTTTTCGGGTTTTAAATTCGAGTATTACTTCATATTCAAATTGGTAATCAATACAAAACTTTTCAAAACCGATTTTCATTCCTATGGGTTCTTTAAAGCCAGGGAATATCATTATTAATTTATTGTATTTTTTTAATCTATTTTTTCCTTTGATTAGACCGTCGTAAATATTTTTAGTGAAATTTTGATATACACCTGGATAAGTTCTGAGCTCTTTATTAGTTTGGTCTAATATATATACATCATTAACTGGTAGGGTTTTAATAAAGGTACTCGCATTTGGTAAACTGGTAGGCATAATTATGTATTTGGTGTAGTTTCCATTAGCGTCATCGATTAGTTTTTCGAATACCTTACTGTTAAAATGATGAAAAAATATATCTATTTGTGCGTTTTTACCTATATTTAGTAAGATGGAATTATATAGGTCTTCTTTAAAAATATTTAATTCGTCAAACAAGAGGAAGATTTTTTGCTGGATAGATACTTGGGTACTTCTAATATAATAGCCTTTTCCTGGTATAGCATAGATAATTCCACGTTTTTTTAATTCGTCATATGCTTGTAAAACAGTATCTCTTGAAAGAGAGAATTCAATGCATACTTTGTTGATAGAGGGGAGTTTATCTTCTTTTTTTAGTTTTCCGTTATCGATGGTTCTTTCGATGGAAATAATGATTTGTTTATATTTAGGAATACCTGAATTATTTTCGATGGCAATTAGCTTCATAAAGATATTTTTGTGCAATATAATAAAAACTGGTAGGTACTGGTGTGTAGATGTGAAATATTATCTTAAATTTGTTTTCAGTATTTAATAAAAATAAAATGGAAATTAAACATATATCGCAATTTACTCCTAATTTTGTAATCAAATCATTTGGTTCTACTGCAAAAGGTCAAGTTGTTGATTCTTGCGAATTGACGAATAAAAATGGTGTTACAATTCAAGTTATTTCTTTAGGTGCCACTTTAACATCTTTGAAAATGCCATTAAAAAATGGTGATGTGGTAGATGTTGTTTTGGGCTTTGATAACTTAGAATCTTATATTAAATCCTTTGAGATAGAAGGAGCTCCTTATTTTGGTGCTATTGTCGGACGTTATGCAGGGAGGATTAAGGATAGTGTCTTTCAATTAAACGGAAAAAAAATCCAATTGAGTGCTAATAATTCAAATCATTCTTTGCACGGTGGAATCGATAATTTTAGTAGAAAAATTTGGACTATTAAAAATGTAAAGGCTGGGGAAAATCCATCGATTACGTTGACTTATTTTAGTATATCTGGTGAAGAAAATTATCCAGGAGATTTAAATGTAGAAATCACTTATACCTTAACTGAGGAAAATGAATTGGTTTTGGATTATTCTGCCACTACAACTGAAGATACTGTAATTAATTTGACACACCATACTTACTTTAATTTAGATGGTCATGAAGGTTCGGTTCTGAATCAAGAATTACAATTACCATCAAAGAAAACGGTTGAAATTACTAACGAAGGGGTACCAACAGGAAAAATCATAGAGGTTGCCAATACAGAATTTGACTTTACCACAACTCGATCTTGTCCTGCGAGTATCGATAATAGTTTTGTAATTGATAATAATGAAGTTGTTGTGGCAACATTAAAGAGTAGTAAAAATAACCTGAAAATGGAAGTGATTACCGATCAGCCCAGTGTACATATATATGTTGGCGGGAAAACGGATGTGATCCTTGAAAATAAAGATGCTGTAGAATACCATTCTCAAAGTGGAATATGTTTTGAAACCCAGAATTTTCCCGATGCTCCCAATCAATCTCAGTTTCCTAATGCAGTTTTAAAGCCATTGGAAACTTATAAACAAAAAACTATTTATAAATTACAAGAATTTTAATTTTTGTAGTTTTATAAAAACAGAATGTAAAATTTTAACTAACTTCAAATAGGATGATAATGAATGAGATTTTAATTAAAGACACTAAAGCATTTTATCAAAAAACATTTAATGCTGCCGCTGGAACAATAGTTCTTTCACCTGGAAGAATTAATATTATTGGAGAGCATATTGATTACAATGATGGATATGTTTTGCCAGCAGCAATTGATAAAATAATTTGTTTTGCTTTCGAAAAAAATAATACAAAAATTGCTAATATTCACGCTATTGACCTAGGGGAAAGTTTTGAAATTGATGTAACATCAAAACAAGAACTTACAGATAGTGTTTGGACAAATTACCTTCGTGGTGTTTTGAATCAATTACATCTAAAAGGATTCTCTCTTGAAGGTTTCAACTGTACTTTTAGCAGTAACATTCCTTCAGGTTCTGGTTTGTCTTCTTCTGCAGCTTTAGAATGTGGTTTTCTATACGGAATCAATGAACTATTTAATTTAGGGATTAAACCAATTGATATTGCATTGATGGGACAAAGCGCTGAACATTGGGTAGGAATCAATTGTGGGATCATGGATCAATTCTCTAGTGTAATGGGAGTAGAAAATAAAGTAATAAAAATTGACTGTAAAACTTTAGACTATACTTATCATGATGCGAATTTTGTTGATTATTCTTTGATCTTATTTGATAGTAATGTAAAACATTCCTTGTTTACATCTGAATATAATACACGTCGTATAGAATGTGGTGAAGGTTTGGATATTATAAAAGCAAATTATCCAGAGATTACAAGTTTTAGAGATTGCGATGTGAATCATGTAACAAGCCTACAATCTAAAATGACAGACAATGTATATAGAAGATGTTTATATGTTGTAAAAGAAATCAAAAGAGTTATGCAAGCTTGTGAAGCTTTGGATGGTGGAGATATTTTGACTTTAGGGAAATTAATGTTTGAAACGCATGATGGCCTATCTGTAAATTACGAAGTAAGTTGTTCCGAGTTAGACTATTTGGTAGGACTAGCAAAAGCAGAAGAAACTGTAATTGGGTCCAGATTAATGGGTGGAGGCTTTGGAGGTTGCACTATTACATTAGTTAAAAAGGGAAGCGAAGAAGCGGTAAAAGCGAAATTTTCTAAGTTATATTTAGATAAATTTGGAATTGAATTAAAAATACATGACGTAAAAGTATCAAACGGTACATCACTTTATAAAAACTAAAAGAAAATGAGAGATTTTGATATCAACGAAGATCCGCACAGAAGATACAATCCGTTAATTAACGAATGGGTTTTAGTTTCACCACACAGAGCAAAAAGACCATGGCAAGGACAAAAAGAAGCAATTGCCAATGATGAAAGACCAGAATATGATCCAGAATGTTACTTATGTCCAGGAAATGTAAGAGCAAATGGTGTTTCAAATGATGACTATAAAAGTGCTTTTGTATTTGAAAATGATTTTGCTGCTTTAAAACAAGAAGAACTTCATTTTGAGGATAATGGGAGTGATACTTTCTTTAAAGCAAAGCCGGAAAAAGGAATTTCAAAGGTAGTTTGTTTCTCGCCAAAGCACAATTTGACTTTACCAGAAATGGATTTAGCCACGATTGAAGACGTAATTAAAACTTGGCAGAGAGAGTATACAGAACTTGGTGCAATTGACTACATTAACCACGTACAGATTTTTGAGAATAAAGGGAGCGTAATGGGATGTAGTAATCCACATCCTCACGGTCAAATTTGGGCGCAATCTTCTTTGCCAACTCAAGTAGAGAAAACTCAAAACAACCTTCTAGATTACTACAAGAAACACGGTAGTAACCTGTTAGTTGATTATTTGCAAAAAGAATTATTATTGGGTGAACGTATTGTTGTAGAAAACGAACATTTTGCAGCTCTTGTTCCTTTTTGGGCAGTTTGGCCTTTTGAGACAATGATTATCAGTAAACGTCATGTGACTAAGATTAGCGATTTTACAGCTGATGAAGTTGCTGCTTATGCTATGATTTTGAAAAGTTTAACAGTGAGGTATGATAACCTCTTTGAAACTTCATTTCCATATTCATCAGGTATTCACCAAGCTCCAACAGATGGTAAAGACCACCCAGAATGGCAATTTCACATGCATTTTTATCCACCTTTGTTGCGTTCAGCTTCAGTTAAAAAATTCATGGTAGGGTATGAAATGATGGGAGAGTCTCAGAGAGATATTACAGCAGAAAAAAGTGCTCAGATGCTTAGAGACTTATCAGAAGTTCATTATAAAATTAAATAATCATGTAGTAAGTTTGTCGTCATTGCAATTTATTTGGAATGACGATAAATGAATTATATACGACAGTAAAAATAAATAAAGAACAAAATATGAAAATATTAGTAACAGGTGGTTTAGGGTTCATTGGGTCTCATACAGTAGTTGAATTGCAAAATGAAGGCTATGAGGTAGTTATTATAGATAACCTATCAAATTCATCGGAGGATGTTATGAAAGGGATTGTAGCAATTACAGGAAAAACACCTATTTTTGAAAAATTAGATTTAAGAGAAAAAACTTCTGTTCAAAGTTTTTTTGAAAAGTATACCGATATTGAAGGTGTGATTCACTTTGCAGCATCAAAAGCTGTAGGTGAGAGTGTAACTGATCCATTATTGTATTATGAGAATAACATTGCGTCACTAATTTATTTATTACAAGAATTACAGAAAAAGGACGAGGCTAATTTTATTTTTAGTTCATCTTGTACTGTTTATGGTCAGGCCGATGTAATGCCAATTGATGAAAATGCTGCTATCAAGCCTGCAATGTCTCCTTATGGAAATACAAAGCAAATAGGAGAGGAAGTAATAACGGATGTTTCTAAAGTAAGTGGGATTAGTGCTATTTTGTTGCGTTATTTTAATCCAATTGGAGCGCATCCTTCTGGAGAAATTGGAGAATTACCAATTGGTGTTCCTCAAAACTTAGTGCCTTTTATAACTCAAACAGGAATTGGTTTGCGTAAAGAATTAATGGTTTATGGTGACGATTACCCTACTCCTGATGGAACTTGTATTCGTGATTACATTCATGTTGTAGATTTAGCAAAAGCTCATGTGGTAGCATTGCAACGTCTTTTGAATAAGAAAAATGCAGATAAGATAGAGATTTTTAACTTAGGTTCAGGTGTTGGAAGTTCTGTTCTTGAGGTAATTAAGAGTTTTGAAAAAACAAGCGGAAAACCTTTTCCTTATAAAATTGTTGATAGACGTGAAGGTGATGTGACGATGGCATATGCCAGTACGGATAAAGCAAATAATGTGTTAGGTTGGAAAACCAAATCTACACTTGACGAAGCAATTGACAGTGCTTGGAAATGGGAAACTAAAATTAGAAGTAATAAATAATTTTTCATTCAAATTATAGTATTTGAATCTTCATAAAATAAAAAAAATCCTCATATAGAACAAAAAGTTTTTTGTGTTATTACTCTCTGTATCATGTTTTGATATATGTCTTTTTGTTTAAAAATTCATAAACAATTAATACTGTGAAAGGGTGATTTTTTAAGCACTGTAAAATAGTATGTCGAGGTAAAATGTTACGTATAAAACTAAAAATTGAACTAAATAAAATTGAACTAAAAACTAAAAACCAAAAAAAATTATGGAGACAGGATTCGGATTTATTGATTACGCAGTCTTTACAGCTTATGCTGTTTTAATCTTAGGCGTTGGTCTATGGGTATCTCGAGATAAAGATGGAGAACAAAAAAATGCAGAAGATTACTTTTTGGCGAGTAAATCATTACCATGGTGGGCAATCGGTTCGTCTTTGATCGCAGCAAATATTTCTGCAGAACAATTTATTGGAATGTCAGGTTCTGGTTTTGCTTTAGGATTAGCAATTGCCTCTTATGAATGGATGGCTGCTTTTACTTTAATTATTGTGGGTAAGTATTTCTTGCCGATTTTTATCGAAAAAGGAATTTATACGATTCCTGAATTTGTTGAACAACGTTTCTCTACCAATCTTAAAACTATTTTAGCTGTTTTTTGGATTGCTTTATACGTATTTGTTAATCTTACTACAGTCTTATATTTAGGTGGTTTAGCCATTCAAACTATTTTGGGTGTAGATATGATGTATGCCATTGTTGGTTTAGCACTTTTTTCTGCAGCTTACTCTTTGTATGGTGGTTTATCAGCAGTTGCTTGGACGGATGTTATTCAAGTTGTTTTCCTAGTTTTAGGTGGAATAGTGACAACATATTTAGCATTAAATACTGTTTCTGATGGTGCTGGTATGTGGGAAGGAATGAAAACTGTTTATCACGCTGCACCAGATCGTTTTGTGATGATTTTGGATGAGTCAAATCCAGAATACATGAACTTACCAGGTATTGGAGTTTTAGTAGGAGGTCTTTGGGTTGCAAATATCTACTATTGGGGTTTTAACCAATATATTATTCAAAGAACTTTGGCTGCAAAGTCTTTGCGTGAAGCTCAAAAAGGAATTTTATTAGCTGCATTTTTAAAATTACTAATTCCGTTTATCGTTGTAATCCCTGGAATTGCTGCCTATGTAATGGTAAATGATCCCGCAATTATGGAGAGATTAGGTGCTTCTGCTTTAGAAAACTTACCAGGTATTGGTAGTGCAGATAGAGCATATCCTTGGTTGTTACATTTCTTGCCTTCTGGATTAAAAGGATTAGCTTTTGCTGCTCTTGCTGCTGCAATTGTATCCTCTTTGGCTTCAATGTTGAACTCTACGTCAACAATCTTTACAATGGATATATACAAACAATATATCAACCCAACTGCTAGTGACAAAGTTACTGTAAATGTAGGACGTCTTTCTGGTGCAGTTGCATTGGTTATTGCTGCAATAACAGCTCCACTTTTAGGAGGAATTGATCAAGCATTCCAATTTATTCAAGAATATACAGGGATTGTAAGTCCAGGTATTTTAGGGGTATTTTTACTCGGTTTGTTTTGGAAAAAAACAACTAATAAGGCTGCAATTTGGGGAGCTTTAGTTTCTATTCCAATTGCGTTGTTCTTTAAAATCGGTCCAAAAGGATGGATCGAAGGAGGTATGTTCCCTACTTTGCCATGGATGGATCAAATGGGATACACTACATTGTTAACAATGTTGGTGATTATTGTCTTAAGTTTGATTCAAAATAAAGGTCAAAATGATTCAAAAGGAATTCCTATTAGTAAAGAGTTTTTCAAAACAAGTCCACTATTCAATATTGGTTCCTTTGTTATACTGATATTAATAGCGGCAGCGTATGCATTCTTCTGGAAATAATAGAAATAATTTTTCATAAAAAAGGTCTCCTTGAATATTTCAAGGAGACCTTTTTTTTGGATGATTTTATTATGTAATCTAAATAACGATTTATCTATAAATGATCTTTTTTAAGTACCCTAAAAAAGAAATAGTACTAGGTATTAATAAGTGATAGTTGCTTTGAAAGTATTTTAATTATTTGAATGGATAACTTGCAATAGTAATAATCGTCTTGTATTTAAATAAGAACTTTGAAAATTAACTTTTTGACTTCTCCCTTTCCCATCATTGAAGCATGGCAATCTTCAGGGTAAAGGATGGTGAATTGATTATTTTTTAATTCAAAAAAAGTATCGGGACTGTCTTTCCAAAAACGTACATCTTTTTCTGAACTATAATCACCGTTTGGATGTGTACATTTTTCTCTAGGTTTCCAAGCATAAGTTTCCGGCCCATTAATACAAACTTGAATGTCTATATGTTTATCGTGGCATTCAAAGAACTGTAAAGCTTCTTCGGTATTATTATTTGCTTGGGCAGTATTTATGATAACACGCAAGCTTTCTGATATTTGTGTAATTCCATCGGGCAGGTTTGCAACATTGTTTTGTGCGATAAAATCAAAAGCAGTTTTGAAATTAGGGTTTAATTGGAAATATTTATCAGCATTTGTTAATGAATCTATTATCATAATATTTTTTTTTGAATTTATTTAAAGATAAGTTTTTTTGAATTTAACGAATATAGTTATGAATTTTAAATTAAAAAATAATATTTCAAATGTATTCGAACATGCAATTGCTAATTTATAGATAATAACTCAGTTTGAATTACTAAATTTGATAACAGAAATGAATTTAGACGCAAAAAAACAATAATTTAAAGAGCTAAGATTATTATAACAATTAAAGAGATTGCAAGACTTGCCAACGTTTCTACAGGAACAGTAGATAGAATTATTCACAAACGTGGGCAAGTGGCACAAGAAAATATTGATAAGGTGAATGCTATTATTAAAGAGCATGATTATAAACGAAATGTTTTTGCTAGTAATTTGGCCTTCAATAAAAGGTTTGTTTTTGCTGTTTTTCTACCCAAATATGATACAATAGAATATTGGAGAGCTCAAGTTCAGGGTATTGAAAAAGCAGAAGAGGAGTATCGTAATTTTGGAGTGATTTTAGAATATCATTTATATGATTTTGATTCTATTTCTTTTAAAGAAAAAGCAAAAGAGGTATTAAAGTCTACTTATGATGGAATTTTATTCACACCAACTTTTCATAAAGAATCGATCGATTTTTTGAATAAATGTGAACTTAAAAATGTACCTATTGTCATGGTTGATTCTAATATTGAAACGAAAGTTCAGCATACTTATATTGGTCAGGATGCTTTCAAAAGTGGCGTACTCGCTGGTAAATTAATCAGTTTGGTAGTCAAGGAAGAACATCAAGTTTTAATTGTTAAAATTACTCGTGAGATTGAAGCTACCTCTGTTTATTTGCAACGTATTGCAGGATTTTATTCTTTTTTTGAAAATAATAATAATTTAAATCATTTTAAGTTTAAAGAAGTTACTATCAAAGATTCTGGCGAAGAATTACTGACCATTGATATGTTTGCTACTATACAAAGTGTTTTTGTACCCAATTCTAGAGCTTATTTAGTAGCTAATTTTTTAGAAAAAAACAACATCATTGGCATTAGAATCATCGGCTACGATCTTTTAGATTTGAATAAAGAATATTTAAAAAAAGGAATGATTGAATTTTTAATTAATCAAAAACCGGAAATACAAGGTTTTACCGCTATAGCTTCTTTGTATAAGCAATTAGTACTTCAAGAATTCGTATTGGAAACGCAGTACATGCCACTTGAAATCATCGTTAAAGAGAATTTGCAGATGTGATTTTAAATTTGTTGCAGTTAAAAGGTGACTTCTAATTTTTGATGTTTTTTTTGTAATGATATAGTTCATCTAAATAGGATTTGAAACGAAGCTTAAAGAAAGTTTTAAAATTCTAATTCATTATATTATTAGATTAAATAGCTGTTTAAATCATAATGGGAATTGAAAATAAAATAATAAATATATTCTGGTAGTAGCGTGGAACAAATTTGGAAACTATACAATTGGTTTTTGAGAACCTGGACCATACAAAAACCGAAAGTTATAAGCGTGATATTTTACTAATTATAGAGTATTTTGAAATATTATTGAAATGAAAAAAGCTAAGTAAATCTTGATTTTTTTTTAGTTTAATTTAAAACGGTGTCAATCAGTGAAAAATGAAAACTCTTAAAATTAAATATCAATATGCATAGTTATTCAAAGTTTGTATCTTTGAAAAAAAACTTCAGATGAAACAATTTTTTCAAAAGACAACTCTACTTTTTTTTATTCTATTTTTAGTTTCTTGTAATTTTACAGAAAGTATTGATATACAAGATGATGGTTCAGGTAAATATGCTGTAGAAGTTGATGCCTCTGGCTTGCTAGCCATGGGTGGGGATAAAATTGGAGATAAAATTGGACTCAAAGGAGATAATAAGGTATTGGATTCTGTGATAAGTTTTAAGACTATTTTCGAAAATAAAAAGGATAGTATTGCACTATTAAGTCCAGAAAAGCAGGCCGCACTAAAAGGCTTGGAGAATACGGTGATGCACATGAAAATGGATCCTAATAAAAAAGAATTTTTAATTGCTATGAATTCTCCTTTTGAGAAGATTACCGAACTGCAAAATTTAATGGAAGGTTTTACCGTGTTGCAAGACTTAAAAAAATCAAAAACGAGCCAATCTAGTAAAAGTCCTTTTGGTGGAGGGTTTGGAGATAATAATTCAAAATTGAGTTTCTCATATGATGGGAAAACTTTTAGCCGAAATGTCGAGTTAATCAAAGAGAAACAAGTTGTGGCAGATTCAACGGGTATGTCCAAAATGTTGTTTGCGTCTTCAACTTATACATTAAAATACCATTTTCCAAAACCAGTAAAATCAACTTCAAATCCTGAAGCACTTTTTAGTGGGGATAGACAAACCATAACGGTGCGTTATCCATTTTCAGAATATATGGATAATCCAGAGAAGCTTAATCTTAATGTAGTCTTTGAATAAAATGAACAAATACGTCCAACTCCAAGATTTAGGTTGCCTTGATTACAAAGCTGCTTGGGAATACCAAGAAGAATTGTTTAAAGCCGTTGTGGATTTAAAAATTAAAAATAGAAGAGAAGAAACCGCTATAATAACACCTAATTATTTATTATTGGTGGAACATCCACATGTATATACCTTAGGGAAAAGTGGTGATTTGGGTAATCTATTGCTGTCAGAAAAACAATTGGAAGCTAAAGGAGCTACTTTTTATAAAATTAATCGTGGTGGAGACATTACCTATCATGGTCCTGGTCAAATTGTAGGATATCCCATTATTGATTTAGATAATTTCTTTACAGATATTCACAAATACCTACGTTTTCTTGAAGAGTCCATTATCTTAACGCTCCAAGAATATGGTTTGGAATGCGGTAGAAGTGAAGGAGAAACAGGTGTATGGCTTGGGGTTGGCACTCCTTTTGCGCGAAAAATTTGTGCTTTAGGTGTACGTGCTTCACGTTGGGTAACTATGCACGGATTTGCACTGAATGTCAATGTAGATTTAGGATATTTTGATAACATCATCCCTTGTGGGATAAGAGGTAAAGCAGTTACATCCTTAAATGTGGAATTGGGTATAGATAAAGTTGACGAACAAGAAGTGAAGAATAAAATTGTGAAGCATTTTAAAGCTTTGTTTGAGTGTGAAATTGTTTGATCAAATTTTAGATTTATTGCTAAGAAGGCTTGCTCTTTGAAGATAAGTTTATTGATAGTTCAAAAGTCAGGGATAATAGTGATAGGTTTGTTAAACTATATGTCCAATTTTAATTGCTCTGGTAAAAGCCTGAAGCTCATTCGGTGGTATTTTGTTGGTCCATATTTTCTAATGGCTTCACGATGTTCTTTAGTAGGATAGCCTTTGTTTTTTTTCCAATTGTACATCGGAAACTCTTCGTGAATTATATTCATATATTCATCTCTGTAGGTTTTGGCCAATACAGAAGCTGCTGCAATGCTCAAATATTTTGAATCTCCTTTAATAATGCTTTGATTCGGTATCGCTTTTAATTTTTCTATTTCCTCTTTTGTGAGTTTTTTTCCTGATTTACTTTTTTGCCCTATTTTTGCATTGATCGCTCTGTTTCCGTCCACGATAATATATTCGGGAGAAGGGTTGAGTTTTAAAATGCATTCTTGCATGGCTTTCATTGAAGAATTCAAGATGTTGATTTCATCAATTTCTTTAGGATACAAATGAGTAACAGCAAAAGTAACAGCTTTCGCTTCGATAAGAGGTTTTAATTTTTCTCGTACTTTTTCGGATAATTGCTTACTGTCGTTTAATATTTCATTTTCAAAATCCAATGGTAAAATAACTGCTGCTGCAGTTACAGGACCTGCAAGGCACCCACGTCCGGCTTCATCAGTTCCAGATTCTAAGATAAAAGTAGAGAATTGTCTTTTGAGCATAATTATAAATTTTGAAAAAACAAAGATTGCAATTTTTTAGTGAATTGGTACTCGATCAAGAAACAATAATCAGTTTACGACTTTCGTTAGTAATGGGGTCTTATTTGATAAGCTACTTTTAGGTTTGTTTTTTTTTATAGCTTTTTATCAATTACCTTTGACCCAATTATTAATCAATTCAAAAATTGCCAAATCAGTTGTCCAAATGAGAATACTCTTTTTTTTATGTTTATTGCCTACCTTGTTGTTTGCTCAAAAAGAACCAAGAGGAGAGGCTCCCAAAAAGAGTCTTGTGGATCAAGGAGCAGACCCTAATGATACTACCAAAGTAGCGACAATCGATATGTATCGTTTTGTTTCTTTGGAGCGTGATACTACTTATATTGATACCTCACTTACAATTCAACGTGAGTACAGTCATAACTATCTACGCAAAGACACTTTTGGATTGTTGGCATTTCCAAATGAAGGGCAAACATATAATACCTTACAATATAGCTTAACCGATTTTTCACCTTATCCAGAAATGGGGTTAAAAGGGAAGCATTTTAGCTTTATTGAAGCAGGGCAAGTAAGATATGCATCGGTAGCAACTCCAGTAACCGAGTTGTTTTTTAATTCGATTATAGGAAAAGGACAGTTAGTAGATTCTTATTTTTCGCTAAACATTCATCCACGACTTAACTTTTCTATTGCTTATAAAGGTATTCGTTCAGAGGGAAAATACATTAATCAGTTTGCCAATTCAGGTCATTTTAGATTCACAACTAGTTACAGTTCCAAGAATCAGCGATATATTGCCAATGCACATTTTGTCTCTCAAGATATCTTGAATGAAGAAAACGGTGGGATTACAACAATTTCAGATTTTGAAAGTAAAGATCCCGATTTTAGTGTACGTCAAAGTTTGGAAGTGTATTTGACAGATGCTGAGTCATTCTTAAAAGGTAAACGTGTTTTTGTAGATCATAGTTTTCAAATTAATCCTTCAAAAGGAGTAAATAATCTCTATCTTCATCACCAGTTTAACTACGAAAATAAGTTCTTTGAGTACAAGCAACCAACTCTTGCTTCAACCATAGGAACTACAACTGTAAATCGTTTTGGAGATTCATTTGTAACGGCTGATATCAAAGATCAAACGCATTACAATAAAATGTATAATAAAGTAGGACTATCCTATGAGAATACAACCTTAGGGAAGTTCCAGTTTTTTGTAGATGATTTCCGAAGTAATTTTTACTATTATAGAATTTTGATTAAAGCAGATGGAACTGTTATTCCAGCTTCGTTAACACGAAATATCAATACAGCCGGTGGACAATACGACTATCGAAAAAATAAATGGAAGGGTAAATTTCTTTATTCTAGGTCAATTACCAATCAATCACTTTCTAATCTTGATGCTAAAATGAAATTAGATTTGAATGATGATTTTCAATTTGATTTTCAGTACCAAAACATTAATAAGTTACCTACAGATAATTATAACCTATATCAAAGTAGTTTCATTGATTACAATTGGAGTAAAAATTTTAATAACGAAAAGATAAATCGTCTTGCGGCCAATGCTGTGACACCTTGGTTAAATGCTTCTCTAACATTGTTAACGCTCAACGATCATTTGTATTTCAAAGATATAGCAACAAGTACTACACAGCAAATTATTTCACCAGAACAGTATAATAAAACCATTAACTATATTTCATTGAAGGTTAGTAAGGATATTAAGTTTGGGAAATTTGGTTTTGATAATACTATTTTATACCAAAAGGTAGGGCAGGATGATGCAGTGCTCAATGTTCCCGAAATCGTAACTCGTAATACGATATATTACACCAATTACTTTTTCAAGAAAGCTTTGTTTTTGCAAACTGGAATTGTCTTGAATTATTTTACTAACTATTTTGCAAACGATTATAATCCTGTTATAGGAGAATTTTTTGTGCAAAATCAAAAACAAATTGGGAATTATCCCAATTTGGATTTCTTTGTAAATGCAAAAATTCAAAGAACCCGCATTTATTTAAAAGCAGAACATTTTAATTCCTCTTTTTCAGGTAATAACTTTTATTCTGCACCAAACACACCTTTTCGCGATATGGCTATTCGTTTTGGACTGGTATGGAATTTTTTCAATTAATACTTTCAGGAGCAATAAAATTTGCGTTTTCAAGAAAATGTGTCCCGCTCTACACAGTATCTTTTATAAGGTGATTAGCTACGCATCACACTATAAAAGGATACTTTGCTGCGATCGGGGCTAGAGAGAAAAACCTTTCTCCTATTGGAGAATTGTAAAAAATAATAATCAAACCTTTTTAAATTTAAAATATTTTACATTGACCTTTACTGCTATAGATTTTGAAACTGCAACGTCCTTCCATCCATGTTCTGTAGGGATTGTAACCGTAGAAAATGGTGTCATTACCGATGAGTTTGTTACCTTAATCAAACCACCCAATAATGTGTACAGTCCATTTACTATCCAAGTTCACGGTATTTATCCACGTGATACAGTAAATGAAAAATCATTTGCACAAGTATATCCCGAAATCAAAAAAAGATTGCAAAATAAAGTGGTGGTTGCTCATAACGAGAGTTTTGACCGAAATGTTTTGATTAAATCAATGGCTCTATATGGCTTTGATTATCAAGAGCTCAATATTGGAATACGTTGGGAGTGTACAGTGAAAATTTATAAAGCCAAAGGTTTAAAACCGACTAAGTTAAGTGATTGCTGTCGTGCGATGAATATTAAGCTCAATCATCATGAAGCACTTTCAGACGCTAGAGCATGTGCCAAATTATATCTGTTGAAATAGTTTTATTTGGTATAGTAATATTTCTTACTTTAGTTACTGTCTAAAAGGCTATTACTATGAAAGAAGATTTTTTACATTACCTCTGGAAGTATAAAAAGTTTAACACGCTTGACCTTCATACTACACAGCAACAGCTAGTAACCATTCACCACCAAGGGCACTATTTAGAATTGTCAGGACCTGATTTTTTTAATGCACAAATAACTATTGGTAATCAAAAGTGGGCTGGTAATGTCGAGATTCATATCAAATCATCTGATTGGTATGCACATCATCATGAACGTGATCAAGCTTATGATAGTGTGATTTTACATGTAGTATGGGAACATGATGCTGCTATTTTTAGACTAGATAATAGTGAGATTCCAGTATTGGAACTCAAAAATTATGTGGATAAAAGTACTTTGAATAATTATCAATCTTTGCTTACTCCCAAATCTTGGATATTTTGTGAAAAAGAACTCAAAGCAATCGATCCGTTTGTACTTCAAAATTGGCAAGAACGCTTGTTTTTTGAACGCTTGGAGCGCAAGTCACAACTTATTCATGAATTACTTATAAAGACCAATAATGATTGGGAGTGCGTTTTATTTCGTCTTCTAGGCAAGAATTTTGGTCTCAATACCAATGGTGAAGCATTTTTACAAATAACAGAAGCTATTCCTTTTTCAATTATCCGAAAAGAAAGTTTTGAAGTAGAAAACTTAGAATGTCTCCTTTTTGGAACTGCAGGGCTGCTAGATTCAGATAAAGAAGATAATTATTATAAAGACCTCAATTTCCGATACTATTATTTGCTACATAAACACCAAATTGATAATTCACATACAATTCCGGTTGCTTTTTTTAAACATAGACCTGATAATTTTCCAACTATTCGGTTGTCACAGTTATCCAATTTGTATCATTTGCACCAAAACTTGTTTTCAAAAATCATTAGTTTAAATACCGTTCAACAGGTTTATGATTTATTGCAAATAGAAACAACCACTTATTGGCAAGATCATTACAACTTTGATAAACAAAGTCCAAAGAAGAATAAAAGACTATCACACTCTTTTATAGATTTAATAATTATCAATACAATCATCCCTTTGAAATTTGCTTATGCTAAAAGTCTAGGGGTAGAGAATGCTGAAAATTTGATTCAACTGTTGTCTGAGGTTCAAGCAGAAAAAAATAGTATTTTGGATAAATTTACTTCATTCGGAATAAAATCACAAAATGCTTATGATTCACAGTCTTTACTACAATTGAAAAACGAATATTGTACGAAAAGTAAATGCTTAGAATGTGCTATTGGGGTAGACTTGTTGAAAACAAAGGGTGTCTTTTAATGGAGTATTCATTTTTTTTGTAGTTTTACACAAAAAAGTAACCAAAATGTTAAATTCATTCAGTAAAGTCACTGGAAATGAATTTTAATTAGTGAAAATGATGTCAGCAATTCTACACCTTAAATTCTTCATGGAAAAACATGGCTTTCATGTTTCTTCTCGTCTAGCTGATAAATTGGGGATGCGAGCCAACAGTGTTCGACTCTTTTTTATTTACATCTCATTTGTTACGGTAGGTTTGGGATTTGGAGTATATCTTATCCTAGCATTTTGGATTCGTTTGAAAGATTTGATACGCGCCAAACGCAGTTCTGTTTTCGACTTATAGATCACTTTTTTTAATCAATACTAATCATAATAAAAATATTTTGGCTGAAAAATCAGATGCTTGGGGTTCACGTGTAGGTTTAATTTTAGCAATGGCAGGAAATGCTGTTGGTTTGGGTAATTTTTTGAGATTTCCAGTTCAAGCAGTACAAAATGGTGGGGGAGCCTTCATCATTCCGTATCTAATCTGTTTTTTGATTATGGGTATTCCGTTACTTTTTATAGAATGGTCTTCGGGACGATTTGGAGGTAAGTTCGGTAATCATAGTACTCCTTATATTTTGGACTCTATGGTCAAAGGTAGGGTATTAAAGTACATAGGTGTTTTTGGTATATTTACCAATATGGCTGTTGCTGCCTATTATTGTTATATCGAATCTTGGACAATGTCGTATGTCTATCACTCGCTGGTTGGTACTTTTGAGGGGATGAGTCAGGCCAACGTAGCCACTTTTTTTAGTGATTACGTAGATATTGAACATTCTACAACAGGAATCCCTTATGAGTCAGTATTTTTTTATATTATTTGTTTGGTAATTAACACCTATATTTTATCTAAGGGATTGAAAGGGATAGAAAAAGTAGCCAAAATTGGTATGCCTCTTTTGATTTTATTCGGGGCTATTTTGGCAATCAAGGGTTTGACTTTGGGAACATCAGGAGCTTCGGATATTTTTCCGGATGCTAATGCTTGGGATGGCCTTAATTTTCTATGGACTCCTCAATATAGTTCGTTGTTAGATTTAAAAGTATGGATGGCTGCGGCTGGTCAGATATTCTTTACTTTATCGGTAGGGATGGGTACAGTACATTGCTATGCTGCTTATTTGGACGAAAAAGATGATGTTGCCTTGAATGCAGTTTCTGCAGGGTTTATGAATGAGTTTGTAGAGGTAGTTCTTGGGAGTTTAATTGTTATTCCAATTGCTGCTGGATATTTAGGTTTGGATTGGGTAATTCAAAATGCAGGTTTCGGTATGGCATTTCAAACAATGCCTTATTTATTTCAACAATGGGGAAGTGTAATTGCGGTTATAGCTGGAGTCCTTTGGTTCGGATTGTTGTTTTTTGCAGGAATTACTTCATCACTTGCAATGGGTACACCTTGGATTGGGTTCATGCGTGATGAGTTTGGCTGGAATCAAAATAAAGGAGCTTGGTCTTTTGGTTTAATTGCTTTGATTTTAGGGCTGCCAACGGTTATTTATTTTCAAGAAGGTGTTTTTGATGAATATGACTATTGGGCAGGAACAGTTAGCTTAGTGGTTTTTGCAATGCTTGAAACCATCTTGTTTTCGTGGGTTTTCGGTTTGGAAAAAGGTTGGCCAGCAATTACAAGTGGAGCAGATATAAAAGTACCAATTATTTATAAGTTTATTATAAAATATATTACGCCAATGATGTTGATCATCATCTTTGTAGGTTCATTGTTTAAGCCAAAAGATAATGATTGGTCTGGAAACTTGAATAATTTATTTTCGGGTCATTCTTGGGTATTAGATAACGGATCGATTATCAAAAAAGTGATGCATGCTGGTATTAGAGAGGAGATTGCTGCTACAACAGATCTTGCGCTAATTACCAAATTGGAGGATAAGATTTTCTATCTTAATTCGGCTAGACTTTTATTAGTATCCTTATTTCTTTTTATTTGTAGCTTAGTCTATTTAGCTTATTTAAAAAGAAAAAGAGAAGGTAGAGCTACGTTATAAAAACATTATAATAATAAAGTAATTAAATTGAGATGTATTTTAATTCTACATCTCATTTGATAAATAAATAATACATTAGTAGTATGAATACAGAAGCTTTAATAATGATGGTGACGACACAGGGAGTTGTGGTTAGTTTCGCAGTATATTTCTTTTATAAAGTTTTAACCATTAAACCCAAGCAAGAGCCAGACTCTTTTTCTGAGAATGATGACGTGGTTGATAGGCAGCCAAAAGAATAGTTTTTGAATGTAAATTATAAAGATCTAAAAATATGAATCCTATAAAATCCTATTTCCAGTTTTCCAAAGAACAGCGAAATGGGATTTTTGTGTTAATACTTCTTGTTGTAGGTTTACAAACAGCATGGTTCTTTGGTGTGAATCATACTGCTGAAGTGACAAAGTCCAATGTCGAAGTACAGTGGTTGACCTTACAAGCAGATATTGATAAACTGAAAGGAGCATCAACTGTTTATGGTTATGAACTCAAACCTTATAATCCCAATTTTATAACAGATTACAAAGGTTATAAATTAGGTATGTCTCTTCAAGAAATTGATCGCTTATTGGCATTCAGGAGAACAAACCAATATGTAAATTCTGCTGCCGATTTTCAAAATGTAACTAAAGTGTCAGATTCTTTACTTGCTATTTTGTCCCCTTTTTTTAAATTTCCAGATTGGGTAACTCATAAAAAAGATACTAAAGGTTTTGTGAAATATGAAAAAAAAACTTTTGCTACAGAAGGAAAAATTCCAATTTTAGATGTGAATTCTGCAAGTGCGGAAGATTTCATGAGGATAAATGGAATAGGAGCAGGATACTCTGATCGAATTATTATATTTAGAGAAAGCTTAGGAGGTTTTGTTTCCATGCAACAAATGGAAGATATTTGGGGGTTACCGCCAGAAGTAATAACTAAATTGAATGTGAGTTTTAAAGTTTCAAGCCAACCTACTTTCAGAAAATTAGATATTAATAATGCTTCCGTTAAAGAAATTGCTCAATTTCCATATTTTAGATACTCTTTAGCGAAAGAAATAGTGACTTGCAGGAGCATGAATGGAGATTTTAAAAATGCAAGTGATTTAACAAAAATTAAAGGCTTGTCTATTGAAAAAGCCAATATTATAGCCTTATATTTGACCTTCTAAACACAAAAGCTTTACGATGAACTTTGATTATAACGAAACGCAGTCAATGATTGCGCAATCCATAAGAGATTTTGCAGAAATAAACATACGTCCGTTTATAATGGAATGGGATGAAGCACAAACTTTTCCTGTCCCTTTATTCAAGAAATTGGGAGAAATGGGGTTTATGGGGGTCTTAGTTCCTGAGGAGCTTGGTGGTTCTGGTTTAGGGTATCATGAATATATTACCATTATAGAAGAGATTTCAAAGGTCGATCCTTCCATAGGATTATCTGTAGCAGCTCACAATTCATTATGTACCAATCATATTTTGATGTTTGGAAACGAAGAGCAAAAGAAAAAATGGATTCCAAAATTAGCCACAGCCGAGTATATTGGTGCTTGGGGTTTAACGGAGCATAATACGGGTTCTGATGCCGGTGGAATGAATACAACTGCAAAAAAGGAGGGTGATTTCTGGATTGTCAATGGAGCCAAAAACTTTATAACACATGCTGTTTCGGGTGATGTGGCTGTAGTAATTGTACGTACCGGTGAAAAAGGGGACTCTCATGGAATGACAGCTTTCGTTTTCGAAAAAGGAATGGAAGGTTTTACTTCTGGGAAAAAAGAAAATAAATTGGGAATGCGTGCCAGTGAAACAGCTGAATTAGTATTCGATAATTGTCGTATTCCAGATGCAAATCGTTTAGGTGAAGTTGGTGATGGTTTTATTCAAGCCATGAAAGTTTTAGATGGTGGGAGAATATCTATCGGAGCACTATCTCTAGGGATTGCTAAAGGAGCTTATGAAGCTGCTTTGAAGTATTCTAAAGAAAGACACCAATTCGGTAAACCAATTAGTAGTTTTCAAGGTATTTCATTTAAACTTGCTGATATGGTGACTGAAATAGAAGCTTCGGAATTATTATTACATAAAGCTGCTTTCTTAAAACAACAACATAGACCAGTTACTACAATGGGGGCGATGGCCAAGATGTATGCCTCTGAAGTATGTTGTAAAGTAGCAAACGAAGCCATTCAAATTCACGGAGGATACGGATATACTAAAGATTTTCCAGTAGAAAAATTTTATAGAGATGCTAAGTTATGTACAATAGGTGAAGGTACTACCGAGATTCAGAAAGTAGTGATTACACGAAATATATTGAAATAAATAATAGAGCAACCATAATATATAGGGAGTTAGAACGTCGTTTTAACTCCTTTTTTTATGATGTATTCTATTGGGCGTGACCCGTGAGAAAAAACACGGGTCGGGTTTTTCGCTGTATCTTTTGTTCCGCTAACGCTTCACAAAAGGATGCCGCTTTGATCCCTCACGCAAAAGGAGTGTAAGGTTATTTTGTTTTATTGGAGGAGGGTACTTTTATTCTCATAAAATAATAAGCTATTAGATATTTTTTTATTTTTTTAACCTTCTGGTTGGTCAATTCAAAATAATGATTACCTTTGCGTACTTAACGAAAGGGGGTGTCAAAATTATGTTAATTATACCAATTAAAGACGGGGAAAATATCGATAGAGCACTAAAGCGCTATAAAAGAAAATTTGATAAAACTGGAACAGTGCGTCAATTAAGAGCTCGTCAAGCTTTTATCAAGCCTTCTGTTAGAAATAGAATCAAAATTCAGAAAGCAGCTTACATTCAAAACATGAAAGATGGTTTAGAGAGTTAGTAGTTTCTTGATAGAAATAAATAAGAATAGCATTGAGGTTTTAACTTCAATGCTATTTTTTTTGTTTCTATTTTTTCTCTCTTCTTTCTTTAGTTAGTTCTCTCGTTGGTTGTTGATAGTAAGTGCATTAGGTTGGTATTTATTTTGTATGAGTTTGTGAATGTTTTTATTGATAAAAAAAATAACAGTATATGTTATTTTGGATAGTTACTGTTAATGTCTAAAGTTTAGTAACTTTGGGTATTAATGGTTTTTTTTATTTTTATGGATGCAACTATCATCGCTTTTAAGGATTATTTACAGAAAGAGAAGAATTATTCTATTCATACCTTGATGGCATATGAGGCTGATTTACTAAATTTCAAAGTTTTTAATTGTATGAATTTTGAGCAGGATAGTATTGATTTGGTTAATTATAGTCAAATTCGATCTTGGATCGTGTCGTTGGTAGAGGAGGGTTTGTCGGTGATTACTGTGAATAGAAAAACGGCTTCGCTTAAGGCTTTCTATCGTTTTTTGTTAAAGACAAAACAGATAGAGGTGAGCCCTATGTTAAAACATAAATCATTGAAAGTTCCTAAGACGTTGCAGATTCCGTTTTCTGAGAAAGAAATGAATGCTGTATTGGAGGGTATGGAGGTGGGGACGGGTTTTGAAGGTATCCGCGACTATACGATAGTAGAATTGTTTTATGCGACAGGAATGCGTAGGGCAGAATTGATTCAGTTAAAGTGTGTAGATGTCGACTTGTTGAATAATACGCTTAAGGTGCTTGGTAAGCGTAATAAAGAGCGGTTGGTTCCGATTCTGCCTGCTGTTAAGGAGTCTTTGGAGCGGTATAAGCAGGAAAGGATGTGCTTGGGAGAGGTTGTAGAGGGTGATTATTTTTTTCTAACAAAAAAAGGAGAAAAGTTGAATAATTCACTTGTCTATCGGTTGATAAATTCGTATTTTAGTCAAGCTTCAGAGAAGGTAAAAAAGAGTCCTCATGTGTTAAGACATACCTTTGCTACTCATTTATTGAATAATGGAGCAGATTTGAATTCAGTAAAAGAATTGTTAGGGCATTCTAGTTTGGCGTCGACTCAGGTGTATACACATAGTAGCTTATCAGAGCTTCAAAAAGTGTATCAGAAATCGCACCCAAGGAATAAAGAGCAATTTTAAGTTTAACTATTAAATAAGTTTTGATTATGAAGGTAAGTATTCATGCAGTCAACTTTAATGTTGATGGAAAATTAGTTAATTTTGTTCAAGAGCGAATGGATAAGTTGGAGCGATATTATGGTAAAGTAGTTTCTTCTGATGTTTATTTGAAAGTCGTTAAGACTAGTGATAAAGAAAATAAAATTGTTGAGCTGAAGGTAAATGTACCTGGCAATGAATTTTTGGTAAAGAAACAATGTAAGTCTTTTGAGGAGGCGATAGATCTTTCGTCAGGTTCTTTGGGGCGTTTACTAGTTAAAACGAAGGAAAAAACACGAAGTCAAGCATAATTTGAAAATTTATTAAAAAAAATGTTTTAATTCAGAGATAAAATCTATACATTTGCAGTCCGTTAGAAATAGCGGACTTTTTTATTGAATTGCCAGCGTAGCTCAGTTGGCTAGAGCAGCTGATTTGTAATCAGCAGGTCGTGGGTTCGAGTCCCTCCGCCGGCTCTAATGAAACTGAGGTTTTTGAAAGATTGTAATAAGATAAAAAAGAGGGGAGATACTCAAGCGGCCAACGAGGGCAGACTGTAAATCTGCTGTGTGAACTTCGCAGGTTCGAATCCTGCTCTCCCCACGAAAGAAAGTTTTGAGTTTAAAGTTGATTATGTTACTTTAAGCTTGAAAAAGAGATTTCTCTGCCGACTTAGCTCAGAGGTAGAGTGCTTCCTTGGTAAGGAAGAGGTCACGGGTTCAATTCCCGTAGTTGGCTCAATAAAAAATTTTGAACACTAATAAATTAATAAAGATTAAAATCTAAGTAAAATGGCAAAAGAAACCTTTAACCGTTCGAAACCACACTTAAATATTGGTACAATCGGACACGTAGATCACGGAAAAACTACATTAACTGCTGCAATAACTAAAGTGTTATCTGATGCTGGTTACTGTCAAGCGAAATCTTTTGATCAAATTGATAATGCTCCTGAAGAAAAAGAAAGAGGTATTACAATTAATACATCTCACGTAGAGTATGAAACAGCTAATCGTCATTACGCTCACGTTGACTGTCCAGGTCACGCCGATTACGTAAAAAACATGGTTACTGGTGCTGCTCAAATGGATGGTGCTATCCTTGTAGTTGCTGCAACTGATGGGCCAATGCCACAAACTCGTGAGCATATCCTATTAGGTCGTCAAGTAGGTATTCCTAGAATGGTTGTATTCATGAACAAAGTGGATATGGTTGATGATGAAGAATTATTGGAACTTGTTGAAATGGAAATCAGAGACTTATTGTCTTTCTATGAATATGATGGTGATAACTGTCCAGTTGTTCAAGGATCTGCTTTAGGTGGATTGAATAATGATGCTGCATGGGTACCGAAAATTCTTGAATTGATGGAAGCTGTTGATGCTTGGATCGAAGAGCCAGTACGTGATACTGAAAAACCTTTCTTGATGCCAGTTGAGGATTCATTTACAATTACTGGTCGTGGAACTGTTGCTACAGGTCGTATCGAAACAGGTATTGCTAATACTGGAGATCCAGTTGAAATCATCGGTATGGGAGCTGGAAAATTAACTTCTACTATTACAGGAGTTGAGATGTTCCGTAAGATCCTTGATAGAGGTGAAGCAGGAGATAACGTTGGGTTATTGTTAAGAGGTATTGATAAAGCTGATATCAAAAGAGGTATGGTTATTATTAAGCCAGGTTCAGTAAAACCACACAATACTTTTAAAGCTGAGGTTTATATCTTGAAAAAAGAAGAAGGTGGACGTCATACTCCATTCCATAACAACTACCGTCCACAGTTCTACGTACGTACAACTGACGTAACAGGAGTTATTACTTTGCCAGAAGGTGTAGAGATGGTAATGCCAGGAGATAACTTAACAATCAATGTTGCTTTGTTAAGCCCAATCGCAATGAATGTTGGATTACGTTTCGCTATCCGTGAAGGTGGTAGAACTGTAGGTGCAGGTCAGGTAACTGAGATTGTAGCATAATTCAAATTAAATTATATAACCAGCAACTTCTTATGTTGTTGCTGGTTAATTCTACGGGCGTAGTTCAAGGGTAGAATAGCGGTCTCCAAAACCGTTGATGGGGGTTCGAATCCCTCCGCCCGTGCTATAAAAAAATTAGATCTAATGGCAAAAATTGTTAATTACATTTCAGAAGCATTTGAAGAATTAAAATCAAATGTAACTTGGCCGGAATGGGCTGAGGTGCAGCGACTAACTATTGTGGTGGCTGTTTTTTCAGTATTGTTTGCCTTGGCGACATGGGGAGTAGATGAAGTTTTTGCAAAAGCATTAGCAGGATTTTTTAATTGGATTAAAGCTTAATATTTGACATGGCAGAGAATAATTTAAGAAAATGGTATGTCGTTAGAGCGGTAAGTGGGCAAGAGAATAAAGTGAAAGCTTATATCGAAACTGAAATCACTAGATTAGGGATGGAAGATTATGTTTCTCAAGTTCTTGTTCCTACTGAAAAAGTAGTTACTGTAAAGGACGGAAAGAAGTTGGTAAAAGAAAAAGTTTACTTTCCTGGTTATGTAATGATTGAAGCAAATCTAGTAGGTGAGGTTCCTCATATTATTAAATCTATTACATCTGTAATTGGTTTTTTAGGTGAAACTAAAGGAGGTGAGCCAGTTCCATTAAGAATTTCAGAGGTAAATAGAATGTTAGGGAAAGTAGATGAGTTAGCAGTTAATACTGATAATCATGCAATTCCTTTCACTCTAGGAGAAACAATCAAAGTTATTGATGGTCCATTTAATGGTTTCAACGGTACTGTTGAGAAAATTAATGATGAAAAGCGTAAACTTGAAGTAATGGTTAAGATTTTTGGAAGAAAAACTCCATTAGAATTGAGTTTTATGCAAGTTGAAAAAGTATAATTTTTGTTACACTATAATAAATCATAACAATTGCTTCCACAATTTGTTATGTTAAATTTTTAAAAAATGGCTAAAGAAATTAGTAAGGTAGTTAAACTACAAGTTAAGGGAGGTGCTGCGAATCCATCGCCACCGGTTGGACCTGCTTTAGGAGCTGCTGGGGTAAACATCATGGAGTTCTGTAAGCAGTTTAATGCTAGAACACAAGATAAACCTGGCAAAATATGCCCAGTACAAATTACTGTGTATAAAGACAAATCATTTGATTTTGTCGTTAAAACTCCTCCTGCAGCAGTTCAATTGTTGGAAGCTGCAAAGCTAAAATCTGGTTCAGGTGAGCCTAATCGTAAAAAAGTAGCTAGTGTTACTTGGGAACAAATTAGAGCTATTGCTGAAGACAAGATGCAAGATTTAAATGCTTTCACAATGGAAGCTGCGATGAGTATGATTGCTGGAACAGCTAGATCTATGGGTATAACTGTATCAGGAGACGCTCCTTTTTAATTAAGAGAAAGACATGGCAAAATTGACAAAAAAGCAAAAAGAGGCTGCTTCAAAAATTGATAAGAACAAGTTATATTCTTTAAAAGATGCATCTGCATTGATTAAAGTTCTTGCTTCTGCAAAATTTGATGAGTCTGTTGATATCGCAATTAGATTGGGTGTAGATCCAAGAAAAGCGAATCAAATGGTAAGAGGTGTAGTAACATTACCTCATGGTACTGGTAAAGATGTAAAAGTATTAGCATTGGTTACTCCAGATAAAGAAGCGGAAGCTTTGGCAGCTGGTGCAGACTATGTTGGTCTTGATGACTATTTACAAAAGATAAAAGACGGTTGGACAGATGTTGATGTTATCATCACTATGCCAGCAGTTATGGGTAAATTAGGTCCATTAGGTCGTATTTTAGGACCTAGAGGTTTAATGCCTAACCCTAAAACAGGTACAGTAACAATGGATGTTGCTAAAGCTGTTGCAGAGGTGAAAGCTGGTAAAATCGACTTTAAAGTTGATAAAACTGGAATCGTACATGCAGGAATTGGTAAAGTTTCTTTTGGAGCTGAGCAAATTTATGACAATGCACACGAAATTATTCAAACATTAATCAAACTTAAGCCAACTGCTGCTAAAGGTACCTACATTAAAGGTATGCACCTTACAAGCACTATGAGTCCAGCAATTGCGTTGGATCCTAAAGCAGTATAATTGGTAGTTAATAATTTTTAGTATGACTAGAGAAGAAAAATCAATCGCGATTGAAGAATTAACTGCACAGTTAGCTGGTACAAATATTGTTTATGTAGCAGATATTTCTGGATTAAATGCAGAAACTACTTCAAACTTGAGAAGAGCTTGTTATAAAGCAGGTATTAAATTAGAAGTTGTAAAAAATACATTACTTGCAAAAGCAATGGAAACTTCTGAAAATAGTTATGGTGAATTACCTTCTGTATTGGTAGGGAATTCAGCTATCTTTATTTCAGATGTAGCTAATGCTCCAGGTAAAATCATTAAGGATTTCCGTAAAAAATCAGGTAAGCCAGTTTTAAAAGGTGCTTATGTGAATGCTGAAGTTTATATTGGAGACGACCAATTAGATATGTTGGCTACAATTAAATCTAAAGAAGAATTACTTGGAGAACTTATTGGATTACTTCAATCACCAGCTCAAAGAGTTATCGCTGCACTTCAAAACAAATTCGCTGGAGAAGAGCAAGCTGAAGAAGTTCAGGCTGAAGAAGCTTAATATTTATAGAGATTCTCTCTGTTTATATTATTAAATAAGCGCACAATAAACAAAATATAATTTTACAAATCATTTTAAAACGATAGAAAAAATGGCAGATTTGAAACAATTCGCAGAACAATTAGTTAACTTAACTGTTAAAGAAGTTAACGAATTAGCAACAATATTAAAAGATGAGTACGGAATCGAACCAGCTGCTGCAGCTGTAGTAGTTTCTGCAGGTGGTGGAGAAGCTGCTGAAGAAGTTCAAACTGAATTTACAGTTGTATTGAAAGAAGCTGGTGCTTCTAAATTAGCTGTTGTGAAAATGGTAAAAGAACTTACAGGTTTAGGTTTGAAAGAAGCTAAAGATGTAGTTGATAGCGCTCCAAGTAACGTTAAAGAAGGTGTAACTAAAGACGAAGCTGAAGCTTTGAAAAAATCTTTAGAAGAAGCTGGAGCTGTAGTTGAACTTAAATAGTTAAACTAGGTTTAAAAAATAAGGTTTAGGTCTTGGGTTTAATCACCTAAAGACCTAAACCATTTTTTCGTATAACAAAAGCCTAGATTGTATTATTATATAATAGCTTTTGATATTAAATTCATTTTACCCATTACGAGGAAAAAAAATTAACAGATAATAAGAAAGTAGTTATCCTAAATTGATTTTTAAAGATGTAATGGCTGTAAAAGAAAAGTATAAAATATTTATTTTGTACAAAACAATTACTTTTATAATCAAAATTTTGTCCATTGATGATTACAAATCAGACCGAAAGATTGAATTTTGCCTCTACTAAAAATATTCCTGCATATCCAGATTTTCTTGATGTTCAGGTTAAATCTTTTCAAGATTTTTTTCAATTAGAAACTAAATCTGATGAAAGAGGCAATGAAGGACTTTATAACACCTTCATGGAAAATTTTCCAATTACAGATACAAGAAATAACTTTGTATTGGAATTCCTTGACTACTTTGTAGATCCACCACGTTATACAATTCAAGAATGTATAGAAAGAGGTTTAACACATAGTGTACCCTTAAAAGCAAGGCTAAAACTATATTGTACAGATCCAGAACACGAAGATTTTGAAACTATTGTTCAAGATGTTTATCTTGGTACAATTCCTTACATGACACCAAGTGGTACTTTTGTTATCAATGGAGCAGAGCGTGTAGTAGTTTCTCAATTGCACAGATCACCAGGGGTTTTCTTTGGTCAATCTTTTCATGCAAATGGTACAAAATTATATTCTGCCAGAGTAATTCCTTTTAAAGGTTCATGGATAGAATTTTCTACAGATATTAATAGTGTAATGTACGCTTATATCGATAGAAAGAAAAAATTACCTGTTACAACTTTATTCCGTGCAATCGGTTTCGAAAGAGATAAGGATATTCTTGAAATTTTTGACCTTGCAGAAGAAATTAAAGTTTCTAAAACAGGACTTAAAAAATATATCGGTAGAAAATTGGCTGCTCGTGTATTAAATACATGGCATGAAGATTTCGTAGATGAAGATACTGGTGAAGTAGTTTCTATCGAACGTAACGAAATAATCCTTGATAGAGATACAATTATCGATAAAGATAATGTGGAAGAAATCATCGATTCTAACGTTAAATCTATTTTGTTACATAAAGAAGATGCAAATCAAGCTGATTATGCCATCATCCATAACACGTTACAAAAAGATCCAACAAACTCTGAAAAAGAAGCTGTTGAGCATATCTACAGACAATTGCGTAACGCAGAACCGCCTGATGAAGAAACTGCTCGTGGTATTATAGATAAATTGTTCTTTTCTGACCAACGTTACAACTTAGGTGAAGTAGGTCGTTATAGAATGAACAAAAAATTACAGTTGGATATCCCAATGGAGAAGCAAGTGCTTACCAAAGAAGATATCATAACTATCGTGAAGTATTTAATTGAATTGATTAATGCGAAAGCAGATATTGATGATATTGACCACTTATCAAACCGTCGTGTTAGAACAGTTGGAGAACAATTATCTCAACAATTCGGTGTTGGTTTAGCACGTATGGCGAGAACTATTCGTGAGAGAATGAACGTTAGAGATAACGAGGTGTTTACACCAATTGATTTGATTAATGCGAAAACATTATCATCAGTTATCAACTCTTTCTTTGGTACGAACCAGTTGTCCCAATTTATGGATCAAACGAATCCATTAGCTGAGATTACACACAAGAGAAGATTATCTGCCCTAGGACCAGGTGGACTTTCGAGAGAGAGAGCTGGTTTTGAGGTTCGAGATGTTCACTATACGCACTACGGACGTTTGTGTCCTATTGAAACTCCAGAGGGACCAAACATTGGTTTGATTTCATCTCTAGGTGTTTATGCTAAAGTAAACGGGATGGGATTCATTGAAACACCTTACCGTAAGGTAACTGAAGGTGTGGTTGATTTAGTATCTACTCCAATTTACTTATCTGCTGAAGAAGAAGAAGGTATGATGATTGCGCAAGCAAATATCGAAATGGATGATTCAGGAAAAATGACTTCTGACTTTGTAATTGCACGTCAGGAAGGTGATTTCCCAGTAATTACTCCATCAGAAGTTCATTATACAGACGTTGCACCAAACCAGATCGCTTCTATATCTGCATCTTTGATTCCTTTCTTGGAACATGATGATGCGAATAGAGCCTTGATGGGATCTAACATGATGCGTCAGGCCGTTCCATTAATACGTCCTGAAGCTCCAATTGTAGGTACTGGTCTTGAACGTCAAGTTGCTTCTGACTCTAGAGTATTGATCAATGCTGAAGGGCATGGTACTGTAGAATATGTAGATGCTAATATTATCACAATCAAATACGATCGTTCTGAAGAAGAAAGAATGGTAAGTTTTGAATCAGATGATAAAACATATAATCTAATTAAATTTAGAAAAACCAATCAAGGAACAAGTATCAACTTGAAACCAATCGTAAGAAAAGGGGACAGAGTTATACCTGGTCAAGTATTGTCTGAAGGGTATGCTACTCAAAATGGTGAACTTGCTTTAGGTCGTAACCTTAAAGTAGCGTTTATGCCATGGAAAGGATATAACTTTGAGGATGCGATTGTTATTTCTGAAAAAGTGGTTCGTGATGATATCTTTACTTCAATCCACGTAGATGATTACTCATTAGAAGTAAGAGATACGAAATTGGGTAACGAAGAGTTAACGAATGATATTCCTAACGTTTCTGAAGAGGCTACTAAAGATTTAGATGAAAACGGTATGATTAGAATTGGTGCAGAGGTTAAACCTGGCGATATTCTAATTGGTAAAATTACACCAAAAGGAGAATCTGATCCTACTCCAGAAGAGAAATTGCTTCGTGCAATTTTCGGGGATAAGGCAGGAGATGTGAAAGATGCTTCATTGAAAGCTTCTCCATCACTTCATGGTGTTGTATTGGATAAAAAATTGTTCGCAAGAGCAGTAAAAGATAAACGTAAACGTACTCAAGATAAAGATGCTTTAGGTTCTCTTGAAATGGATTTTGAAGTTAAGTTTTCAGAATTGAAAGACAAGTTAATCGAAAAACTTTTCTTAATTGTAAACGGAAAAACATCGCAAGGTGTAATGAATGATTTGGGTGAAGAAGTTTTACCAAAAGGTAAAAAATACACTCAAAGAATGCTTTATGCTGTTGAAGATTTTGCTCACTTAAGCAAAGGTCAATGGGTAGCTGATGACGCAACTAATAAAATGGTTAATGATTTAATTCATAACTATAAAATTAAGTTGAACGATTTACAAGGTGCGCTTAGAAGAGAAAAATTCACCATTACTGTTGGAGATGAATTGCCAGCTGGAATTTTGAAATTGGCTAAAGTATATATTGCTAAGAAACGTAAGTTGAAAGTTGGTGATAAAATGGCGGGACGTCACGGTAACAAAGGTATTGTTGCTCGTATTGTTCGTCATGAAGATATGCCTTTCTTGGAAGACGGAACACCTGTTGACATTGTATTGAATCCACTAGGGGTACCTTCACGTATGAACATTGGTCAAATTTATGAAACGGTACTTGGATGGGCTGGTCAAAATTTAGGTAGAAAATATGCTACTCCAATTTTTGATGGAGCTTCATTAGACCAAATTAATGAATTGACTGACGAAGCTGGAATTCCTCGTTTTGGACATACTTATCTTTATGATGGTGGTACAGGAGAACGTTTCCATCAAGCAGCAACAGTAGGTGTGATCTATATGTTAAAATTAGGACACATGGTTGATGATAAGATGCACGCACGTTCTATCGGACCATACTCATTGATTACGCAACAACCATTGGGTGGTAAAGCTCAATTTGGAGGTCAGCGTTTTGGAGAGATGGAGGTTTGGGCACTTGAGGCTTATGGAGCGTCTAGTACACTTCGTGAAATCTTAACAGTGAAATCAGATGATGTTATTGGAAGAGCTAAAACTTACGAGGCTATCGTAAAAGGAGAGTCTATGCCAGAACCAGGTTTACCTGAATCATTCAATGTATTGATGCATGAATTGAAAGGTCTAGGATTAGACATTCGATTAGAAGAATAATAAAGTTTGCAGTAACAGTCTCAGTATTCAGTTTAAAATTGAATGCTGAGACTGAAGCTGTTTACAAAGAATATATGTTTTTAGGATTTAGCCCGGTCAACCGTTCCGATTTTTTATATTAATTTTTTTTATAATTAGCACTTTAATAAAAGTTTAAAGTTTAGAGAAGTAATCCGAGGTAGGTAATATTACAGTAATACTGTGGAAGTGCCAAAATCAATTTTTTTAATTGCAAATAAATCAGTAGTAAAAACTATGATGAATAATAGAAATAACAACAATAATAATAAAGATAAGAATCCTATAAAAAGATTCAGTAAAATATCTATAGGACTTGCTTCTCCTGAATCTATCTTGAAAGAGTCAAGAGGTGAAGTTTTAAAACCTGAAACAATTAACTACCGTACGCACAAACCTGAGCGTGACGGTCTTTTTTGTGAAAGAATATTTGGACCTGTAAAGGATTTCGAATGTGCTTGTGGGAAATACAAAAGAATTCGCTACAAAGGGATCATTTGTGACCGTTGTGGTGTTGAAGTAACGGAGAAAAAAGTACGTAGAGATAGAGTAGGTCACATCAACCTTGTTGTGCCAATTGCTCATATCTGGTATTTCCGTTCTCTTCCTAATAAAATTGGTTATATCTTAGGTCTTCCATCTAAGAAATTAGATATGATTATTTACTACGAAAGATACGTAGTAATTCAAGCTGGTATTGCTAAAAATGCAGAAGGTGAATCAGTTCAAAGATTGGACTTCTTGACAGAAGAAGAATACTTGAATATTTTGGATACTCTTCCAGCTGATAACCAATATTTAGATGATTTTGACCCTAATAAATTTGTTGCCAAAATGGGAGCAGAGTGTATTATGGACTTATTAGCTCGTATTGATTTAGACCAATTGTCTTACCAATTACGTCACTCAGCTAATAACGAAACATCTAAACAACGTAAAACTGAAGCGTTAAAAAGATTGCAAGTTGTGGAGTCTTTCCGTGAGTCTAACTTAAACCGTGAAAACCGTCCTGAATGGATGATTATGAAAGTGGTTCCAGTTATTCCACCAGAATTACGTCCACTTGTGCCACTTGATGGAGGTCGTTTTGCAACTTCAGATTTAAATGACTTATACCGTCGTGTAATCATTCGTAACAACCGTTTGAAAAGATTAATGGAGATCAAAGCTCCAGAAGTAATCTTAAGAAACGAGAAACGTATGTTGCAAGAATCGGTAGATTCATTATTTGATAATACAAGAAAAGCATCTGCTGTTAAAACAGAGTCAAACAGACCATTAAAATCATTATCTGATTCCCTTAAAGGTAAGCAAGGACGTTTCCGTCAAAACTTACTTGGAAAACGTGTGGATTATTCTGCTCGTTCGGTAATTGTTGTTGGACCTGAATTGAAATTGTTCGAATGTGGTATCCCTAAAGATATGGCAGCCGAATTATACAAGCCTTTTGTGATCCGTAAATTGATCGAAAGAGGAATTGTAAAAACAGTAAAATCAGCTAAGAAAATAATAGACAAGAAAGAGCCTGTAGTTTGGGATATCCTTGAAAACGTAATTAAAGGTCACCCTATATTACTGAATAGAGCTCCTACTTTGCACAGACTTGGTATTCAAGCGTTCCAACCAAAATTAATTGAAGGAAAAGCAATCCAATTGCACCCTTTAGTTTGTACTGCATTTAATGCGGATTTTGATGGGGATCAAATGGCAGTTCACTTGCCATTAGGACCAGAAGCTATTCTTGAAGCACAATTATTAATGTTGGCTTCTCATAATATCTTAAACCCTGCAAATGGTGCTCCAATTACGGTACCTTCTCAGGATATGGTCTTGGGTCTATATTATATGACCAAAGAGAGATTGTCTACTCCAGAAAAGAAAATTTTAGGTCAAGATCTAGTATTCTATTCTGCAGAAGAAACAAATATTGCATTAAATGAAGGAAGATTAGAATTGAATGCTCGTGTGAAAATTAGAGCAAAAGATTTTAATGATGCTGGAGAATTAGTGTATCAAATTATTGAAACTACTGCCGGACGTGTATTATTTAATGAAGTAGTACCACCAGCAGCAGGTTATATCAATGAGGTCTTGACTAAGAAAAACCTTAGAGATATTATCGGTCACGTTTTGAATTCAACTAGTGTTCCGGAAACGGCTGCCTTTTTGGACAACATGAAAGATATGGGGTATAAATTTGCCTTTAGAGGAGGATTATCATTCTCATTAGGGGATATTAGAATACCAGACCAAAAACCTAAATTGATTGCAGATGCAAGGGTACAGGTAGAAGGAATTTCTGCTAACTACAACATGGGTCTTATTACAAATAATGAACGTTACAACCAAGTTATTGATGTATGGACTTCTGCAAATGCTCAATTAACAGAATTAGCAATGAAAAACATTAGAGAAGACCAACAAGGTTTTAACTCAGTGTACATGATGCTTGACTCTGGTGCAAGGGGATCTAAAGAACAAATTCGTCAGTTAACTGGTATGCGTGGTTTGATGGCTAAGCCTAAAAAATCTACTGCTGGTGGTGGAGAGATTATTGAAAATCCAATTCTTTCCAACTTTAAGGAAGGTCTTTCGATCTTAGAGTATTTTATTTCTACGCACGGTGCTCGTAAGGGTCTTGCGGATACGGCTTTGAAAACGGCAGATGCTGGTTACTTAACTCGTAGATTGCATGATGTTTCTCAAGATGTTATTGTTAACATCGAAGACTGTGGAACATTAAGAGGTGTTGAAGTTTCAGCATTGAAAAAGAATGAAGAAATTGTTGAATCATTAGGGGAGAGAATTTTAGGACGTGTTGCATTGCAAGATGTTATTAATCCTTTAACTAATGAAGTTTTAGTTAAATCTGGTGAGCAAATCACAGAGGTTATTATGAAGGTAATTGAAGCGTCTCCGTTAGAGAGAGTTGAAGTTCGTTCTCCTCTTGTATGTGAGGCACCAAAAGGAATCTGTGCTAAATGTTACGGTCGTAACTTAGCAACTGGTAAAATGACTCAAAGAGGTGAAGCTGTTGGTGTAATTGCTGCACAGTCAATTGGAGAGCCAGGTACACAGTTAACTTTACGTACTTTCCACGTTGGAGGGGTTGCGGGAGGTATATCTGAAGAGTCTAGTATTGTTGCTAAATTTGCAGGTAAACTTGAAGTTGAAGATTTGAAAACTGTAAAAGGTGAAGATAACGAAGGTAACCAAGTGGATATCGTAGTTTCTCGTTCAACAGAATTGAAATTGATAGACGAAAAAACAGGTATTGTTTTAAATACTCATAATATTCCTTACGGTTCTAGTATTTTTGTGAAAGATGGAATGTCAATCGCTAAAGGAGATACGATCTGTAAATGGGATCCTTATAATGGAGTTATCGTTTCTGAGTTTACTGGTAAAATTGCTTACGAAGATTTAGAGCAAGGACAATCGTTCATGGTTGAAATCGATGAGCAAACTGGTTTCCAAGAAAAAGTAATTTCTGAATCAAGAGCTAAAAAATTAATCCCAACATTATTGGTTTACGGTAATGATGGTGAATTGATTCGTTCTTACAACTTACCAGTTGGAGCCCACTTGATGGTTGATAATGGTGAGAAAATTAAAGCAGGTAAAGTATTGGTGAAAATTCCTCGTCGTTCTTCTAAATCAGGAGATATTACAGGAGGTTTACCAAGAATTACAGAGTTGTTAGAGGCTCGTAATCCATCTAACCCAGCTGTAGTTTCTGAAATCGATGGTGTTGTTTCTTTTGGAAAAATTAAAAGAGGTAACCGTGAGATTATCATTGAATCTAAATTTGGTGATGTTAGAAAGTACTTAGTTAAATTATCTAGTCAAATTCTTGTTCAAGAAAATGACTTCGTAAGAGCTGGAGTTTCTTTATCTGACGGAGCTATTACACCAGACGATATCTTAAGAATTCAAGGACCAGCTGCTGTTCAACAGTACTTGGTAAATGAGATTCAAGAGGTATACCGTTTGCAAGGGGTAAAAATTAATGACAAACACTTTGAGGTTGTTATTCGTCAAATGATGCGTAAAGTAAGAGTACAGGATCCAGGTGATACTTTATTCTTAGAAGACCAATTGATCCATACTAAAGATTTTATTGTTGAAAACGATAAACTATACGGTATGAAAGTGGTTGAGGATGCAGGAGATTCTTCTAACTTAAAAGAAGGTCAAATCGTTACTCCACGTCAGTTGAGAGATGAGAATTCATTGTTGAAACGTAATGATCAGAATATTGTGGTTGCACGTGATGTTATCACAGCTACTGCTACTCCTGTTTTACAAGGTATTACAAGAGCTTCTCTTCAAACAAAATCATTTATCTCTGCGGCATCGTTCCAAGAGACTACTAAAGTATTAAATGAAGCTGCTGTAGCAGGTAAAATTGATTACTTAGAAGGCTTGAAAGAAAATGTAATTGTTGGACATAGAATACCAGCAGGTACAGGTATGAGAGAATATGATAATGCTATTGTTGGATCTAAAGAAGATTACAACGACATGATGGCTAACAAAGAAGAATATATTTATTAATAAAGAATATGTTTTGAACTAAAATAAATAGAAAGATTACCTTGTGTAGTCTTTCTATTTTAGTTTAAAATAGGTTCATCTTACAACTAATAATTATGAAAGAACAAGATCAAATTAACATTGAATTAGATGAGAAAACTGCCGAAGGGACGTATTCTAATCTAGCTATTATCAATCATTCTGCTTCAGAGTTTGTTTTGGATTTTGTGTGCCTCATGCCAGGTGTTCCAAAAGCCAAAGTGAAATCAAGAATTGTATTAACGCCACAACATGCTAAGCGTTTGTTAAAAGCAATTGGTGAAAACATTCAACGTTTTGAAGCTACTCATGGTGAAATTAAGGACACGGAGCAAGTTCCTATTCCTCTTAACTTTGGCCCAGCAGGTCAAGCGTAATTTATTTTTAAGACTCCATTTATGGAGTCTTTTTTTTAAATATAGCTCTTTATTCTTTCCGATTCGTGAATTATCGAGTTTAGTGGTTGTTTATCGAATTAATTTTTTAACACTCCAATGTTACTATACTTTTGTGTCAGAATAAGAGAAGTATATGCTTCTTTTAATTTAAAACAAAGAAAATGACTAAATCAGATAGGACAAGCAAATTAAAAAATTCATTTAACACCTTAGTGATATCTATAGTTTTCTTAACTTGCTTTTCAGCTTATAGTCAATCTAATGTTAGTAATTCTTTGTCAGAAGAAAGTGCACCACTTTCAACTTCAAGTCAGGTTAGTACCTCTAAATCATCAACTAATATGGAGTTTGTTTTATGGTTTATGGGTTCTAAACAAAATCCAAATACAACTATTTCTACAGAATCAAATACAAGTACGAGAAATCAAATTATTACTTCAGGATTAGCTCCAAATCGTTTGTTAATAAAAGCTTTTTTGAAGAAAGCTGTCAGTTTTGAAAGTTCAATGGTTTAATCCATTTTAAAAAAAAAATATTTTAAAAGCCATTTCAATTTTTGAGTTGGCTTTTTTCTTTAGTGAATATTTTATAGTTCAATTGATGTAGATAGGATATTCTTAAGTGGATTTCTTTATCTGGTAAAGAATATTTAAAGAGTATAACTTTATACTTTTAAGTTGTAAAAAAATTAAAATTTGTTGGTAATAATACAAGAAAGCCGTCTCAAGTTGACTTTGAGACGGCTTTCTTATTGAAATAATAATTGATTTTATTCAAACTCCGAAGTGAAAAATAATTTCACAGAAGGGTATTTATTCTGAGTCATCTGAATAGTGAAATCTGAATCAGCCAAGAAAACCAATTGTCCATATTTATCTTTAGCTAAGAATTTTTGCTTGATACGTTTGAATTCCTTGAACTGATCGTTCTTGGCATCGTCTGGTTTTACCCAACATGCTTTGTGAACCGGGAAGTTTTCATACGTACATTTGGCACCGTATTCATGCTCCAGACGATATTGAATAACTTCATATTGTAATGCTCCAACAGTTCCAATAATTTTACGGTTGTTCATTTCTAAGGTGAATAACTGCGCCACTCCTTCATCCATCAATTGGTCCACTCCTTTGTCAAGCTGTTTAGCTTTCATTGGATCGGCATTGTTGATGTATCTAAAGTGTTCTGGAGAGAAACTTGGAATTCCTTTGAAACTCATGATTTCACCTTCTGTAAGTGTGTCTCCAATTTTGAAATTCCCGGTATCGTGTAGACCTACAATATCACCTGGATACGAGATGTCAACAATTTCCTTTTTCTCAGCAAAAAAAGCATTCGGACTAGAGAATTTTAAATTTTTCTTTTGTCTTACATGATAATACGGTTTGTTTCTTTCAAAAGTTCCTGATACAATTTTGATAAATGCCAAACGGTCTCTGTGTTTAGGGTCCATGTTGGCGTGAATTTTAAAAACAAAACCAGTAAGTTTTTCCTCTTTTGGATCAACCAATCGAGTTTCTGATTCTTTTGCCCTTGGTGATGGTGCAATTTCAACAAAGCAATCCAACAGTTCGCGAACACCAAAATTGTTAAGAGCAGACCCGAAAAATACAGGTTGTAATTTTCCGTCCAAATAATCTTGGCGATTAAACTTAGGGTACACCTCGTCGATCAACTCTAATTCTTCACGTAAAGTTGTAGCAGGCTTTTCGCCAATAATCTTTTCTAATTCTGGATTCTGAACATCAGAGAACGCAATTGTTTCTTCAATATTTTTTCGATTATCTCCACTAAAGATATTGATGTTTTTCTCCCAGATATTATAAATCCCTTGAAAATCGTATCCCATTCCAATAGGAAAACTCAATGGTGTAACCGTTAGACCAAGTTTTTGCTCCACTTCGTCCATCAAATCAAATGCGTCCTTTCCTTCACGGTCCATTTTATTAATGAAAACGATGATCGGTATATTACGCATTCTACAAACCGAAACTAATTTCTCAGTTTGTTCCTCAACCCCTTTTGCGACGTCAATTACTACAATCACACTGTCTACCGCAGTAAGTGTTCGAAATGTGTCTTCGGCAAAATCCTTGTGTCCTGGTGTATCCAGAATATTGATTTTTTTGTCTTTATAAATAAAAGCTAGTACAGAAGTCGAAACAGAGATTCCTCTCTGACGCTCAATCTCCATAAAGTCACTCGTAGCTCCTTTTTTAATTTTATTATTTTTTACAGCACCTGCTTCCTGGATGGCACCACCAAAAAGCAATAGTTTCTCTGTTAATGTCGTTTTACCTGCATCAGGATGCGAGATAATTCCAAAAGTTCTTCTTTTTTGTATTTCTTCTAAAAAGCTCATATTTCTTGTAAATGGATTGCAAAAGTACTATTTATAAATGCGATTAAAAAAAAAAGGTGATTCTTTTACAATGACCTTGCATATATAGGAGTAGTTTTAGGAGCAGAAAATCCTTTTTTTCGATCAAGATCCTTCCTGCTGTCCATTATTCTCTTGTTACACTATCGTTTCACAAGAGGATGCCACTTCCATCAGGGCTAGTTAGATGTTTTTAATTACTTAGTAAGTTTTTTTAAAAAAGAAATAAACGCTCTCGATAATATTATGTTAATAGTAGTAGCTAAACTTGTATTATAAGTACGAATTGTTATTTTTGTTCGTTTTTATTTTATAAATCAAATTGGGGAAATTTTTATTTACCGATAGTTATCCCGTATATTTGAACGCATTAACGATGCTAGTTGCTAGTCGTGAATTTATAATAGTAGAGATAAAGCAATATGGCAACTTTAATATTAAAATTATACCAATTAAAATCATTCGAATGAAGTTTATAAATAGTAAAGCCCTCTTGTTGTTTTTTGTAATGTTGTTTACTAGCCTTTCTGTTAGTGCACAAGAAATCATCAAAGAGACAGATACTGTTGATGTCAAAGTGCCTGTAAAAACAGGAAGACAAAAGATTGACGGTATTATCGCAACTGTTGGTGATTATATTATTTTAGATTCAGATATAGACAAGTCCTTCTTGGAACTTTCAAGCCAAGGGAACTCTACAAAAGACATTACAAGATGTCAAATGTTGGGTAAATTAATGGAGGATAAGTTATATGCTCATCAAGCCGTTCAGGATAGTATCAAGGTAACTGATGCTGAAGTGAAAGGGATGATGGAAGAGCGATTGAACTATATGGTAGAACAAATCGGCTCAATTGAAAAAGTAGTACAATATTATAAAAAAGATTCTGAAGAAGATTTTAAAACCTATTTCTTTGATATTTTGAAGGAAAATAAGTTGACTTCAGAAATGCAAAAGAAAATTGTAGATGCAGTAGAAATTACACCAGAAGAGGTTCGTAATTTTTTCAAAGGGATACCTAAAGATGAATTGCCATTATTTGGTGCAGAAATGGAAGTAGCTCAGATTGTAGTAACTCCTAAAGTTTCTGAAGCAGATAAGCAAAAAGTTATTGATAGATTGAATGCCTTTCGAGACGAAATAATATCAGGAAGTTCTAGTTTTGCTACAAAAGCAGTTTTGTATTCAGAAGACCCGGGATCTAGATCAAGTGGAGGCTTTTATAAAATGAATAGAAAAACACCTTTCGTAAAGGAATTCAAAGACATTGCTTTTGCTTTGAAAGAAGGGGAGATATCTGCGCCATTTGAAACTGAGTTTGGTTATCATATTATATTAGTAGAAAAAATTAAAGGTCAAGATTTAGAATTACGTCATATTTTATTGGCTCCGGCAGTAACGAGAGCTTCTTTGGATGAGGCAAAAGAGAAAATTTCTTTAATTAGAAAAAGAATAATCGATAAAGAAATTACTTTTGCTGATGCAGCAAGAACAATGTCTGACGAAAAAGAAACAAGAGCGAATGGAGGGGTTTTGATTAATCCCAAGACGCAGGACACTCGTTTTGAATTAACAAAAATGGATCCTGTTTTGTATGGTGAAGTTTCGAGTTTAAAAGATAATGAGATTTCTCAGCCTATTATGGATGAAGAGAAACAAGGAAAGAAAAAATACAAGCTTATTACGGTAACAAATCGTATTAATGAGCATGCCGCAGATTACGGAAAAGATTATATTAAAATCAAAGATTTGGCTTTGAAAGAAAAGCAAATCAAAGCAATCGGAAAATGGTTTGATGAAAAAATCGGCGAAACCTATGTGAAGGTTTTGGGAGAATATAGAGATTGTGATTTTACAAACAATTGGTTGAAGAAATAATTTTATTGAATAGATAAAAAGAGTTAGTTTTATGTTTTCATAATACTAACTCTTTTTTAATTTAAAATATATCGCAAATGTCAGATGTAGCTGCAATCCATAATTTAGTTCAGAAACGTAATGAGCTAAAAAAAGAAATCGCAAAAGTAATTGTAGGGCAAGATGAAGTGGTAGATCAAATATTGATTTGTGTTTTTTCTGGTGGCCATGCTTTATTGGTTGGGGTTCCTGGATTAGCAAAAACGTTGATGGTAAATACACTTTCCCAAGCATTGGGATTGGGGTTTAAAAGGATTCAGTTTACACCCGATTTGATGCCTTCGGATATTTTAGGAAGTGAAATATTAGATGAAAATAGGCATTTTAAATTCATTAAAGGGCCTGTCTTTTCTAATATTGTTTTAGCAGATGAAATCAATAGAACACCACCAAAAACTCAGGCAGCTTTGCTAGAAGCTATGCAGGAGCGTTCGGTTACAATTGCAGGTCATAATTATAAATTGGATTTACCTTATTTTGTTTTGGCTACGCAAAACCCAATTGAGCAAGAGGGAACCTATCCGCTACCAGAAGCTCAACTAGACCGTTTTATGTTTGCAGTAAAGCTAGAATATCCTTCGTTTCTGGAAGAGGTCGAAGTAGTGAAAAGAACCACGACAGATAGTGTTAGTCAAATAATGCCATTGTTTACAGCTCAAGAAATAATCGATTTTCAACAATTATTACGTCGTATTCCAGTTGCAGATAATGTGATTGAGTACGCAGTGACTTTGGTGGGTAAAACAAGACCTAAAAGTGTATTAGCTGCAGAGTATGTAAATACCTATTTGGACTGGGGAGCTGGGCCAAGAGCCTCACAAAATTTAATTTTGGCAGCCAAAACTCATGCAGCTTTTCAGGGTAAGTTTTCTCCTGATATTGAAGACGTTAAGGCAGTCGCAGTTGGGATATTACGCCACCGAATAATTAAAAACTACAAAGCAGACGCTGAGGGGATTACTGAAGAAATGATTATCGGGAAGTTGCTTTAAAATAAAATTATTTAAGAAGTATCATATTTAGGTAAATTAGAGTGGTGGATTTGTATTTTGATGTAACATTCCATTTCTACTTTGTTAGAAAAAACGATACTGATTATTGATTAATTAGTATTGTTGTTAAAAAGGCATTATTTGATAATTTTAAACAGTCAAAATTGTTATTTTGCAATATTTGGTTATAAAAAAAATCACATTAATTAATTTTTTTTAAATATCATCTTAAATAACTAAATTTGCGACACAAATAAATAAAAACACCTAGACAGTATGGCTTTTTGTATTGAGTTGATCAAGATAAATAGCCTTTAACATTGAAAAGAAATCTATTATGAACATTTATAACGATTATCTACAAGAAATCGAAGAACGAAAAGGTCAAGGACTTAATCCAAAACCAATTGATGGTGCTGAATTGTTAAGCGCAATCATTGCACAAATAAAAGATTCAGGTCACGCAGATCGCGTAGATTCTCTTAAATTTTTTACTTATAATGTTGTTCCTGGAACTACTCCAGCTGCAGCGGTAAAAGCTGTGTTTTTAAAAGAAATTATTCTTGGTGAATCTGTTGTGAACGAAATTACTCCTGTTTTTGCTTTTGAATTATTATCACATATGAAAGGTGGACCTTCAATGGAAGTTTTGCTTGATTTGGCTCTAGGTAATGATGTTACAATTGCTACAGAAGCTGCGAAAGTACTTAAAACACAATTTTTCCTTTACGAAGCAGATACAGATCGTTTAGAAGCTGCATTTAAAGCTGGAAACGTTGTTGCAAAAGAAATTTTGGAAAGTTATGCGAAAGCAGAATTCTTTACAAAACTTCCAGAAGTTGTTGAAGAAATTAAAGTAGTGACTTATGTAGCGGGTGAAGGAGATATTTCTACAGATTTATTGTCTCCAGGAAACCAAGCTCACTCTCGTTCTGACCGTGAATTACATGGAAAATGTTTGATTTCTCCTGAAGCACAAGCTGAAATTCAAGCTTTGCAAGCGCAACATCCGGATAAAAGTGTGATGTTAATTGCTGAAAAAGGGACAATGGGTGTTGGATCATCAAGAATGTCAGGTGTGAATAACGTAGCATTATGGACAGGTAGAAAAGCAAGTCCTTATGTTCCTTTTATTAATATCGCTCCAATTGTAGCGGGTACAAACGGAATTTCTCCAATTTTCTTGACTACGGTTGATGTTACTGGTGGAATTGGGTTAGACCTTCAAAACTGGGTTAAAGTAGTTGATGAAAAAGGAAATGCCGTTCGTAATGAAAACGGAGATGTTGCTCTAGAAGAAGCATATTCTGTCGCTACAGGTACTGTGCTTACGATCAATACTAAAACAAAAAAATTATACAATGGGGATAAGGAGCTAAAAGATATTTCAAAAGCTTTTACTCCTCAAAAAATGGAATTTATAAAAGCAGGCGGTTCTTACGCTATTGTTTTTGGTAAAAAATTACAAACTTTTGCCTCAAAAACTTTAGGTATTGCTATTGTTCCAGTTTTTGCAGCTTCAAAAGAAGTTTCTGTTGAAGGACAAGGACTTACTGCTGTGGAGAAAATCTTTAATAAAAATGCAGTTGGAACAACGCCTGGTAAAGTGTTACACGCAGGATCAGATGTACGTGTAGAGGTGAACATTGTAGGGTCTCAAGATACTACAGGTTTGATGACCTCTCAAGAGTTAGAGTCTATGGCTGCTACAGTTATTTCTCCTATTGTTGATGGTGCTTACCAATCAGGTTGTCATACTGCATCGGTTTGGGATAATAAGTCGAAAGCAAATATTCCTAGATTGATGAAATTCATGAATGACTTTGGTTTGATTACTGCACGTGATCCTAAAGGAGAATACCTTGCAATGACAGATGTTATTCATAAAGTATTGAATGATATTACTGTTGATGAGTGGGCTATCATTATCGGTGGTGACTCTCATACAAGAATGTCAAAAGGTGTTGCTTTTGGTGCCGATTCAGGTACAGTTGCGCTTGCATTGGCTACTGGTGAAGCTTCAATGCCAATTCCAGAGTCAGTAAAAGTGACTTTCAAAGGGGATATGAAAACCTATATGGATTTCCGTGATGTAGTTCACGCTACTCAATCTCAAATGTTGAAACAATTTGGTGGGGAAAATGTATTTCAAGGTAGGATTATCGAAGTACACTTAGGTACACTTACCGCAGATCAGGCCTTTACTTTTACAGACTGGACAGCAGAGATGAAAGCAAAGGCTTCTATCTGTATTTCTGAGGATGAAACTTTGATCGAATCATTGTTGATTGCTAAGAAAAGAATCCAAATCATGATTGATAAAGGGATGGATAATGCGAAACAAGTTCTTAAAGGTTTGATCGCTATCGCTGATAATAGAATCGCTGATATTAGATCTGGTGCTAAACCAGCTTTAACCCCAGATGCTAATGCAAAATATTATGCAGAAGTTGTTATTGATCTTGACATTGTACAAGAGCCAATGATTGCAGATCCAGACGTTAATAATGCAGATGTTTCTAAAAGATATACACACGACACTATTAGACCACTATCATTTTATGGTGGAACTAAAAAAGTTGATTTAGGATTTGTTGGATCATGTATGGTTCACAAAGGAGATTTAAAAATCCTTTCGCAAATGCTTAAAAATATTGATGCACAATTTGGTAAAGTAGAATTTAAAGCACCATTAGTTGTTGCTCCACCAACGTACAACATTGTTGATGAGTTGAAAGCAGAAGGTGACTGGGAAGTGTTGCAAAAATATTCTGGTTTCGAATTTGATGATAATGCTCCAAAAGGGGTTGCGCGTACTGGGTATGAAAATATTCTTTACTTAGAGCGTCCTGGTTGTAACTTATGTATGGGTAACCAAGAAAAAGCAGCAAAAGGAGATACTGTAATGGCAACTTCAACTCGTCTTTTTCAAGGGCGTGTAGTGGAAGATTCTGAAGGTAAAAAAGGAGAATCTTTATTATCTTCTACTCCAGTAGTGGTATTGTCTACTATATTAGGTAGAACACCAACTATGGAAGAATATAAAGCAGCTGTAAAAGGAATTAACCTAACGCAATTTGCTCCATCTCATAAATTATTGGTTCAATAATTAGTAAGAATTGTTAATTATATCAAAAAGCCTGAGTCTATGACTCAGGCTTTTTTTATTTTTTGTATCTTGTGGTATCAAAATACAATAATAAAAAACAACTACACATATGGCATTTGATATTGAAATGATAAAAAAAGTGTACGACAACATGACAAGTCGTGTTGATGCAGCACGTGAGATTGTAGGTCGTCCACTTACTTTGACAGAGAAGATTTTATATAGTCACCTTTGGGAAGGTAAAGCCCAAGTAGCGTACAAAAAAGGAGTTGACTATGTGGATTTTGCACCAGATAGGGTAGCATGTCAAGATGCAACTGCACAAATGGCTTTGTTGCAATTTATGCATGCAGGTAAGAAAAATGTTGCTGTTCCTACAACTGTGCATTGTGATCACTTAATTTTGGCAAAAGTAGGTGCCGAAAAAGATTTAGCATTTGCGAAAAAACAATCCAGTGAAGTTTTTGATTTTCTTTCGTCTGTTTCAGATAAGTATGGTATTGGTTTCTGGAAACCAGGTTCGGGAATTATTCATCAAATTGTGTTAGAAAATTATGCTTTCCCTGGAGGAATGATGATTGGAACCGATTCGCATACAGTAAATGCAGGTGGATTAGGGATGCTGGCAATTGGTGTTGGTGGAGCTGATGCCGTTGATGTCATGTCTGGAATGGGTTGGGAATTGAAGTTTCCTAAATTAATAGGAGTGAAGTTAACAGGTAAATTATCTGGTTGGACTGCACCAAAAGATGTGATTTTAAAAGTAGCCGATATTCTTACTGTAAAAGGAGGAACTGGAGCTATTGTTGAATATTTTGGTGAAGGTGCCACAAATATGTCATGTACGGGTAAAGGTACCATTTGTAATATGGGTGCTGAAATTGGTGCAACAACTTCTACATTTGGTTATGATGATTCAATGAGAAGGTATTTGTCTGCAACCGGTCGTCAAGATGTTGTAGATGCAGCTGATAAGGTTGCCTCTTACTTAACTGGAGATGATGATGTATATGCTAATCCAGAACAATATTTTGATCAAGTGATCGAAATCAACCTATCAGAATTAGAACCACATATTAATGGCCCTTTTACGCCAGATAGAGGTACTCCTGTTTCTGAAATGAAAGCTGAAGCAAAAGCTAATGGATGGCCAGTAAAAGTGGAATGGGGATTAATCGGATCTTGTACCAACTCTTCTTATGAAGATATGGCTCGTGCAGTGTCAATTGTGAATCAAGCTGTAGAACATGGTATTACTCCTAAAGCGGAGTTTGGTGTTAATCCTGGTTCTGAGCAAATACGCTACACTATAGAAAGAGATGGTATGATTGCCGCTTTTGAAAAAATGGGAACTAAAGTATTTACAAATGCTTGTGGGCCATGTATTGGACAGTGGGATAGAGCAGGTGCTGATAAACAAGAAAAAAATACAATTGTACATTCCTTCAATCGTAATTTCTCTAAAAGGGCAGATGGTAACCCGAATACGCATGCGTTTGTGACGTCGCCAGAAATGGTTGCGGCCTTAGCAATTGCAGGAAGGTTAGATTTTAATCCACTTACAGATACTCTATTAAATGATAATGGGGAAGAAGTGAAGTTAACGGCACCTTATGGTGATGAATTACCAAAAAAAGGTTTTGAGGTAGATGATAATGGTTTTCAAGCTCCGGCACAAGATGGTTCTGCTATAAAGATTGAAGTTGATTCATCTTCTGATCGTTTGCAATTATTAGCTCCTTTTGAAGCTTGGGATGGTAAAAATATTACAGGTGCTAAGTTGTTGATTAAAGCATTTGGTAAATGTACAACAGATCATATTTCTATGGCTGGACCATGGTTGCGTTTCCGTGGGCATTTAGATAATATTTCGAATAATATGTTGATTGGTGCGGTTAATGCTTTCAATCAAAAGACAAACTCTGTGAAAAATCAATTAACAGGTACTTATGATGCTGTTCCCGCTGTAGCCCGTGCATACAAGGCTGCAGGAGTTCCTTCTATAGTAGTTGGAGATCATAATTACGGGGAAGGTTCTTCTCGTGAGCATGCTGCAATGGAACCTCGTTTTCTAGGAGTGAAAGCAGTATTGGTGAAATCTTTTGCACGTATTCATGAAACTAATCTTAAAAAACAAGGACTTCTTGGATTGACATTTGCAACAGAATCTGATTATGATAAAATTCAAGAGGATGATACTATTAATATTGTTGATTTAGTTGATTTTGCTCCAGGTAAACCGTTGACAATCGAATTTGTACATGCTGATGGAACTAAAGATTTAATCTTAGCAAACCATACCTATAATGCAGGTCAAATTGGTTGGTATGTTGCGGGATCAGCTTTGAACTTAATTGCTGCTGAAGCATAGATATTTTTTAAATTATATTTCTCAAGCGCTCTGTGTAAACAGGGCGCTTTTTTAATTTATTATTATTAAAAGGACTATAAAGAGTTGTTAAAAAAAGTGCGATATTTGCATAAATGGGCTAATTTTGCGTTCTGTGAATGGTGTTAATTTATTTTTTCGAGAATAAGTTTAAATAATAAACTATAATCTTTCTTTTTAAGTAGTATTAGTTTTAGCCATTTTTTTTATAATAAAAACGAATTAATTGTATGAAGTGTTATAGTTGGATTTTAGTTTCGGTTTCATTAATAGGGTTTACGGCATTTTCACAGCAAAAAACTACAGAACATATTGTTTCGAAAGGTGAGACAATCTCAAAAATAGCACAACAATATAATGTTACTATAAAAGAGATTTATGAGCTTAATCCCGAAGCTAAAAAAGGAATAAAATTTAAATCCACATTATTAATTCCTTTTGTTACGGCTAAAACGGGTTCCAGTATTTCTAATGAAACTACTCATGTAGTTGAAGCCAAAGAATCACCTTACAGTATTGCAAGAAAGTATGGAGTAACGGTTGATGAGTTGTACAAAAGTAACCCATCAATTAAAGATGCAGGGCTGCAAATCGGACAAAAAATAATTATTTCAGGTGGTAAGGAAGTAAAAACTGAAGTTCCTGCACTAAAACCGACTAATAATGAGGTAGTTGTGGGTTCTTTTGAGGGAATTGATTATGAAGTGTTGCCTAAACAAACTAAATACAGTATTGCTAAAGATTATGGGATAACCGTTGCTTACTTAGATAAAGCAAATCCTATTTTGCAAACCCAAGACTTGAAAGTAGGCCAAAAAATACTAATTCCAGTGAAAAAGTATGTCCCAAATCAAGAAGTAGTTATTGCTGAAGCAGCTAAAATTCCCGTGAAAATAGAAAATAAGTCGGTAGTTAAAACGGATGAAAAAATAGTAGGGGCGGTTAGCGGAATAGAATATGAGGTTCTTCCTAAGGATACCAAATACAATATTGCTAAAGAACATGGGATTACTGTAGCGGCATTGGATGTTGCAAATCCAGTTTTACAAACAGAAGAATTAAAAGTTGGACAAAAAATTGTTATACCAGTCAAGAAATATATTCCAGAATTAGTAGTAGATACAAAAGCTGTTGAAGAGGTTAAGGTTATAAAACCTGCTATTATTGAAAAGAAAATTACGGCAGAAAAAACAATTGAGACTATAGCTTCAAAACAATTAATTACTCCAAGTGAAATTATTGAACATGAGGTACTAGCAAAGCAAACAAAATATGGTATTGCAAAAGAGTATGGTATTACGGTGGAGGATCTAGATAAAGCAAATTATTTATTTGATGGTCAGGGTCTTAGAATAGGGCAAAAGTTGATTATTCCATCAGGGAATTTAACTGCGACTATTCAAGATAAAAAGACGTTAAATCAAAATGCTACACAAGAACCGATTATTGATCCTACTATTGAAAGTAAAACGGATGCTCTTATTACGCATGTTGTTTTAGCAAAAGAAACTAAGTACGGAATTGCTACTGATTTTGGAATTACAGTTAAAGAATTAGAGGAAATGAATCCTAAAATACATCGGAAATTGATTGTAGGTTCTGTTCTAACTATTCAAAAATCGACTGTGGTGAATATTTCTTCAGAAGAAAAACAGCGAAATATGGAAATTGCTGCGGCCGAGGATAAAAAACCTGGATTCAATTATGGTGTTGAGTTTGCTGATGGGTTAGTTTCTACAGCTTCTGATAACTTGGGAATTCGTTACCGTATGGGCGGAACGACTAGAGATGGTTTTGACTGTTCGGGTTTAATGTGTGTTACCTATGCAGCCCACGATATACAATTACCGCGAACTTCTTTAGAGCAATCACGCTATGGTACTGTAGTAGAGGTTGATAATGCCAAAAAAGGAGACCTTATCTTTTTTAAAACCAGAGGTGGGAGTCGAATCAATCATGTTGGTATGGTCGTAGAAGCTATAGATGGAGATGTTAAGTTTATTCATGCCTCTAATTCAGGTGTGATCATTTCATCAGTAAAAGAAAGTTATTACGCAAAACGTGTAGTACAAGTCAACCATGTTTTGTAGATATAGTCTTTGGATATTTATTTCTTAGTTGATGTTAAAATTAATCTTGTTGAAATGTTTATTGTAAAAGTAAAAGGGCATTCATTTTAATTCTTATTTTTGTGCTTTATTACCAGAAAATAAACAAAATATGCTAATTATTGGAATTGCCGGAGGAACAGGAAGTGGAAAAACAACTGTTGTTAATCAAATTATAAATCAATTTCCAGAGGCAGAAGTAGGCATTCTTTCCCAAGATTCTTATTATAATTGTACCCATCATCTAAGTTTTGAGGAGCGTGCTTTAATAAATTTTGATCATCCACGAGCTATTGATTTTGAACTTTTAGTAAGTCATTTAAAAGGTTTGAAAGCAGGAGAAACGATTAATCAACCTATTTACTCTTTTGTGACGCATAATAGGACAGAGGATTATGTGAGTACTCATCCGCGTAAAGTATTAATTGTAGAAGGGATTTTGATTTTTACCAATCCAGAACTTCGTGATTTATTCGATGTAAAAATCTTTGTTCATGCTGATTCGGATGAACGATTAATTAGACGTTTGAAACGTGATATCTCAGAAAGAGGTAGGGATATGGACGAGGTATTAAGTCGTTATCAAAATACCTTAAAACCAATGCACCAGCAATTTATTGAACCAACAAAAGCATTTGCAGATATCATTATCCCGAATGATAGACACAATCGTGTTGCAATCGAAGTAGTTCGTGCCTTAATAAATCAAAAATTACTCTAATTTATTGTAATTTTATATCCAATTAGTAAGTTTAAAAGCATTTAGTAATTATATCATTTTGATGATTTATTTACAGCTGTTTTTTGACAATAAAATCTGTACAATGGCCAATCCCTACAAAGATAAAGCATGGTTTAAGTTTCTTAGCAATAAATACATGTGGGTATTGTTGTTTTTTGGTATTTGGATGGTTTTTTTAGATAACTATTCTTTTTTCGATCACCGTATTTTGGATAATCAAATTACGGAATTAGAAGAAAATAGGACTTACTACCAAGAAGAAATAAAGAAGGATGAGAAGCAAATAAAACAACTCAAAAATCCAGAACAAATTGAGAAGTACGCTCGTGAAAAATATTTTATGAAAAAGGATAGTGAGGATATTTATATCATCGAATTCGAGGGAGATAGTATCGCCAAAGAAGATAATTAATTTGTTGTTTACATACAGAATTAGTAGAGGTAAATCTAATAATTGTTTTGAGGTAAGCAGTTAAATTCATATCTTTAAAGTATTGAAAAACATAGAAATAATGGAAATTTTTAAAGGTCAAAATCTCATAGAGTTCTCTG
>NZ_JAOQMX010000007.1 GCF_025960985.1 Flavobacterium psychraerolatum | reverse complement strand
AACTCTATGAGATTTTGACCTTTAAAAATTTCCATTATTTCTATGTTTTTCAATACTTTAAAGATATGAATTTAACTGCTTACCTCAAAAAATCTTTATACTGTGACAAATCTACATTTTTGCTACTTTTTGAAGATACATTATACAAATGCAAGGATACAACAGAATTGCTCTCTCCTGCTTTTGGATATTTGATTTTCTCAATTGTAGGATACAAACTAGTACCAAAAATACTCATCGAGAATTCAGGAACCTTGCTTTCGTCAAATCGAATAAAAGCTATATTTTTACTATCGGTGCTCCAGTCAAAGGCACGTACAAAGGCAAATTCTTCTTCGTAAACCCAGTCTGTAATTCCGTTTATGATTTCGTTTTTCTTTCCGTCTGTGGTGATAGCAGTTGTTGCTTTTGTTGCCAAATCATAAACATATAGGTTGTTATCCTGAACAAATGCTACTTTTTTCCCATCTGGAGAAAATGTAGGTTCTTGAATAGCTTTGTCTCCCACTTTTTGCAATTGCTTTTTGGCAATATCATATACGTAGTAATCCGCTGTAAACGAATGTCTGTAGATTGACTCTTTGTTACATGCCATCAAAATTAAATTTTCAGAGGCATCAAAACTATAGCTCTGCACCATTGGCAAGCGGCTGTATGATTTGGTATCAAATAATGTTGCTGTCTTTTTCAAGCTAGCAAAATCATACAAATCAATCTGGATGCTTCCGGTTCCTTCATCATAATTAAGGACTGTATATTGATTGGTTTTTTTTAAGGCTTGTAGTTCTGCCATTCCTTGAGGGCGAAAACTACCATCATAAAGCGTCTCAACTGTCAGTTTCTGTTGGGCAAAAATGCCCGTCACTGCAAATAATAATAACAACAAAAATCGATTCGAACTCATATAAAATATTTAAAAACTTAAAAGAGACCAATTTTAGTGATTTTTTCGCAACAATTAGCTGAATTTTTGTTAAAACTATTCCGTGTTTGCAAACCAACTAATTTTATCTGTAGATACATTAGCAAAATCTTACATAATAAGTACTGCATTTGTTCGTGGAATTAATAATAAAGACAAATAATATTGAAATCATCTTCATGTGTTGGAGAAGATAAACTTAATGTTAAACGGGAGTTTTGGATTGTTGTGTCAAAGGGTGTCGTAAAGCATATTTAATTATTTTGTGAGAAGTAAATAGTGGAATGTTAGCACTTGAGGCTATGGATGTTTTAAAGTAAAAATCGTATTTGTTTCAATCAATTGTATAACTTTTATATACCTGTTTTTTTATTATAAAAACTAAGTAACATCCCTGAAGACTCAAACACAAAAAAAGTATCTTTGTTCTTTAAGTAAAAAAAAATGAACCATACTATTACTGGATTTTCAAAATTATCTAAAGAAGAAAAAATAAATTGGATTGCCAAAGAATATTTCTCAACACCCGATGAAGCCAAAGCACTATTGAAGCAATATTGGAATACTGATGAGAAAATTCAAAAACTTCATGACGAATTTATAGAAAACACCATCACCAATTTCTACATTCCTCTAGGAGTAGCACCCAACTTTTTGATCAACGGAAAATACAGTACTATCCCGATGGCGATTGAAGAAAGCTCTGTTGTAGCAGCAGCATCAAAAGCAGCCAAATTTTGGTCAACTCGTGGCGGTTTTAAAGCAACAGTGCTAAATACTGAGAAAATAGGGCAAGTCCACTTTATCTACAAAGGGGATATCTCCAAGCTAGAATTGTTTTTTGCGCAGGCAAAAAGCTCCTTTTTTAGCGAAACCCAAAGCATCACGGCCAATATGCAAAAACGTGGCGGTGGTATTTTGAATATCGAATTGAAAGACAAAACCAATTTGATTCCAAATTACTTTCAGCTTCACGCTACTTTTGAAACTAAAGACAGCATGGGCGCTAACTTTATTAATTCCTGTTTGGAGCAATTTGCAAACACCTTAAAAAAGGAAGCGTTAAAGTACACGTTGTTTACCGAGGAAGAAAAAAACATACAAGTTGTGATGAGCATTTTGTCCAACTACGTGCCCAATTGCATTGTACGCGCCGAGGTATCGTGCCCTGTGGAAGCATTGGAAGAAAAACATATTCCGAATCCTACTGCATTTGCAGAACGTTTTGTTCAAGCAGTTCAAATTGCCGAAGTAGAACCCTATCGAGCAGTAACACACAATAAAGGTATCATGAACGGAATTGATGCCGTTATCATCGCTACAGGAAATGATTTCCGTGCTGTCGAAGCAGGTATCCATGCGTATGCATCACGATCTGGGCAATACTCTAGTTTGTCACATGCAAAGATAGAAAACGGAATATTTACCTTTTGGCTCGAAGTTCCGTTAGCTTTGGGAACCGTTGGAGGCTTGACTAGCTTGCACCCTTTGGTAAAACTATCTTTGGAAATGCTCGAAAAACCATCAGCACAAGAGTTGATGCAATTTGTAGCTGTCGCAGGATTGGCTCAGAATTTTGGTGCCTTACGCTCGTTGACTACTTCTGGAATACAAGAAGGACATATGAAAATGCATTTGAATAACATACTCAACCAACTAGAAGCTACAGATACAGAGCGACACGCGGTTCGTAAATATTTCAAACATCATACAGTTTCGCATAGTGGTGTTGTTAATTTTGTTGAGAACTTCAGAAAATAATTAATTAGTGTAAAATCTAAATTGCTTTTATTTCGATAAAAAATAATACTAATCATCCTGTTAGGTACAAATGCTACATCAAACTTTATTAGAACACCTTTGTATAAACTGCTATTCTAATTCATTTGTATTAACGAATCGTAACAAAAATACTTCAATGAAAATGGAGACTACAACTTATTACAGCAACGGAAAACTTTTAATCACAGGTGAATATTTAGTCTTGGATGGTGCTAATGCATTTGCATTGCCTACACAATTGGGGCAAAGTTTAATTATTTCTGAAGGCCAAAATCAAGAAGTGCAATGGACAAGCTATGATTCTGACGGAAGTATATGGTTTGAAGATCGTATTTCATTTTTTGAAATTGTCAATTATGCAATAACTGACATAGAAACTGTAAAGACAACTTTAATTCGTATTTTGTATCAAGCATATTTAGTAAACCCTACATTTATTCAACAAAATAAAGGATACAATATACAAACCAAACTCACCTTCGCTAGAGAGTGGGGACTAGGGACGTCTTCTACATTAATCAATAATATTGCTCAATGGCTAAAGATTGATGCTTTTGAATTACTAAATACTAGTTTTGGAGGTAGCGGTTACGATGTAGCATGTGCTCAATACAATAGTCCAATTACCTATCGATTGAAAAATGGGAAACCAATCATACAACAGATTGTTTTTCAGCCTTCTTTTACAAACCATATTTTCTTTGTCTATCTCAATAAAAAACAAAGTAGTAAAACAGCTATTACGAATTACAAAATTAACAAAAATAAAGGTCTATCCACAAATATCCAAAATGTCAATCAACTCACAGAAGAGGTAATCCAATCCTCAACGATTGCCCAATTCTCTAAAGCACTTGTTACGCATGAGTCACAAATGAGCCTCATATTAGAAACTACTACTGTCAAAGAATTACTTTTTAATGATTTCAACGGATCGATAAAAAGTCTTGGAGCTTGGGGAGGTGATTTTATAATGGTTACTTCTACTGAAAACCCAACTGCCTATTTCGTTGAAAAAGGATATACTATTATTTTTGAATATGATGATTTAATTTTAAGCTAAAAGGTTACTAGGAAATATTTTAAAACAATAGTGCCTTTTTTGTATTCGTAATGTATTTGTTCTTAAAAGTTGTAGAAATGAAGCATAAAGCAACTTAGAGCTGAATTCCTTGTGTATTCTTGGTTAAGTATGTAGCTGTTAAATGCTTGAGAAAGAATTGATGTTTAACAACGCTTATGCAATAAAGGGTTAATAATTAGTGCTCTCATACAATTAACTATTAATAGAGAACAAAAAAAATCCGATGCCATAAGCATCGGATTTTTTTTGAATTAAATAATTACTAAGTAAGATTTAGAAATTAAATTGTTTTCTATTATCTTTTATTTCTGCTACATCTTTCAATGCAGGTAATACTCTGCTAGCATCATTTCCAGACTGTGCTTTCAATTTAGCTACATAAGGAGCGTAATCTTTAATAGTGATAGCTTTTACTGTTTTAATGTTTTTTACGACATATACACCTGTATTGGCTTCAATAGGAGCAGAAATCTTGTTTGCTGTTAAAGCGAATGCTGTTCCTACGACTCTTGGTTCTGCGCCTGCGTTTTCAAGTGTTGGATTATCCAAAGTTAAATCTGTTGCTTGCTGCACTGTTGTACTAACTGCTTTTGCAATTGTTTCAAGAGAACTTCCAGCCATTTTAACTTTGATCATTTCTGTCTTTTTCTTATTTTTTAAGATTCCTTCAACATATGGTTTTGCTTGACTTAAAGCAACCAATCCTGAATCATCAATTGATTTCAAACGAGCGATTACGTGTCCTGCATTAGCTATTTCAAAACGTTTGATTGAATTTACTTTAGTGTCATTTTCAAATGCCCATCTCACAATTGCTCTTTGGTTACCCAATGAACCAAAGTTTTCTTCCATGGCAGTAACAGCAACAGCTGGATTTACTGTAAGATTCATACTTTTTGCTATTTGATTAAAGTCTTTATCAGCAGCGCCCATTTCAAATTTAGTTGCTTCTGTAAATACTTTATCAGAAGTTGCTTCGGAAGGTTGAATTTTTTGAGAGATAGTAGCTAAGCGAACTCCATCTTGTTTGTCTGTAATTTTAATGATATGGAAACCAAAGTCAGTTTCTACCAATCCTATTTTACCAACACCATTATTGAAAACGAAATCATTAAATGGTTTTACCATTTGATTTGGTCCAAAATAGCCTAGATCACCACCTTGTTGCGCAGATGAATCATCAGAACTTGTATAAGCCAACATTAAGAAAGTTTCTGGGTTAGCATTTACTTGTGCAAATATACTTTCTGCTTTGGCACGAGCTTGGTCTTTTGTTCTTTTTTCTTTTTGGTTTGGAACTTGTGTTCCTTCAAAACTAATTAAGATATGACTTGCTTTTGCATTTACACCCAACTTTTTACCCAAAGACTTAGAGATGCTGTAATAATCTCCATTTACATACGGTCCATAAATTTCTCCTGGAGCCATATTGTATAGTTTGTCAGCATCAATTGCTGGTAAACGATTTTTTGCAATATAAGTAGAATCGTAAGGTACATCAGAATTTGAGTTTACAAACTCAGCAATATTCTTAGCATTTTTAAAACTTGCTAATGTATCGTTTTTACCAGTAGCCTGGTTGTATACTACACTTCCAGATAATAATGCAGTAATTTTTGCTTTAATTTCAGAAACATCTTCAGCTGAAGGCTTGTCTGGAATTAATACATATTCTATTTCGCGAGTTTCGTCAGATTTGAATCTCTTCTTGTTTTTATTCATGTAATCAGTGATCTCAGCATCAGAAACTTTAACATCACTGTCTTTAATTGTTGAAAATAATCCAGCAACATAAGCGAAACTCACTTTGTCTGCTTCCATTTCATATTTAAGTTTTCCTTCACTTTTTGTCGTGTAAGTTCCGGCTTTAATTAAAGTAGAATAAATTTGAAATTTAGCATTTAAATCTGCGCTTTGTTCTCTTTCTTTTAAGCTTGCCGCTAATTCAGGATTAGATTTGAAAAAATCTTTAAATTTAGCCAAGTCAAAAATACCAGCAGCATTTAAGAACTGAGGGTTTTGACCAATGTTAGGATCTGCTTTTAATACTTCAAGTAGGTGTTGTTCACCAACTCTTAGTCCTAGTTTTTCAAATTCATAAGTTAACAAAGCGATTGATACTTCTTCATCCCAAACTCTACTTGCTGCAGCTGTAGATGTGATTCCTTGACCACTTTTTTCAACATTACTTACTTTTATTCTAAAGTCTTCAAATGAAATATCTTTCCCATTGATGCTTCCTACATCTTTAGAAGTACTATTGAAGCTACCGCTTTTGAATAAATCTCCAATGATAAATGCAAATAAAGCCAATGCAATAACTGCAATCATTAAAGCGGAACGTTGTCTAATTTTTGATAAAACTGCCATTTCTATTGTTGTTAATTTTATATTCAGGTTGCGAAAATACAATTATATGATTAATATTTACAATTGTATCCTTTTATTTTAGAAAAAAAATGCTAGAATAAAACAAATTATTCTTTTATAGTCATTTTTACCAATTCAATTTTTTTATTTGTAGCCTCTTCAATCACAAAATGATAATCTCCAATAATGATGATTTCTCCTTTTTGTGGAATATCATTTATGAAATCAAGAATATAGCCTCCTAGTGTTCCGTATGAATCGCTCTCCGGAATATTTAATTTATAGGTTTGATTTAGATATTCAACATCAAATCGAGTTGAAAACAAAAAACCACCTTCTTCAAGAACTTGCTCAATCAATTCTTCATTCGAATCATGTTCATCTTCAATTTCTCCAAAGAGTTCTTCTACAATATCTTCAATGGTAATTATTCCAGAAGTTCCTCCGTATTCATCAATTACAACTGCTACGCTTTTCCTTTTTTTAGTTAGTAGGTTCATTACGTCTTTGATGTAAATTGTTTCTGGAACAAATTCTACTGGAATGACAATCGATTTGATATTTTTTGGTTTTTTAAATAGGTCGAAAGAGTGTACATAGCCCACAATATCATCTAATGAATTTTGATAGACCAAAATTTTTGAGTAACCTGTTTCTATAAATAATTCTTTGAGCTGCTTTATAGTATCAAATAAATCAATAGCTTCTATTTCTGTACGGGGACTCATGATGTCTCTAGCCTTTACACTAGAAAAATCTAAGGCATTTTGGAACATTTGTATTTCAGAATCTACTTCGTCATTATCTTCTACTGAGCTCATTTGTTCTGTGATATAGTCTCCTAGCTCTACTTTACTAAAGAACATTTGTATTTGATCTCCTTCGGTTCGGAAAAATTTCTTAAGAATGAAATCGGAAACCCAGATAAAAAAAGTGGAAACAAAGTAGAATAATTGGTAGAAAAAATAGGCTGGGATAGCAAAAAACTTAATAAGTGAATTGGCGTAGATTTGAAAAAAAACTTTAGGAAAAAACTCAGCTGTTATCAAAACAATCAAAGTAGATAAGATAGTTTGGGTTAGTAGATTCGTTAGATTTGATAATAAGAAATCAAAAGTACTGATCCACTTCATTAATAAATCTCCCATAAAAAACCCATAAATAACCAATGCGATATTGTTGCCAATCAACATTGCAGCGATAAATTTAGATGGTTTTTCTGTAAGTTTTGTTAGGATTTTTGATAGAAAGTTATCTTGTTTCTTCTCAATTTCAAGGTATATCTTATTCGAAGAAATAAATGCAATCTCCATCCCTGAAAAAAAAGCACTTAGTATTAAACACAATATTATAATACTAATTTCCATGATTTAGGATTTACGATTTTGACCACTAGTTTTTTTAGCAAATTTTCTTCTAAAGAAAAACATGAAGATAGCCATTCCAGCAATAAAAAATTGCATCAATGGATTTGCTCCTTCCTCAGTCCATTTTATTATGCCATCGTAAATAAAGTAGATTGCAAAAACTAAGTAAACGTATTGTGTGTATTTTAAATAATTCATTTTTAACTAATATGTTATTTAGGTAATTATACTCTTTTATTCCTTTGAATCAACTTCTCCGGATATTTTTTGCGAATGGATTACTTTGAAATCTTTGCTAAAATCGATTCCTTGTCCATTCGAAACTCCTTTTAGGTCAGTGAATTTAAATCTTTTTTCGGTGTAAAACCATTCGTTTTTTTGGTCATAAAAGAGCTGTTCGGTCTCTAGTTTTTGGCCATCTTGCGAAATAATTCTCACCTTTCCTTGCAAATCAATTATACCTGTTTGACTATATGAAATAGCATAATTTGATGTTACTTTAGTTGTTTTGGCTTTTTTGTCATACAGTGTTACGTCAATTCCTTTTGGAAATTCTGTAAATGGAAAGCTTATATTAGAGTAATCTAACATTTTTGGGCTCAGTAAAACAACTTTGATTAGGCCGGAGTCTGTATATTTTAAATTTACATTGTCTGCATCTCCACCGGGTATAAATTCTGAGAAATTTATTTTTTGAACTTCCTTGAAATTGCTCTCGCACCCAAAAAAGAATGTCACAGCTATAGCCGTGACAATATAAACCAGTCTATTTTTCTTTTCAAAAGTCATAGCGCAAAGATAGTGCTAAAATAATGGAATGATATTCTTAATTAAATTTACGTTTTTCAAACCATTTGTCATTTAATGACAATCCAATGCTGATATTCGCATAGTTTTCTTGAACAAGCCCTGAGGATGTAGTTCCTTTTTTGCCAATTTCAAATCCGATATTCATGTTTGAAAATGTTCCGGAGATAGGTAAGCCTAATCCCATCGTTAATCCTACGTTGTCAATCGCTTCTGTTCTTATGATTAAGCCCGTTCTTTCGTATTTAAGTCCAGCTCTGTAAACGATGCGTTTTGCGTAATTTGAAAATGAACCGAAATCTGGAATGTAATATCCTCCAAGACTAATACTTCCTGCTCTACCGTAGGTTACATCTGGTGAAACATTGTAACTGTTGGAGATATCTGAAGCGCCTTGCATTACAACTCGTCCGCCAATTAGCCACTTTCTTACTTCTCCAATACCTGCACTTAAGCTAAGTTTTGATGAAAACGTAATCGTTTGGTCTGGTTGATCTATTGTTTGTGTGTCTAATGGACTTTGTATGGAACGTGTATTCTTTGATTTTAAGCTATTAGCCAATGTATAATTTACACTGCTGAATATACTTAATTTTTTAGTGATTTTTGTTTGATACATTGAACCCACATTAAAATTTATCCCAGACAAATTGGATGTATTCGTTTCGCTTGTTCCTGATTGGATGTTGCTGTTTAATTGTGAATTGATGATGTTAATCACTCCGAAGTTGTAATTAGCATCTACACCAATACTAAATTTTGGTGTGATTTTGTATCCTGCCCCAAGAAAAACCTTGTTTAAACCACCTGAACTAGTTGCTGTAGAAGTAATTTCAGAGTTATCACCAGAAACGGTTCTCAAATTGTAACCAACAGAAGAGTAGGGGATGATACCAAATCCAATTCCAAGTTTTCCTAGTGGTAAACCTAGAGCCATATAATCTATTGTCGTTCTTCTTGCTTTTTCGCTTAAAGCATCTGTCTTCATTGTTGTGGTATTGTAGGTTCCACCAACTGTAAAAGAAGTAAGTTTCAAGTTTGGAAAACTCGCTGGGTTTTGCAAGTTGATATGAATACTGTCTTGTTCAACTGCAACACCACCCATAGAACGGGTTTCAGTAGTACCTTTAAAACGAACATCGCCTATTCCGTAAAAGGAATAAGGAGATGAAGAACCTTCTTGAGCATATGATAGTACTCCTAAAAGCAAGCAAAGACTGATTACTATTTTTTTAATCATTTTTGATTTTATATTGAAAAGTTTGATTCAAACTCTCTAAAAGGAAATTTGAATTGGCAAATATGGTATTTTTTAATCGTTTAGCCAAAAAAACTGTATCTCCACCCGTTAAAATTATTATAAAGTTTAAGTTATTCTGGCTATATTCCTCTATGAAACCCTTTATTTCATAGACCAGTCCATTTACTACTCCAGAATGAATCGATGATGTAGTAGAGGAGCCAATGTATGAGTTTGGTTCACTTAATTCTAGTGAAGGTAATTTGGAAGTATATTCGTGTAGGGCTTTGTATCTCAGTTGTATTCCGGGACTTATGGCGCCTCCTAGATAGTGATCTTGGTCGTTTATGTAATCATAAGTAATGCAGGTGCCTGCGTCTATAATTAATCTATTTTGTTTAGGATATTTCAAAACGGCTCCCGAAGCAAGTACCATGCGGTCAATCCCTAATGTCTTTGGCGTTTCGTACGAATTGATAAAAGGAAATTGATCGTTATGAGATACAAAATGTACTTTTATCTCATTTTCGAAAATTAAAAATGATTGTTTTTCTATTTCTGTAACTGAGGAAACGACTAAGTAGTCGCATTTTTCGTACTTTTTTAAAATGAAAGTAATTTTTTTTTTAAGTTCTTTTTTATCGAAAACAAATACCTCTAAAATAGTATCTACTTCAAAAACAGCTGCTTTAATTCGGGTATTGCCTACGTCAATGGTAAGAATCATATTTTAAATTTTGATTATGCGAAGATACGAATACATTTTTTTAAAAAAATGTATTGTTGAAACGAAAAAACACCTTATATTTGCACTCGCAATAAGCACGGTACCTTAGCTCAGTTGGTAGAGCAATGGACTGAAAATCCATGTGTCCCTGGTTCGAACCCTGGAGGTACCACAAAACCCACTAAGAAATTAGTGGGTTTTTTGTTTTAATTTTTTTTGAACTATTTTTTTTTACATAAAATCAAAACAAACTTGGATAAACCAAAAAACATCTTATATTTGCACTCGCAATAAGCACGGTACCTTAGCTCAGTTGGTAGAGCAATGGACTGAAAATCCATGTGTCCCTGGTTCGAACCCTGGAGGTACCACAAAACCCACTCAATCGAGTGGGTTTTTTGTTGTTTATTTATTCTTAAGTGGTGACTGGTTTATTTATGATTTTAATCCATACAAAATATTAAATAATTTTGGTGAAACTATATTCTATAATTGCCTACTAATGAGGTAGTAGTATCGGAATATTTGTTTAGAATTTAGTCATTTGTAAGTTAGTAATTTATGTATCCAATGATAAAGGTATAGTAGAAGGTGAAGTTTAATGCTTAAAGCTAAATAACAATTGTCGCAAACATCTTAATTTAATTAGTATGGTTTTGATGGTTGTTTATAGGTATTGTCTTTTGGTAAAAGTAGGATTGCTTTTAAGGTTTGATTTATAAGTAAATAGACTGGTTTGCTAAGGTTATTCGTAAATATGTGAGTCTAATAAATACTAAAATGTCCATTGAAAAGCTGTTTTTGTCCAGATCGTTTTCTACTTAGTTATGTTGTGTTTCTTGAAATTTGTATTGTTTTTGCTTTTAAGATTTCACAAAATGCTAACTTTATTGATTGAATTTGATTTCTTCTAATTTGATTTCTTACCAAAATAATGATTTTTTTTTCATTCATTTATTTTTAGTCTAATCGTTTTTCTTTTTTTTCTCTTGTATTGTTTTAAATTTTTATAGAAAAGTTCCTAGTATTTATTAATCTTTCGGGCTATTTTGCTTGTAGTTTTTTAAAGGTTCTTTGGGGTAATAGTTTGTTTAGATTTTCGGATTTGTTGGTAATTAATTTGTGTGATATTTTGATAATATGTATTTGTTTCCAAGTGTAAAATAAAAAGGGACTTACAATACAGGTTAGATACCGTAAAATGGAGCCTGTACTTTTGCTAAATAAATTTTTTACTAAGTAAGGGATTACGCTGATCTATCCGGAAAATCCTGTATAAATATTTTTTGTTAATCGATAGAACTGAATTATAAGTTCAGTGATTGTTAAGAATGTTACTACTGTTTTTGTTTTTTAAAACTACTTATTCCTATTGCCGACAATTTTGTGAAGTATTTGAAATTTTCTTTGATTTCGTTGTCTTAACTTGTTGGCAGGTATTTTGAAATTGCTGGTTTTCGACTGAATGCAAACAGGTTTGTGAAGTGGTTGTCAATGTTGCGTTATCACCCTTTCTGAGAGGTTTTCTAGTGTTAAATTTTAGTTTGCTTATACAAGCTTGTCTTTCTGCTTGTCCCTTCTGATGAAGTTAATTTACGAATCTAGTAAAACAGTTTTTAGGTATTGTTTTGTTTAGATTTTTCAAGTAGGTAAATTATTCTTTTAAATTGTGTTTTGAGAAAATATCAATATCACAAGCGTTGATCAAAGTAGTTTCGTTTTGTATGGCAATAGTCAATGCAGGAAGTATGGCTTAAAGCTGGAGGGATGTCCTTGGGAAAGAAATAGTTCTCTCCTATTGGTAAAATATATACTGATGTTTTGTGGAGTATAATACCAAAAAAAATCCCGATTGCTCGGGATTTTATTTATCTAAGTTCGTTGTTTTGAATTAAATCGATATACAAATTAATTTTGTCTTTCAATTCTTTTCTAGCGGTTATAAAGTCTAAGAAACCATGTTCTAGTAAAAACTCGGAGGTTTGAAAGCCTTCGGGTAAGTCTTTACCTGTAGTGTCTCGCACTACACGTGGTCCTGCGAAGCCTATTAAAGCTCCGGGCTCTGCGATATTAATATCTCCCAGCATGGCGTAAGAAGCGGTAGTTCCTCCTGTTGTAGGATCGGTACATAGAGAGATATAAGGTAATTTAGCTTCTGCCAATTGTGCTAGTTTTACAGATGTTTTGGCTAATTGCATTAAAGAATAAGCAGCTTCCATCATACGTGCTCCACCTGATTTAGAAATCATCACAAATGGTAATCTGTTTTTGATGGCGTGGTCAATTCCTCTTGCGATTTTTTCTCCCACAACAGCGCCCATAGATCCACCAATGAAGGCGAAGTCCATGCAACAAATTACTAAATCTTTTCCTTTTGACTTTCCAACTCCTGTACGTACGGCGTCTTTTAGTTTGGTTTTTTCGGTAACTTGTTTCAGACGGTCTGAGTATTTCTTTGTGTCAACAAAGTTCAAAGGGTCTTTGGAAGTTAGATTTTTATCCAATTCTACAAATTCATTGTTATCGAATAAAATATCAAAATAAGTTGCACTACCTATTCTTACATGAAAACCATCTTCTGGACTTACGAATAAGTTACGTTCTAATTCGTCAGCATCAATGATTTTACCGGTAGGAGATTTGTACCATAGTCCTTTTGGAACATCCATTTTGTCTTCGGTAGCAGTAGTGATTCCCTTTTCTTGTCGTTTAAACCAAGCCATATCAGTTAATTAAAAGTTATGAATTATAAGTTATGAGTTGTGAAATAGGCAAGAGGCTTGACTATTCACAACTCATAATTCATGATTTTTATAGTGTATTCACATTGTTTAAGTCAGCAAATGCTTGCTCAAGTCTTGTGTTGAATGTTACTTCACTTTCACGAATCCATTTTCTTGGGTCGTAATATTTTTTGTTAGGAACATCACTTCCTTCTGGGTTACCAATTTGAGTTTTCAAATAGTCGATGTTTTTCACCATGTAGTCACGGATACCTTCTGTGTATGCAAACTGCAAGTCAGTATCAATGTTCATTTTGATAACACCATAGCTAATTCCTTCTCTGATCTCTTCTACTGTAGAACCTGATCCACCGTGGAAAACGAAGTCAACTGGGTTGTTACCTGTGTTGAATTTCTTTTGAACGAAATCTTGAGAGTTTTTAAGAATTTTTGGAGTTAATTTTACGTTACCTGGCTTGTATACTCCGTGAACGTTTCCAAAAGCTGCAGCGATAGTAAATTTAGGGCTTATTTTAGATAATTCTTCATAAGCAAATGATACTTCTTCTGGTTGAGTGTATAATTTAGAGCTATCAACGTCAGAGTTGTCAACACCATCTTCTTCACCACCAGTGATTCCTAATTCGATTTCCAAAGTCATTCCCATTTTACTCATACGAGCTAGGTAACCTTTGCAAATTTCGATGTTTTCTTCGATTGGCTCTTCAGATAAATCAATCATGTGAGAGCTAAACAATGGTTTTCCTGTTGCAGCAAAATGCTCTTCTGATGCATCTAATAAACCATCGATCCAAGGTAATAATTTTTTCGCACAGTGATCAGTGTGTAAAATTACAGTTGCTCCGTAAGCTGCTGCAAGAGCATGTACGTGTTTTGCACCTGCGATACCACCTGCGATAGCTGATTTTTCACCTGCATTAGATAATCCTTTTCCAGCGTTGAATTGAGCTCCACCGTTTGAAAATTGAATAATAACTGGAGCATTTAATTTTGCTGCCGTTTCTAGAACTCCGTTGATAGTGCTTGAACCTGTTACGTTTACCGCAGGAAGAGCAAAACCTTTTTCTTTTGCATAGTTGAAAATTTCTTGAACTTGATCTCCTGTAGCTACGCCGGGTTTGATGTTGTGTGCCATTTTAAAATGTTTTTAGTTACTTCTAGTTTTTAGTTTAAGACTGCAAAAATAAGAATTAAATAGCATTAGAAGGGGTAATTGATACCAAAATTTACCACAGATTTAGAAATATTCAATTCTTTAAACCATTTTTGACCCGAATTATAGGCTGGATTGAAGGTTTTGAATCCAAAATCAAAACGTACAATGAAAAAACTTAAGTCGTATCGTAATCCAAATCCTGTACCTAATGCTATTTTTTCTAAACTCTTTATACTTGTGAAAGTGTATTTTTCATCTGTAACATTATCTAGCACATTCCAAATGTTTCCTGCATCAGCAAAAAGTGCCCCTTTTAATTGTCCTAAGATTTTAAATCGAAATTCGGCACTCAAAGCAATCTTCATGTTGGCTTCGTTAAAGTCATTTGTGGCTCCACTGCTTCCTGGTCCTAGACTATAAGGTTGCCAAGCACGATTGTCATTGGATCCTCCCGCAAAATAACTTCGTGAAAAAGGTATATTTTTGGAGTTCCCAAAAGGAATTGCTATTCCGAAAAAGGATCGTACAGCCAAGACTTTCTCTTTGGTTAAGTCCCAGTGTTTAATGTAATCAAATTCTGTTTTTATGTATTCCGAGTATTCCAAATTGAATAATTCGTAGTTTCCATTAGAGTTGTAATGAAGGTCTGTTGCCCTTGCAATCATTGATAAAAGTGAACCAGCAGATTCTATTTTTGTCTTAACATGGTAGAAGGTATTATCTTGAAGGTCTGTTTTTGTTGTTTTAGAAAAAGTGAAACTTGTGGATAGTATAAATGAGTTTTCGGTTAATCTCACGCGTCGTTCCTCAATACTTTTTACCGATTTGTATTCATCATCGGTAGTTGTTAGTGCTGTTTTTCCATTGATTACATCTGATGTAAATGCAGAAGTACCATTCTGAATGGATAAATTTCCATTACTATCAAGGTTTGTTGCGTCTATGTTATATGTTTTTCCAATAGAATTTAATGCATTATAGGAGGAACCATAAACATTAAAATAGTTGTTAGGGTTTAAGTTTCGTACAAATTGAGCATTAAGAAAGTCAAAACGTGCGGTATTGTTTTTCTTGGGAGTCCAATTGTATGCAAAAGCACCTGTGAAATTTTCTTTGTCAAGACCAATGTTTGTTTGTCTCGAAAAACCAATGGCAATCAAAGTCGAAGGTATCATGCTTTTGGGTATTACTTTTTCTGTACCAAAAGGCATGAATATTCGAGGGAAATTTAATTTAAAATCTAGTCCGTACTCGGATACATTGAAAAATTGATTTTTTGGGTTGGCTAAATCTTTTGATGATCCTAGATTGGCTCTTGCGGAAATCTCCAAGGTTTCTGCACCTTTAAATAAGTTTCGAATAGAAAGAGTAGGGCTAAAAGCGATTCCGATATCTTGTATGTTGGAATGTGTTACATCTGCGGAGGCGCCAAAGCTATATTTTTTTCTAGGAGTTAGATATATTTTTGCAATTAAGGAGCTAGAGGTCGTATCTCTTTTATCAATTTCATATTGAATTATTGGATAATTAAAAACCTTAAGATTGCTTAAGTATCTGGTTGTTAAGACGGTTTTTGAATCTGCGAAATAAGATCCTTTATTAATAAAAATACCATCGGTAATAGCATGCGGTTTGTACTGTAGCTTTTCGTGGCTATACAAATTAAAATTTTTATAGGATACACTATCCTTTATAGGTTTACTATTGTTGTTCGCAGTATAGTCTGGATAAATATTTACATCGCTAATTTTATACCTCTTGAAAGGTTTTGTTTTTGTAGAGTCTTGATCTTGGTATGAATAATTATTAATAATAAGGTTTACATTCGCTTTGTCTTCTTTTTGAATGGTATCAATATCATAGTTCATGTATGTGGGTTGGAAGTAGTATACCCCATTGTTTCTGAAAAGTGTAGTTATACGAATCTTTTCTTCTTCAAAATTTTCTGTTTTAAACTGTGTTCCTGTCTTTAAAAAGCTTAAAGCCTTTGTTGCATTGTATAAAGAGTCTAGTACAGGTGTAGTAATAGAGGTTTTTAAAGTGTCTAGCAAGTATGGTTTTCCTGTGGTGATAGTATAGCGTATTTCACCTCGTTTGGGTTTTAGACTATCAAGCTCGTAATTGGCTTTTACTTTGAAATACCCATTGTTAAAATAGTAATATTTTAACCTCGAAACAGATTTTATGGATTTTATTGTATCGATGATTACTGGTGGTTCCCCCGTTTTTTTTAAAAAATCATGAATACCGTGATACCAGAATGATTTACCCAAACGATTTACCTGTTTGGCAGATAACCATTTTGATTTGCGTTCATATTTTTTTGGATTTGCTGTGAATTTGGCTTGATAAGTTGAGTCTGGATTAAGGTTGGCAAGGTTGTATAAATTCAATCGTAAAGGGTATCCAAGGAGTTTTCCGTTTGGTTTTTGGTATATTTGATTGGTGACATTTTCCTCTGTTGTATTCTTCCCATTCACAAGAATTTTGTTTTTTGTAAGCAGGAGTTTTCCAACTGGAACTCTTTTTTCGGCGTTACAGGCAACGATTAATATTCCTAATAGAATAATAAATGATATTTTTGTAGAAAGTTTTCTCAAGTGTTCTAAAATATTTAATTCAAAAGTACATATTTTTATGGTTAGTAAAAACCAAATCAAACTTATAACAAGTTTACAGCAGAAAAAGTATCGAATTGCTCATCAAATGTTTATTGCTGAAGGGGTAAAAGGGGTTCAGGAATTATTGAATTCTAATTTTGATCTAGTTCATTTGTACACGACCAAAAATGATTTTTCAGACGTTTCCGTAATAAATAAAACCATAACGGATGAAGCCGATTTGAAAAAAATATCTGCCCTCGCAACTCCCAATAGTTGCTTGGCAATTTTCAAAATGCCAGAAGAGCAACCTATTGTTGAATCTGGATTAATACTGGCCTTGGATGCGATTAGGGATCCTGGAAATATGGGGACAATTCTTCGATTGTGTGATTGGTTTGGGGTCAAACAATTATTGTGCTCTACAGAAACAGTTGATATCTATAATCCAAAAGTGGTGCAAGCTACAATGGGATCTATTTCTAGGGTAAATGTCAATTATGTTGATTTAAATACATATCTAAAGCAATCTACCAAGGCAATTTTTGGTACTTTTATGGATAGTAATTCAATTTATAAAACAAGTTTACCTCAAGAAGGAATCATTGTAATGGGCAACGAGGCTAATGGAATTTCATCAGAAATCGAAAAAATAGTGACCAATAGACTTACAATTCCTCGTTATGGAGACTTACAACAAACAGAAAGTTTGAATGTAGCCACGGCAACAGCAATTATTCTGAGTGAGTTTAGAAGGTCACTATAAAACAAAAGTTAATGAAAAGTAAAGTTGATTAAAATCGCTCTGCTTTTCATGGAGTCTATGTTTCCTGTCCATTTACTGTTTGGATCATTATCTCTTATTAATTCATCTTTTAAACCAAATAAGCCTCTTATTGAGGGAGAGAAGATAAAATATTCTGAAAAAATATCAATTCCAAAACCAAGCTCATAACTTGACGTCCATGGTTTTACTCTGAAGGTTTGCTCTAGGTTATCATCTTTAGATTTTGAATTGCTAGATAGGTTTAATGTTGTGGAAATTCCGCCAACAAGATATGGACGGATATTTCCTGTCCTAAGAGCAGAAAATTTCAATAGTAAAGGTAAGTGTATATAGGTACTGCTTACTTCTCGCAATGTTTCTCCTTCAGTTGGAAACCCAGGGAAGGATAAATCTCTTTTTGTATAATATAATCCCGGCTCAAAACGCAGATTGATGTGTTTTTGAAGTTTTAAATCGGTTACAATTCCTACATTAAAACCGGTTGTTTTTTTTACTAATATATCTATAGGTTGTTTATTTTTGTAGTCTATCTTAAAATCGAAGGAATTAAAACCTAGATAATATCCAAAGTAAACTCTTTGTTTTTGAAAGTTTTCAAGATGTATTATAGGATCTTTCCCAAACATATTAGTTCCTGATTGTGCTATACCTTCGATGGACAGTGTAAGTAAAATTAGAAGTGCCGCTATTTTGTTCATGTTTGCGCTTGCTGTAATATCAATATTATTTTTTAGATGCAGAATAAATGGTAGCAACTCCAAAAGTTTGGGGCAATGCTTTTACATCTATAAACCCAGTTTTTCTTAAAATATTGTTCAAAGCTTCACCATAAGGGAATTGCGCTGCAGATTCAGATAGATAGCCATAAGCTACATTGTCTTTTGAAAAAAGTTTTCCTATTAATGGTAAAATGTTTTTGGTGTAAAAATGATATCCCTGCTTAAAGGGTGTTTTGTCGGGAACTGAGGTCTCTAATATGACAAAAGTCCCGTTAGGTTTTAATACTCTTAGAATTTCAGAAAGTCCTTTTTCTAGATGTTCGAAATTGCGTACACCAAAGGCAACTGTTATAGCGTCAAAATAATTGTCTTCAAATGGCATGTTTTCGGAGTCTGCTAAGACCATGTCAATTGTATTAGAAAGGTTTTTTGCTGCAATTTTCTTTTTTCCCACTTCAAGCATACCGGATGAAATATCAAGTCCTATGATTTTTTTAGCTTTGGTTTGAGCCATTAATATTGCTAAGTCACCAGTTCCAGTTGCAATGTCAAGAATCGTATTGGGATTTGATTTTTTGACAATATTTAATACTTTTTTACGCCACTTTACATCAATCCCAAATGAAATTACGCGGTTTAAATTATCGTAGTTCCCAGAGATAGTATCAAACATTTGTGCGACTTGTTCTTTTTTACTTAAATCGGAACCTTTATAAGGGGTGATATTTTTTGACATTATATTTTTTTATTTTTTACAAATATAATACAATCTATTTTGAACTTTAATTCGTATTCCAAAATAGCCTCAAAAATATTTTTAGTATGTATATTCATTCTATGAGTAGCTATTATTTTAGGGTCTTAGTTTTGAATTAATTATCTTAAAGTTGGAAATTTTATTTGTAATTCTTACTTACTGTGTAAGTAGGTTAATACGTGTTTAAATTATTTAATCACTTGTTTTTCAGGGTATTGTGATGTTGCTTGTCTGTTTGTTGTAGTAAAGAGATGACGCGAAATGCAGAAGTTATTAATGAAATATCACTAAAAGTGGGTATTGTGGGGAAGGGATAAAATGTCGAATTTTACATTATAAATGAAAAACGTTTATTTACAATGATTATTAAGGAAAGAACGGGTCAAATCAAGTGGGTAATTTTTGCGCTAGTTATTTCGTTTGTTCTTGTTGCTTTTTTTGACGGTGCCGCTTTCAAAGGTGGTAGTTTGTTATTAACGCAAAATACGTTCTTAGGATTAAATTTGTTTTTGGAAATTTTAATTTTCTTTGTCTTTAGTACCTTCGTGGTATTTGGTATTAAAGGCTATTTTGAGATGTACTCTCAAAAAACATCAAACGTTATTATCTTCCTTACGGGAGCTATGTTAACCTTTGTAATTTTTATATTAAGTTGTCAGATTCTGCTTCAAAAGTAGATTGTCTTTCCTCATTTCATTGTAAAAAAAACACCCCTTTAAGGGGTGTTTTTATTTTTTATAAAAGTTTGGTAGGTATAGTCAAAAAGGTGTCTTTCGTCTTTATATTGCGATTCAGTTTTTGTTAGCTTCCATTCTTTAGGGTTTATTTCAGGAAAAAAAGTATCCGCTTCAAAATCATGATGTACTCTCGTTATTTCTAGCACATCGGCATGAGGTAAAGCTTGTTTGTATATTTCGCCACCTCCAATAATATAGGAGTCTTCTTCTTTAGGGCATCTTGATAACGCTTCGTTTAAACTTCCTACTACAATGCAGCCTTCAGGCTTGTAATCATCTTGTCTACTGATTACTATATGGATTCTATTTGGTAATGGTTTAGGGAAGCTTTCAAATGTTTTTCTACCCATTATTATATGATGTCCAGTAGTTAATGATTTGAATCTTTTAAAGTCATTTGGTAAGTGCCAAACAAGTTCATTGTTTTTTCCTAAGGCATTATTCTCTGCTACTGCAGCAATCATTATTATCATAACGCATACTATTTATTTGATGTTTCTTCGTTTAATTTTGTTGACATGTCTGTAATTTTTTTTGACTGCAAAGCGACTAACCTGTCGATTTGTTCTCTTTCCCAGTTTTTGTTCATAAAGCGATCTGTTATAAATACTTTTACAAAATGTAAAATAAATAAAAATGCCCAAAGGGTTAAGCCTAAAATAAGCCAGTTCAAGTTGAAGGTGAAGGTTATTATTTTTGTAGCCAAGAAAGCAAATAAACTGCTGGAAATGAGTAGTACAAAATGGAAGTATAATCGTTTTTTTTGTTTAATTCTTCTTCTAGCATATTCATATAATTCATGTTGATCGCGTTCCATAAGTGTGATTTTAAAGTATAAAGATAAAATATAAATTAGAAACTAGCTATTTTATATGTTTAATAGTTAATAAGAAAACGATTTCTTTTTTTGCAAATGAATAAATTTCCTTGTTAAATTATTGAATAGTTAGAAAATTAACACAATACATATTATTGTGGTAAAACTATGATGATACTGTGTAAACTTCAGAATATTTTATTTCCTTTGTTACATAATATTAAAAATGAAATAGTTATGTCAATAAAGAAACAGTTTATAAAGTCGAAACCAGTTTGTAAAGTCACATTTTCTGTCGAAGCTAAAGAAGCAACTAATGCATCAGTAGTTGGGGATTTTAACAATTGGAGTGTTGAAGATGGGGTTTTAAATAAATTGAAAAACGGAACTTTCAAAGGTGTTTTTGAATTAGCTAAAGATGCTTCTTATGAGTTTAAGTATGTGATTGATGGTGAATACGTAAACGATAATGAAGCAGATTCTTTAAAATGGAATGAATTTGCTGGTACTCAAAACGGAGTATTAGAAGTATAGTTTATAATAAAAAAATCCGCTGAAAAGCGGATTTTTTTATTTTATTTGTTTCTATTAATAGCATTAGTGATTAAATAGAGACGCTTCCTTTTATTCCTGCATGTGGTTCGTATCCCTCTAGGGTAAAATCATCAAAGTCAAAATCAAAAATATTCATGATCTCAGGATTCAAAATCATTTTTGGTAATGCTTTTGGTTCTCTGGATAGCTGTAGTTCAAGTTGCTCAAAATGATTATTGTAGATGTGGGCGTCGCCAAAGGTATGGATGAACTCACCCAAGCCTAGCTTGCAGACTTGTGCAATCATCATCGTCAATAAAGCGTACGATGCGATGTTAAAAGGTACTCCCAAAAATATATCAGCACTACGCTGGTATAATTGACAGGATAGTTTTCCGTCGGCTACATAGAACTGAAAAAAGGCATGACATGGGGGTAAGGCTGCTTTGTTATTCGCTACATTTTCTGCGAATGATTTAGATGTGTCTGGAAGTACAGATGGGTTCCAAGCTGAAACAATCATCCTACGGCTATTAGGATTAGTTTTTAGCTCTTTAATTAGTTCTTTAATTTGATCTATCTCTTCGTTATTCCAATTGCGCCATTGATGTCCGTAAACAGGGCCTAGGTCGCCATTTTCATCTGCCCAAGCATCCCAAATTTTCACACCGTTTTTTTGAAGATAGTCTATATTAGTATCTCCTTTTAGGAACCATAGCAATTCATAAATAATAGACTTTAGGTGTAATTTTTTGGTTGTAACCATCGGGAATCCTTCGTTTAGGTCAAAACGCATTTGATGTCCAAACACACTTTTGGTTCCGGTTCCAGTTCGATCTCCTTTTTGGCAACCATTTTCCATTACATGTTTTACCAGATCTATATATTGCTTCATTATAATAATGTTTTGTGGGTTGTTCTTTAGGTTCTATTTTTATAAAATATCGCTTATTAAGATTCCCTTTTAGAAATTTCATCTCTAACTTTAGCAGCTTTTTCATAATCTTCATTATCGACTGCTATTTCAAGTAATTCTGTTAATTCTTGAAGGCTATTTTTTTGAAAAGGACGATCTGTAAGTTGATTGTCTTCTTCATTTCCAAATGTTTCTGGATTAGAAAGGATGTCATCAATTTCCTGTGAATCTTTGTCGCTATCTTGAGGGTTTGTTTTTAAATAAATTCCCGCCTTGTCAAGAATGTTTTTATAAGTAAAAATAGGCGCGTTAAATCGCAAAGCCAATGCAATAGCATCAGAAGTTCTTGCGTCTATGATTTCTTCAATTTTATCTCTCTCGCAAATAATACTTGAGTAGAATACACCGTCGACTAATTTATGAATAATAACTTGTTTTACAACGATGTCAAAACGCTCTGCGAAATTTTTAAATAAATCATGCGTCAATGGGCGAGGCGGTTTTATTTCTTTTTCTAATGCAATCGCAATAGATTGCGCTTCAAAAGCTCCAATTACAATGGGTAGTTTTCTTTCGCCATCAACTTCATTCAAAATTAAAGCATAAGCTCCATTTTGTGTCTGACTGTAAGAGATGCCTTTTATAGATAGTTTAACTAAGCTCATGTTTGTTTTAGGTTTTAGATTCTAGTGACTAAAATCAGAGTATTATTTAGTAACCAATTCTACTTATTTTACAATTGCGAACAAGTGAAGTGATAAGCATACAAAGAAACAAAATCTTTTCTTAGCCGCAAAAGTATTTGACGTATTGTGAAATCAAAAATGGCTAAGGTTTTTTTATCAAAAAAGAGCTATCTAATTATAATTAGGATAGCTCTTTTGAGAAAAAAAAATAAAAAAATTATTGTGCTTTAAAAACTTTTAGTTTTTCAATAAGTTTTGGTACTACTTCAAAAGCATCCCCTACAATACCATAATCAGCCACTTTGAAGAAAGGAGCTTCAGGATCTATATTGATTACTACTTTTACTTTAGAAGAGTTGATTCCGGCAATGTGTTGGATTGCACCAGAAATTCCGATTGCAATATATAAATTCGCGGATACAGGTTTCCCCGTTTGTCCAACGTGTTCTCCGTGAGGTCTCCACCCTAAGTCAGAAACAGGTTTTGAACAAGCTGTTGCTGCCCCAAGCACAGCGGCAAGGTCTTCTATAAGTCCCCAGTTTTCGGGCCCTTTTAATCCACGTCCTCCAGAAACAACAATATCGGCGTCTGCAATAGATACTTTTCCACTGGCTTTTTCTGTAGATTCTATTTTTATTCCAAAATCAGAATCATTTATTGTTGGTAAAAAATCTTCTTCGGTAAGGCTAGCGCTAGATTCTACAATTCCAAAGGAGTTTTTTGCTAGTCCAAGAACTTTTACTTCGGTTGTGATTTCTGTAATATTGAAAGCTTTGTTTGAGAAAGCATTTCTTTTAACTTGAAAGGGAGATGTGCTTACAGGTAGTCCAACTACATTCGATGCAAAACCAGCGTCCAATGAAACGGCTACAAGCGATGAAAGGTAAGCGCTATCGGTTGTAGAGGATAAAACTACTACTTTAGCATTCTCGTTTTTGGCTGCTTGTTGAATAGCGTCTGCATATGCTTTTGCTGTAAAGCTTGTTAGTTTAGGATTGTTTACCTTTAATACTTTGTCTACTCCGTATTTTGCTAGTTCAGAAGCATCGGTAGTGTTAAATGTAATTGCTGTAACAGTTGAGCCTAATGCTTCGGCTACTTTTTTTGCGTAAGAAGCCAATTCAAATGCTACTTTTTTGAATTTTCCTTCTGCAGATTCTGCGTATATTAGTATTGACATGTTTTTTTTGTTTAATGGTTTAAAGTATAAAATTTCAGGTTTTGTTGCTGAAAATTGTGACTAAAAACGAATTGCTAGATTACCTTTGCTTCGGTGTGTAATAAAGTGATTAACTCATCCAAGTTGTCTGCAGAAATTAACTTAACTGCCGACTTTGCAGCTGGTTTTTCAAATTTAACTGCTTTGGTGTTTGTGCTTGCTTCAATTGGTTCAACAACGGTCAACGGTTTTGATCTCGCAGTCATAATCCCTCTCATGTTGGGGATTTTTAATTCTTTTTCATCAACCAATCCTTTTTGTCCTCCAATAATTATTGGTAACGAAGTAGATACATTTTCTTTACCTCCATCTATTTCACGAACTGCTTTTGCAGTTGTACCGTCAATAGTAAGTTCTGTACATGAATTTATGAAGTTAAAACTGGTCAATGCTGCTACCATTCCAGGTACCATTCCACCATTATAATCTAGTGATTCTTTACCGGCAATCACTACGTCATAACCACCATTTTTGATTATTTCTGCCAATTGTTTGGCAACAAAAAAACCATCTGTAGGAGTTGCGTTTACACGAATTGCCTCATTAGCACCAATTGCCAATGCTTTTCTAAGTGTAGGCTCAGTTTCTGGTCCACCAACGTTAACTACTGTTACTGTAGCGCCTTGTTGTTCTTGAAACCAAATAGCACGTGTTAATCCGTACTCATCATTTGGGTTGATAACAAATTGTACACCGTTGGTATCAAATTCAGAATCGTTGTTGGTAAAATTAATCTTTGAGGTAGTATCAGGTACATGACTGATGCAAACTAGTATTTTCATAAGGTTCCTGTTTATTTTTTCTATTTTAGAGGTAACTAATTGATATTTATTCGATTTAAGTCGAGTAAGGATCTTGTTTTTCTATAATATTAGTATTAATATGACTTGATTGAATTACAAATTTAGAATAAAAATTGAAATAATTTACTATGCACGCATAATAAAATTTGTTTAAAACTGTGTTTTTAATCAAATTATCGTGTTTGAACACTGTCAAATTGTGAAGATATAACAAATAACTATATATTTCGGCGCATTATTTTGTTCTAAATTATGGGTTAAGTGATTTTAAATATTTATTTTTGCTTTTCGAAAAATATACATATACAATTATAATATGAGAACGATACAATTTAGAGAGGCGATTTGTGAAGCAATGAGTGAAGAAATGCGTCACGACGAGTCTGTTTACTTGATGGGTGAGGAAGTTGCTGAATATAACGGCGCTTACAAAGCTTCAAAAGGTATGCTTGCAGAATTTGGAGAGAAAAGAGTTATTGATACTCCAATTGCAGAGTTAGGTTTTACAGGTATTGCAGTAGGTTCAGCGATGAACGGTTGTCGTCCAATTGTAGAATATATGACTTTCAACTTTTGTTTAGTTGGTATAGATCAAATTATAAATAACGCTGCCAAGATGCGTCAAATGACAGGAGGACAGTTTAATGTGCCGATCGTTTTTCGTGGGCCAACTGCTTCTGCAGGACAATTGGGAGCAACACACTCACAGGCGCTAGAAAACTGGTTTGCAAATACTCCAGGTCTAAAAGTTGTAGTTCCATCTACTCCTTATGATGCAAAAGGATTATTGAAAGCAGCTATTCGTGATAATGATCCAGTGATCTTTATGGAATCGGAGCAAATGTATGGTGATAAAGGGGAAGTTCCAGATGGTGAATATATCATTCCAATTGGAGTTGCAGACATCAAGCGTGAAGGAACAGATGTTACAATCGTTTCTTTTGGTAAAATTATCAAAGAAGCTTTCATCGCAGCTACTGAATTGGCCGAAGAAGGTATCTCTTGTGAAATCATTGATTTAAGAACGGTTCGCCCATTGGATATTGATGCTATTTTAACTTCTGTTAAAAAAACAAATAGATTAGTAATTCTTGAAGAAGCTTGGCCTTTTGCAAGTGTTTCTTCTGAGATTACATACTTGGTTCAAGAGCGTGCATTTGATTTCTTGGATGCTCCAGTACAAAGAATTACTACAGCAGATACACCAGCACCGTATTCGCCAGTTTTATTGGCAGAATGGTTGCCCAATGCAGGTGATGTTGTAAAAGCAGTTAAAAAGGTGTTGAATAAATAAAAAATTCAATTAGAATACTATCATAGCTTCATCATGCGTTTGTATGATGAAGTTTTTTTTTAAAAGATAATTATGAATAAATATTATGTAATCCTTTTATTTTTGATATTTGGAACACTCACAAATGTTTTGGCACAGACCAAAGTGAGTGGAATGATTTTGGATGATTCCAATCAGCCAGTACCATTTGCCAATGTTGTTTTTAAAGACTCCAATGAAGGGACCATGTCAAACGAAGATGGTCGTTTTTATATAGAATCAGAAAAGGGATATGATGCAATTGTAATTACTTCGGTTGGCTATTCAGATAAAGTTGCTATTTTGCCCAAAGCGATCAATTATAACTTTAAAGTTATAGTTGCTTCTGCCGAAAGTTTGAAAGAAGTCACCATTTTTACAGGAAAAACATCCAAGAAAAATAATCCAGCTTTGGATATTCTTCGAAAAATATGGGAACACAAACGTAAAAATGGTCTTTCTCAATTCGATTATTATCAAATGGAAAAGTATGAGAAAGTCGAGTTTGATATGAATACTATTGATAGTGCTTTCATGAAAAGTAAGTTGTTCAAAGGTATGGAATTTGTCTTTAATCATATGGACACATCAAGGGTTACTGGAAAAACCTATTTACCTATATTTATCAACGAATCATTATACGATGTTTATGGAAACAATATAGCTAAGAAAGTAAAAGAGAAAATAAAAGCAAATAAAAATTCGGGCTTTAGTGATAATCAGCAAATCCTATCTTTTGTCAAGGATTTGTATTCAGACTATGATATTTATAATAATCACTTGACCTTTTTTGATAAAAGTTTTACTAGCCCATTATCAAAAACGGGTATTGATACTTATAATTATGTGCTAAGAGATAGTGCTTTTGTAAATAAAAAGTGGTGTTACAATATTCTGTTTTACCCAAGAAGAAAAAATGAGCTAACCTTCAAAGGAGATTTTTGGGTGTCTGATACTACTTTTGCGATTAAGAAAATTAATATGGCGGTAACTAAAAGCGCCAATATTAACTGGGTAAAAGATATTTATATCGAACAAGAATTTGAAGTTCAAAATGATTCCATCTTTTTGTTGACGAGAGATTATATGATGTCTGATTTTGCTTTGAATAAAAAAGAAGAATCAAAAGGAATGTATGGTAAGCGTACTACTTTGTATCAAAATCATAAATTTAATATCGAAAAACCTCTAAGTCTGTACAAAGATGAGGTGAATTATATTGATAATGAGGTCTATAGTAGATCTGAAGCTTATTGGGATGATAATCGATTTGAAAACCTAAATAAAGACGAAAGAGGTATTTATAAAATGCTTGATACTTTACAAACGGTTAATAAGTTCAAACAATTGTATAATGTTGTTTCTATTTTGGGGAGTGGGTACATACAATCTGGACATTTTGACTATGGGCCTATTTTTTCATCTTTTGGGTACAATACGGTTGAGGGTGTTCGTTTACGATTAGGGGGAAGGACTTATTTTGGTCCAAATGATTATTGGAGATTACAAGGATATACCGCTTACGGTTTTGGCGATAATAAATTCAAATACGGCATCTCTGGAAAGTGGATGGTGGATAAGAAGAAAAGAATTATCTTGTCTGGAGGAAATAGACGTGATGTGGAGCAAATAGGTGCGAGTTTGACCAGTACCAATGATGTTTTAGGACGAAGTTTTGCTTCATCTTCCCTTTTTTCTACAGGAAGTAATGGTAAGTTGACTAATATCAATCTTACTAATGTGGCTGTAGAAATAGAACCGATTAAGAATTTGACTTTTCAAACAGGCTTTTCCTATCGAACATTAGAGTCAGCATCCAATACTTTTAGTTTAGATTATTACACGGATAACACTCAGACAACGACACAAAGTGCTGTAAAACAATCAGAAGTCAGTCTTCAAATTCAATATACACCTAACAGAAAAACGATTGGCTATGGTGTGGAACGAGGAAATGTTGATAGTCCCTACAGTCATTTTTTAGTGAATTATAACCACGGTTTCAAAGGGCTTTTGGGTAGTGATTTTGAATATGAAAAAATACAGTTGTATTATAAACAACCTATTATCATTGGGCCTTTGGGAAGATCAAATATTATTGTAGAGGTAGGGAAAACTTTTGGTCAAATTCCACTTGGTTTGATGAATGTGATTCCTGGAAACCAAACCTACTTTACGATAGAAAACACTTTCAGTAACTTGAATTTTTATGAATTTGTAACCGATCAATATGCAACGATTCAATGGAACCATAATTTTGGAGGAAGGCTTTTTAGTCGAATTCCATTTATGCGTAAGCTGAATTGGAGAGAAATTGTTGGGGTAAAATCGGTATATGGTTCAATTTCGGATGCAAATAAGGCAATCAATGCTTCAGGGCTTGTGTATAATGCTCCTGAGAACGGATATTGGGAATATAGTGCTGGTATTGGGAATATTTTCAAAGTACTTCGAATCGATTTTGCCTGGAGAGGAAATTATTTAAATGCTCCAGAAGCACAAAAATTCTCCGTAAAAGGTTCTTTCGGTTTTTATTTTTAAAAGAAAAAAGACAAATAATTACAATATCTAGTCCTGTATACTCCTAAAGCTTTCAGAATCTACTGTTTTAAGAGCGATATTTCTTGGAATAAAAATGTTTTTGACTATTTTTGTAACCGATAAATTGAAATAAAAGATAAATAAATATGAGTGCAGAAAAAACTATTACTTTCGATGTTTTAATCGAAATACCAAGAGGGAGCAGAAACAAATACGAATATGATTTTGAAATCAAAAGAATGCGTTTTGATAGAATGTTATTTTCTTCCATGATGTATCCTGCTGATTACGGATTTATTCCTGAAACATTAGCACTTGATGGTGACCCATTAGATGTTTTGGTTTTGGTAAATGAAGCAACATTTCCTGGTTGTGTAATGGAAGTTAAGCCAATCGGAGTTTTCTTGATGGCTGATGATAAAGGACCAGACGAAAAAATTATCTGTGTACCCGTTTCAGATCCAATCTGGAATTCACTTGAAAACTTATCTGATATGAATCCTCACTTGGTGAAAGAAATTGAACACTTCTTCCAAGTGTATAAAGATTTAGAAAACAAAAAAGTTGATGTTGGTGGATGGGGAGATCTTGATGATGCATTGAGAATTATCCAAGAATGTAAAGATCGTTTTGAAGCAATTCCAAATAAACCAGAAGGATTGTTTACTATCAAATTGTAAATAGGCATCTATTCGGTACATAATAAAAAAAGCAATATTCAATTAAGAATATTGCTTTTTTGTTTTGGATCAGCTTGTGTTCTAATTTTGGAAAAGAATAGAGAATTAAAACCCAATAGATGCCATTATTATTATGTCAGATAATGCACAGTCGCCATACAATCTGTGGTTCTCTACTTCTTTCGTATGGACAATAGAGTGCTATTATAAAAGTAGTGAGACTTAAAAGGTTTAATGTAAATAAAAAAAGGGCTGCTGTAGAATAAATCTGCAGCAGCTCTTATTTTATTTTCTAAAATAATCCGTTTAACTCAGCATCAATTCGGTTGATGATGGTTCCTAGATCTTCGGGGTTGTCTACAAAATTGATATTGTCTACATCTATAATTAGTAGTTTTCCACGGTCATAGGTGTGTATCCAAGCCTCATAACGCTCATTAAGACGACTTAAATAATCAATAGAGATTGTCGATTCGTATTCGCGACCTCTTTTGTGTATTTGTCCTACTAGATTGGGTATTGAACTTCTAAGATAAATTAATAAGTCAGGTGCTTTTACCGTTGACTCCATCAATTCAAACAAAGAGGAGTAATTATCAAAGTCACGGTGCGTCATTAAACCCATAGAAAATAAATTGGGTGCAAAAATATGTGCATCTTCATAGATTGTTCTGTCTTGGATAACTTTTTTTCCGCTTTTTCGAATTTGTATAATTTGACGAAAACGACTGTTCAAGAAATAGATTTGTAAATTAAAGGACCAACGCTCCATTTGATGGTAAAAATCATCTAGGTACGGGTTGTCTACTACGTCTTCATAGTGGGGTTCCCATTTGAAGTGCTTGGATAGTAATTGTGTTAATGTGGTTTTTCCTGAACCTATATTTCCTGCTACTGCTATGTGCATTACGGTGTTATGATTTTATAATTTGTAATTCCTTCTTTGGTAAAAATAGATAAAATTTGGTCTTTGTAATAGCATTTTTCTAACGTTTTTTCCACAATCTCAATTTCGTATTTTTTATTTTGGTTATTATCTTGTAAGTAAATTAGATGGTCTTTGGAATAGATGAATTCTTTTTCATTGATAAACTCAATCCATTCATAATCAGGTATTTTATACAAATTTGTAATTTTTCCAAAAAGATTGCACATGAACGCCATGTTTTTGTCGTCTATCCAATAGAAATGATTGAAATCGGTTTGGTAATATTGAATGGTATCTGGAAAAGGAGTCGAAATCGTTTTGTAGGTATTGTTTAGGTAGTTATAAAGTCCGATTTGTTGATCAAGGGTGTTGTAAATCCACAATTGATTCAATCCTGCAATTCCTGTTGCTCTTACGTTTATCGGAATTTCGGATTGTAAGAATAGAATGCGTTGGGTTTCGCTTAGTTGATTGTCCAATAAAATTACAGCATTGAAGTCTTGGTAGAAAAGCACCAATTTTAAGGGGTTATTGAGGTCTATGTTAGTAAGCGTTCCTAGGGAGACATTTTTAAATTCCCAATGTTCTTTTTTTTTGATTTTGGATAGTACTTCATTGTCTACAAAATAGTTGTAACCGTAGAAATCACGTCCAACAAAATTTTTGCTCTGGGTGGGGACAAAACTAATTTTGGTGGCTACAATTTTGTTGTCTTGTGCTTGAATTGAAAGAAAAGTGAATAGTAAGAGTATTAAAGCTTTTTTCATAGTGATGCAAATTACGAAAAAATCTGTTTCGTATTATGGAAACGGTTGTTGTTTTGCGTGAGGGATAGAAGAGGAAAGCCCACAGACAAGTGTAGCGATAGCGGAATTTGTCGAGGACTTGCAACGGATAGCCCGACCCGCTTTTTTTGCGGGTCACGCCCGAAGGATAGTAGTGTATGGAAGAATTATAAATGATATAATAATTTATTTTATGAATAGTAGAAAGATAATAGGAGTGGTGTTGGGACTTGCGTTGGGTTTGTGTGCGCAGGCTCAGGCTCAGGAGTTTCAAGGGATGGCTGTGTATGCCTCCAAGACGAGTTCTGCGGAAATGAAAGATCGTTTTAAAAACGATAAAAACATGACGCCCGACAGGCAAAAGCAAATTGAGGAGCGAATGAAATCGATATTTGAGAAAACATTTATTCTAAATTTTGATAAATCGGCTTCTATTTATAAAGAGGAAGAAAAATTGGACGCACCAGGGCAAGGCAGTGAAGGCCGAATGAAAATGATGAGCTCGATGATGGGGCAAGGCGGTACGCTGTATAAAAATGTAAAAGAAAAGAACTATACGGTGGATAAGGAGTTTATGGGGAAATCTTTTTTGGTGAAAGATTCTTTGGTAAAGCTGAATTGGAAACTGGAAGGAGAAACGAGATTGATTGGTGGGTATAATGCCTTTAAAGCGACTGCTGTTGTTGCTATGAATGAAACGGATATAGGTAGTTTTAGACCTCGATCTGACGAAGAGAAAAGAAAAGAAGATGCCGAAGAAAAGGAAAAGAAAACAAATTTATTGGATCAAATAAAGGCTCCCACAGAACGCGTGGTGACGGCTTGGTACACACCAGAAATCCCTGTAAATCAAGGTCCTGATAAATATTGGGGTTTACCAGGATTAATTTTGGAGATTAATGACGGTAAAACGGTGATTTTATGTTCGAAAATAGTATTGAATCCTAAAGAAAAAGCTGTGATAAAGGCAGCTACTTCGGGTAAAGTGATTAGCCAAAAAGACTATGATGCGACGGTTGTGAAGAAAACCAAAGAATACCGTGAAAATAATCCGAGATCTAGTGGAGGTGGTCCAGGTGGTGGAGGAAGAGGTCGTTAATTAACTGGTTTGTCATTTTTAAAATAATTACATGAAAAATATATATATAGTTGTCTCGTTTTTGTTTTCGGTAGTAATGGTGGGGCAATCGCTAAAATTGGATGGTACCATAGTAGACGTAAAAGGTAAAGCGATCGAAATGGCAAATATAATGGCCGTCAATATGGCGAGTAAAGCGATGGATTCGTATGCGATTACAAACGAGAAAGGAAAGTTTAGTTTGGCGTTGAAACCGGGTACTCATTATAGTGTTAATGTGAGTTATTTGGGGATGCAAAGTAAAACTATTGAGATTGTTACGGGGCAAGAGGATATTACTAAGACAATCACCTTGGAAGAGGGTGGGATAGAATTGGAGGGTGTAGAAATTGTACACGATATGCCAGTTTCTATCAAAGGAGATACGATTGTGTATAATGCTGACTCGTTTAAATCGGGAACAGAACGAAAACTAGAAGATATCTTGAAGAAGCTTCCAGGTGTTGAGGTAAATGATGATGGTGAAGTGGAAGTTGAAGGGAAGAAAGTGACTAAGTTAATGATAGAAGGAAAAGACTTTTTTGACGGTGATACCAAGTTGGGAGTTCAGAATATTCCGGCTGATGCGATTGATAAAATTCAGGTGTTGCGCAACTTTAGTGAAGTTGGAGCCCTAAAAGGTGTTGAAAATAATGAAGAAAGCGTGGCGATGAATATCAAGCTGAAATCGGGTAAAAAGAACTTTTGGTTTGGAGATGTAACTGCAGGTGTAGGTGTTGCGCACGAGGAAAGTAGGTATGTGATTAATCCAAAATTATTTTATTACAGTCCAAAATACAGTATTAACTTGATTACTAATTTTAATAATATTGGAGAATTGCCATTGACAATTCAGGATTATTTTAAATTCACAGGTGGTTTTCGTGGTGTGGCCCAAAAAGGAGGGAGTAGTTTTGATGTTTCTTCTAATGATTTAGGGATTTCGCTTTTACGAAATAATAGGGCCCAAGATATTGAAACTAAATTTGGAGCCACCAACTTTTCATACAATGTAAATAAAGCTTGGAATATAAGTGGTTTTGGAATACTTACGTCCTCGAATACTGATTTGGATACTAAAACTCAAACCACTATATTGGGTTCTGGTGCGCAACAGAATAGTGAAGAAATAGCAGCTCAAAAAAGCAATTTTGGTATGTTTAAATTGAGTTCTAGTTACAAACCAAATGAAAAACTGCAATTGGATTATGATGTGTTAACCAAAGTGTCTAAGCAAGATGAATTATCGTCATTGACTAGGGAATCAATTGTCAAATCAGTGAGTACTACCGAAGATATTTTTACGAACAAAAAGCAAAATCCTATATCTGTAAATCAAAATCTTAATTTGTATTATACTAAGAATGATAAAAATATTTTTGCCTTTGAAGCACAGCATTTATTTCAGGATGAAAACCCGTTTTATAATGCCAATTTAAAAAGTCAACCTTTTAATTTGACAGACTATGTATCTGGTCAAAGTAGAAATAATATCAATCAAGATCGTTTTGTGAAAACAAATAAAATCGATGCCAAATTGGATTATTATTATATGTTGACCAAAACGAGTAATATAAATGTAACGGTGGGTGATACGTACTCAAATCAAGATTTTAATTCACATATCTTTCAGCTGTTAGATAATCAATCGGTAAATGATTTGACAGCTCCACAAGATAATAATCAAGTGAAATATAATTTTAATGATGTGTTTTTGGGCTTGCATTATAAAATTTTGACTGGTAAGTTTACCTTTAATCCGGGAGTGAGTTTACATTATTATGACATGACAAATACACAGCTTGGAAGCGATCATCAGCAAAATTTTTATCGTGCATTGCCTGATTTCTTTGCTTTGTTTCAAATCAAAAAATCACAAACCTTAAGTTATAATTACTCCTTGACCAATAATTTTACAGATATTAATAAATTGGCTGAGGGTTCTGTACTATCCAATTATAGCTCCCTTTTTAGTGGAAATAGGCTTTTGGAAAACGCGACGTCTCAAGTGCATTCTTTGAGATATTTTAAATACAATATGTATAATTTTGAAAATATTTTTGCCAATGCAAGTTATTCAAAAATGATTGATGCAGTCAAAACTAGTTCTGTATTTATGGGGGTAAATCAAGTGTCAACCTCGTATAATTCTAATCTAGCAGACGAAACATTGTCTGGAGCGGGGAGTTATGGTCGTTCTTTTTTAAGGAGTTACAAAGCAAGTTTTAGTACGAGTGTCAATTGGTCAAAATTTAATAATATTCAAAACAGTAGTCTGAGGACTACACAGAGTTTGACACAGAGTTATACGGTAAAAGCATCAACCAATTACAAGAATTTGCCCAATCTAGAAGTAGGTTATAATTACATTGTGAACAAATATAGTGGAGCGACCTTCTTTACGGACAAACCCTTTTTGAAGTTGGATTATTATTTTTTGAATGCCTTCTCTTTTGTATCGGAATATGAGTTTTATAATTATCGAAATGATACTAGAACCATTCAAAATCAATATGATTTTTTGAGTGCAAGTATGATCTATCAGAAAAAAAATTCAAAAATGGAGTATAAATTAGGAGCGACCAATATCTTGAATACAAAATCGCTAAATGATAATAACTTTACCCAGTTTGCGACTTCCAATTCGCAATACACAGTGCAACCGAGGTACGTCGTTTTTTCAATGAAGTATAATCTATAAGTATGCACTTAAAGTTGTCTGTAAATTTATTTGTTATGGTATAGTGTTTGTTAATGAAAAGAAAAATAGTACTTTTGAAAAGTAAAAAAAACTTAAAATTATGAAAAAATTCGCTCTGTTATTGGCAGTATTATCTTTTGGTTTTGCAAATGCTCAAGCCCCTTTGGAGGAAGGTGGATTGCAACTGAATCTAGGAATTGGAACTTCTGGATGGGGAACACCTGTGTATGCAGGAATTGACTATGGTATCGCTCCAAATTTCACTCTTGGAGGAGAACTTTCGTATCAGTCTTACAACACTGCAGGGTACAAAAGTAACATCTTAGGAATCCAAGCAAATGGGAATTACCATTTCAATGAGATTCTTAATATCCCAAGTGAGTGGGATTTGTATGGAGGGGCTAGTTTAAGCTACTACAATTGGACATCGAAATTTGATGGTAAAAAAGCAGATTACAATGGAGCAGATGATATTGGAGTAGGATTACAAGTTGGAGGTCGTTATTTCTTCACTGATAAATTGGCTATCAACCTGCAATTAGGTGGAAGCAGTGCTTTGAGCGGTGGTAAATTAGGAATCACATTATTATTGTAATACATTTTCTTTTATATACAAAAGGAGTCGTTTCTATCTTGAAGCGACTCCTTTTTTTTTCTTATACAATTCTTTGCTTTTTAATAATACCGATAACATGTATACGACTTATAGTTTTCTATGTTACCATTTTGCTTAAAGGGTTATTTTTGTGTTAAAGTGAATTTGCACATAAAAGAAAAATACTAGGTTTGTCAGATAAAACTTAAAATAAACTTTTTATTATGAAAAAAATCGCTCTATTATTAGCTCTATTTTCTCTTGTTTTTGCACATGCTCAAGCTCCATTGGAAAAAGGTGGATTGCAGCTTAATGCTGGTTTTGGAACTTCAAATTGGGGAACACCTGTGTATGCAGGTCTTGATTATGGTATTGCAAAAAATGTTACACTTGGCGCAGAGTTGTCTTACCAATCTTATAACGGGTTTGGTTATGACAATAGCATGTTTGGAATTCAAGCCAATGGGAACTACCACTTCAATGAACTTTTGAATATTCCTAGCAAATGGGATTTATACGCAGGAGCTAGTTTGAGTTATTTTAGTTGGTCTAAAAGAGATGTAAATAATATTGGTCCTGATGACCTTGGAGTAGGACTACAAGTTGGCGGGCGCTATTTCTTTACAGATAAACTTGGTGTTAATTTACAAGTCGGAGGTAGCAGTGCTCTTGGAGGTGGTAAAATTGGACTCACTTTGAAATTGTAAATACCAATTTTTTATGCTAAAAAAAGGCTGTCTTACAATCAAGACAGCCTTTAAAATTATATAACAGTTCAGAATATTACAATCCGAAAGCTGCTTTTACTTGATCAACAAAATCCAATTTTTCCCAAGTAAACAATTCTACCTCAACAGTTTTTGTTAAACCACCTGGAGCAGAGAACGTTTTAGAAACCGTTTCAGGCGTACGTCCCATGTGTCCGTAAGCAGCAGTTTCACTGTAAATTGGGTTTCTCAATTTCAAACGTTGCTCAATAAAGTAAGGGCGCATATCAAAGATTGCTTCTACTTTTTTGGCAATTTCGCCATCTGTCAAGTTTACTTTAGCTTTACCGTAAGTCTCAATAAAGATTCCCATAGGTTTTGCAACACCAATTGCATACGATACTTGAACCAAGATTTCGTCAGCAACACCAGCAGCAACTAAGTTTTTGGCAATATGACGTGTTGCATAAGCAGCACTTCTGTCCACCTTTGAAGGATCTTTTCCAGAGAAAGCACCACCACCGTGAGCACCTTTACCACCGTAAGTATCCACGATAATTTTTCTACCAGTCAAACCAGTATCACCGTGAGGACCTCCAATCACAAATTTCCCAGTTGGGTTAATATGGTATTGAATTTTATCGTTAAATAAGTGAGCAATAGTTGGGTTCTTAGCAATGATTCTTGGGATTAAAATCTCCACAATATCTTTCTTGATTTTTGCAAGCATTGCTTGCTCTTCGTCAAAATCATCGTGTTGTGTAGAGATTACAATCGCTTCGATGCGCACAGGCACATTGTCATCGCTGTATTCTAACGTTACTTGAGATTTAGCATCCGGACGTAAATAAGGAATCTCCTTGTTTTCACGTCTTAAAATTGCCAATTCTTTCAATAAACTATGGGATAAATCCAATGCCAATGGCATGTAGTTTTCTGTTTCGTTGGTTGCATAACCAAACATCATTCCTTGGTCACCTGCTCCTTGCTCCTCTGGGCTAGAACGGTCAACACCTTGATTGATATCTGCAGATTGTTCGTGGATAGCCGATAAAATACCGCAAGAATTTGCTTCAAACATGTATTCACTTTTCGTATATCCAATTTTTCGAATTACTTCACGAGCAATATGTTGTACATCCAAGTATGTATTTGATTTTACCTCTCCAGCTAGAATCACTTGACCTGTTGTAACTAGTGTTTCACAAGCTACTTTTGAATCTGCGTCAAAGGCCAAAAAGTTGTCAATCAATGCATCCGAAATTTGGTCTGCAATCTTATCTGGATGTCCTTCGCTCACAGATTCTGACGTAAATAAATAAGCCATAATAAATATTTTTTAAAATTAAGCGAGGAAAAATAATTGCGAAAAAAGGACTAAAGGAGAGTATCTGCTTTAGCATTTTTTTCTACCAAAAAAACTTTGGCACTCATAATCAACTAAGTTCATTATGAAGAGGTTGCAATCAGTTCAAATTTTTCCTCTTGTATTTTGAGGTGCAAAGGTATGAAACGATTTTGGATTGCAAATTATTCTTAACTTATTTTTTAAATTAAAAAGGGCCAAAATTAATTTCACATAGAACCATTTGCAGTTTCAAATGGTCATTGTAGTCGGGAATAGAAGTGTTTTTTTATTTTGGTATACTTTTTTTTGGCCACAGATGTTGAGCAGATTGAACAAAACAGGATGTGGTTAAACTTGATAGTAGTTGAGTTTATCCAAAAAAGTAATTGCAGAGAATAAATTTTATAATTATTTGTAGGAGTTGCCTTTTAGTTTATAGTAATGTTAAGAAGTAGTATGAAAAAGCTTTAGCCAAATAATGAAAATATTTCGGCTAAAGCTAGAAAGTTTGCATGATAATCAATTGGTTAATTTCCCTTTTTTATTAGTTTATTAGGCTGTGGTACTGTTTTTTAATCTGTATTCCTTTTCTATATATAGCTTCCTACGAACTAATTTAAAGATTTTTTTCATTCCTAGGTTGTCTATACGAGCAAAGTGATTACCAAACGCTACTTTTTTTTCTTTTTGAGGGTTCGATATAAGTCCAAAAGGAACCATTTTTACTGTCATATTTTTTAATGACTCCTTTTTTAAATAAATTACTTAAAATTTGTTGGCTCTCTTCAACCGTTTGATTGGTTATAAAAGCATATTCCGATTCAGTCATGTTGTTAAAAAGTTGAAACATAGATTCTGGAGTGATTTTGATTGTGCTTTTGGAGAGGTCAGGAAGATACTGTCGAAGAATTTCTTCAAATTTTTCATAGGGGTGCAGGCCAGCAAGTGTCGTTTTGATTTCGTTGTCTATTGAAAATAGTATCGTTGGAAAAGAAGTGATATTTAGTTCTTTGGCATAGTCCAAATCTTCCTGAAAAAGTCCCAGTCCTTTTACTTTTAGATCTTTAAATAGTAAAGCTGAATCCAATCCACAGGTTAAAGCTGCTTTCTCAATTTCTGGCCATTTACTGATATTCTTTTTTTCGATAAAAATCATTTCTTGCATCCTTCTCAAAAACGAGATTGCCTTATCGTTGCTTTGAAGCTGTGCGGCCTTAAATGCTATTGATGGAGGGTAGGAGGAGTCCAATGGATCGTCTATCCAAATATCACCATCCAGTGGGGTATTGTGTTCTTTGCTTACCTCTTCCCAGTGTTTGGCGACATCGGTAGCGTTTTTGATCCTGCCACGGGTATAATTATCCCAAGAAGGTAATAGCCCGCCCATGAGATACTCAAAATTTAAATAATTGCCGTATTCCAATTTTAATTTTCGTAATACGGGTTGAATCACCCAGCATGTAGAGCAAATTGGGTCTGTGAAATAAGTTATCTTTAGTGGCTTACGATCTGTAGTTTCATTTTTGTCTTTGTCGGTTACCAGTGGTAAAATATAACCTCTTTCACTGTGTTTCTCAGGTTCCAAGAAAGTTTTCTTCAATAGACGACCTTGTTCAAGATGGTTCGTTAGATCGGCAGAGCGTTCTTGATAAAAACGTTCAAAAGCACTTTCAAGTGTAGCCGATGTCATTAGGGTACTTGTCAATGTTTGGGCGTCAAGAAGTGCGTTGGTTGTTCCTGCACTTGTAAACGGAAGAGCCAAATGTGCCGCATCACCAATCAAAACTACATTGTCTTTGTGAAAAGTAGGTAAAGTATTGAAATCTCTTGTTTTCCAGATGTACGAAGTAGCAAAATCATTGACGTCAAGAACTGCTCTCACCTCATCTGGAAATTCTTCAAGCATTTTATAGCAAAACTCTTTTAGTGCCTCAGGACTTTGCCCTTCATGTCCTGTAGCAAGTTTTACATCATATTGCATAAACCAAACCGATTCATCACAAGAAGCGGGAATAAAACCAAATGCTAAACCTTTGATCTTACTTTGGTATTTCTGGAAAACTACTTTTTCAGGATCATCGATAGCTCTTTTTTTTGAAATCCCAACTATCTCGTTCACCTCCACTGGCGTAAAAGTTACTTTACCAAACAGTGCTTCTCTTACTTTGGAGTTGCTACCGTCGGCACCTATAAAAAGATCGCCGTACTCTATTTCTCCATTTTCAAATACAGCAGCGCTAGCTTTATTATTTTCGTATAAAAAATGAGAAAAAACACGTCCCATCTTTAAAGTTTCATTCGTGAAAAAAGAATATAAGTATGAGATAAGTTCCACACGTTTCATGCAGTGCCATCCATCCAACTTGATTCGGATCTCTTCGTCTCCATTAGGTCTTTTTAAACTAAATAAATTGACATTTTGTTTGTGTAAGGTACAAGTCTGTTCTTTAGAAAATTCAGCTAAAATGGAAAGTCCATCAGCACTCATCAAGAAGGCATGACCTTGATTGAGCATACTCGCTGCGCGCTCATTGATTATGACTTGCCAGTTTTCTTTTCGTAACAATAGCGCCATAGTCATTCCGGCTATACCACCGCCTAGAATCACCGCTTTCATTTCAACACGGTTTTAATGCGGTACATTGCCTCTTGAATCACTTCTTCAGACGTGGCAAAACTCATCCGGATATGACCTTCGGCACCTTCTCCAAACCATTGCTTCAGTCCAGGTACTACTGCTACTTTGGCCTCTTGTAGTAAGATTTCGTAAATTTCTTGACTGGATTTTTTAGTTGCTGTGATGTTGGTAAATGCAACGTAGCAACCCTCGGGAGCAATGCAATTAAAACTAGGAATCGTATTGAGCTCGTCTACAAGTAGTGTTCTCATCTTTGTGAGGTGTGATACAAAATGGTCTAGGTAATATCCACATTCGTTGAGAGCAGCAGTAGCAGCCACTTGAGATAAAACTGTGGCACCATGCACTGTAGAATTGTGCAAAGAGATGTCCATTAATAAATTAAAGTGCTTTTGATTGTGAGCAATCACCGCTCCAATGCGCAAGCCCGCTAGTCCGTAGGATTTGCTAAAGCCAGTAATGGTTATGGTTTGATTTCGAATTTCATCATTAATTGAAGCAATGCTCGTGAATACAGCAGGTTTAAAGACGATATCACTCCATATTTCATCAGACAAAATAATTAAATTGTATTTACAGGCAAATTTTCCCAATGTTGTAAGTTCCTTTCTGGTAAAAACTTTTCCAGTAGGATTAAGTGGGTTGCACAAGCAAATCATTTTGGTACGTTTGGTAATTAAGTGTTCTATAGCATCAAAATCCAGCTCAGAAGTTCCTGGGGGAATAGCAAAAGGAACTGCTTTTCCACCCACATTTTCAATCGAATAACGGAATAAAAAATCAACAGGATCAAAAATGATAGCCTCGTCACCAATATTCAAAAAAGCTTTGCAAGTCAAAAAAATACCAAAAGCAGCACTGTCCACAGGAAAAGCAAATTCGGGTTGCACAGGAACATTACGACGTTGTTGGAAATAAGTTGCAATACTTTCCTTGAATTCCGGAAGTCCTTCGGGAGGCGTATAACAAAAGTAGCGGTCTTTGGCAAATTTAGAAATCGCTTCGGCAATTTCGGGAGCGCTTTTAAAATCGGGGTCTGCAGCTGTAAGCGGAATGACACCTTCGGGAACGGTGGCCCATCTTAAATTGTAGGCACGTTTTTTGAGTAAATCAAAATCGATTGCATTGTTTTGAAACATTGTATTAAATAGTTTTGAGATTTGGGGCACATTCCAAAAATAAATGCGCTTCTCAAAAATAAGCGTTTTTTTTGATACCTACGTTGTTCACGTTCGCAATTATTAGGAGTATTTTTTAGTTTTATTAGATCTCTGTTTTTCGATAATTAATCCGTTTAATCTCTGGCTTCATGATAGCTAATTCATTTGATCTGTTTCCTTTTATTCTACACCGAAAAGCGATTCTGAAATTTGATAATCCTTGTTTTTGTTATTGTAAAAAGCGAAACATTTTATGATATTTGTACCATGCATCAATCAATACTTCAGCACGTCTATCAACACATCAGTCCAAAAGAGGACGACGTCATATTTTTTAACGGAATGTTAAATGAAGTAACCGTTCCCAAAGGCACATTTTTACTCCAACCAGGCAACCATGTAAAAGATGAATTTTTTGTGGTCAAAGGTTGTTTAAAGGCCTACTATATGGATGTGAAAGGAAATCAACACATTATACAATTTGCAGTAGAAAATTGGTGGGTTGGAGATTTTGACGCTTTCTACAACAATACTCCCTCTAGCATTTACATCGAGGCCATAGAAGATTCTTTGTTGTTGTCAATAGACAGTGACAGTCTAAATCATGTATTCGAAAAAGCGCCTATTTTTGAACGCTATTTCCGAATTTTAGTAACCGAAGCTTTTATCTCGCAACGCAAACGCATATTATCTGCCCAAGAAAAAAACACACAACAACGCTATGTTGAATTTTGTACTTCCTATTCGAATATAGAAAACCGAGTTGCCAATTATGATATTGCCAACTATCTAGGTGTTTCTCCCGAAAATTTAAGTAGGGTTAGACGAAAGTTAAAGATCTCCTAATTGATCCAAGTCAATTGCTATCGCTTTTAGTTTTTTTAATTTTGTGTCAATACTAACTTAGAAATACAGTAACATGAGCACAAAAAATGTCTTAACACCCTATAAAAGTAATAACCTTGATTTGAGAAATAGAGTTGTCATGGCACCGATGACCCGCAGTAGAGCGGCAAATGAAGGCAATGTAGCAACAGATGATTTGCAAGGGTTGTATTATGAGCAACGCGCTTCGGCCGGTTTATTAATTACCGAAGGATCTCAAGTTTCGGCAGAAGCAGTAGGGTATATCAATACTCCTGGGATTTATACTGCAGAACAAGTCGAAGGTTGGAAAAAAGTGACCAAACGGGTACACGACAAAAACGGTAAAATATTTATACAGTTATGGCATGTTGGACGTATCTCACATCCTGATTTTCATAACGGTGCTTTGCCAGTGTCTGCATCTGCAATAAATCCAGAGGCAAAAGCATTTACTTATACTGGTTTCAAAGATACCGTGACACCAAAAGAAATGACGATTGAAGATATCAAGAGAACAGTAAAAGATTTTCAAACAGCAGGAGCAAATGCAATCAAAGCAGGTTTTGATGGTGTCGAAATCCATTCTTCAAACGGCTATTTATTCCAGCAATTCTTCAACGGATGTTCTAATACCCGTACTGATGAATATGGTGGAAGTATCGAAAATAGAGCGCGTTTTTTCTTTGAAGTTTTAGATGCTATGAAAGAAGTAATGCCAGAACAAAAAATAGGAGCTCGTTTTAATCCTTCTTGCCACGGGATGTTCGGAATGGAAGTCGATAAAGAGACCATTCCAACTTTCGAATATATTATCAAAAAATTAAACGAATATGATTTGGCTTATGTGCATTTGTCGGAGCCTTTTACAGATGTTTCCGAAGTACCTTTTGCAGTTACTGAAATCGCAAAACATTTCCGTCCTTTGTACAATGGAACATTGATTATCAATACTGCATTTGATAAAGAAAAAGGGGATAAAGTAATTGCAAACGGAGATGCTGATTTGGTTGCCTATGGAAAACCATTTATTTCAAATCCAGATCTAGTAGAACGTTTTGAACAAGGTGTAGCTTTGACCGAATGGGATGCAGATACATTTTATACAGCAGGAGCAAAGGGATATACCGACTATCCAACAATGAAATAAAGTAATTTAGCAATAAAATTACAACGATGCTAAAACTAATTGAAATGACATAATTGTCTTTCGTTGGTCTTAGCATCGTTTTTTATTTTAAGTTTAATATTGTTTTCTTGTTTCTGTAGAGGCGAAATGAAACGGTAGCAATTCCTTTGGTATTTTAAGAAATGAAAAATTAGTAGCTAAATTCTAAAATTTGATTCAGTTCTTTGGTTCTTATTTCTGTTAACCAGTTTTTCCAAACTATTTCACTTATCGAAGGGGCTAGTTGGTGAAAAAGTACCGCTGATGCATCGCGATAGCCAATCCATAAACGCTGTACCGAGCGGAGACCCTCGTAGTCGACAGAAGCATTAAAATCATTTATGGGCTTTTTCTTTAATTGACTTACAATACGTTGATAGGTTTTGTTTAATTTGCGATCAGCCTCATTACAGTTAGCAAGCGTATCAGGTTTTATTCCTTTATTTATCTTTTCGACTAAATTTAAATAGTCATTCTTTTGTTTCATTATAGATGCTCTGGTCCAAGCAGCATAACCCGTACCGCCGTTTAACTCTTCTTTCCATGCTTTTTCTTCAATAAATTTTTCGGCAACAGTAAAGGTAGGCAACAATAAATTACCAGCATTGTGCTGCAATCTAGCCGTAAGTTTTTCAATTCGAATGCTATACTCTTTATTGGCTTGCTTCTCTGCTTTTGCTGAGCAGTAAGATAAACCACTGCCGCTGCTCACATAATCACAAATGTTAAATACGAAGGGTTTGTTAGCTTTCCAATTTTTATAAATAGAATCTACAGCAAATTCCAATTCAGCTGGTACAAAGCTTCCTCGGCTTATGAGTTGCAAAACCAGTTTTGTATTGGGCTTACCAAATCGTCCGCCGCGAGAGGCTTCTTCCGCTAGTTCCCAAATACTATAAGGGCCATTTAGTTCATTCTCCTTAATATTATATTGCTCAATAAATTTTTTTGCATCGAAAGGTCCTGCTTCGACACACTTTTTCACCGTTGCGAGATACTCTTTTTCATTAAAAATAGTTAATGATGGATTCTGAGCCTTTGCTTGGTTGTATATTTCGAGTGCCTGCTCTGGATTTGCTAGTGTTAGGCTGTTAGCACGAAACAAAAGAGCCTCAAACATTGCTCCAACAGATTCCTGATGTCCCATTTTGGCCGCTTCCGAGTAATGGAAAATACGTTCTTCGTCGGTCAGTACGTACTTATACGCAAGCGCATAATGTGCATCAGGATTGTTCATGCTCGCAGCAGTTGTATATAATTCTTTCGCTTTGTCTTTGTTGCCTGCAGTATAAGCGGAATCTGCCATTTTTAAATAACTAACGCTTGTTTGACTCAGAACGGCATTCGAAATCATAAAAAACAGTAGAAGAAAAATTTGTATTTTATTCATTGGGGGTTATGATTTGATGGGTGACTGTTTTTAGGTAGATTATAAAGATAAATTTCCTTTCATTGTATTCGATCTGGTGACAGTAGAGCGGTGAGGCAGTCCTGAGCGACAGCCGAAGGATTGAATCATGGTTTTATTAGTGCATCTGTTTGCTATCGCTCGGGAGTTGGCTTTTCAGGTCGAACGAGATCTTAGCGATTGTATATAAGTGATTATTTAAGGGTCAACATCAATTGCCATGGTTTCTATTTTCTAATTTTTATTTGGGAAATAACAAAAAATAATAATTTGGGACGTAAGTTTAAATTCCAAGAGGGTCTTTGTGGATGTTCTAAATGTTCGCTAATCATTATGGAAGTCACAATAATCATTGCAAAATTATGTCCATAGGGTAGTACCATTGGAAACAACATTAATGCCCAACCTGCCCCGACACACCAAACGCCGTGCATCATTCCATACAAAAATGCATCTTTATATGCACGAAAACCAAATGCAGATAATGTCCAATGGTTATGTCCTCGATTAAGAAAGAGTTGCTTAAGTGGTGAAAATTGCCAAATGATTGCAGTAATACCTAACCCAATGGCAGGAAGATATGAATTAGGCATCACTAAATGGAATCCAAGAATTAGGGAAATCATAAAAACCCCCACAATAGTCCATATTGTAATGTATCCAAATACAAAAAGTAAGGAAGAAGGGAAACGAATATGTTTAAAGCTTTTTGAGTAGATCTGTTGAATTGGAATAATAAGTTTGGGAAGCATCATAGCAACCACCATCAACAACCACCCAACTAAAAGTGTATGAAATGGATTCATTTCAAGTAACATACTCAGTGATGCTGCTGAAGCTCCCGAATCTGAAACGTGGCAGTGTCCAACTGTCATAAGTTGTCCAGGATTTAGCAAAAGTAGTATCCAGGTTATAAAACTTATGCTTAGAAGCACAACATTAATTGCTGTTTTAGTTCTATTCGATAGCCTCATACAATTATTTGTTGGTTTTACGATAGATACTTATTCTGTCGATAGTTAATTCATTACCTGCTGCTATTATATTTACTGGCTGAATAAGTACGTCCAAAGAATTGACATCGATTACACCGTTAATTTGCATTTTGTCAACAATTTTGGTGATATCCAATTTTATTGTCAGTCCTGCGCCTCCGTGAGAACCATCTTTTGAGGAAGCATTATGAAGACCAAAAAGAGAAATATGATCAACATATTGATGATTTACAGAAACCGTGCAAACAATAGAATCTTCTTCTCCTTTAACACCTTCTAATTGCAAGTAAACTTCATCAGGAAGATCATTAGAAGAAACTTCTTTTAAGTTTTCTGTCAAAAGTAGTTTGTTAAGGCTTTTTGTTACCTTATTCCAACCTTTGGAATCAAGAATAACACTTGTGCGTGTTCCTGAAGCGCCCAACACAATTGAATTATTGTTTGCTCCAACCAATTCTGAATTACCATTTTGTTTCATATCATCATCAGTTTTTTTCGTTTCATTTAGTATAACCCCAAAATTACGTAGCCTAACTGTGCTTTTACTTGCCAATATAGGTGTTGCCCCTAATGATAAGTCATCATAAGTATAATTGAGTTGGCTGATGCTATTGACCATACGTGGCGTAAATTGCCACGCAGACCTGTCCGGCTTTGGCATAAAAAACTTTCTATCACCAGTAGCTGTCGGTCCGTTAAGCCACAGTGATTCATTAGGATTATTTTTTCCTGTAAAATTCCAAGCAGCCCACATACGGTCAATATTGCAATGGTGTAAATAAAAAATAGGGTCAAGACCTGCTGTGCTAGGACTAGACATTAATCCACCAAGGCCTGTTTGAGGATTTTGCCCTCCTATGGCACCGTGCACAATATTGTGAGGATTGTTTTCAATGCTACCTCTATTATCATAACCTGAATGTTCAAAACCAGTTGCTAAGCCTCCATAAAAATAAGGTTGGTCGCCTTCATAAAGTTCCTGCTTTTGACATTCTTGATTGATATTCCAAGCAGACAAAGGGATAAAGACATTACCATTGTTAGTAGGTCCATATCTGGCATTGACTAAAAGAGGATTGGGACTATCATCAGGCAGTGTTTGCTGGGTAAATGCAGGTGGTATTTGGAATTGATTTCCATTTCCAAAATAATTCCAGTATGGTAAAGCCCAATCGTTAGGACCTCCGATACTTATAATTATCTCCCGAAGTACATCCTCAACTGCGTAGAGGTAGCCACGATGCCAAGGAAGAAAAAACCAAGTGCCGTGCTGACATTGGTCCCAATACTGTTTAACTTGATTAGGAGATGGCATAGGCGTATTGGGTACAATAGGTGGTGAAAGAATCTCCGGCCAATTATTTCCATGCATCGCAGCGAAAAACCACCAACTTATTTCATCATTCAATGCACGGGACTGCATTTCACGAACAGCTTTAGCGTACCACAAGAGATCAAGATTAGAAAATGTACCGCCTTGATTCCACGCATTTTTTCTTGTTAATGTTGTCATGTTTTTATGTTATTAATTGATTTATTGTCTTGTTTGTCGTCATTTGCCTTACTGCCAACGTCAGTCTGTGAAAAAACCTCCGTTTACTTTATTCAAATATAAGAAAATAATTGAAATGTACGACAGAAAAATTGTATGTTTAATAAAGCTATATCGCACAGGGATATAGTGCAATCAGATGTTTTTTTTAAAATTTTGGAAAAGGGATTCACTGTAAGCTTACCCTAAAATATACTCAAAAAAAAAGAGGACACTTTGTCCTCTTAAATAACCTAAACTTGTTTATCGATATCCCCATAGTGGCGGAAGTAGAGCGGTTCCGTTCAACCGCGGTTTCATTGTTGACTTTTCAAGCCCAACGAAACCTTTGCTGTTGTACGCAGGATTTATATACAGTAAAATGCACTTTCGTTAATTTCAATATTATCTTCATCGTAATAATTTTTAGTTTCTAATCTGTAACCAGCTTGATTTTTGATATGTCCTTTATATCCTATATATTTTAAAATTAAAATTGATACTAACATATGAAGTCTGTCAGCTTCAAGGTGTAATTCTTTAATTTTTGTTTTTAATAATCCTTCTTCATAAGGTGTTTTACCGTGCAGAAACTTATTTCGAGTATTTAATAATAATTCAAGTTTTTGAGGTAATTCAATATTATAAAGTTTGTAGGATAGTAAAAACTTATCTTTATTAAATGGTGTATTTAAATATGTTATTTTTTTTAATAGAACAGTGTGTTCTAATTCCGTAAAATTTGTTTTTTCTTTATCAATAATTGATTGTAATTCTTTCAAGACTGAATTTAGGTTTTTTGTGTTTTTTATTGGGGCAAAAAATATTTTATTTTCTAATTGTATTAGTGATGTTGTAGTTTCAAGAGCAACGCTGAATATTGAACATTTAATTAAAGGAGATTCAATTTCATTTCCTTCAATAATCAACTCTATTGTTCTTTCTAATTCAGGTTTTGATTTTATTTGAGTTATTAATATTGACAATGTTTATTCAGGAAAAAGTAGAGGTGTAAGTTTTGGATAGTCTTGACAATCTGTATTTATGAATTGTCTATATTGTTGTGGATTAATTATTTCTTGATTTGAAATTACAGAATTGCCAAAATAACAATAATAAAATGTTGATGGTTCTTCAAAATATAAAGATTCATATGAAAAAAAGTAATGTTCTTTTTGATACCAGTTTCCAGTTAAAAAGCCAATTGATTTAAGTGTTGTTTCACAAATATTTCTAAATAATTGAAAATTAATTTCGTTTAAGCATTCAATTACTAAATAATTGATTTCATTTTTTTTATAACGGTAAGTATGAAAAATTCTATTTTCAATTTCTATATTTATTAAACCAAGACTATAATGTGTTTCGTTACAGGAATATTCTGAACCAAGAAATATTGTTGTTAAATTTGATTCTTCTATTTTAATAAGCAATCGAAAAAATGAATTCAATTCTAATGGAAATAGTTCAGAATGCAATGTTGAAAGTTCTCCTTTTATGTTTTCTGATTGGGCAAAACTTTTAGCCGAAATTTTAGTCGTTCCTTTTGCAGGAATTATGTATGTTACATTATTTGAAACAACTCTAAAATTTTCGTTTAAGCCTAATTTTTGGAATGTTATTTGGTCAGGGTTTAATTTTGTTTTTAATTTTAGGTTAAAGTCAAAATTGTTTTTGTCATTATTTTTAGATAACTCAATTTCACAATTATCAATAGGAAAAGAATCATTCAGAATGATGAAGTTTTTATCTGCTAAAAGGTTTTCAACTTTAGCAATTTCTTTTTCTATATTTTTATGATATTTTCTTTTTAACACGGGATTTTTTTTAATCTTGCGTACAACGTGTAAATAGGCGAAGCGAACCTTCGCTTATACACCCAAAATTAGGTGGCTTTACGAAAGTTTCATTTCGTTTCTTTACTTTTTACAAATGTAATAAAACTTTCCTACAAATAATAAACAAAAAACACTCCCGATCATACCGAAGTTTCAGAAGGTATCCTTGCGATTGTGATAGCCAAGTCAAGAAATATAGTTTAGAGTAGTAGCGTTATAGACGAGAAACGAAATCCTTCCATTCCCGAATTCAATTAAGTAAATTGTTAATTAATCTAAAATCATTTGGATAAATGGAAATAGTTTAAGAAATTTGGGTAAAAATTGTTAAAAAGATGAAATCAACTTCGTTTTGCATGTGGATGACCAAACAGAAATCGTTCTGGAGTCTTACTATTACTTAATATGAAGTAAAATGATATAGCAAAGCCTCCCGAGAAATTGGAAGGCTTTTTTTTTGAAATAGATACTAATACACTAATAAATAAATCATGAGTACTTTAAAATTTGAGACTAACGCATTACACGCAGGACACGATGTTACAAAACACGCAGGAACACGAGCGGTGCCTATTTACCAAACGTCTTCGTATGTTTTTAACAATTCTGAACATGCGGCTAACTTATTTGGTTTGGCTGAGGCGGGTTTTATCTACACACGTTTGAACAATCCAACCAATGATATTTTGGAGCAACGTTTGGCAGCACTTGAAGGTGGAATAGCAGCAGTCGTTACCGCATCTGGTACGGCGGCGATTGCAACTTCATTATTGACTATTTTGAAAACAGGTGACCATATTGTAGCGTCAAGCAGTTTGTATGGTGGAACGTTTAATTTGTTAAATTCCACTTTACCCCGTTTAGGAATTACTACGACTTTTGTTGACCCTTCTGATGCAGCAAATTTTGAAAATGCAGCAAATGAAAATACAAAAGTAATTTTTGTAGAAAGTCTTGGTAACCCTAAATTGGATGTTTTGGATTTGAAAGCTATAGCTTTGGTGGCCAATAAATTGAAAGTTCCCTTTATGGTTGATAATACAGTGCCTTCACCTGCTTTGCTAAATCCAATTGCACATGGTGCCAACATTGTTATCCACTCGTTAACGAAATACATTTGCGGTAACGGAACTTCACTTGGTGGAGCTGTTATTGATGCAGGAACTTTTGACTGGAGCAGCGGACGTTTTCCTGAGTTTACAGAGCCAAATGCTGGATACCATGGTTTGGTGTATCATGATGCGCTAGGTGCGGCAGCTTTTATTGCCAAAGTTAGAGTTGAAGGATTGCGTGATTATGGTGCAGCTTTGAGTCCGTTAAATGCGTTCCAGATTATTCAAGGATTAGAGACGTTGTCTGTGCGTGTGCAAAGACACAGTGAAAATGGTTTGGCATTGGCCGAATGGTTGGAAGGACAAGATCAAGTAGCTTGGGTAAATTATCCAGGATTGAAGTCTAGCAAATATTATGACTTGGCCAAAGAGTATTTGCCAAAGGGTCAAAATGGGTTGTTGACTTTTGGATTGAAAGGTGGATTTGAAGCTGCCAAAAAAGTGGCTGACGACACGAAATTGTTTTCCTTGTTAGCAAATATTGGAGATACAAAATCATTAATCATTCACCCATCAAGCACAACGCATCAACAATTGTCAGAGGAGCAACAATTGGGTTCAGGGGTTTCGAAAGATTTAATTCGCCTTTCGGTAGGATTAGAAAATATCGAAGATTTGAAAGCCGATTTGAAAGCCGTTTTTGATACTTTATAATAACCGTAAATTAAAGCGGTCTTAACATCCAATCAGGATTTGGAGTGTATTTTTGAGAAGTCAAATCAGAGGAGCGGAATAGAGAAGTTTTAAAAGGAACTTGAAGAAAAAGCTCCTAATTGATTTGTTTTTTGATAATACTATCAAAATTTTGAATTGAAAATGCAATTAACTGTTAATTAGTGCAATTAAGGTTAAATTTATTAAAAATAATAAGCGGCGATTGAGATTATTTCATATCTTTGCTAAACAAAAGAAAAAAAATGAATTTTATTACTTGTAAAAAATCGATGGTCCATTTTAAGAAAATCCGCAGGAGTGCGATTGCATAATTTATATAGTCAAATAAGATTAAAAATATAGCAAAAGCCTCCTGAGAAATCAGGAGGTTTTTTTGTTACAAGATTAAAAATAGTAATACAATTCTAAGAAAATGATTTCAATTAGAACTAAACATATTAAAATGACATCCGTTGCTGTGTTCTGTGCACAGAAGCTGGTCTGTTGATACCCAAAAGAAACGTTTATAAATACAATAAACCCTTTTGGTCTTCAATCCAAAAGGGTTTTTTTTTCGTAAATGGGGAAAGTTAAAAAGAATAACAAACAAAAATAGAAACAAACAAAAAGTAAAACAATTAAAACAAAAATTATGAGAACAAGAAGAATCATCACTGGAGCAATCAATTTATTAAGGGGCAGGAGAGGTAGCCGTCTAGAAGCTGGAACAACTGAAGAGTTAACGAATACTAGATTTGGAATTGCAGCAGGAGCTAAGTTTAAAAACCAAAAAAATGTGGTCAACACATTATTATTAATGTACTCTAAGGAAAATGAAACACTCTTTATATAAAAAGGATTTTGAAAAATTAGATTGAAACGCAAGTAGTCTCTGAGTGAAATGATTCAGTTGTTACTTGCGTTTTTGTTTTAGGCCTATTTTGTAATCAAAACAGAGTCGGTAAAATTTGTTTGTTTAAAAAAATAGTAGTTACTTTGTATATTAAATGTTCATAAACGTATTGAAATGTTATAAAGAAAGGACGAGGGATTAGACCCGGTGACGCCTTAGCAACCCTTCGATTCATCGAAGAAGGTGCTGCATTCTACCGCTCTCCGCGGAAAGATAACAACGCAAACTCTGCTAGTTTATGCAACTCTTTCTTTTTCCTTATAATATTTCCATAGAAATCATAATAACACGATTTGCAGTTGGAAAATAAACCATTAAATCTTACTATATTTAATTTTGTTACCGAAAACGGTGCAAAATATCCCTCTCTCGATCTATCGTATCAAGTTTTTGGTGCGCCTTTGCATTCTGCTCCCATTATTCTAATCAATCATGCTTTGACAGGAAACTCTCAAGTGATTGGAGAAACAGGTTGGTGGAATGATTTGGTTGGAATCGATAAAACTATTGATGTTCGCAAATACACCATAGTCTCATTTGACGTTCCCGGAAACGGCTTCAACTCTCCCATTATAGAGGAGTACCATGACTTTATGGCAAGAGACATTGCTAAAATTTTTATTGAAGGCCTTCGTTATTTAAAAATTAACCATCTGTTTGCCTTGATTGGTGGTTCTGTAGGTGGTGGAATAGCCTGGGAAATTTTGGCATTAGAACCAAAACTAGCAGATAATTTTATTCCTATTGCGACCGACTGGAAATCGACTGATTGGTTGATTGCCAATTGCTTTTTGCAAGAGCAGATCCTTAATAATTCAAAAAAACCAATTGAAGACGCTCGTATACATGCCATGTTGTGCTACCGTACGCCGGAGTCATTCAAAGAAAAATTCAACAGACATACGACCGAGAAGTTAGAAACGTTTCAGGTAGAAAGTTGGTTGAACTACCACGGAGAGAAATTAGGAAAGCGTTTTCAGCTTTCGGCTTACAAAATGATGAATCAACTTCTGAAAACTATTGATATCACACGCAATCGAGAGTCATTGGAATCGGTTCTTTCAAAAGTAGATGCCAACATATACATTGTAGGAATCAATTCGGATTTGTTTTTTACAGCAAAAGAGAATAAAGATACCTACAATGAGATTAAAAAATTTAAAAATAATGTCTTCTACAGTGAAATTGATTCCCAACACGGGCATGATGCTTTCCTGATGGAATACGAACAATTAGACAATTTGTTAGAAGTTGTTTTCAAAAATAAAAAACAGATGAAAATAGTGAAATTTGGCGGTAAATCTTTAGCCAACGGTGAAGGTATCAATAAGGTATTGGATATCGTTGTTGATAAAATAAAGCAAAACGAAAAATTCGCAATTGTAGTTTCGGCCAGAGGAAATGCAACCGATGAATTGGACGATATTTTGACCATTGCTGCCAAAAATGGAAATTATAAGCCTTTACTAGAAAGTTTTAAATCCTATCAAAAAGACGGTTTCGAAGCTGTCGATTTTTCACAAGAGTTTGATAAACTAGACAAATTATTCGAAGGAGTTAGTTTGATTGGAGATTTTAGCGCCAAGATTCAAGATCAAATTTTAGCACAAGGTGAATTGGTTTCGGCCAAGTTGTTAGTGTTTCTATTAGATCAAAAAGGAATCGCCGCCAAACTAGCCGATACTAGAGAATTGATTGTAACCGATTCAAATTTCGGAGATGCACAACCTTTGGATGCTGTTTCGAAGAAAAATGTAATTCAGATTTTCAAAGACAACAAAGATTCGGTATTGGTGATTACTGGTTTTATTGCATCGAATGCGAAGCACGAAACAACTACATTGGGTAGAAATGGAAGTAATTATACCGCCTCTTTGATTGCTAATTATATCAACGCCGAAGAATTACAAAATTATACACACGTTGATGGAATTTATACGGCCAACCCTGAAATGGTGTTGGATGCCAAAAAAATTGAGCATTTGTCTTATAATGAAGCGAATGAGATGGCTAATTTTGGGGCGAATATTTTGCATGCCAAAACGATTATTCCGCTTTTAGAAAAGAATATTCCGTTGCGTATTTTGAATACGTTTAACAATGAAAATCAAGGAACATTAATCACTTCAAATTCGAATAAAGAAGGAATTAAAACTCTTTCAGTTTTAGAAAACGTAGCATTGGTAAACCTAGAAGGTCGCGGATTACTTGGTAAAACGGGAGTTGATGCCCGTATCTTTAGAGTAATGGGAGATAATAACATCAGTGTGAGTATCATCTCGCAAGGGTCTTCCGAACGAGGAATTGGGCTTGTAGTAGATGCAGACCAAGCAACTAAGGCCATGATTGAATTGGAAAAAGAATTTGAAAATGATTTTTATTCGAAGGATGTAAACAAAATATCGGTTACAGACAATGTATCTGTAATTTCTATTATTGGTCAAGATTTGAGTACGTTTCATAAGCCGTACACTGCTTTGATTCGTAACAATATTGTTCCAATCCTGTTCAATAATACCGTAACGGGTAAAAATGTGAGTTTGGTAGTTAAGAAAACAGAACTCAAAAAAGCCTTGAACGTAATTCACGGAGAAATATTTGGTGTAGCCAAGAAAATCAACTTAGTTATTTTTGGGCATGGATTGGTTGGAGGTACTTTGATTAATCAAATTCTAGAATCTGCTGACGCAATCGAAAAACGAAAAGGAGTTAAGTTGAATATTTTTGCTATTGCAAACTCAAAGAGCGCATTGTTGAATAAAAATGGTATTTCTCCAAATTGGAAAAGTGAAATCCAAAGTAACGGTGCTATCTATTCTATTCAAGATATTATCACTTACGCTAAAGAGAATCATTTAGCCAACTTAATTGCGGTGGACAATACTGCAAGTGCTGCTTTTGTTGAAAATTATATCACCTTGGCGGAAAATGGCTTTGACTTGATTTCGTCAAACAAAGTAGCCAATACCTTGAGTTACGATTTTTACAAAGAATTGAGAGAAACATTAGAAACAAATCAAAAGAGTTATTTATACGAAACCAATGTAGGAGCAGGATTGCCATTGATTGATACGATTAAATTGTTGCACCTTTCGGGCGAAAATATCACTAAGATCAAAGGGGTGTTCTCTGGAACTTTGAGTTATTTGTTCAATCATTTCTCGGCCAAAGATGTTCCTTTTAGTGAAATATTAAAAGAAGCTATTGACAGTGGATTTACAGAGCCAGACCCAAGAGAAGATTTGTGCGGAAATGACGTAGGTAGAAAATTATTGATTTTGGCGAGAGAACTAGATTTGCAAAACGAATTTAGTGAAGTACAAATTCAGAATTTAATTCCGGAACATTTACGTGAAGGTAGCGCTGCTGATTTCTTGACCAAATTAAAAGAATTTGACCCTGTCTACGATAAGTTAAAAGCGGAACAACAACCAAATCATGTATTGCGTTACATTGGAGAATTGTCTGGAGATTTACAAAACGACAAAGGAAATCTAGAAGTAAAATTAGTCTCTGTACCTATGGACACCGCTTTGGGTGGGTTGAAAGGTTCGGATTCTTTCTTCGAAATTTACACAGAATCGTACGGAGACCGACCAATTGTAATTCAGGGAGCTGGAGCCGGTTCAGCCGTTACGGCGAGAGGTGTTTTTGGCGATATTTTGAGGGTTTCGGATAAGGGCTAGGAGATTTAAGATTGTTGATTAGGGATTAACGATTTCAGATTTAAAATTGATTGACGTAAAAAGTGGTCAGTATAAAAAATATAAAATCCGCGTTTGAAAATCCGTTTCATCTGCGTACTAAAAATAAAATAAAATGAAAATTACATTAAACAGAGTAAACGAAAACTTCCACTTCGAATTAAAAAACGACCGTGGACATATAGTAAATGTAGATGCACGTCCAGATTTTGGAGGTAATGATATGGGACCAAGCCCAATGGAATTGGTTTTGATGGGTGTTGCAGGTTGTAGCGCCATTGATATGATTTCGATTTTGAAGAAACAACGTCAAGAAATCACGTCTTTCAAAGCTGAGGTTGAAGGAGAGCGTCAACAAGTAGGTGATGCAAAACCATTCAAAGATATTTACTTAGTTTTTACAATTGATGGAAATATCAAAGAGGATAAAGCTGCCAAAGCTGCACAGTTGTCTTTCGAAAAATACTGTTCGGTTTCAAAAACACTGGAGCCAACAGCAACAATTCATTACAAAGTGATTTTGAATGGTGTTGCTCTTGAAAAATAATATTTTTGAATAAAACGATAAGATTATACAAGAGATTTATGCTGTGGTTTATAGTAAAATAAATTCTTAACTAGCCGTTAGTATTTAGTCAAGTGCTAAAAGCTAATAGCCAAAAGCTTAAAAAAAATGAACGAACAAGAATTTGGTTTTGAGACAGAAGCCATACGTACCCAATTAGAAAGAACACAATATTTAGAGCATTCAGTGCCTTTGTATTTAACCTCTAGTTTTGTATTTGAAGATGCCGAAGACATGCGTGCCTCTTTTGCAGACGAAAAAGATAGAAATATTTACAGTCGTTACAGCAATCCTAATAATAATGAGTTCGTAGAGAAAGTGTGCAAGATGGAAGGAGCCGAAACTGGTTTTGCTTTCGCTTCGGGTATGGCTGCTGTGTATTCTACTTTGGCTGCATTTTTACAATCAGGGGATCACATTGTTTCGGCAGGTAGTGTTTTTGGAGCGACGCACTCCTTGTTTGTTAACTATTTTCCGAAATGGGGAATTGAGACTACTTATTTTGATATTGACAAGCCAGAAACTATTGAAAGTTGTATAAAACCCAATACTAAGATACTTTTTGCAGAGTCGCCAACCAATCCAGCGGTAGATATTATCGATTTGGAATTACTAGGTGCAATTGCCAAAAAGCATAACTTAATTTTAATAATTGACAACTGTTTTGCGACACCTTATTTACAGCAACCTATCAAATGGGGAGCACATTTGGTGGTACATTCAGCTACTAAATTAATGGATGGACAAGGAAGAGTTTTAGGAGGAGTGACAGTAGGAAGATCTGATTTGATTCAGAAAATCTATTTGTTCTCCCGTCTTACCGGACCTTCATTGTCGCCATTTAATGCTTGGGTTTTGTCAAAAAGTTTAGAAACTTTGGCGGTCCGTTTGGACAGGCATTGTGAAAACGCTTTAAAAGTAGCTGAATTTTTAGAAAAGCAACCGAATGTAAATAAGGTAAAATATCCTTTCCTGAAATCGCATCCACAATATGCAATTGCTCAAAAGCAAATGAAAGCAGGTGGTAATATTGTTGCTTTCGAAATTAAAGGAGGATTAGAAGCAGGAAGAGCATTTTTGAATAAAATAAAATTATGTTCTCTTTCTCCCAATTTAGGAGATACAAGAACTATTGTAACGCATCCAGCTTCTACAACACATAGTAAATTATCGGTTGAAGAACGTTTGAAAGTGAGTATTACAGATGGTTTGGTACGTGTTTCTGTAGGTTTAGAAACCGTAGCGGATGTCATTGCAGATTTGGAACAAGCATTGTCATAAATATTTAAGATTGTAGATTAACGATTTTTGATTGCAGATTTCTGTATATCAAAAATCGTTTTTTTATGTTTATAAGTTCAAATAACATATTTTTGTTATAAGTAGGAACTTGGATTGTCTGTATTTATTAAATCCTAACTCGTAAATCAAAAAAATCCTTAATAAAAATGCTTTCAAAAAAAACAAAATACGGAATCAAAGCATTGACTTTTTTGGCTCGCCAAGAAAACCAAACGCCTGTTGCTATTGCGGATATCGCGAAGAGTGAAAATATTTCGACTAAATTTTTAGAAAGTATCTTGTTACTTTTACGACATTCAGGTTTTCTGGGAGCCAAGAAAGGTAAAGGTGGTGGCTATTATTTAATTAAAGAGCCAAAAGAAATAAATATGGCAAAAGTCTATCGAATTCTCGAAGGGCCAATTGCTCTATTGCCATGTGCTAGTCATAATTTTTATGAAAAATGCGACGATTGTACCGATGAAGGAAGTTGTGCGGTACGTAAGTTAATGGCTGAGGTTCGAGATAATACCTTGAAAATATTAGAAAACAATTCCTTGGCAGATATAGCTTTTTAAAACAGAAAAAGCCAAAAGAATCAATTAATCCTTTTGGCTTTTTATATATAAAGTGCTGTATTAATTAAATCTGTATCGAATAGCTAATGCAACGTCAGATCCATAATTGTTAGAATAGTATCCGTTTCCACCAAACTCAGGTCTGAAATCCAAGGATAACTGGATTGGCACTTCTCTAAAACCATATTCGATTCCGATATCTCCAGCTGCATAAACAAATGTACCGTTATCTTTAAACTGCTTGTTTTTATTCGAGTACGATCCTACACCTGCACCTACACCTGCATACCAATTGAATCCGCCATCAATGTTCCATACCCATTGGTATATTCCAGTAAGTTTAAAAGCATCAACATCATTGCTGTTTCTAAACCCTAGGTCCATTTCTAATCTATTATTTGATCCTAATGCTCTTTGGTAAGAAAGCTCTCCTCCCAAACCATCATTATCACCAAATCGTATTCCTAAAGCATTTTTTGAAATATCTTGTGCTTGTGCACTTAAAGCAAATCCCAATGCTACAATAGCAGATAAAATAATTTTGTTCATAGTCTATTTTTTTATGTTTTTACAAATATAGTCTAGTAGTAAAAATTGCTTTTATATCATTTTGCTTATGGTGTTATATAATTACCATTTATTGCTTTAAGGACTTATTTATATTCTTTTATTTTAAAATATCAATTTATATCCCACAAAAAACAACATCACTGCAATAGCATTTCTTAAAATTAAGTCGGGTACTTTACCACTTAACATGCTTCCTAAAAAAATACCAGGAAGAGATCCAATTAATAATTGTCCCAGTAAACCTAGATCTAAATTACCCATTGATGCGTGTCCTAGACCCGCTACAAGTGTTAAAGGGACAGCATGTGCAATCTCAGTTCCTACCAGTTTTGGTGTTGGTAATAATGGGTAAAGAAAAAATAAAGTTACCGTTCCTAAAGCTCCTGCACCAATAGAAGTTAAAGTAACTGTGGCACCCAATAAAACTCCAATTGCGATGGTTAGCATATTCTGAGTAGTACTTTCTTTATGGAATTTATCTCCGGAATGTTTTTGAGAAAATTTCATGATTTTATTTTTGAAAACTACTGCTACAGAAGTAAAGAGTAATGCCCATCCCAAACTATATTTAATTACCGAATTGATATGAGATATGTCTGTTTTAATACTGTGTAAAATCCATAGAGTAAGTAATGCAGCAGGTACACTTCCCATTGATAAGTAACCCGTAATTTTCCAGTTGATATTATTTTTCTTATGATGGATGAATATGCCACCCATTTTGGTGAAAGCGGCATATAGTAAATCGGTTCCAACAGCCGTTGTTGGTGGAATCCCAAACCATAATAGAATAGGTGTCATTAATGAACCTCCACCAACACCCGTTAGTCCTACGACAAATCCAACTATTAAACCAGCTATAATAAACCCTATTTGAAAATCCATGATTCTAATTTTTTGGCAAAGATAGGACTATTTATATTTAATCCTATCGGTTTAGTAGAGTTTAAAATAATAAATTTATGTGTTGTCTTTATCTTATTGATTTTTAGGGCTTTTTAATTGTAATTTTTTTAGTTAAAAATTTATTTTAGATATACAAAGGCTTTGTTTTAAGCGTGAAAGTGTAGTGATAGCCAATCAAATTAATTATTAAATCGGTATTTCGGTCTTGTGCTTTAGCGAGGTTACTCTTTTTTAAATACGGGTAGCTGGTTTTCAGTTGTGATCGATTTTACTAGTTATCGAATGAAGGAATAGAGGATATGTTATAGAATTGTAAAAAAGCAGCTTTTTATTTTGTAATACAGAAATAAGTAGTACTTTTGCATAGTAATCTACTAATCCGATAGGGTAATAGATTTTATACTTAAAATAAAACAAATTAGATGAGTGCAGTGATAATTCAATCGTTATTAGATAAAACAAAAGACTTCAGTATTGAAGAAACGTTTGTATTTTTGTCATCGGAATATAAAGACAAGGTTATTTTTTCGACTTCTTTCGGTCAAGAGGATCAAGTAATCACTGATTTGATTGAAAAAAGTGGAGCGGCAGTCGGTATTTTTACGCTAGATACAGGTCGATTGTTTCAAGAAACGTACGATGTTTTTCATAGAACGTTGAAGAAATATAAAACGCCTATCAAAGTTTGCTTCCCAGAGACGAGAGCAGTTGAAGAATTGTTGGAAAAGAAAGGTCCAAACAGCTTTTTTGAATCGGTAGAGAATAGAAAAGAATGTTGTTTTATTCGAAAAGTAGCACCATTGAGAAAAGCTTTGGCAGGAAACGATGTTTGGATTACGGGATTACGCGCTGATCAATCGGATAATAGAAGTGATTTGCATTTATTCGAATATGATGATAATTTTAAAATCATAAAATTCAATCCATTGTTGAGATGGTCATTACAAGAAGTTCAAGAATATATTGACCTTAATAATGTTCCTCAAAACAGTTTGCACAAAAAAGGTTTTGTAAGCATAGGATGCGCACCATGTACAAGAGCAATTGCAGAAGGTGAAGACATACGTGCAGGAAGATGGTATTGGGAACAAAGCCAAAAAGAATGTGGATTGCATTCGAAATAGCAGCAAGGTTAAACAGAATAGAAAATAGAAATATAATAATAGTTGAAAGATTTTAGTTCAAGTTGTAACAACCTTAAACTTTAAACCTTAAACTTTTAAACAAAAAATAATGAGTTCAGTATTAAAAACAAATGCTTTAGAAAGCGAAGCGATTTACATTTTTAGAGAAGTTATTTCTCAATTTGACAAACCTGTATTGCTTTTTTCAGGTGGAAAAGATTCAATTACATTAGTAAGATTAGCTCAAAAAGCTTTTTTTCCTGCAAAAATTCCTTTTCCATTGTTGCACGTGGATACTGGACATAACTTTCCTGAAACAATCGAATTTAGAGATCGATTGGTAAAAGAATTAGGATTGGAGTTAATTGTTCGTAATGTACAAGACGCTATTGACGAAGGGAAAGTAGTGGAAGAAACTGGAAAATATTCTAGTAGAAACAGCTTGCAAACAACTACATTATTAGATGCTATTGACGAATTTAAATTCGATGCTTGTATAGGTGGTGCTCGTCGTGACGAAGAAAAAGCAAGAGCCAAAGAGCGTATTTTCTCAGTTCGTGATGATTTTGGTCAATGGGATGAGAAAAACCAACGTCCAGAATTGTTTGATTTATTAAATGGAAAAATCGAAAACGGTCAAAACGTTCGTGTTTTCCCTATTTCAAACTGGACAGAATTGGATGTTTGGAGTTATATCGAACAAGAGCAAATCGAGATTCCATCTATTTACTTTTCACACAAACGTAAAGTATTTTTAAGAGACGGAATGATCTGGTCACACTCTCCTTATGTTTTTCAAGATGCAGACGAGGTTGTTGAAGAAAGAATTGTTCGTTTTAGAACTGTTGGAGATATGAGTTGTACAGCCGCAGTTGATTCGTATGCAGCTACAATTTCAGAAGTAGTTGGAGAGATTAGAGCTTCTACTATCTCAGAAAGAGGGGCTAGAATTGATGATAAGCGATCAGAGGCAGCCATGGAAAAAAGAAAACAACAAGGATACTTTTAGAAAGCAGTTATAAGTTATTAGATATAAGTTATAAGTAAAATTTAGAAAGTAAATAAAATAGTAGATTTAGAAGTTTATATAATAGGTGTTTGGGAGAACTTTAAACCTTGAACTTTTAAACTTTAAACAAAATATAAAATGGAAGTTTTAAAAATAGCAACAGCAGGAAGTGTAGATGACGGAAAAAGTACTTTAATCGGGAGATTATTGTATGATACACAATCCCTGACTACAGATAAATTGGAAGCAATTGAAAAAAGTAGTAAAGCAAAAGGATACGATTATTTAGATTTCTCACTAGCAACTGACGGATTAGTAGCTGAGAGAGAACAAGGAATTACCATTGACGTAGCACATATTTATTTTTCTACAGCTAAGAAAAGTTATATCATCGCTGATACTCCAGGTCACGTAGAGTACACTCGTAACATGGTTACAGGAGCTTCAACTTCACAAGTATCTATCATTTTGATTGATGCTCGTAAAGGAGTAATTGAGCAAACGTACCGTCACTTTTTTATCAATAATTTATTGAGAGTAAAAGATGTTATTGTTGCTGTAAACAAAATGGATTTAGTAGACTACTCTGAAGAAGTTTACAACAAAATCAAAGCAGACTTTCAAGCGTTGAATGAAAAAAGTGCTTACAAAGAGCAAAACGTAAGTTATATTCCGTTGAGTGCATTAACAGGAGACAATGTTGTTGAGTCACTAGGTAAAATGCCATGGTACGAAGGACAAACTATTCTTGAGCATCTTGAAGGTTTAGAATCGAAAGATGTATACGATAACGGAAAAGCACGTTTCCCTGTTCAAACAGTAATTCGTCCAAAAACGGAACAATACCACGATTTTAGAGGATATGCTGGAAAATTGTACGGAAATAATATAAAGGTAGGAGATGCAGTAACGGTACTTCCTTCTTTAACAGAATCAAAAGTGACAAATATTCACTTTTTCGACCAACAATTTGACGAAGCTGAAGCGGGTTCATCAGTTACAATTGAGCTAGAAAATGACATTAATGTAACAAGAGGTGATATGATTGTAAAATCAAATGAATTACCAAGAATCGAAAAAGACATCACTACAACAGTTTGTTGGATGGATAGCAAGAAATTAGTTGCTGGAACAAAATATTTGATTCAACACAACTCAAATAGAGTTTTAGCCAAAATTGATAGTGTAAACAATGTAATCGCAACAGATTACACGGGAACAAAAGAAGCTTCTCAATTAGCAATAAACGAAATTGGTGAAGTTACTATCAAATTAAGCAAACCATTATATTTTGATGCTTACAACGATAATAAATCAAACGGAGCTTTTATTTTAATTGATGCTTCTACGAATACAACAGCAGGAGTAGGGTTTATTAAATAAGCTTTTAGCTATTGGCTTTTGGCCTTTAGCAGGAAATAATAAAAAAAATAGCCAGAAGCTAAGCGCCAATTGCCAATAGCCAACCGCCAAAAGCCTTTTAAAAAATGGAAAGTTTTAGAACAGAAATAGAAAATCCGATAGTTCAAAAAGAGATTATCGATTTAGAAAAAAAGATACATGCCTTTCAAGGTGGTTTAATCGATGACGAACGTTTTCGTTCACTTCGTTTGGCTCGTGGAATTTATGGACAACGCCAAGAAGGTGTTCAAATGATTCGTATCAAATTGCCTTATGGTAAAGTGACTAGCGAGCAGTTAAGAAGAATCACTGAGGTTTCAGATAAATATTCTACAGGACGTTTACACATCACAACGCGTCAGGACATTCAAATTCACTATGTGAGTTTGGACAAAACTCCAGAACTTTGGGCAGATTTGGCCAAAGACGATATCACATTACGTGAAGCATGTGGAAACACAGTGCGTAACATCACAGGTAGTGAGCTTGCAGGAGTAGATGCAGAGGAGCCATTTGATGTGAGCCCTTATGCGCACGCTTTGTTTCAATACCTTTTGCGTAACCCAATCTGTCAAGAAATGGGACGTAAATTTAAAATTTCATTCTCATCTTCAGATAAAGATACTGCTTTGAGTTATTTACATGATTTAGGATTCATTCCTAAAATTGTAGATGGTCAAAAAGGATTCAAAATCATGTTAGGTGGTGGATTAGGATCGCAACCAGCACATGCTGAATTGCTATCTGAATTTGTTCCAGTAAACCAAATTATCCCAACTGCCGAAGGAGTTATTAGAGTTTTTGACCGTTATGGTGAAAGAGCAAAACGTCTAAAAGCACGTTTGAAATTCTTAATCAAAGATTTAGGTCGTGATGAATTTTTACGTTTAGTTGACGAAGAGAAAAAAGCATTGCCTTTTCATTCTTATGAAATAGACACGACTGCATTTGAAGGTGCTATTGCAGAGCCTTTATTAGAAGTGCCAGCGGTAACTATTGATGATGCAGCAGGGTATGAAGCTTGGAAAGCATCCAATGTAATTGCTCAAAAACAATCAGGATATGTTGCGATTGGTGTAAAAGTGCTGTTAGGAGATTTTTATACTGACAAAGCAAGATTATTAGCTGATTTGATTAAAAATTACGGAGCAAATGAATTGCGTTTTTCATTACGTCAAAACATTGTGATTCGTAATATAAAAGAAGAAAATTTACCTTTCTTCTACCAAGAGTTGGCCAAATTAGACATGGTTGCTTTAGGATACGATACTATCGGAGACATCACGGCTTGTCCTGGTACAGATACTTGTAACTTAGGGATAGCATCTAGTACAGGAATCGCAGACGAATTAGAAAGAGTTTTAAAAGCAGAATACCCACAGTTTGCTAGCAATAAAGAATTGACAATCAAAATTAGTGGTTGTATGAATGCTTGTGGACAACATAATATGTCGGAGATTGGTTTCCAAGGAATGTCAATCAACGCAGGTAAATTGGTTGCTCCAGCATTACAAGTATTATTAGGTGGTGGAATTTTAGGAAACGGTAGTGGTCGTTTTTCTGATAAAGTAATCAAAATCCCAAGCCGTAGAGGACCAGAAGCGTTGCGTTTAATCTTAAATGATTTCGAAGCTAACGCAAACGGAACTAAATTCTTGGATTATTATGATGCTCAAGGAGAAAAGTATTTTTACGAATTCTTGAAACCATTGGCTGATGTTACCAACCTTACCGAAGCAGATTTCGTGGATTGGGGTAATGCAGACAACTACGTAAAAGCAGTTGGAGTAGGAGAATGTGCTGGTGTTGTAATTGACTTGGTACAGACTTTATTATTCGAAGCTAAAGATAAAATTACAGCAGCTCAGGAACTTTTCGAAGAGAAAAAATGGTCAGATGCTATTTACTTAGCGTATGCTGGATTTGCAAATGGAGCGAAAGCTTTATTATTAGCTGAAAAGCAAAAAACAAATACACATGCCGGAATCATTGAAGCTTTTGATACTGTTTTTGTAGCCGAAAATAAAATCGAATTGGGAACTACTTTTAGTGAGTTAGTGTACCGAATCAATAAAAATGAGCCAACTGAAGCATTTGCTAAAGAATACATTCAAGAGGCAATTTCGTTTTTCGGAAAATTAGAAGCTTACAGAGCAGCAGATTTAGCGAAAGCATAATTTAAAAAAGATAAAATGGACACAGCCAATAGCCAACAGCCAACAGCCAATGGCGCAAACGAATTGTATCCAATATTTTTAAAGCTTCAAAACCTAAGCGTATTAATTGTAGGCGGAGGTAATGTAGGATTAGAAAAGTTGTCTTTTTTACTCAAGTCAAGTCCTCGTGCAAATGTTGAGGTAGTTGCTCCAAAATTTTTAGCCGATTTAGTCACATTAGCAGAAAATCATCCTTCTGTGAAATTGACTAAAAAAAGGTTCAAAAAGAAAATGTTGAAAAAGCGAAACATGGTGATTGCTTGTACGGATGATTTAAAAGTCAACAAACGAGTATATAATTTATGTCGAGAAAGATATTTGATTTGCAATATTGCCGATACACCCGATTTGTGTGATTATTACCTAGGGGGTATTGTTACCAAAGGGAATGTCAAAATAGCCATTTCGACCAACGGAAAGTCACCAACAACGGCAAAACGATTGAGAGAATTTTTTGAAGAAGTAATTCCCGAAGACATCAATAAAATGGTGGAAAATTTGAATCAGTATCGAAAAACCCTCAAAGGTGATTTCGAAATGAAAGTTCAAAAAATGAATGAGATTACAGATTCCTTGAAGAATAAAGAATAAATAGAAAAGACTAAAGAGAGGAGTGATAATTATCATTAGAGGTTAAGTCCGTCATCCTTTTCTTTGTTTGAAAATAGATTGAAATAAAATAATAAATAACAGACTCTAAGCCAAAAGCCGAAAGCTAATAGCCAAGAGCCCAAAGTAAGAACAATGATTGAAACAGATATCCTTATTATAGGAGCCGGTCCAACTGGTTTATTTGCCGTTTTTGAAGCAGGTTTATTAAAATTAAAATGTCATATCCTAGATGCTTTACCGCAGCCAGGTGGACAATTGTCAGAGTTATATCCAAAGAAACCTATCTACGATATCCCAGGATTTCCAGAAGTATTAGCTGGAGATTTAGTAGATAATTTGATGGAGCAAATTAAGCAATTCGAACCAGGGTTTACTTTGGGCGAACGTGCTGAAACAATTGATAAGCAAGAAGACGGTACATTTATCGTAACCTCAAACGAAGGAACAAAATTTCATGCCAAAGTAATCGCGATTGCAGGTGGATTAGGAAGTTTTGAACCAAGAAAACCTTTGATCGACGGAATTAATTTCTACGAAAACAAAGGAGTGAAATATTTCATCAAAGATCCAGAAGTATTCAGAGACAAACGTGTTGTTATCGCCGGTGGTGGTGACTCTGCTTTGGACTGGAGTATTTTCTTGACCGATGTAGCTTCAGAGGTAACTTTGATTCACCGTCGTAACGAGTTTAGAGGAGCTTTGGATTCTGTAGAAAAAGTACAAGAACTAAAAGATGCTGGAAAAATCCGCATGATTACACCTGCTGAGGTAGTTGGTATCAATGGAGCAGAGCACGTAGAATCTATTGATTTGGACGAAAACGGAGCACATCGTAAAATCGAAACGGATTTCTTTATTCCACTTTTTGGATTGACGCCTAAGTTAGGACCAATCGGAGATTGGGGATTAGAAATCGAGAAAAACGCTATCAAAGTAAACAATGCTTTGGATTACCAAACTAACATTCCGGGGATATTCGCTATTGGAGATATCAATACCTATCCAGGGAAATTGAAGTTGATTCTTTGTGGTTTCCACGAAGCAACTTTGATGTGTCAAGCGGCTTATCAAATCATCAACCCAGGAAAACGTTATGTATTAAAATACACAACCGTATCAGGAGTAGACGGATTTGACGGTACTCGTAAAGAAGCACCAAAAGCAGTAGTAAAGGCAATTAATTAAAAAAGTTGCTAAGATTATAAGTTTCTAAGGCTCTAAGTTTTTTTACTTAGAGCCTTTTTCGCTACTATTCAGCTTAGAAACTTAAGGACTTAGCAACTCAGGAACTTCAAAAAAACACTTGCAAGTGGTAAGGGTATTGCTTTACTTTGCAGTTCCAAAATTTTAAAGAATTAGGAGCAGTAATTTCGGCATTTTCAGGAAGTTGGTTTCCCGCTTTCGCCTTTATCTTTTTGTTTTTTAAAGAAAAAACCAAAAAGGATATCGGCTCTATCGGGGCTAAAGAGAAAGATTTTGCATTTTAGGAAATTCCGTAGAGACGCGATTCATCGCGTCTAAAACAAGTCATCAATAAAAAGCATAGCGCCCTAGCGTCCTTGCCGTAAAAAAATAAAGTTATGTCAACAATACAACAAGCAATCAAAGAAAGAATCCTAGTTCTCGATGGAGCCATGGGAACCATGTTGCAACGTTACAACTTCTCCGAAGAAGATTTTAGAGGAGAGCGTTTCAAAGATTTTCCACATTCATTAAAAGGAAACAACGATTTATTGTCGTTGACACAACCCGTTGCCATTGCAGAAGTGCATGCAGCCTATTACGAAGCAGGAGCCGACATTGTAGAAACCAATACCTTCTCTGGGACCACCATCGGAATGGCAGATTACCACATGGAAGATTTGGTCTATGAGTTGAACTACGAGTCGGCAAAAATTGCCCGTAAAGTAGCCGATGAATTCACAGCCAAAAATCCAGCCAAACCTCGTTTTGTAGCGGGTTCAATAGGACCAACAAACAGAACGGCAAGTATGTCGCCCGACGTAAACGACCCTGGATACAGAGCCGTAACTTTTGATGATTTGCGTATTGCCTACAAACAACAAGTAGAAGCCTTGATCGACGGAGGAAGCGACTTATTGTTGGTAGAAACTATTTTTGATACCCTAAACGCCAAAGCCGCACTTTTCGCCATCGAAGAAGTAAAAACCGAAAGAGGAATTGATATTCCAATCATGGTATCTGGAACTATTACCGATGCATCAGGAAGAACCCTTTCTGGACAAACGGTAGAAGCGTTCTTGATTTCGGTATCACACATTCCGTTATTGAGTGTAGGATTCAATTGTGCCTTAGGAGCCGATTTATTGAAACCGTATTTACAGACTTTGTCTCAAAATACTTCATTCAATATCTCTGCACACCCAAACGCAGGATTACCAAACGCCTTTGGAGAATACGACGAAACACCAGCCGAAATGCAAGCACAAATACGTGGGTACCTCGAAGATAATTTAGTAAACATCATCGGTGGTTGTTGTGGTACAACTCCAGATCACATTCGATTGATTGCTGAGGCTGCCAGTGAATTTAAGCCAAGAGTTTCGGAGGCGGTGATGTAGTATTTTATTATTAATATTGATGTTCAAAAGTTTATAGTATTTATAATTAATTCAATATGGAGAAATCGAATGATAAGGCACAAAGTGTTTCACAAATAATTGAATTACTAAAAAGTGAGTTTTCATCCTTGTTATTTAAAAATGAAAAGGAAAATGAAATCCCAAATTTATGGTTTAGAGCTGAGGGTTTAAACATAAATACATCATTAATGCCTAATGCATATAGAAATTATGGACGTGTTGAAAAAGATGAATATAAAACTGTATTAGACGAGTCTGTTTTAATAGAAGGTAATTTTAAAGCAGAATTTTCAAGAAGGTCTACTATGTTTTTAAATCAAAACAGAATAGATAATAATGATTGGAATCAATATTTTTTAATGCAACATTACGGTTTAAAAACTAGGTTGTTAGATTGGACAGAAAGTGCTTTGGTAGCAATATATTTTGCGGTAGATGATGATTTAAAGGAAGTAGATTCAAAAATTTGGATATTAAATCCTTATCGACTCAATAAATCTTCAACAGCATTAATTGAGGGATTTGAAACTGGTTGTTCAATAATTCATTTTCCTAAAAGTTCTATAAAAGAAGATTTATTTGGTACTGATAAAAAACTTAATCTTGATGAGTTGTATAGGAAGTATTTAGAAATGGATTTTAATTCTAGTGAAAAAGCTTATCCATTAGCTATTTATCCGTATTTGTTTGATGAAAGAATGAAATCGCAAAAAGCTTGTTTTACGATTTTTGGTAATGAAATTAATGGATTATTAGGTAATTCAGAGAAAAATAAATTTTTAAATTTTATTTTAATTGATGGTTTTAGTAAAAGGAAAATAAAAGAAGAATTAAGATGGCTAGGTATTTCTAGAGAAAGTGTCTATCCTGGTTTAAATAGTAATTGTATAGATATTATAGATAAATATAATTAATAAAATTTAAGATATTAAGTAAACTCTATATTAACATAAAAAACATTTAATGAAAAAGGTAATTTATTTAGGTATTTTAATTTCTTTTTTATCTTGTAAAAAAGCAGAACATAGTCTTGTTGAGGATAATCTTCTGGAGGATACACAAAAATCAGAGGTTCAATTAGAAACTCAAGCAGAATATCAATTACCGGAATATTCTTTTATAACGAAAAATGATATTAGTTTTAGAACAGAAGCAGTGGTTGAGGCTCCAGTTAATAAAAGATTTTCATATAAGTTTCTGGTTTCTAATAAAATTACTAGAGAACAAATAAAATTACTTTTTTCTAAATTAATAAAAGAGATAACATCAGAAGATAAAGATATTGATGATATAACTATATGGTTGTATAGCGATAAAGAATTAGTTGAAGGGACCTATGATGTGGCTATGGCTACTTGGGGCCCTGAAGATGGAGAGGTTACTAAAAATATTGCTGTAAGTAACAATAGAGAATCATATAAATTAGAAATTACTATTTCTGATAATCTTGAAGAATATTTAAAAAATAAATCTGAAAAAAAAGTTAGTCTTGGATTGACTTATGATTTAAGAAAAAACATATATCAAGAATTAGCTAATACAGAGACTAGAGCAAGAGCAAAACTCGATAAAATTTATCCATACACTGCTAATTTTGATACTGATAATTATGCAAATAAGTTAGATGAATTAACAAAAAAATATGAAAAAGAAATCTCTAAAAAGTATAAAATTGACACAAAAACTATGAATGAAATTTATGAAGAAGGAGATAAGAACGGATGGTATAATTATTAATAGCTCCCAGCTAGCGCGAGCGTCTCGCTCGTGCCCGCAAAGACAAAGGTGCTTAAAATTATGACTATTTGATGTATGTTACGTAATGATTGGCGCCCGTTCCTCGCAATGACAAATGCATAATCGTTTTTGTAAACATATATGATAAAATAAAAATTCCGTAGGAATGAACCATTTTGTGGTACGGATCTTACTCAATTGCTATAATGTATAAATTGAAAATGATTTTTTATTCTTAAATAATATAGAATAATACTCTGTGGATAAAATTAAACAAAAAGTAATTTTGAATGCGAATGGTGCAGAAATTGCTGTTTTGCATTTTGGGGATGATAACGATTATCTTTCCTTGACTGATACTGCTAGTTTAAAATCCAGATGATGCTTTTATTGTTGTTAACAATTGGCTTAGAAGTAAGGATACAATCCTTTTTATGGGTCTGTGGGAACAATTAAATAATCCTAATTTTAAACCTATCGAATTCGATAGGTTTAAAAATGAATCGGGAACAAATGCTTTTGCTTTATTCCCGCTAGCGGAAGCGTCACGCTTGTGCCCGCAAAGATATGAGTTTGAGGAATAAAGATTGTGTGATACACGATACGTGATTGCTTCGTTCCTCGCAATGACAACCGAAGCACAAAACCGCGTGAGGGATAGAAGTGGAGCTCCTTTTCCATCAATTGCCTCGGGTTTAAACCCGAGGTAATTCAAGAAAAAGAGCGGGAACGAATAGCCCGACCCGACCTTTTTTTGGAGGGACACGCCCAAATAATGATAAGAATCGCTTTGTAAAAGCAAACAATATAAACTTAGTCACTCAGAATCTGAGATACTTAGAAACTTAAGAAAAAATGGCAGAAAAAGCAGTAAGAAGAAATTTGGTTTTATCGGGATTGGAGCCTTTGATTATTACGCCCGAAAGTGTTTTTGTAAACGTTGGGGAGCGTACAAATGTAACGGGTTCTAGAAAATTTCTTCGATTGATAAAAGAGGAGAAGTACGATGAGGCCTTGAGTATTGCGAAGGAGCAAGTAGAAGGTGGAGCTCAAATCATCGATATTAATATGGATGAGGGAATGCTAGACGGTGAATATGCGATGGTGAAATTCCTGAACTTAATTGCTGCCGAACCCGATATTGCGCGTGTGCCCATTATGATTGACAGTTCGAAATGGCACATTATTGAAGCTGGGCTAAAAGTAGCGCAGGGGAAATGTGTGGTGAACTCGATTTCGTTGAAAGAAGGAGAAGAAGCATTTATTCATCATGCCCAATTGATTAAACGTTATGGAGCTGCTGCGATTATCATGGCATTTGACGAAACAGGTCAGGCAGATAATTACGACCGTAGAGTAGAGATTTGTCAACGTTCGTATGATATTTTGGTAAACAAAGTAGGTTTTCCACCGCAGGATATAATTTTCGATTTAAATATATTTCCGGTTGCAACAGGTATGGAAGAGCACCGCTTGAACGCTTTGGATTTCTTTAGAGGAACCGAATGGGTGAGAGCCAATTTGCCTCATGCACACATAAGTGGTGGGGTGAGTAATGTGTCGTTTTCGTTTAGAGGAAATGATACCGTTCGTGAAGCGATGCACTCGGTTTTCTTGTACCATGCGATTAAGGCGGGAATGACCATGGGAATTGTAAACCCAGAGATGCTGACGATTTATGATGACATTCCGAAGGACTTGTTGGAGCATGTTGAAGACGTAATTTTGAACCGTCGCGATGATGCTACAGAACGTTTACTTGACCTTGCTGAAAACGTAAGAGGCGATGTAAAATCGAATGAAAAAGCGATACAAGAATGGCGTTCGGGAACTTTTCAAGAACGTATCACACACGCACTTGTAAAAGGTGTAGACGAATTTATAGTTGCCGATGTTGAAGAAGCACGTTTGGCTGCTACAAAACCTATTGAAGTTATCGAAATCAATTTGATGGCGGGAATGAACGTGGTTGGGGATTTGTTTGGAAGCGGAAAAATGTTTTTGCCTCAGGTAGTAAAATCGGCTAGGGTAATGAAAAGAGCCGTGGCTTACCTATTACCATATATTGAGGAATCCAAAGAAGCAGGTGATAAAGAAGGAAACGGGAAAATATTGATGGCAACCGTAAAAGGAGATGTTCACGATATTGGGAAAAATATTGTTTCGGTGGTATTGGCGTGTAATAATTACGAAATCATTGACATGGGTGTAATGGTAGCACCAGAAAAAATTATTGCAGCCGCTATAGAGCACAATGTAGATATTATAGGATTGAGTGGTTTGATTACGCCTTCGCTAGACGAAATGGTGTTTTTGGCCAAAGAATTAGATAAAAAAGGAAGCACTCTTCCAATAATGATCGGTGGAGCTACCACTTCACGAGCGCATACTGCCGTGAAAATTGCCCCTCAATATAAAGCAACTGTCGTACACGTAAACGATGCTTCGAGAGCAGTTACTGTGGCAGGAAATCTTTTAGATCAAAATAAAGAAGCCTATATGGCGGGTATCCGTGAGGATTACGACGCTTTTAGAGAGTCATTCTTAAATCGTTCGAGAGATAAAAATTTCTTAACGATTGAAGATGCGCGTAAAAACAAACTGAAATTAGACTGGGACGAGTTTACTCCAGTAAAACCAAGAGTGATAGGGGAGCAAATTATTGAAGTAGATTTGGATGTTTTAGTTCCTTATATTGACTGGACTCCATTTTTTCAGACGTGGGAATTACACGGAAAATACCCAGCTATTTTGACGGATGAAGTAGTGGGAGAGCAAGCAACAGCCGTTTTTGCTGATGCGCAAGCGATGTTGAAAGTGATTCTGGTAGAAAAGAAATTACAAGCAAAGGGTATTTATGGAGTTTTCCCTGCGAACCAAGTCAATGATGATGATATTGAATTGACAGACGAAAACGGAAAACCGTTGCAAACGTTCTTAACCTTACGTCAACAATCACAAAAAACCAAAGGAGCGCCAAACATCGCTTTGGCCGATTTTATTGCACCAAAAGACAATGGGGTAGTCGATTACATGGGCGCATTTTGTGTAACTACTGGTTTTGGTGTTGACGAATGGGCAGCCGAATTCCAAAAAGATTTTGACGATTACAATTCGATTATGGTAAAAGCCTTGGCAGACCGTTTTGCAGAAGCTTTTGCAGAATACCTACACGAAAAAGTACGTAAAGAAATTTGGGGTTACGCAGCAGATGAAACTTTGACCAACGCTGAGTTGATTAAAGAAACCTATGCCGGAATTCGTCCTGCTCCAGGATATCCTGCCTGTCCAGACCACTTGGAAAAACCAACAATCTGGAAATTACTGAACGTAGAAAAAGAAATAGGAGTAACTTTGACCGAGAGTATGGCCATGTGGCCAGCTTCATCAGTATCTGGTTATTATTTCGGAAATCCAAAAGCAAGGTATTTTGGACTGGGGAAAATAAAAGAAGACCAAGTAATTGATTACGCAAAACGTAGAAGTATCTCTACAGACAAAGCCACAAAATGGTTGAGTCCTAATATAGCAGATTAAAAAAAATGTTTAAAGTTTAAAGTTTCAAGTTGCTCCGGAGAACCTGAAACTTTAAACCTGAAACTTGAAACAAAAAAGAATGAAAGTAACACAACATTTAGAAAACGCCAAAGGAAAACCATTGTTCTCCTTCGAAATTGTACCGCCACAAAAAGGAAGTAATATCAATGATTTATACGAAAATATAGATCCGTTGATGGAGTTTAAACCACCTTTTATTGATGTAACTACTTCGAGAGAAGAGTTCGTTTACATTGAGAAAGACGGACTTTTTGACCGTCGTATTACGCGTATGCGTCCGGGGACGGTTGGGATTTGCGCTTCTATTCAGCATAAATATGGTGTAGATGCTATTCCGCACGTATTGTGTGGTGGGTTTACAAAGGAAGAAACAGAATATCTATTGGTGGATTGCCAGTATTTGAATATTGATAACTTGGTTGCTTTGCGTGGCGATCCAATGAAGGGGGAGAAATATTTCGAACCTACCAAAGGTGGAAATAATTATGCAGTGGATTTGGTGAAACAAATTAAAGCGATGAATTCTGGTAAGTTTTTACATGATACCATGCCGATGAAAAGTGCACCCGATTTTTGTGTTGGTGTTGCGGGTTATCCAGAAAAACATATTGAAGCACCAAGCCTAGAAGCCGATCTAAAAAGGTTGAAAGAAAAAGTAAATGCAGGAGCAGATTATATCGTTACCCAAATGTTTTTTGACAATCAACGTTATTTTAAATTTGTTGAAGCCGCAAGAGCCATGGGAATTACAGTGCCAATTATCCCTGGAATCAAACCCGTTGCAGTCAAACGCCATTTACAATTGTTACCTCAAGTTTTTTGGTTAGACATGCCAGAGAGTTTGATAAGTGATATCGAAAATGCCAAAGACAACCAAGCCGTTCGTCAAATTGGAGTAGAGTTTGCCGTACAACAATCCAAAGAGTTAATTGAATTTGGAGCACCTTGCGTTCATTATTATTCAATGGGGAAATCGGATAATATTTATAATATTGCAAGTCAGGTTTTTTAATCCTTTCGATTATGAAAATAAATATTAATTATAGAAAGCAGCGCACTATTTGGTGTGCTGTTTTTGTTTGCATACTATCGGTTTTTTCGTGTACCAAAATCGAAGAAGATATAGAAGCGCCTTTCGAAACCGTACCTCAAGCAGGCGTTGCAATTACTTTTGATGATGATTATGTTGATGAATGGTTTACTGTCAATACCATTTTGAAGCCATACGATTGGAAAGCTACATTTTTTGTTTGTGAATTCGAAAAACTAAAATACGAGCAATTAAACCAGTTAAAAGAACTAAAAAAAGAAGGGCACGAAATAGGAGGTCACGGTTGGATCCATCTGAAAGCAGCACCTTTTGAAAAACGACATGGTGCAGCAGGCTACTTAGATGACGAAATTTTACCTATGCTAGAAGACATGAGAGTGCATTCGCTCCCCGTTCATTCTTTTGCATACCCGTATGGTTCACACGATGCAATCACAGATACGCTATTATTGCATGAGTTCAATATCATTAGAGGTACTACTTATGGAAGTCTACCGCCAAGTCAACAAAAATGCTACTTTGACAATAATAGCCGTGTCTTATTAGGTTTAGGAATTGACAATAGCTATCCACAATTTAGTATTCCGTATTTTTTGTCGCTGTTAGAATATGCTAAACAAAATAATAAGATCGTTGTTTTTTACGCCCACAAACCGGTTTTGAAAGCTACAGGGAAATACGAAACAGAATACAAAACATTGATTGAAATTTGCAAATACATCAAGGCAAACAACATGAGATTTTATACCGTTTCAGAATTGTATTTAAAAGAGAAAAATAAGTAATTTTTTCAGGAGCTATTTCCAGCTCTCCGTTACAAATGAAATTCACTGAACTCCACTGAAAATATGTTACTACTATCTGGGCTAGGGCATTTGTATTCATAAGAATATTTGGTTTAAGCCAGATAAAAAAAGCATCGTCTCTCAAAAACGATGCTTTTTGCTTTAAATATTTATAGGATCGGAGAATAAATCCTATTTGTTCTATGTAATTATGATACAGTCAAAATCAAAGAAAAATTATTCTTTTACAAATTTGTAAACTGAAACACCTTCTTTAGATTTTAAATTCAAAAAGTAAACTCCAGTCTGCAATGCTGATACATTTACTTCAGAATTGCTTGAAGTTGTATTGATAACTTTTTGTCCTTGCGTATTCATAACTGCAACGTTTTCGATTATGCTAGTTGTACTAGTAAAATGCAATACATCTTTAACGGGATTAGGATATATTACAAAATCCTTGTTTGTGACTATTGAATTAGTTCCCAGAGTAGTACTTTGTATAGCACCGGTTAATGTAGCATTTGCCGTAGTTAAATTACCACCACATTCAGATGCTGTTAACGCTGTATTTTCTGTCCATGTACCAAGGTTAATGTCGGGTGGATTCGGTAGTGAAGCAGATGAATTCGAATAGATTAAATTGGGCTCTATAAAATCACCATTTCCGCTATCTGCTAAAAATTCCCATTTTAATGATATAGTATTCCATTTAAGCATGAACTCACAAGTTCCTAGTCCTCCACAATCTTGATCTCCATTGACAGGAGTGGTTTTATAAAAATTTCTTCCAGTAACATCTGTCCCTGAATAATTAAAAATATAATTTTGATCCTCAAATAAATCATGACAACCGTTAAAGGTTATTGTCTGTGCATTTGAATACATACTTGACATGATGACTAGGCTATAAAGTATTTGTTTTATCATTTTCATAGGTTTTAACTTCTAGATGGAAATATACCTTGTAAGGCAATTATAAAGTTTATAGCTTTATAGGGTTGCATATTATTGATAGAGGAATTACCTCCAGCTGGACTAATCATGGTGCTTTTCATAATAACAGCATCAGTTGCTGCAGTAGAGTATTCTTTGTCAAGTACCTTTGTATTTGCTGGAACTGCATTTGTGGGATCATTTGTATTTCCGTCTGTGCTTACTGCATTTACTGTATGACTATGTGAAGGCATTTGGGAAATATTCAATGTATTTGTTTCAGAACCTCCGGATTCACCTAAACTTCTTCGTGAAAGACCAAATCCAGTTCCGGGATGCATTGGTACTCTTCCTCTCAAATCAGGTAGACCAAAGGTTGTTCTTCCATCGCCGCCGTAAGTTGTTCCTAGAATGCTAAATAATGCTGTGTTTTGTGAGATAGCTAATAATTGGCCGTCACAGAATGCCCAACCTCTTGGTGCAAAATTACCTGCAAACATAGAAATTTGACCTATGAAAGGTTCAGACTGCGCTACTGCTTTTGTAGACGAAAAGCTAATAAAAACGATTAAAAACAAAAAAGTAATTTTTCTCATAATATTTCTGATTAAAAAGTGAATTTCAAATATCAGGATAAATTTTAGATATAAAAAATATTTGAGGTTTATATGTTGAATAATAATGGAAAAGTAACTTAAAACAAAAAAGCACCATAAAAACGATGCTTTTTGCTTTAAGACTGATTACTAAAAACTTACTTAGTAATTTCCCTAAATATAGCTTCTAAGTTTTTATTTTTCTGATTGAGTTGTAGTGTTTTCAATCCATTTTCATTGGCAAAGTCAAAAACTGTGGGACGCATGTCTTTATCCGCTTTAAAAGTCAGTTCCCATGTCATGTCGTGGGTGTTTTTATACGAAACTAAGTTTTCAATTTTGGCAATTACTTGCTCTTCTATTTTATAATCAAATTCTACTTCTAGAACCTGTTCTTTTTCTTCGGAGATAAGATGATCTAGTTTTTTGTCGGCAACAATTTTTCCGTTGTTGATGATGATGACGCGATCACAAATCGCTTCCACCTCCTGCATAATATGTGTAGAAAGGAAAACCGTTTTGTCTTTACCTACGTTTTTAATTACGTTTCTTATTTCGATCAACTGGTTTGGATCCAGGCCTGTAGTTGGTTCATCAAGAATTAAAACATCAGGATTGTGTAGTAAGGCGTTTGCTAGTCCTATACGTTGACGGTATCCTTTGGATAGCTGACCTATTTTTTTATGACTTTCGCTTGCTAAACCAGTTAGCTGAATCACCTCTTCAATTCTAGATTTTGCAACTTTGTAAACATCTGCATTAAAAGCCAAATATTCGCGAACATACAAATCCAAGTACAACGGATTGTGTTCTGGCAAATAACCAATAGATAATTGAACTGCTTTTGCATTTAGTTGTACATCATGACCATTGACAAGAGCTGTGCCTTCATCGGCAGTAATATAGGTAGTCAAAATTTTCATCAAAGTAGATTTTCCAGCGCCATTAGGACCTAAAAAACCAACAATTTCTCCTTTGTTTACAGAGAAAGAAATATTATCTAATGCTTTTTGAGTTCCGTAACTCTTAGATATATTTGTAACCGCTATTGACATACCTTTATTGTTTGATGCAAAAGTAAACAGAAAAATATTTAGTTTCGAATTTCAACTTGCAATTTGATGTATTTATTGGATTACTTTTCTATAAAGTTAGAATTTTTTGTATAGTTTATAATTGTTTTTTGATTTCAAATTATCAAATTGGTAAAAAATCTGTTTTTTTCTTCTTTTTCTGTTGCTGATAAAGAAAAATCGTTTGTATTTGTTGGTTTTTCTATATTTTTTAAAAATATTTGATATTTTTTTGGCATGCTTTTAAAATAAGTTTTACATTTGCTACTCAAAATTATTACAAAACTGTACAGATGTCTAATAACCGATTTTATTTTAGCAATACTTTTTTCTTCTTCTACGGGAAGTAAGGATTGTGCTATGGTTATTTGAGAAATAAAGAAACAAATAAAAATAATATACAATCCTGATGAAAATCAGGATTTTTTTTTGAGTTTATGGAAGCGAAAATTGCAATACAAGGGATAAAGGGCTCATTTCATCATCAAGTGGTGAAGGAGTATTATGATCAAAATGTTGATATTGACGAATGTTTGTCCTTTGAAGAATTGGTGACTAGTTTGTTGTCAGGGAAATCAACTCAGGCAGTAATGGCAATTGAGAATTCTATAGCAGGACCAATCATTCCAAATTATGCTTTGATCGATAAGAATGATTTGCATATAATAGGAGAGCATTATCTTAATATAAGTCAGAATCTAATGGCATTACCGGGTCAAAAAGTAGAAGACATACTAGAAGTGTATTCGCACCCAATGGCCTTGTTGCAGTGTATGGAGTTTTTAAAAACCTATCCCCACATCAAAATTGTAGAGGATAAAGATACAGCCGAAACAGCCCGTAGAATTCAGACTAAGCAATTGAGCGGAATTGCAGCAATTGGGAGTACCGTAGCATCAGAAATGTATGGATTGGAGATATTGGCTCCAGCGATACAAACGATAAAAAATAACATGACTCGTTTTGTAATCATTAATAAAGAGAATTCATTTGTGCCTCAAAATGAAATCAATCGTGCTTCGATCAAATTTGAATTGGATCACAAGCGAGGAAGTTTAGCGGCTGTTCTGAATGTAATGAGTGATTGTAAAATCAATTTAACCAAAATTCAATCCTTGCCAAAAATAGAAACACCTTGGAAATACTCGTTTTTTGTAGACGTGACTTTCGAAAACTATGCTGATTTTGCCAAAGCAAAGTCATTGATTACAATCATGGCAGAATATTTCAAAATTTTGGGTGAATATAAGAATACGAAACCGTTATAAATTGTTGGTTTTAAGTTTTTAGATTGAAAGTTTAAAAGGTAATACCTCAGAAATGAGTAATATATAATAGTATGATTACACTAGCCAATAGGTTGAATACAGTTGAGGAATATTACTTTTCCTCAAAATTAAGAGAGGTAAGACAATTAGCTGCAGAAGGAAATCCAATTATCAATATGGGAATTGGGAGTCCAGATTTGAGTCCGTCGCAAGACGTGATTGATGCAGTGATTGATGGGATGAAGGATGAAAATGCGCATCAATATCAAAGTTATCAAGGTTTACCAGAGTTACGTTCAAGTATGGCTGACTTTTACCAAAATAATTTTGGAGTGACGGTTAATCCAGCAACTGAGATTTTGCCATTGATGGGATCGAAAGAAGGGATTATGCATATTTCACTTGCGTTTTTAAACGAGGGCGATCATGTTTTGATTCCGAATCCAGGTTACCCTACCTATACTTCGGTTACCAATTTGGTTGGAGCAGTACCAGTATATTATGATTTGAAAGAAGCAAATAATTGGGAACCTGATTTTGAAGCTTTGGAAAAATTAGATTTATCGAAAGTAAAAATCATGTGGATTGGATATCCTCACATGCCTACGGGTGCAAGAGGAAGCCTAGACTTATTTCAAAAATTGATTGCTTTTGCTAAAAAACACAACATATTATTGGTTAATGATAATCCCTATAGTTTTGTTTTGAACGACCAACCAATGAGTTTGTTGCAGGTTGAAGGTGCTAAGGATGTGGCAATGGAACTAAACTCCTTGAGTAAAACCTTTAACATGGCAGGATGGCGTGTTGGGATGGTATTGGGAAATGCAGCTTGCATTGATGCTGTTTTGAAAGTAAAAAGCAACATGGATAGCGGAATGTTTTTTGGGATTCAAAAAGGGGCGATTGCTGCTTTGAAGAGTGACAAAAGCTGGTTTGACTCCATGAACGCTGTTTATGCCAGAAGAAGAGTGTTGACAGAACAATTGGCCGAAAAGCTGAATTGTACAGTATATAAAGAAGGTGTTGGATTGTTTGTTTGGGCAAAATTGCCAGAAGGAATCACATCTTCGGAAGCATTTATTGATCAGATTTTGAATGAAAAATATATTTTCATTACACCAGGAACTATTTTTGGAAGTAATGGCGAAGGATATATTCGATTTGCATTGTGTGTGAAAGAAGAAAAGATAAAAGAAGCGATTGAAAGGTTTTAGATTGTTGATTAACGATTTTAGATTGTATTGCGAATATTTTTTGATTTAAATCGAATTGTGTTAATAAATGAAATGCCTTAGCCCTGATAGAAGCGGCATCCTTTTTCTAGCTTTTTTTGCTAGAAAAAGATAGAGCGGATAGCAGGATTAGCTACAAATAAAAAGAAGAATGAAAGTATATGTAGTTGGAATAGGATTGATTGGTGGTTCGATGGTTTTGGACATCAAAGGTTTATACCCAGAGGCGACGGTTTATGGCGTGGATTTGAATGAAGATCACGTTGCTAAAGCATTGAAATTGGGGGTAATTGACCACGCAGCCAAATTGGAAGAGGTTGTGAATGCTGATTTTGTAATCGTATCGGTTCCTGTTGACGTAGCAATGAAGGTCGTGCCACAAGTTTTGGATTATGCAGGCGAAGAAACAATTGTTTTTGATGTTGGTTCGACCAAGAGTCCGATTTGTGAAGCTGTTGCAAACCATCCAAAGAGAAGAAATTTTATAGCGGCTCACCCAATTGCAGGTACGGAGTTTTCTGGTCCATCGGCAGCGATTACTGGTTTGTATCAAGGTAAAACAAACATTATTTGTGAGGTCGAAAAAACAGCTTTTAAGTTACAAGAGCGTGCATTGGATTTGTTTAGAGCGATCGGGATGCGCATACGATACATGGATCCAAAATCTCATGACAAGCACATCGCCTACGTATCGCATTTGTCACACATAAGTTCGTTTATGCTTGGCAAAACGGTGATTGAGAAAGAAAAAATTGAGCAAGATATATTTGATATGGCGGGTTCTGGTTTTGAAAGTACGGTTCGTTTGGCAAAAAGTTCGCCAGCAATGTGGACACCAATTTTTAAACAAAACAAGGAGCAGGTTGTCGAAACGTTGGAAGAATATATTTCGAATTTAACCCAGTTCAAAGAATTATTACAAGATGATAATTACGATGCAATTTATGATGAAATGCAAAGTGTAAATAAAATTAAAGTAATCCTGAACGGTTTGAAGAAATAAGTATGGGAAAATAGAATAAGAAAAAAAAATAATTAAAAATATAGAAACTAAAAACTAGTAAAGATGGAAAATAAGAAAGAAATGAGAAATTGGTTGGACGCATTCAAATTGGAACATCCGTTTGTAATCGCTGGACCATGTAGTGCAGAGACTGAAGATCAAGTTTTGAAAATTGCTCACGAGTTGAAAGATTCTGATGTAAGTGTTTTTAGAGCAGGTATATGGAAACCAAGAACACGTCCAGGAGGATTTGAAGGTGTTGGTGAAATTGGATTGAAATGGTTACAAAAAGCTAAAGCTGAAACAGGATTGCTAATGGGAACTGAGGTTGCTACAGCTGCACACTGTAAATTGGCTTTGGAGCATGATATTGATGTTTTATGGGTAGGTGCTCGTACAACTGCAAACCCTTTTGCAGTTCAAGAAATTGCTGACACATTGGCTGGTACAGATAAAATCGTTTTGATTAAAAACCCAGTAAATCCAGATATGGCTTTGTGGTTAGGTGGTGTTGAGCGTTTGTACATGGCAGGTATCAAAAATTTAGGGGTTATCCATAGAGGTTTTTCTACTTACCAAAAAACTAAATACAGAAACATTCCAGAATGGCAAATTGCTATTGAATTGCAAAATAAATTCCCTGATTTACCATTAATTATTGATCCATCACATATCACTGGAAACCGTGAAATGATTCTTGAAGTTACTCAAGAAGCTTTGGATTTGAATTATGATGGTATGATCATTGAGACGCACATCGATCCAGACAACGCTTGGTCTGATGCGGCTCAACAAGTTACTCCTGATACTTTGAAACAAATTTTCAAAGATTTGAAAGTAAGAAAAGTGAGTGGAGATAGCGATTTTGAAAACAAAATGACAAAATTGAGAGCTAATATCGATATATTAGATCAAAACCTTTTGGAATTGTTAGGAAAACGTATGGTTGTGGCGCAAGAAATTGGTCAAGTGAAAAAAGATAATAATGTAGCTGTATTGCAAAACAGTCGTTGGAATGAAATCCAAGAGAAAGTGATTGCAGCAGGTAATAAAAGCGGTTTATCAGATGAATTCACTGTGAAATTATTCAAAGCAATTCACCAAGAAAGTATTGAACACCAAGAAAAAGTGATCAACGGATAGTTGAATGCAGATTACTATTTTGTTTTCAAATGATGAAAAAATCCCAAAACCTTATGTTTTGGGATTTTTTTATTTTTATTAAATGGTAAAAAACTTCAAACTTCAAACTTTAAACTTAAAACAAAAAATTATCTTTGCCCCATGACAGGAATCGTTTATAAATCAACAGGAAGCTGGTACAATGTAAAATCGGACCAAGGCGAATTTGTAGAATGTAGAATAAAAGGAAAGTTTAGGATGAAGGGTATTAAAAGTACCAATCCTATTGCTGTGGGTGATCATGTAGACTTTGAGATCGAAGAAAACAATGCGCAGGTTACAGGAGTAATACATCATATTCATGAAAGGAAAAACTACATTGTGCGTAAATCGGTGAATTTATCACACCAAATGCACATTATTGCTTCCAATATTGACTGCGTTTTTTTATTGATTACTGTCAATAATCCTCCTACAACCTTTAATTTTATAGATCGTTTTCTAGTCACTGCAGAAGCATACGGCATCGAAACTATATTAGTTTTCAATAAGATAGATACTTTTGATGAAGATACACTTGATGAGCAATTGTATATGCAACATGTTTATCAAGAAATTGGATACAAGTGCTTGCGAGTTTCCTCTACCGAAATGAAAGGTGTTGAGGTACTACAAGAAATGATGATAGGAAAAGTGAGTATGTTCTCTGGTCATTCAGGTGTGGGTAAATCAACCTTGGTAAACGCAATGGAACCATCGTTGCATTTGAAGACGAAAACTATATCAGATGCCAGCAAGCAAGGGCAACATACTACTACATTTGCAGAGATGTATGATTTGTCGTTTGGAGCTAGTATTATCGATACTCCAGGAATCAAAGGATTTGGAATGGTCGATATGGAACCTGCTGAAATTGGTGGCTATTTCCCCGAATTTTTTAAACTAAAAGACCAATGCAAGTTCAATAATTGTTTGCACAAAGACGAGCCGAAATGTGCAGTTAAAAATGCTTTAGAAAATGATGAAATTGCTTGGTCGAGATACAATAGTTACCTCAAAATTCTTGAAGGGGACGAAGAACAATATCGTACCGATATTTATGACGAAGAGCGACAGAATAGTGATAAAGGTAGAGCGTAATTACCCTTACCCTCAAAAGGATGATTTAGAGATATAGAATACCTTTTGTATTTTAAACCTTTAAATGACTAATGAAAAGGCATATTGAAAAAGATTTTAAGTATTTAGAATAAAAAAAATATTTACGTAGCTATGAGAGTTGTAATCCAAAGAGTTTCTTTAGCATCCGTTTCTGTTGATGCCAAAATAGTAGCTTCTATTCAAAAAGGCTTACTTGTTTTGATTGGAATAGAAGATGCAGATACACAAGAAGACATCGATTGGTTGGTTGGTAAAATTACTAAAATCCGCATTTTTGAAGATGAAAATCAAGTCATGAATGATTCTGTTCAGGATGTTGATGGTGATGTACTTGTGGTTAGTCAGTTTACCTTGCAGGCTGCTACCAAAAAAGGCAACCGTCCTTCATATATCAAAGCATCAAAACCTGAGATTGCAATTCCGCTATACGAGAATTTTGTACAAAAGATAGAAAAGGAATTGAATAAGAATATCCAAACAGGTATTTTTGGCGCTGATATGAAAGTGGCCCTCGTTAATGATGGCCCTGTTACAATAATTATTGATTCAAAAAATAGAGAATAAGATGGACTTAAAAAACGCACAACTCGACGTAGATACTTGGATTAAGGAACATGGTGTTCGTTATTTTAATGAATTGACCAATATGGCACAACTTACTGAAGAAGTTGGTGAAGTGGCTAGAATCATAGCGCGACGTTACGGAGAACAATCAGAAAAAGAATCAGATAAAAACAAAGATTTAGGCGAGGAATTAGCTGATGTGGTTTTTGTAGTACTCTGTTTAGCAAATCAAACAGGAATAGATTTACAAGATGTTTTTGATAAAAAAATGGATCTTAAATCAATAAGAGATAAAGACCGTCATAAGAACAATGACAAACTAAAATAAGTTAGTAGTTGTGAATTATAAATTATGAATTTTAGCAAAGGAATAGTAAATTGCGCCTAAATTTTGAGTTCATAATTACGCATTCATAACTCATTATTCATAACTCATAATTACAAAAATGAATTTACTGTTACAAACTACACATTCCAATTTACAAGCAACAATTGCTGTAACTGGTTCTAAAAGCGAAACTAATAGATTATTATTATTGCAAGCTTTGTTTCCTAATATTACATTAGCAAATACTTCTAACTCTGATGATAGTGAAGTAATGCAAAAAGCCTTAAAAGGAAATGATACCATAGTTGATATTCATCACGCTGGAACTGCTATGCGCTTTCTTACAGCTTATTTTGCAGTAAATGAAGGGTGTGAAGTAGTGTTGACAGGTTCACAAAGAATGCAAGAGCGACCTATCAAAGTTTTGGTTGACGCTTTAGCACAATTGGGTGCTGTAATTACGTATGAAAAAGAAGAAGGGTATCCACCGATCCGAATCAAAGGCCAAAAAATCACCGCTTCAAAAGTTGATATTCCAGCTAATGTAAGTAGTCAATATATTTCAGCACTTTCATTAGTCGCTTCAAAATTAGAAAACGGAATCGAAATTAACCTAGTAGGTGAAATCACATCTGTCCCTTATATCAAAATGACTTTGGCTTTGCTAAATGATTTAGATATCAAAACTACATTCGAAGGCAATACCATTAAAGTATATCCAGTTACTGAAGTAGCATCTAAAGAAATGGTTGTGGAATCCGATTGGAGTTCGGCTTCTTACTTTTTTAGTTTGGTCGCTTTGGCAGATACTGCTTCGATTACAATTTCAAGTTATAAGCAAAATAGTTTACAAGGAGATTCTGCTTTGGTCGAAATTTACGAACTAATGGGAGTGAAGTCACGTTTTGAAAATAATGCATTGACATTGACCAAAGTGCCAAACTTTAAACTTGAAACTTTAAATTTAGATCTTAATAATACTCCGGATATTGCACAAACGATTGTAGTAACCTGTTTAGGTTTAGGAATTGGTTGCCATTTGACGGGACTTCATACTTTAAAAATCAAAGAAACAGATCGTCTAGAAGCATTGCGAATTGAGTTAACTAAATTAGGAGCAAATATTTCTGTTACTAATGAAACCTTAACTTTAGTAGCTTCTAATGAAATCAATCATAATATCAAGATTGCCACTTATAATGACCACCGTATGGCAATGGCTTTCGCACCTTTAGCCTTAAAAGTACCTATTATTATCGAAAATGCTGAAGTAGTTTCAAAATCTTACCCTGATTTCTGGGAAGACATGAAAAAGTTAGGCTTCAATGAGACAGAAGTGTAAGGTGAAAAGCTTTGATTTTGTTACGATTTTTGATCGTTTATTTTGATTAACTGTCTTTTAACAAAAATAAATAGCAAAACACTTGACAACGCCTATCTCACAATAGTATATTTGCAAACGGATTATAATTTTAAGGATCAAAACTTATACTTATAATTTATAACTCATAACTTTTTATAATGAAATTATCACATTTCCAATTTGATTTGCCAAAAGAACTTCTAGCTGAATTCCCTTCAGAAAACAGAGATGAAGCTCGTTTAATGGTTATTGATCGTAAAAAACAAACCATAGAACACAAGATGTTCAAAGATGTTATCGATTATTTTGATGATGGTGATGTAATGATCCTTAATAACACCAAAGTTTTTCCTGCTCGTTTATACGGGAACAAAGAGAAAACAGGTGCAAGAATCGAAGTATTCTTACTTCGCGAATTAAACGCAGAACAACGTCTTTGGGATGTTTTGGTTGATCCAGCGCGTAAAATACGTATTGGTAATAAATTGTACTTTGGTGATGATGATTCATTAGTAGCCGAAGTAATTGACAATACTACTTCTCGCGGAAGAACTTTGCGTTTCCTTTATGATGGTTCTTACGAAGAATTCAGAAAAAAACTAACAGAACTTGGTGAAACTCCAATCCCAAAATACATCAGTAGAGATGTTACTCCAGAAGACGCAGATCGTTACCAAACGATTTATGCAAAAGAAGAAGGTGCTGTTGCAGCTCCAACAGCAGGATTGCATTTTTCTAAACATTTATTGAAAAGATTAGAAATCAAAGGTATTAAGTTTGCAGAGGTTACCTTGCACGTTGGGTTAGGGACTTTTAATCCAGTTGAAGTTGAAGATTTATCAAAACACAAAATGGATTCTGAGGAATTAAAAATAAACCAAGAAGCTTGTGATATAGTTAATGATGCTAAAATAAGAAAACAACGTATTTGTGCCGTAGGTACAACTTCTATGCGTGCAATAGAAAGTGCAGTTTCATCACAAGCAACTCTAAACCCTTTTGATGGTTGGACAAATAAATTTATTTTCCCTCCACATGAGTTTAGTATTGCAACTTGTATGATCACAAACTTTCATACACCAAAATCTACATTATTAATGATGATTTCGGCATTTTGTGGTCATGATTTAATGCGTTTGGCTTATGATGAAGCAATCAAAGAAGGCTACAAATTTTACTCTTATGGTGATGCGATGTTAATCATCTAATCAAATTAAAAAGAATAATTATAAAAAAATCTCGTCAGTATTGGCGAGATTTTTTTGTTACAAAAGATTGTATTTTCAATAGTAATATGTGAGTACCCCTTAATAGTTTCAATAACTATACTGAATTGGGTTCTTCGTTACGAGTCTTCAATAAGTTCCGCTACAGCTACACTTTATATTGGCTTTCCTTCTACTATGTCTCACGAAGCTAAATAGAATTCCTAGCTCAATGATTTTTTGCTAAATCCATAAGGTATAGTTCTATTTAAAAGTAGAATAATACCTTTTTAATTATACCTAAAATAGCTTTTCGTGTAGTTTTTCTTCTAGTTTAAGAACGTAGTAAAAATGGCATGAGTAGTAAAATTGACGTCTCCCAGTCATGCAATTTGTGTTACTTTATAAGTTTTTTTGATTTTAGTAAGTTCAATACAATGTGATAAATGAGTTGTTTCTTTAAAAACAACTACTCTTCTCTATGTACTTTTGTGAAGTCAAAAGCAGGTTTGCAAATAGCAATATACTCACATTCTTCATCAAATGGATTCGAGTATTGTACGCGAGTGTTTTTTTGAATATGAATAGATTGTCCTGCGGTAAGAATCAAAACTTCATCATCAATTGTAAATTGCTTTTTACCTTTAATTATATAAGTGTATTCATCAAATTCAGGTGTTTGATAAGGTTCGCTCCATTTTGGAGGTGCCACCATATGTGCCACAGATATTTCAGTATTTTGTGTAGATGCCAATCCGTGATGTTCTTCAATTAGTTTTCCGTCAGTTGTTGGGACTACAAAGGGTGTATTTTGTATTAGAAATTTTTTCATTTGAAAATGTAAAAAGCCTTCTCTATTTTGAAAACAGAAAAGATTAATATGATTTAAAAGGATTTAAAGAAGTTTTATTTTTTCATTATTTTTGAAAGTACGCCAAAGAATCCACGAATAAACGTTGCGCTAGTAAGTACTTTTAAAACCGATTTTCCGACAACTTCAGTAGTACTTGGTCCTCTTGATGTTACTATTTTCTCTGTTTTTATAGTTTTTTTTGCTTTTTCTTGCATTGCAATTTCTTTCTCTATTTCAGTGATTTTTTTGTTAAGCATTTCATAAGCACTTTCTCTGTCGATAAGTTCGCTATACTTTTTCACCAATTTCGATTGATTGTTGATCTCTTGGATTTCAGTTTCAGTCAAAATGTTCATTCGACTCATAGGTGCGCGTAACATTGTGGCTACTAGAGGGGTGGGGATTCCTTTTTCGTTAAGAGCTGTGACAAGTGCTTCTCCAATTCCCAGGCTAGTTAGTACTTCACTAGTTTCGTAAAATTCAGAGATCGGGTAGTTATCCGCAGTCTGTTTGATTGACTTACGATCATTAGCAGTAAATGCTCTCAGGGCATGCTGTATTTTCAAACCTAATTGGGCTAGGATTCCACTAGGCACATCCATTGGATTTTGTGTGATAAAGTAGATTCCAATTCCTTTGGAGCGAATAAGCTTTACGATTGTTTCAATTTGTTCTAATAATGCTTTGCTGGCCTCTTTGAAAATCAAGTGAGCTTCATCAATAAAAATAATTAACTCAGGTCGACCAGAATCTCCTTGTTCAGGCATTTGTTGGTAAATTTCAGCCAATAGACTTAGCATAAAAGTAGAGAAAAGCTTAGGTTTATCTTGAATGTCAGTCAATCTCATGATATTTACATATCCTTTACCTGTTTCGTCAATTCGCATCAAATCATCTATTTCAAATGATTTTTCGCCAAAAAATAATTCAGCTCCCTGTTGCTCTAATTCGATTATTTTCCTTAGTATTGTTCCTGTAGTCGATGTTGAAATTTTGCCGTAATGTTCATTTATTTCTTCTTTACCTTCATCTGTGATGTAGTTAATTACTTTTTTGATGTCCTTTAAATCCAATAAAGGCATTTTATTGTCGTCGCAATATTTGAATATTATAGAGATAACACCTGATTGTGTATCATTAAGATCTAAAATTCTAGAAAAAAGTACAGGACCAAATTCAGATACCGTTGCGCGCAAGCGAACACCATTTTGTTCTGATAAAGTAAGTAATTCAACCGGAAATTTGGCTATAGAGTAGGGCAGATTAATTTTAGCATGTCGCTCGGTAATAAAACTCTTTTCTTCCCCCTCTTTAGCTATTCCGCTAAAGTCTCCTTTGATATCCATCATTAATACTGGGATTCCTGCTAATGATAGTTGCTCGGAGAGCACTTGTATTGTTTTTGTTTTTCCTGTTCCTGTAGCTCCAGCAATCAAACCATGTCGGTTTAATGTTTTAAGAGGTATCTTAACTAGTGTGTCGGCAATTGCTTCATTGTCTAGTATTCCTCCTCCAATAATTATGCTGTCTCCTTTACAAAAATAACCTTCATTAATCTGTTTAGAGAAGCTCTCGATCTTATTCATAACGTAAATTTAATTTTCTTTTAATATGAGGTTATCAATTTCTAAAAATAGTCAATTTTAATGTTTAATGCAATTATTATTGTTTTTTATTATTAATAATTAAAAGTTAGGGTTAAAATTAATGTTAAGTGTTTTTTATGAAATTAGTTGTGAAAACCTATTAACGCTAGTTATTACTTCGTTTTTAAGGTTTTATTGCGGGAATAATGATGTAAAATCAATAAATATCAAGAGAAGTATTTTTTTAACACAATAAAAAATTACAATTAAACAAAAAAAAATTTTTTTATTTCAATGAAACGTATAAATTTGCTTCACGACAAGTTAATTACAACTAAAATAAATTATTTAAAAACATTAAAATTAAAAAAAATGGCAAACGTTCAAGTTAAAAAGGAAAGCACTTCAAATGGTGGAGGAATGGTTTCAGGATTGATTATTGTAGCATGTATTTGTGTGGGTATCATGATCTGGAAATTTATAATGGGAGATGCTTCCAATTTTGAAGGAGGAAACGTCGAGAAAGGTCATCCGTTGAATACTTTAGGTCAAGTGTATCATGGAGGTGCAATTGTACCGGTATTATTAGGAATGTTATTAATGGTTCTTGTTTTTTCTATTGAAAGATATTTTGTGATCTCAAAAGCAGCTGGTAAAACTAAACTAGATACTTTTATGACAAAAATTCAATCAAGTATCAAAGCAGGTGAAATTGATGAAGCAATTGTTTCTTGTGACAAACAACAAGGTTCTGTTGCAAATGCAATCAAATCGGCACTTGTGAAATACCAAGCAGTTAAAAAAGAAGGATTCAATAGCGAAGAAGCAGCTGAAACTATTCATAAAGAAATAGAAGAAGCAACTTCTCTTGAAATGCCAATGTTACAAAAGAACATGACAATTATCTCTTCTTTAGTTTCTTTGGGTACTCTTATAGGTTTGTTAGGGACTGTATCGGGTATGATTAAAGCGTTTGGTGCATTGGCATCTGCTGGTACTCCTGACCAAGCTGCACTTGCAAGTGGTATTTCTGAGGCACTTATTAATACAGCGACAGGAATTGGTACTTCAGCAGTAGCTATTATCTCTTATAACTTCTTTACATCTAAAATTGATGATTTAACTTACTCTATTGATGAGGCAGCTGTTTCAATTGTAAATTCTTACAGAAGATTCAGAGGAAGTTTGAAGCAATAATACTTTGATATTTATATCAAATAAAAAATAAAAAGAATGGCTAAAATAAAAATAAAAAAAAATCCGGGGTCTACGGACATGACTGCAATGTGCGATGTCGCGTTTCTATTACTTACCTTCTTTGTAATGACTTCAACAGCCAAAATACCTGAGGCTTTGCCTGTAGATACGCCTTCTTCAACAGTTCAGACAAAATTACCTGACTCTGATTTAGCTACATTGACAGTTGGTAAAGGAAAAGTGTTTTTTGATTTGAAAGGAAAAGAAGTTCGAGTAAGAACACTAGAATTGATGGCTGAAAAGTATAATGTAGAATTTTCCGAAGCGGATAAGAGTACATTTTCAAGAATGGATGATTTTGGTGTGTCAATTGCAAATCTAAAGCAAATCATTGAAATGAAAGCGTCTGACAGGAATAAAGCAGGTCAAACTGGTATACCGTTAGATTCACTTGATAATCAATTGAAAGAATGGATCTATAATGCGCGTCTTGCGAATATAGAAGTTAATGATAAAGAATTACAAGTCGCTATCAAAGGAGATGCAAAAGAAGAGTACAATGCTATTAGAAAAGTAATGGATTTACTACAAGATCAGAAAATCAATAGCTTTAGTTTGGTTACTGGTTTAAGAGGTAAAGATTTTTAATTAAAAAAAACACACTAAAATGGCTGAATTAAATACCGGCGACGGTGGAGGCAAAAAAGGTGGTAAAGTAAGAAGTAAAAAACAAAACTCAAAAGTAGATTTAACTGCTATGGTGGATTTGGCCTTCTTATTAATCACATTCTTTATGTTGACTACCACGTTGTCAAAACCTCAATCGATGAGTTTGGGGTTGCCAGATAAAGATCCAAAAGACGATGATGCCAATATCAAAGTAGATGAGAATCGTACGTTAACTGTAATGATGGGAGCTGATGATAAATTAGTTTTTTACATGGGATTGTTAAATAATCCAATTGCAGGTCCTAAAGATATCGCATATGGTAAAGAAGGAATTCGTCAAGAATTGTTGAAGAGAAAGAAAGAAGTTTTAGCTTACTCAACAGCAAAAGGAAAACCTGATCAAGGAATGATTGTTATCATTAAGCCTAGTAAAAAGTCTAATTACAAAAATGTGATTGACATTCTAGATGAGATGGCTATTTCTAACGTACCTACTTACACGATCGTTAATGATTTTTCGCCTGAGGAAACAAAATTGTTAGAAGGAAAATAGGAGCAATCTTGTTTTCTTAATAACCTAATAATTAAGAAAAATGAAATTAGATATATTAAAAAACCATTGGCTGGACATTGTTTTCGAAGGAAAAAATAAAAGTTATGGTGCATATGTTTTAAGAAAAGAAAACAGAAAAACTACAGTAAGGGCACTTATTATTGGTTCAATCTTGTTTACTTTAGCTTTGAGTGCACCACTTATCTTAAGTATGATTCCTGACAGTTCAAATGATGATATAGTATTAGATCAAAAGATCGTTGCTGTTAAATTGCCACCAAAGCCAAAAAAGGAGGAAATTAAAAAGTTTACACCACCACCACCACCACCACCACCTAAAGTGGATCAAGTGAAATTTGTAAAGCCAGTTGTGGCTAAAGCAGAGGAGGTTACAGAGGAGCCACCTAAAATTGTTGAGATCAAAGAGAAAAAACTTGGATCGACAACTATTAAAGGTGATCCAGATGCAGTTTTATCTGTTGCGCCTGTTGGTAACGGACCAAAAACGAGTCAAGTAGTTGAAGAGGATACTCAAATTTATAACACTGCAGGTATTGAAGTGAAACCAGAGTTCCCAGGTGGAATTGAAAAGTTTTACAAGTTTGTAGGTAATAATTATAGAGCTCCAGAAGAAGAAGGTCTTAAAGGTAAAGTATATGTTACTTTTGTAGTTGAAAAAGATGGTTCGCTTACAGATATCAAAGTATTAAGAGATATTGGTTTTGGAACTGGAAAAGAAGCTATTAGAGTTTTGAATAAATCTCCAAAATGGAATCCAGGTGTGCAAAATGGAAAACCAGTAAGGGTATTATATTCTTTACCAATTACTATTCAATCAGCAGAGTGATGTTGGATAAATTTTATAGAAATTTTCAGAAGAAATCGCTCAAAGAGCGATTTCTTCTTTTTATAAGTATTTTGTTTTTTACGCTCTATTTAGTTTTGGGATTATTTGTTATATTTATGAAAAATTTCCCATTAGACATGAGCATGAGTTACCGAATAGCTTTTGGACTATTGTTGATTGTTTATGCTTTTATTCGTTGCATTCGAATAATTAAAGACAATAAAGAATGAGTCAAATCATTTAGTCATTTGGCTATAATAAATTTTAGATATGAAATTATCATTAAGCTTTTTAGTTGTATTTGCTATTTTGTCTTCTAGTTTGTTTTTTTGTTGCAAGAATTCTTCTAACGATGATGAAACAATCTTAAAAGGTGGGACAACCATTATTGTTGATGAAACATTAAAGCCTATTATTGAAGATCAAATTGCAGTTTTTGAAAGTGAATATAATGCGAAAATTGTATTAAATTCAAAGTCAGAAAAGGAAGCTTCCTTAGCTTTAGTTGAAGACACTACTAGGATTATCGTTTTGGCTAGAGAATTAAATGAAGCAGAATTGAGCTATTTCAAAAAAGAAAAAATTATCCCAAAGGTTACCAAAATAGGTACAGATGCAATTGCTTTTATATCCAATAAAATGGATAATGATACGTTAATCTCACTTAAGGATGTTATTTCTTTTATGAAAGGCAATTCTAGAAATAAAATAAAAGGATTAGTTTTTGATAATCCTAATTCAAGTACTGTTCGTTATATGAATGACTTGGCTGGGTTAAAAAATAGTCCGGATAACGGAATCTATTCTTTCAAAACAAATGAAGAAGTAGTGAAGTTTGTTTCTGAGAATGAAGGGATGATTGGTGTAGTTGGATTAAATTGGTTATATCAGCCTACGGCAGATATTAAAAAATATTTGAGCAGTATTAATGTTTTGAGTGTACAAGGTATTGGTGAAAAAGGTTTTTTTGCACCTACTCAAAACAATATTGCAGAAGGGACATATCCTTTGGCACGTGATTTGTTTATAATAAATTGTCAAGGTTTTAATGGTTTGGGGATGGGTTTTGCATCCTTTGTGGCAGGTGATATTGGACAAAGAATTATATTGAAGTCGGGTTTGTTGCCAATTCGTGTTCCGGGTAGAAAACTTTTGTTCAAGTAATTGATCAAAAAAATAAGAGATGAAAATGAATAAATTAATAAATGACAAAATGAAGAATTTTAAAGTTTTAAGTATGGCCTTTATGGCTTCAGTTTCTGTAATGCAAGCGCAAAATATTGATGAAGCTAAAAAAGAAATTGATGCAGAACAGTATGATAAAGCAAAGATGAATTTAAAGTCTATTGTTAAATCTGATGATAGTAATGGTGAAGCTTTTTTTCTATTAGGAAATGTTTACCTTTTTCAAAATGTAGCAGATTCAGCTAAGATTTCATATGATAAAGGATTAAATGCAAAAAAAGAAGGGCATTTAAATAATATTGGTCTTGGTCAATTATTGCTTGACAAAGGTGATCTAGCAGGTGCAAATGCAAAATTTGAATTGGCTAAAAAAGAAATGAGACGTAAAGATTATCAGGAGTATGTTTATATTGCACGTGCTTTCATGAATTCTAATAATCCTAATTATAAAGGTGCTTTAGCTGTTTTAGAGCTTGCAAAAGAAAAGAATGATTTAGAGCCTCAAGTACTTTTGGCTTTCGGTGATGCATATTATGGAGATAAAAATCAAAATGAAGCATACCGTGCATATCGTAATGCTTATCAAGGTGATAGTTCTTTAATAAGAGCAAAAATGGAATTAGGTGTTTTGCTTAAAGGAGCAAAAGCATATACTGAAGCAGTAGCTGCATATGATGATGTAATTGCAAGTAACCCATCTTATGGACCAGTTTATCGTGAATTAGCTGAGACATACTATTTATGGGGAAACAATCAACCATCTAAGTATGATGAGTACATAAAAAAAGCTTTAGCCTATTATAAAAAGTATATGGCTATGACTGATTATTCTTTAGCATCTCGTATGAGACATGCAGATTTCTTAATTTTAGCTAAAGATTATAAAGCTTTAGAAATTGAAGCTGAGAAAATGAAACAATTAGACAAAGTTAACCCTAGAATCCTTAGATATTTAGGGTATGCAGCCTATGAAAATGGTAATACAGATAGTGCTATTTCTTCTTTGAATTCATTTATAAATGATTCTTCTAATAAAATTATTGCTCAGGATTATATGTACTTAGGACTAGCTAAAGTAAAGAAAGCTACTAAAGCGGATGATTCTTTAGACTTACCTGTTTTTAATGATGCTATCGTTAATATTAAGAAAGCAGTAGATATGGAGCCTTCTCTTACTGCTGAAATTGGTGATTTAGGGAAAAAATTATACGAACAAAAATTATTTAAAGAAGCATCTGAAGTATTTGAAATAGCTACTTCTAATAAAGATTCTAAAAATTACTTATTAGATAATTTCTATTTAGGTAATTCAATTTATTTTGATAACACAAAAACGGGTGCCGTTAAAGATACTATTGCGCTTCAAAAAGCAGACATTGCTTTTGGTAATGTTATTACAGCTTCACCTGCTACACAAGATGTTTACGTTTACCGTGCTAGAACACAGTCATTGTTAGGTAATGATGAATTGATGATTAAGTATTACCAACAATATATTGATCTTGTAACTCAAAAGGGGCCAGAAGAATTGGCGAAACCTACAGTAAAAAGTAAATTAATTGAAAGTTACAATACAATGGCAGCTGGTTATGCTAATACCGATAAGGTAAAAGCTTTAGAGTTTTTTAATAAAACGCTTGCTATTGATGCGGGGAACGCATATGCTACTCAATCTATACAATCTTTAAAATAGTAGATTAGTCTTTGATTTTTTAAAAACCGGTAACATTTGTTACCGGTTTTTTTATACAGTATTATTTCAATGCTCTTGTAGTGGGAGTTCCTTCTTTTTTATAACTATCTTTGTATTTCAAATTTTTACAATGTTATCAAAAGAAATACAATTAGAAGTTAATAAAGGTGCGATGCTTCCTTTAATGGAAGAATTTTATACGATTCAAGGGGAAGGGTATCATACAGGAACTGCAGCCTATTTTATTAGAATTGGTGGTTGCGATGTTGGTTGTCATTGGTGTGATGTAAAAGAAAGCTGGAATGCTGAACTTCATCCGCCTACAGCTGTAGATCAGATTGTATTAAATGCAAGTAAGTTTTCAGAAACTGTCGTTGTAACAGGAGGAGAGCCCCTGAGTTGGGATATGAGTTTTTTAACTCAAAAATTAAAAGAAAACAACCGAAAAGTACATATTGAGACCTCAGGTGCATATCCCTTATCAGGTACATGGGATTGGATTTGTCTTTCTCCAAAGAAAAATAAATTGCCAACAGATACAGTTTATGCCGCTGCACATGAATTAAAAGTTATTATTCATAATAAGCATGACTTTATATTTGCCGAAGAGCAAGCGCATTTGGTAAATGATAATGCGATATTGTTTCTGCAGCCAGAGTGGAGTAAGAGAGAAGAAATGACAGAATTGATAGTTGATTATGTAATGAATAATCCAAAATGGAGAGTATCCTTACAAACTCATAAATATTTAAATATACCCTAATGTATAAAAAAACCAAACTAAATTTATAGTTTGGTTTTTTTATATACAGTTATAAAGATAATTTGGCTAAGTAGTCATAATGATTACCTTCCAGTAGTAGTTCAGTTTTAAAACCATTATCATTAGCGGCATTTTGTAGTGTGTTGTAGTCTAAATAAAGCCAATCTAGAGGGGTTTCATTTTTGCCTTTGTATTTAATATGAAAAGTTAACTCACCATAATATTCATTTTCAGATGCAATCCATTTACCACCATCTTCATCTTCATCAAACATGTATATTAGGTCAGAACTATCGATGAGAATCTGTCCGTCAGGTAGTAAAAGTGATTTTAGTTTTGTTAAGAACATGGGGAGGTTTTTTAATTTACCACAAATTCCTGTTCCGTTCATAAGGAGTAAAATAGTATCAAACTTATTATCACTAAGATTCATGAAATCTAGTACAGTAGCATTCTTCAAACCTCTTAGTTTGCAAGCTTCAATAGCATTTGTTGAAATATCAATGGCGGTAACATCGAGTTTTTTCTCTTGTTGTAGGTACAAGCTATGGCTGCCTGCTCCGCATCCAATATCAAGGACTTTACCTCTAGCTATTTGTAGTGCTTTTTGTTCTATCAAAGGCATCTCAGAATAAGAACGAAACAAGTAAGAAACAGACATTTCGTCCTCTTCAGATATTGAGGTGAAGGTAATTAAATCCTGGGGTGAATTATTGGTTTGATAATCTAGTATTGCTGTGCCAAAAAGGTCTTTCATTTTTTTTAATTTAAAGTATATGGTCAAGGGCTAAAAGTTGTTTAACTTTGTAGTGAATTTTTAATCTCAATTATTGGAACCACAATTAAACGAACTCGAAAAGTTAGCCAAAGATAAGCATATAGAAAATAAAAAATATTTTGATAAGCTAAAAAAAAAGACTCCCAAGAATTTAGATTACATTATGCAAGATCTTCATCAAGCCGAATTTAAAAAAACGGACTGTTTGGATTGTGCTAACTGTTGCAAAACTACGGGTCCATTATTTACCTCGGCAGATATTGAACGTATTTCTAAGGCTTTAAGACAAAAGCCGCAACAGTTTATTGAGCAGTACCTGCGTATGGATGAAGATCAAGATTATGTTTTGAATTCAGTACCTTGTACTTTTCTAGGTAGTGACAATGCGTGTATGATTTACGATGTAAGGCCAAAAGCTTGTCGTGAATTTCCACATACCGATCGCAAAAAGTTTCAGCAAATTACGGATTTGACTCTAAAAAACATCCCTATTTGCCCAGCAACTTACAATATCATCGAAGAAATGAAGAAAAAATTGCCACTTTAAATAAAAGTATCACTTGGTATCTTAGGTATCTTAGTGGGTTAATAAACAACAACAACTTGAATCTAGAATATTTTATAGCTAAAAGATTAGTTACTGCCAAGAATAATAGTAGCAGTATATCTGCTCCAATTATCAAAATCGCAATTTCGGCTATTGCGATTGGAATGGTTATGATGATTGTTTCAGTTGCTACAGGGATAGGGTTGCAGCAAAAGATACGCGAAAAAGTGGCAGCCTTTAATGGTCATGTTTATATTTCTAATTTTGATAGTAACGAATCCGATACAACCTTAAGACCCATTTCAATAAATCAAGATTTTTATCCGGTTTTCAAAGATGTTCCAGAGGTCAGCCACGTTCAAGCAGTCACAAGTAAAGCTGGAATTATAAGAACGGAGACTGCATTTGAAGGTATTGTGTACAAGGGAGTTGGTCAAGATTATGACTGGCACTATATTATGGAATACTTAATTGCAGGTAAATTACCAGATTATAGTAGTTCCTTAAATGAAGAAGTAGTGATATCTGAGTTCTTAGCCAATCGTCTTGACTTTAAAGTTGGTGATTCATTCAATACTTTTTTCATGAAAGAAGGGGAGAATAAAATGCCTAACAGTCGTCGTTTTAAGATTGTCGGGATATTTAATTCAGGTTTTCAAGAATTTGATGCTACTTTTATTTTGGGAGATATCCGCCATTTACAGCGAATTAATAAATGGTCTAAAGATCAGGTAGGGGGATTTGAAGTGTTTGTTAAAGACTTTGATGAAATTGATCAGGCAGGTCAAGAAATATACCAGCATATTGGTTCGACGCTCAATTCAAAGACTATTATAGAGAAGTATAGTTATATTTTTGAGTGGTTAAAATTGTTTGATTTCAATATTATTGTCATCTTAGTTGTCATGATTTTGGTTGCCACAATTAATATGGTCGTAGCTTTATTAGTGCTTATATTGGAGCGTACGCAAATGATCGGAATCTTAAAAGCATTAGGAGCGGATAATTGGAGTGTAAGACGTATTTTTCTTTATAATGCTACCTATCTTATATTTCGAGGATTGTTCTGGGGGAACCTCATAGGAATATCTATACTTTTAATACAGCAGTATTTTGGGGTGATTAAGCTCAATCCTGAAAATTATTATGTCAACGAAGCACCAGTTTATTTCAATTTTTGGTACATCATTATGTTGAACCTACTCACAATCGGAGTTTGTTTTGTTGTCCTGTTGATCCCTTCTTACATCATAACCAAAATATCTCCAGTTAAAGCCATTAAATTCGATTAAGAACAGCACTCATTGTAGAATGAGTTTTTCTTAGGAGCAGTAATACTATTTTCATCAGTAAGTGTGGTCCCGCTATGCGTTTCAATCTTTTTATCGGTAGAAAAAGCCTCAAAAAAGGATATTCACTTCTATCGGGGCTAGGAGGGAAGTATCGTTCTTCTTTGTTAGTATCCTAAAATCCGAATTCAACTCCATTTTGTGTATTTTAAAAGTCTTTAACCTTCACTATTTGATATATGACCTAACATTTGGGGTAACTTAAAAAAATCCAGTTAGATTATACTGATTAGGACAGATGGGTTGGTCTTTTCTCTGTAGAAAGCTATAAAATCTATCTATTGTTTATGAGTACTGATTTAATAACGGATATAGTTGTGAATACTAGAATCATGTTCTCTATTTTCTTGGATTCATATATATGAGGTGTATGTATGTATGTATGTATGTATGTATTTCAGGTAGATAATTAGTAAATCTGCACGCTTTTAATTGCAGCCAGCTTTAGCTGGATGGTAACTTCAGATAATTCAGTCAATTTCTATAATGCCGTTAGGCATGATATATTGGTACCGAAGAGCATGAAATGATCCCGTTAGTGCCATAGGCACGTTATATAGTTTAATCGAATTATAACAATTTACACACCACAACGATTGAGTGTAGTTCATGAGTGCTGTAATAAATGCTGTTAGGCATGACATATAGGTAGCAAAAAAACATTTACGTCATCAAGGTAGTGCCGTAGGTATGGCATGTAGTATGATCGAGTTAGATCAATTTACACACTACCACATATTGACCACAATTCACCAATGATTTAAGCAATGCCGTTAGGTATGACATGTAGGTAGCAAAGAAGATTTATGTGAAGAAGGTAGTGTCGTAGGTATGGCATGTAGTATGATCGAGTTGTAATAATTTACACACCACCTCATATTGACCACAATTCACCACTGGTATAAACAATGTCGTTAGGCATGACATATAGGTAGCAAAAAAAACATTTACGTCATCAAGGTAGTGCCGTAGGTATGGCATGTAGTATGATCGAGTTAGATCAATTTACACACTACCACATATAGACCACAATTCACCAATGATTTAAGCAATGCCGTTAGGTATGACATATAGGTAGCAAAGAAGATTTATGTGAACAAGGTAGTGTCGTAGGCATGGCATGTAGTATGATCGAGTTAGATCAATTTACACACCACCTCATATTGACCACAATTCACCACTGGTATAAACAATGTCGTTAGGCATGAAATATCGTTAGTAAAAAAATATCACGTTATCAAGATAGTGCCGTAGATACGACATATCATTTCTACTTACATTTAAGTAAATGCACTGTGTGTAGAATAATGCTGCTATATATCATATATAGTTGTGGCGAGTCCAAGAGGTTTACACGTAACAATATATTGACCACAATTCACCACTGGTATAAACAATGTCGTTAGGCATGACATATAGGTAGCAAAAAAAGATTTACGTCATCAAGGTAGTGCCGTAGGTACGATATAGTATAATTGAAACACATTTCCGCTCTAATCGAATTCACATTAGGATATAAAGTGTGTAATAATAGCCGTTAGTCATGCTATATTTATAGAATCAGAAACAATACAAGCTTGAAATACAACATAACAGAGTCAATTCAAGAAGCAAAACCACCCAACCCAACAAAACACACACAAAGAAATCAACAAAACCACCCAAAATAAACTCCAAATTCGCACAAATATAAAAAACGTTAAAACACAAAGTTCACTTTTCCAGCTAATTAAAAAATAGATTAAAAAAAGGTTAAGAAAAAGTATTGATTAAGGGTGAAGGCTCACTACTTTTGCACCCGCAACAACGAACAAGTTCACTG
>NZ_JAOQMX010000006.1 GCF_025960985.1 Flavobacterium psychraerolatum | reverse complement strand
TTTAATAACAGAAGAAGAGGTTTTAAGAGTAACAAATAAATTAAATAACAGACCCAGAAAAAGATTTGGTTTTAAAAGTCCAAATGAAATTTTTGTGCAAAAACTTAAACAATGTGCATAAGGTTGCATTTGTTAATTGAATCCACCAATTATACCACTGTTGAATATCAAAAAACCCAAACAGAGTACATCCATTTGGGTTTAAAAATAACCATTATTAGTAAGCATTAAGGCAGCCTTATTATTTTAAATGAGAACGCAACATCCAAGCTGTTTTTTCATGATGCTCCATTAATCCTGTAATATAATCGCTAATTCCATCAGCCATCATTTTGTCGGCAATCGGTTTTATCTGTTCTCTGATAAAAATTATAATGCTTTCGTGATCTTCTAATAATTCAGCGAATATACTTTGACTATCATTCTTTCCCTTTGTTTCTTCCGTAAGATGTGTCAATTCTAAATATTTCTTCAAAGTGGCAGGTACAAAATGACCTAATGCACGTATTCTTTCGGCTACGGTATCAACAGTCTCTTGTTGTTCTTGATATAACGTTTCTAAATATAAGTGTACGGAGTGAAAATCAGCTCCTTCAATGTTCCAATGGAAATTAAGTGTTTTTGAATACAATATAAATTCATCTGCCAATATCTTTGACAATTGGTCTGCTATTGCTTGTCTGTTTTCAGTTGAAATTCCGATGTTTGGAGTTTTCATTATTTTTCGTTTTAAATTTATAATTACTTAAAGGTAATGCACATCTAAAACCTGTAAAATGACTTAGGTCAGTATCCTCTATTTTATGATTTTTTTATAGAAATAATTATACACAACCTACCATAAAAACCCTTATTAAGTAGTGCGCACTGAATTAATCACCAGAGTTATATTCTATTATTACGGTAGATACCATTGCCTGTAAGATTAAAATTGGTATTATTATAAATATTAATTTATTTTATATTGTCTTTAAAAAAATCATTTAAAGAAGTTCCCATTTCATCCATATCGTGTTGGAACTCTCTCTCAAATTGAACTTCTTTATCTTTGGCAGCTTGGTCCATTTCTTGAACGTTTTCTTTCAATTCTTTTCCTTTTAAATCTAATTTTTCTTTTAATTCTTTATTCTTTTGCTCTAATTTATCTAGATTTTCACTCAATTTTGTTTTTCCTTCTTTGTCTGCTGTTGCTATTTTTGTTCTAAGCTCTTTAATCTGATAATTATAACTTTTGATCGTTAATTTTGATGACGCTTCAAACTTTTGCCAATCTTCACTCACGGTTTCTTTCGCATCTGTACCAGTATTCATTGCTCCTTTTTCTAAATCTTTATTCATCTCTGTCACATCAGCTTTGACAGCTTCTGCATCTTCTTTATTTTTTTTCCCACAACTTATTACAATTGTTCCAGCTAAAAGGGTGATTATGGCTAAGGATAAAATTTTTATTTTCATAATATATCGTATTAAATATTACTTTTTTGTTCTAATTTGTATTGTTTTTTCAAAATCATATTAGTGTCAAATTCGTACACTTGGAGCACTCCTGTTCCAACATTTACTTTGGGAATGGCAGAAGAGCTAATATTCTCAATATGTGCCATTAATCCTCTGATTGAATTTCCATGTGCAGCCACCAATACGGTTTTCCCTTTGACCAATTGTGGTACAATCACTTCAAAAAAATATTGTACTACACGCACTTCTGTATCTTCTAAGGACTCACTAGCTGGCAAGTATTTCTTATTGACATTCTTGTATAAAGGATCAAATTTTGGGTGCCTTTGATCTGTGATTGGCAAGATTGGAGGCGGAGTGCTAAATCCTCTTCGCACCTTTAAAAATAATTCTTCGCCAACGGCTGACTTTACCTCCTCTTTATTTAATCCTTGCCATGCACCATAATTCCGCTCATTGAGTTTCCAACTTTTGATGAAATCGATGTGCATCAGATTGGCATTTTCCAAAATAATTAATCCTGTCCGGATGGCTCTTTTTAAAAAAGAAGAATAACAAATATCAATAGAAATATGATGCTCCTTAATAATTTCACCCGCTTTATTTGCCTCCTCTATTCCTTCGAGAGCAAGGTCAACATCAGTCCAGCCTGTAAATATATTGGCTACATTCCATAAGCTTTTTCCATGTCTTACCAGTATGAGTTTGCCCATTTAATATTGGTTTAATATTAGATTAATCTGTAATTTATAGTACCAAATCACCTAGTAAGTGCGCTAATTTTTCTTGTTGCTTTTTTAACCTTCTTTTTATTCTGTTTATTTTGGCTTTGGCAAATGCATCTTCTATAGCGTTTTCATAATCTTCCAGACGGGATTTCAGCTTTTTAATTCTAGTTTTTGTTTGCTCTTCTACTTCTTTTAAAGTCGATTTCCTTTTTTCTTCAAAATCTGTAATTTTTGATTTTCTTTTTTCTTTTAAATCTGCAATCTTAGTTTTTATTTTAGTTTTTTCCTCGGCAGTAGCTTTTCGTAGTTTTGCACGCTGTCTTTCAATTTTAACTTCGAGATCTTCGATATGGTCATCAATATAATCGTCAAATTCAATTCCAGCCTCACTTCGTATAATCTCAGAGGCAAACGGTTTTAGCGCATCATCAATAAAGATAGTACTGTCTTCTCCTACCTCGGCAATTATTGCTATGGTTCCTACAACCATTTTATTGCTCACGCGTTCTACAAGTTCGTTTTCAAAATCATGACGGCTCACATCCCAAGCTGCTCCTGCAACTATACCTGTGTACATACCCACAAAAAAACCTATTGGACCAGCAAAAGCACCAAGCAGACCTCCAAGTGCCATACCTGTCAATGTTCTCCAACCTTCACCTTCTTCTTTATAGAACAAAACTTCGTAGAGATCATGGTCTTTTTTACGAATCATCATGTGTTCATAGAGTGTTATATCTCCATATCCATCCAATTCTTTTATTTTGTGTAAAGCTGCTATTGCATTTTCTTCTTCTGTAAACGGAATCACTATTATGTTTGCCATGATTGTTGATATTAAATATTACTTTTTTTTATAAATCACTTATTAAAACATTGATAAACAACTATTATTCAGTAGTTACTATTATTTTTTAGATAATAAAATAGCATGTTTCCAAACTTTCAATAACAAAAGTAGGTCGTAATAATGATTGTCACACTGACCTAGATCAGCCTCACAAAAAAGAAAAATTTAATGCGTATCTCATTAAAATTAGGACGATAAAGATTGAAGTAAAAATCCTCTTTCCTTTTCCATTTTTTTGGATTCGAAATGCATTATACAGTTAATCAATCTATAAAACTTACTAAAAAAAACAGTAAATAAAAAATGATAAAAAATACTATTTATTATTAGTCTAAATTAAAATAATTTCTATTTTTGCAAAATAAACATATAAATTATTTCAAAATGAACTTTAAATTATTAATTATAATACTTAGTTTATCTAGCACTTTTGCTTATTCTCAAACAAATTTGAGAGGTACTGTCAAAGATGAAAAGGGAAATCTATTAACTGGTGTTACAGTGGTATTAAGTGCCACCCAAGGAACAATAACAGATGCTTATGGTATATATAGTATTACAATTTTACAAAAAGGAAAATATACAATTAAAACCTCTTTCAATGGATTAAATCCACAATCTAAAACGATCAATGTTCTAGACCAGAAAGAAATAGTTATTGATTTTATGTTATCGCGCTCAAACCAAGAATTGAATGAAGTTGTAATTACTTCTAACAGAATGCGTGAAACAATAGACGAAGTACCCTCTTCAGTTTCCGTAATACCATTAAAGCAAATTGAAAATTTAGCTCAAACAAGTAATTCTGTTGCCGATGTATTAATGGAGATTCCTGGTATGGCGTTAAGTTCAAATCAAACGAGTAGTACAGGACAAACATTAAGAGGAAGAAACATGCTTATTTTAATTGACGGTATTCCCCAATCTACTCCGCTACGTTCAGGTGGAAGAGATGTAAATACTATTGATCCAAGTAGTTTAGAAAGAATTGAAATAATTAAGGGAGCTACTGCTATTTATGGAAATGGTGCCGATGGTGGAATTGTAAACTACATTACAAAAAAACCGAATACAACAAAAAAATTTGAAAGTACAACCTCAATAGGATCAGAAGGTTCACTGGTAGGCATTGCAAATACTGTAGGATCAAAAATAACACAAAATTTCTCAGGTAAACTTAATAAATTAGGATATGTTGTAAGTGGAACCTTTAGACAAATAGGTGTATATAAAGATGCTAACGGACTAGTGATTTCACCAAGTTATGGTTTAGGTGAAACCAGTCAATATACTTTATTCGGTAAAGCAAACTATGACATTAATGAGAAACAACAAATTGAATTAATGTACAATTATTTCAGTAGTAATCAAGATTCTAAATATACACCACAGGTTGGAGTTTATGGAGAAAGTCCAACTATAGGAATTTTAGGAGAGCAAATTGGTGTAGATCAAGGAAATAAATACAACCACAATGCACAGCTAACTTATAAATATGATGCAATTTTTGGTAAAACCGATTTTAGGTTGAATTTATACATGCAAGATTTTAAGACAATATACGGTTATTCTGATACTTTTTATGATCCTAACTTAGGTTATGATGGTGGTCAATCATTGATTGTTTCTTCTAAAAGAGGAGCGCGATTTAATTTTTCATCTCCCTACTCTTTTGGTAAGGTCGAAGGAAATGTACTTTATGGGATAGATATTTTAAATGATAAAACTTCTCAAGATTTAGTAGATGGAAGAAAGTGGACACCAGACATGAAAATGACCAACTTTGCTCCTTATGCACAAGTAAAAACACTTTACAAAAACGTTGTGCTAAAAGCAGGAATTCGATTTGAAAATATAAATATTGATATTCCAAATTATACTACAATCACCACATACAACTTGGGAGAAACTACCCCAAATGGCGGTGGTATTGCTATAAATGGTGGTACTTTAGATTACAATGCTACTACATTTAATGCCGGTTTACGTTATAATAAATGGTACTTTTTCAAACCTTTCGTTAGTTTTTCACAAAGTTTTTCAATAGCAGATTTAGGAAGAACACTTCGTTCTGCAACAGAAAATACGGTAAATAATATTAATTCAAAATCTGTTATTGCTAATAATTACGAAGTTGGTTTTAATAGCCATATTGGCAAAATTAATTTGAGTGGAGCATACTTTATTAGTACTTCTGATTTGGGTTCTACCTATAGTGAAACAGCGAGTGGTACTTTTATCATTCTCCGCCAACCAGAAAAAGTATATGGATACGAGCTTTCTTTTGATACAAAATTAACTAGATATGTAACTTTTGGAACTTCTATATCGCATACCGAAGGTAAGTTAGATAGTAAAGACAATGGAAATTATGATACATATATGGGAGGAGATAGAATTCCGCCAGTAAAATTAGTTTCATTTCTATCTTACAATTGGGATCGCAAATTTGATGCTCGCTTATCTATGATATATAGTGGGAATAGAGACCGATTTAATGCGCCTTATAGCTATGGAAGAGGCCCAGTAAACAATTTTACTACTGTAAATTTATCTACAAATTATCATATTACGCCATCTACTAAACTTAGTTTAGGAATTCGAAACTTATTAAACAAAGATTACTACACCTTGACATCACAATGGAATGCAAGGAGTTCAAATTATGTAAAGGCAAATGGAGCCCAGTTTAATGTTACACTAACTGCAAACTTATAAATCATTGAAGACTATGAATAACAGAATCCTATTACGATATCATTCTTTTTTAGGTCTTATTGCAGGAGTTTTTTTGTTTACTTTGGGTATTACGGGTTCTGTTTTAGTCTTTTCAGAAGATATTGATCTTTTGCTCTTTGATAAATATACAGCTACCATAAGTACTAATGAACTTCAGTTAGACAAGGCTATTAGTGAAGTTCAGAAAAATTTTCCTGGTTGGAGTACAAGAATTATCAATTTTGAAAGAGGGAAAATAATACAATTTGATTTAAGAAAACTTGATGTTAAGCAATATGTATTCTTGAATCCCATTTCAGGAAAAATAACAGCCGTTATTGACGCAAATAGTCAATTGACAAAGTGGCTTTTAAAATTTCACTATTCTTTACAAATAGGTATACTAGGAAAAATATTTATGTTTTTAGCGGGCATTGCTTTTTTCTTATCCTTAATTACAGGAATCGTTATTTATCGAAAAGTTATATTGAAAACACTGTTGTTCCAGAAAAAATTAAATAGAAGTAGTAAACAACGCTACTACTCTACTTTGCATCGCTATGTGGGTGTTTGGGCATTAATGTTAAATCTGCTCATTGTTCTTACAGGAATTATATTGTCATTTAATGTTGTTGCCTCAGGTTTACAAGAAACTTCGAAACCTACTGTTCCACTAATTAGAATATCAATCGAAAAGGTATTAGAAAAAGTCAAAAAAGAGTATCCAGATTTCACAGCCACATATATTAAACTTCCGTCTTCTGAAGATGGAAAAGTTATTTTGAATGGAAGATTTGCTGGAGATTCTTTTTATTTAAGTAAGTATTACAATAAAATTGCAATCGAATTCAAAACAGGCAAAATAGTGTCTGTCAGTAAAATTTCTGAATCTGATTTTATAAGTAAACTATTGAGCAGTATTTTACCAATTCATTCTGGTCATTATGGAAATTGGTTTATCAAAATAATCTATTGTTTCATTGGTCTTTCTGGACCTTTTTTATCAATAACAGGGTATTTTATATGGCTGAAAAGAAAAAAGGTAGTTTGATACAATTACTTTATCTATCGGTTAATTATTTTCATATATTTCTACTGTCAACAAGTCTCCCAGACTTAAATAGTTTTTAAAACTTTATTTTACAATATAAAAATGGAATATTTAATGCAGAATAAAATTATGGTAATCCTATTATATGAATTTAGGTCAATTGTTTTGGAATTATACAATTGTTTTACATAGGTCACACTGACCTAGATCAGCCTCACAAAAAAGAAAAATTTAATTTAATGCAGCATCTCGACAGTACTGCTGCATGGGGAATTATAGCGAACATACCCAATCGATTGAATAATATCACCATTAGAGCTCATAAATACAAACAGTATTCTTACTTGAAAAGGTTGACTACTAAATTAAAAATGGTAGTCAACCTTTTTTTTCTTCATTTTCGAAAAATAAAATACTTATTTTTTGAATTACATGTACTTTTCAAGGAATCTAAAAAACTCTTTTTTGAGTTCAGCATAAATATGTCTTTGGGTTTCTATTTTATCTCTAAATTCCAGATGTTCTTTTGTTGATTGAATATCTAAACCATCCTCATTTAAGGCACTTTGTCCAGCGATACGCTCCTCATGCTTTTCGATAATTTCTTGTAGATCCTCGATTACACCACCGTGCAACACAAATTCATTTTGATAATGCTCTAATTGAGCCAAAACATCCTTGTCTGTCCAGCGTGTCACGAGTTCACTTAATTTATTATTGAAGCACAGTAATTCATCTTTCCAAAAGGTTAGTTCCCCATTCCATTGTTCGTGTTCAAAGTGCATATTGGGGTTGTATAAAACTTCTTTTTCCATGATCTAGGTTTTAATTTACTATTTATCAAAAGTATCTCAATATTGCATTGTTGCAAATGACCTAGGTCAGCTATGAAATAGTAGTTTACGCTTTTGGAACTTGAAAAGATAGGGATCACGAAATGATGGGTACTGACTACCAACTAAATATGATAGTATTGAAACGGATAGTTTTGCACTTGCTTGGAAATATTGATTACAATTAAGAGGGTATTTATGGTTACCATTGCATAGCAATCACCAAATTGATTTGTCTCATGTGGGTACGAAATAAAATAATAAAAATAGCATATGATTTGCTATCTTCACTTCGAATAAATAAATACCATGTCCAAAATAAAAATAAACACATTTGGTGAAGGAATAGAAATCAGAAAACTGCATTTGGATTCCGAAACTTATTACAATTGGATAGCTATTGCAAAGAGGAAAAATCGTCCTTTGACAGATTTATTACTAGATCCCTTTTTTTATCACCAAGTTAAGGATGCAAGGTTTAAAGGCTTAAATGATATCAAAGCTACTCTAGTAACCGGTATGCAGAATACCACAAAAAGTCAGATTGAAATTTGGCACAACCGCAAAAAAGTATTAAAAATACAATCACATGAGTTATTCAATGAAATTGTATTGTTCCCATTATTTAAATTAGCCAAGAGTCAAAATTTCATTGACCATGATCTCGAAAATGGAATTTATGTAGTTCAAAAAACAATTGGACTGCTTCGCTTAGAACAATTTTCAACGGATACCCAGCAATTGAAGATGGACGATTTTACATTTTCTGTTTCTGAATGGGAGAATTCCAAATTTTTGACCGAAATAAAATATAAAAACCAAACATTAAATACTGTAAAAACCGACACTACGATTATAAATCAAACGGCTTTTGAGATCCAATAGATTGTGTATGACTTTTTACTTTTCGAAAAACTAAACCTTGAAAAAATATTCTAATGCTACTTATTTTATCAAATAGTGCTGTAACTATTGTCTGTTTTCATAATTAGGACAACCAAAGCATTCTACATTCAACTCAAATTGATAGGTTGCCGAAAGTTCATAAATACCTCCCGATTTTCCTATTTTTGAAGTACTAAAATCATGTGATAACCCAAATTTAAAATGTTCATACTGCAGTCCTCCAAAAACATTGACTGAGGTTATGAGATGACTATTACCCTATTTCCTCCATGGATTGGCAGCTGTAGAAACTCCAAACTATAGCGTTTTAAACATCAACTTACAACCAAAATCGAGTCGGTTGTACGATCCTTGGTTCCTATAATTAGCAGAGATTAAAAACTTGGTATCGTACGGAAAACCTCAACCGTAAACTGAAATTTAATCTATTTTCGAAAAAAACAAAATAGGCGATCTGATTTAACCACGACCAAAGTCCAATTTCTCATCGATAAATAAAGGCTAAACATATAGGGAAAGACCGCAAACATCTATTGCAATTTTAGTTAGGCTTCTGTTTTATGTTCTTTGCTGCATAGAAAACAAACTTTATCTGCATGAAACTATACCTAACACTATTGAGTCTCTTTTTTTTACAACTAAATTTTGCTCAGGTGATACCATCTCCAAAAATATGGACCTTGAACGATTGCATTACTTATGCGATTGAAAATAATATTACCATTAAAGAAGCCGCATTGAGTCGTAGCAGTTCTCAAGTGGACTATGAAAAATCAAAATCGTCTCGCCTACCCAACTTGTTTGGAACAGCAGTGCAAAATTTCTCGAATGGTAACGCCATCGATCCAATTACTAGTGCTTTTGTATCCAATCAAATAAACAGTACCAATTTTGGAATCAATAGCGCAATGACCCTCTACCAAGGTAACACAATAAACAATCAAATTAAGCAAAATGAACTGTTGCTCAATCAAAGTATTTTGCAAGAAGAGGTCGAAAAAAACAATATCGTTTTGAATTTATTAGAAACCTACCTGCAAGCCCTTTACAGCAAAGAAAGTATCGACATCGCACAAAATAATTTGACCGCCTCCCAAAAAGAGGTTTTGAGAGCCAAATCTAGACTTGATGCAGGATCCATTGCGATCAACGACTATACTGAAGCGCAAAGTCAAGCGGCTACAAACAAATATACTTTGATCACTGCCAAGAACACTTATCAACAATACATCATTAGCTTGAAACAATTGCTGGAATTGGGACCCAACGAAACTATGGAAATCGCAACGGTGACCGACTCGATTTTACGATCAGACAGTGAACAAAATAAAGCATCAGTTTATGAAAATGCTATAATTTTTTTGCCTGAGTTAGGCGTTAGCAGCCTCAATATAGCCGTAAATGAGAAAAAATTGGATATTGCAAAAGGTGCTTATCTACCCACCTTATCATTAACCAGTAGCTTAGGGACGGGATATACAAGTACAAATCTAAGTTCCTATTCTGATCAATTGAACCTGAATTTCAACCAGAGAGTGGGTGTATCACTTAGTGTTCCAATTTTTAATCGAAATGCTACCAAAGCCGCTGTAAAAACAGCAACAATCAATATTGAAAAGGCAAAATTACAAAAGCAAACTACCGAAAAAGCGGTGTATAAGAAAATAGAAACAGCCTATCAAAATGCAATGTCGGCTCAAGAACAAATTGCAGCGGCCGAAGCGGCACAAACAGCAGCAGAATCTTCTTTTAAATTGGCACAAAAAAAGTACAAATTAGGCGCACTGAGTACCACCGATTTGGTCATCAGTCAAAATACGTACACCAATGCACAACAAACCTTTTTACAAGCAAAATACTTACAAATTTTATACAATCAATTACTAGAATTTTACCAAGGAAACGAAATTAAACTTTAATCTACACGAACATGAATAAAAAGAAACTAATAATAAGCAGCCTATTAGTACTAGTAGCAGCTGTGATTGCCTTCATCTTTATAAAAAATGATAAGGCCGTTCTGATCGAAGCCAAAACTACTGCTGCAACAACTGGTACTGTAACTACCATGATTACTGCAACAGGAACAATTGAACCCATAACACAAGTTGAGGTAGGGACACAGGTATCTGGTGTGGTCGAAAAAATATACGTTGACTACAATAGCCCTGTAAAAGAAGGTCAGCTTATTGCAGAATTAGACAAGACGAATTTGAAAGCCGCTCTCACACAAGCACAAGCCGCTTATGACAATGCGCTTGGACAACGCACCTATTTGCAATCTGTTTTTTCGAGACAAAAAACATTGTATGACAACAAGGTGATTAGTAGAGTCGATTATGACGAAGCCTTCTATAACTTACAAACAGCCAAAAGTACGGTAACAGAGAAATTATCGGCTTTGCAACAATCCAAAACCAATTTGAGTTACGCCAATATTTACTCACCAATTGACGGTGTTATTCTATCAAAAGCAATTGACGAAGGGCAAACCGTGGCAGCAAGCTTTAGCACACCTACCCTATTTACTATTGCACAAGATTTAAAAGAAATGCAAGTGGAGGCCGATGTGGACGAAGCCGATATTGGAGATGTAAAAGTGGGACAAAGAGTAACATTTACTGTTGATGCCTATCAAGGACAAATTTTTAATGGTAAAGTGACACAAGTACGACTTGACCCTACTGTAACCTCAAATGTAGTTACTTATACCGTTGTCATAAAAGCCGAGAATCCAGATTTGAAATTAAAACCTGGATTGACTGCAACAATTTCTATCTACACCTTGGAGCTTAGCAATATCCTAACCACAGAGGCAAAAGCAATCAACTATTCCCCAGCAGATGAAACTTTGATGGCCTATTACAGACAACAAAATATAGCTCCCAAGCCCCAAAATAAAAACACAACAGCCAAGGGTACCGATCAAGTATGGGTTTATGGAGCCAACGGCGAAATTACTCAAAAACAAGTAACCTTGGGGGCAAATGATGGTGTTCATGTTCAAATTATATCAGGCGTTCAACTGGGTGACAAGCTGTTGTATAGTTTGAAAAAAAGTGTGGTAGCTGATGGTCAAAAAGATGCCGCAGGCGAAAGTCCGTTTATGCAAAAACGATCTAGGTAAGTAAAAAAAATAACACACTATGAGCAAAGACATTATAAAAATCGAAAACCTAAAACGCGAATTCACCATGGGTACCGAAACGGTTCATGCCCTCAAAGGCATATCGTTTACAATTCAGGAAGGAGAATTTGTGACCATTATGGGATCTAGTGGTTCTGGAAAAAGTACCATGTTAAACATTTTAGGTTGTTTGGACCAACCCACATCAGGATTGTATCAAATTGATGGTGTTCAAGTAAAGAATTTAAGTCGAAATGAATTGGCTACCATTCGAAATGAAAAAATAGGATTCATTTTTCAGTCCTATAATTTACTAGCTCGAACCTCAGCAATCGAAAATGTAGAATTGCCCTTGCTGTACAACAGTAAAGTCTCAACATCAGAACGCAGAGAACGCGCAATAAAGGCGCTACAAATGGTAGGTCTTGGTGATCGAATACACCATACTCCTTCTCAATTATCTGGAGGTCAACAACAACGAGTAGCCATTGCCAGATCACTGGTTAACAACCCCGTTATGATTCTTGCAGATGAGGCCACAGGAAACCTAGACACCCGCACCTCATACGAAATTATGTCGTTGTTTCAGGATTTAAACAAACAAGGTATCACCATTACATTTGTAACACATGAGCCAGATATCGCAGCATTTAGCAATCGTACAATTGTTTTGAAAGACGGAAACGTTATTCAAGATTTCCAAAATAAAAATGTCTTATCTGCTGCAGAGCAATTAGCCAAGTTACCACCCGAAAAGCATTAATTATGAGACTACTAAATTTATTCAAAATCGCTCTCAAAGCCATTGTACTCAACAAGGTTCGAACATTGTTGACCATGCTCGGTATCATTATTGGTGTAGCATCTGTAATCGCAATGTTGGCAATTGGAGAAGGATCGAAAGAAAGTATTCGTACTACAATATCCAACATGGGGTCGAATATGATCACCGTTAAACCAGGAGCTGATGAACGTGGAGGTGTTCGCCAAGAAGGAAGCACTATGGAGACCCTCACACTCAAAGATTATCTTGCCATAAAAGAACAATCAACTTTGTTGAGCAATATCACACCACTAGTAAACAGTAGCGGACAAGTGATTAATGGATCCAAAAACTGGCCATCTACCATTTATGGTATCAATACCGAGTACCTAGCCATAAAAACAACGGATTTAAAAAGCGGAAGTATGTTCACAGAGGATGAAGTGCAAACTGCTGCAAAAGTAGTCTTGTTAGGACAAACCGTGGTTGACAATGCCTTTGGAGAAGGAGTTGATCCCGTAGGTCAAATGATCCGCTTTAACAAAATTCCGTTTAAAGTAATAGGTGTACTCGAGGAAAAAGGAGAAAACACATTTGGACAAGATCAAGATGATGTGGTGATAGCGCCTTATACTACGGTACAAAAACGTATCTTGGCAATCGATTATATCAACCAAGTTGTGGCCTCTGCCATTAGTGAAGACGATGCGCCTGCTGCCGTAATACAGGTCACAGACATCCTACGTACACAACACAAACTTACCGAAAATGAAGATAACGACTTTGATGTAAAATCAATGGAAGAATTAATTTCAACCTTTAGTTCAACTAGTGAGATGCTAACGTTACTACTTGTTGCAGTAGCAAGTATCTCCTTGCTTATTGGAGGTATAGGGATTATGAATATTATGTACGTTTCGGTCAAAGAACGAACCAAAGAAATCGGTTTGCGTATGGCCGTAGGCGGTAAAGGATCGGATATTTTGATGCAATTTTTGATCGAAGCCGTTCTAATTAGTATTACAGGTGGACTACTTGGGGTTATTTTAGGTCTTGGAACAACCGTATTTATCGAAAAATTCTTAAATTGGCCCACTAGTGTGGCTTTATACTCTATCGTTGTTTCCTTTTTGGTATGTGCCGTTACCGGAATATTCTTCGGCTATTATCCTGCAAAAAAAGCTGCTGCTTTAGATCCCATAACCGCCTTACGATACGAATAAAATCATGTACAAGAACAACAAAATAAACATCTTTTCGCACCTACTAATTTGGTTTATCCTTTTTAGTATGCCCTATGTACTATCTCTTGGCAAGTCATCTGATTTGATTAGAACAATTGCTCATTTTTGGATTCCGATAGGGTTTTATGCTGTTATATTCTACCTCAATTATTTTGTGATTATCGATCGGTTTCTTTTTACTCGACGTACATTAGTATTTATTGGTGTCAATATGCTACTTATTACTTTTTTTATAATTTTAAAAGATCAAATAGATGATTCATTTTATCGTGAATTAATAAAAAAAAATGAATTTAATAAATCCGAAGGACCACCTTTTAGAATGTTTATGTATATTCAGATGCTATCTTATCTGGCTCCTTTGTTATTTGCAATAGCTATCAAAACTACCCAACGCTACATTAAAACTGAGGCAGATCACCAAGAAGCTGCGCAGTTCAAATTACAATCAGAGCTACAACATTTGCACTACCAGCTTCAGCCACATTTCTTTTTTAATTCTTTGAATAACATCTATTCTATGGTGGATATTTCACCAGATGAAGCCAAAAAAGCGATACATAGTTTAAGCAAATTAATGCGTTATATGTTGTATGAAACCAATTCTGAACTCGTTCCTTTGTCCAAAGAAACTGATTTTTTGAAGAAGTACATTGATCTTATGAAACTTCGGGTTTCCGAAAAAACGTCTGTATCATACCAATTCCCTACCGAAGCAAACTCGATTCAAGTCGCTCCTTTGCTTTTTATTTCTTTAATCGAAAACGCCTTTAAACATGGTGTCTCTGCTAATAAAGAAAGTCACATTAAAATTCAAATGACAACGCACCAAAAAACAATTTTATTTAGTATCGAAAACCAGAATTTCCCTAAACAATCGGATGATAAAAGTGGTTCAGGTATAGGCTTGACAAATCTTGAGCAGCGTTTGAAATTATTATACCCCAACAAACACACATTCAATACTTTAATAAAAGACGACTTATTTATCGTACAACTAGAAATCGAAACAACTTAGAAAATGAATAATCTAAAAATTAGCTGTATGATCGTAGATGACGAACCTATGGCGCTCAATTTGGTCGAAAGTTATGTAAACAAAACACCTTTTTTGGTACTCAAAAAAAAGTGCTCAAATGCAATTGATGCACTAGAATTTATAAAAGAAGAAACCGTTGATCTTTTATTTTTGGATATTCAGATGCCCGATCTAAGTGGAATAGAATTTTCAAAAATGATTCCGAAAACCACTAGGATTATATTCACTACCGCCTTTGATCAATATGCGCTTGAAGGTTTTAAGGTAGAAGCGCTTGACTATTTATTGAAGCCGTTTGACTATGCCGAGTTTTTGGCTGCAGCCAAAAAAGCAAGCACTTGGTTTTCCATGATAAACGGATCTAAATTAGCAGCAGCATCCGTCTCTGAGGAAAAAGAATTCTTGTTTGTCAAAAGTGAATACAAGCAGTTGCGCATTACACTTGCCGATGTATTGTATTTTGAAGGTTTAAAGGACTATATCAAAATTTGGTTGGTCAATAATCCTAAACCTATTTTAACGCTCATGAGTCTCAAATCATTGCAGGAAGAACTCCCAGAGAACACTTTTATGAGAGTACATCGTTCTTTTATTATCGCTTTGAAACATATTGAAGTGGTCGAAAGAAGTCAAATCATCATCAATAACCAACGAATTACGATTGCAGAACAATACAAACCTGGTTTTTTAGAATATATTAATTCAAATTCACTCTAAACGGATTTTATGTAGAACAAAAACCATCGGATTAATTCGTTCAGAACAACTACAAATTAGCGAGCAAAAATTGAATAGGAATGATTTTACTTTTACAACTGCCGAATGGGAAAGTGCTACATTCGAAACCGAAATAAAATATAAAAAACAAACATTGAATCCTGTAAAAACTGACACAAAAATTACACATCAAAGTGCTTTTGAAGTAATGTCATATTAGTTGATTAGAATACCCTCTTATTATATTGTATTGTATCATTCCCTACTATAAATTATAACCTCATATTATCTAATTTGTGGCACTATGATTAATTTCTTGTTAGATGAAAATCAACTCTTAATTTAGTAACATTATCCTTTTTATAAATTAAAAAAGGATTGTCAGGCTAGTATAACTTTGCGAATCCAAAACATACTCGCGGGTATTTAATTTCTAAATTAAGTCTACTAGAACTTACTCGACAATACCTATACATAGATCTCCTTTTCTATTTAAATAAAAGTTAGGATACCTTATTAAACACTAATAAGTACCTCAACCAATAGTAATTACTATTATCAAGTACTTAAAGCCAAATTATTGTAATATCTTTAAAAATTGAGTTTTTTTATTTCATATACCATAATTTACCTAACTTTTTACATATATTCGCAACAACCGTGTGCGTACACATAATAAGTAATTATTATAATTTTTATTTTAAAATGATGAATAATAATAGTAATACAAAAAAGTGCAATCAATTGAATACAAAAAACAATCACTATGAATAAAACATTCGATCTCAACGGAAAAATAGCATTGGTCACCGGCGGCGGTGGCGTTTTGGGTGGAAATATGGCACAAGCATTGGCACAAAATGGAGCAATCGTAGGCGTTATGGGTAGAACTCCCGAAAAACTTGATCAAATGGTTGCTACCATTCAAGCAAACGGAGGGCAAGCATTTGCAATTGTTACCGATGTTTTGAACGAAAGTGATTTAGAAAAAGCAAAACAGCATATCGTTACTACTTATGGCAAACTAGACATTCTTATCAATGCTGCTGGCGGAAATATGCCTGGTGCAACCATAATGCCTGATCAAGATTTCTTTAATGCAAAACAAGAAGATTTACAAAAAGTACTAGATCTAAATGTCATGGGAACAATGCTTCCATCAAAAGTTTTTGCTGAATTGTTTGCCAACCAAAAAAATGGCGTAATCATAAATATCTCATCGGCTGCAGCAGATCGTCCTCTGACTCGTGTTGTAGGCTACTCCGCATCCAAGGCAGCAATTGATAATTTTACCCGTTGGATGGCGGTTGAAATGGCTACAAAATACGGCGAAGGAATCCGCGTAAATGCCATTGCTCCCGGTTTTTTTATTGGCGAACAAAACAAGGCGCTCCTACTTGCTCCTGACGGAAGTCTAACTTCCCGAGGTGAAACAATTATCTCAAAAACCCCAATGGGACGTTTTGGGAATCCTGAAGACCTTAACGGTACATTAATATGGTTGTGCAGCGAAGCATCCAAATTTGTTACCGGCATAGTCGTACACGTGGATGGAGGTTTTGGAGCTAAAAGCATCTAATCAAATTAAAAGTGGAATTGAAAATAGAGGTTATCATTAAACATAAATAACACAATGGAACAAACATGGAGATGGTACGGACCAAATGACCCCGTAAAATTATCAGATGCAAGACAAGCTGGTGCTACCGGAATTGTTACTGCTTTACATCATATCAAAAACGGACAAGTATGGGAAGTGGATGAAATCATGAAACGCAAAAACGAAGTCGAAGCTGCTGGATTGACTTTGTCTGTGGTAGAAAGTATTCCCGTTCATGAAGACATCAAAAAACAATCTGGAGATTATTTAAAATATATAGAGAACTACAAGCAAAGTATCAAAAACTTAGCAACTTGTGGAATTGATATCGTTTGTTATAATTTTATGCCTGTTTTGGATTGGTCAAGAACTGACTTGTCGTACGAAGTAGAAGATGGTTCCAAAGCATTGCGTTTTGATGTAAATGAATTTGCCGCTTTTGAATTGTTTATTCTAAAAAGACCAGGAGCAGAAGAAACGTATACCGAAGCTCAAAAAGTAAAAGCTAAAGCTACTTTCGAAAAACTGACAGATGCTGATAAAATTAAATTACAACAAAATATTATCGCAGGTTTACCTGGTGCAGAAGAATCCTATTCTGTAGAAGACTTCTTGAAAGTGCTACAAGGATATGATGGAATTGATGCAGCCAAATTAAAAGAAAATTTATACTATTTTTTACGCGAAATCATCCCTGTGGCGGAGAGTGCCGGTGTAAAAATGGCCATACACCCTGATGATCCACCCTACCCTATTTTAGGTTTACCAAGAGTGGTAAGTACCGAAGCGGATTTGAAACAATTATTAGAAGCTATTGATTCTCCTTCCAACGGATTCACAATGTGTACGGGTTCGTACGGAGTTATTGCTGAGAATGACCTACCCGGAATTGTAGACCGTCATGGTGCTAAAATGAACTTTATCCATTTGAGAAGTACACAACGCGATGCTGAAGGGAATTTCTATGAAGCCAATCATCTAGAAGGTGACGTTGATATGTACGAAGTGGTAAAATCAATTATCAAAAAAGAAAAAGAAACTGGCCGAATTATTCCGATGCGTCCCGATCACGGACACCAGATGTTGGATGATTTGAACAAAAAAACAAACCCAGGTTATTCAGGAATTGGTCGCTTACGTGGTCTTGCTGAATTACGTGGTCTTGAAGTAGGAATTAAAAGAAGTTTATAAAAATAATTATGTCACAAACATTCATCACCGAAGATTTTTTACTGCATAATGAGGTTGCCAAAAAGTTGTACCATGAATACGCTAAACAGCAACCCATTTATGATTATCACAATCATTTATCCCCAAAGGACATAGCCGAAGATCGTCAGTTTGAAAACATTACCCAATTGTGGATCGAAGGCGATCACTATAAATATAGAGCTATGCGTGCCAATGGTATTGACGAAAAATACATCACTGGTGATGCTTCCGATTTGGAAAAATTCAAAAAATATGCCGAAACCCTTCCCTACACTTTAAGGAATCCGTTATATCAATGGACACATTTAGAACTAAAAAATTATTTTGGAATTACCGAATTACTAAACGCCGAATCTGCCGAAAGAATTTTTCATACTTGCAACGAGCTTTTAAAAACACCTGAATATAGTGTTCGAAATTTATTGCTGAAAATGAATGTCAAAATGGTGGGAACTACAGATGATCCTACAGATAATTTAGCCTACCACAAACAATTAAAAGAAGAAGGTTTTGGAATCGCTGTTCTACCAACATTCAGACCTGATAAAGCTACTGAAATCGAGAAAGGACAAGCTTTTGTAGATTGGATTTATAAATTAGAAGCGGTCGTTGGGTATTCGATTCAAAATTATTTGACCTTGGTAAAAGCGATAGCAGAACGTCACGATTATTTTCATGAAGTGGGTAGTCGCATATCCGATCACGGACATTCTAATTATTATGGAGCCGATTTCTCAGAAGAAGAAGTCGACACTATTTTCAAAAAAGGATTGCAATTGGAATCATTAACTTCTTTGGAAATCGAAAAATACAAATCGGCATTACTCAACAAAATTGCGACTATGAACCACAGTAAATCGTGGGTGCAGCAATTTCACGTAGGTACCATTCGAAACAACAATGCCAAAATGATGGAGGCTTTAGGACCAGACCAAGGATTCGATTCTATCGGAGACCAAATTATGGCCGAAAACATGAGTCGCTTTTTTGGTCGATTAAGCATCGAAAACGCCTTGGCCAAAACGATTGTCTACAACCTCAACCCTCGTGACAACGAAATGATTGCAGCAATGGTAGCCAACTTTAACGATGGTTCTGTCGCTGGAAAAATGCAATACGGTGCCGCTTGGTGGTTCTTGGACCAAAAAGACGGCATGGAAAAACAATTAAACGTCCTTTCTAACTTTGGGTTACTAGGTCGTTTTGTCGGAATGTTGACCGATTCTAGAAGCTTTCTATCGTTCCCGCGTCACGAATATTTCCGACGCATTCTGTGTAATGTTTTGGGTGAAGAAGTCGAAAAAGGAGAACTACCAAATGATATGCAACTCATCGGTAATCTCGTAACCAACATCTGCAGTCAAAATGCAGTCCAGTATTTTAATTTTTCAAAAGAATAATTTCTTTTAAAAATTGTAAACTATTAAATTAAAAAAAAAATTATGATTAACCAAAACCAAAACGTTGGAAAGTACCGCTGGTCCATTTGTGGATTGCTGTTTTTTGCAACCACCATCAATTACCTTGACCGACAAGTACTATCCTTGACATGGAGCGATTTTATTGCTCCCGAATTTCATTGGACCAATAATGATTACGGAAACATAACAGCCTTGTTTTCTATATTTTACGCTGTATCTTTATTATTTGCAGGACGATTTGTAGATTGGCTAGATACCAAAAAAGGATTTCTATGGGCAATTGGTATCTGGTCTATAGGTGCTTGTTTGCACGCCTTTTGCGGAATTGCAACTTCTGGAATCATCACTGGTAATTGGTTTGTGAGTTTTGGTGGTGCCAAAGAAATCATTGAAAATATCAACGATACCGGAATGGTAATCAATGTGAGTGTTACCCTATTTATCTTTGCCCGTTTTGTGTTAGCCTTAGGTGAAGCCGGAAATTTCCCTGCTTCCATCAAAACAACAGCCGAATATTTTCCTAAAAAAGACAGGGCCTTCTCTACCAGTATTTTCAATGCTGGAGCAACAGTAGGAGCTTTGGCAGCACCCATTACAATTCCGTTTATCGCCAAAGCTTATGGGTGGGAAATGGCTTTTATCATCATTGGAGCCTTAGGTTTTGGATGGATGGGATTTTGGATTTTCATGTATGACAAACCCGAAAAACATCCAAAAGTAACTGCTGCCGAATTAGAATACATTCAACAAGACGATATTGCAGCTAGCAAACTAGAGGGATACATACCTGAGACAACCGCAAAAGTATCCCTGAAACAATGCTTAAAATACAGACAAACTTGGGCGTTTGCCTTTGGTAAGTTCATGACCGATGGTGTGTGGTGGTTCTTTTTATACTGGACACCTGCTTATTTGAGTTCTGTTTATGGCATGAATTCAACTGATGCTGCTTTCCCATTATTTGTATTATATATGATTACTTTACTTTCTATTGTTGGAGGATGGTTACCTACCTATTTTGTAGAAAAAAAAGGAATGGATCCGTATGCTGGTAGAATGCGATCCATGTTAATTTTCGCCTTTTTCCCATTATTAGCATTAATTGCACAGCCATTAGGACACATTACCTACTGGATACCCGTTATCATCATTGGTATCGCAGGAGCGGCTCACCAAGCGTGGTCTGCCAATATATTTACCACTGTTGGTGATATGTTTCCCAAAAAAGCCATTGCAACCATCACCGGAATTGGTGGTTTGGCCGGAGGAGTAGGTTCTACTATAATCAACAAAAGCTCGGGACTTTTATTTGATTATGCAACCGTAACCGAAATGGATTTCATGGGCTTTCACGGCATCGAAGCAGGATATTTTATCATTTTCTCTGCTTGTGCCGTTTGTTATTTAGTCGGTTGGTCTGTGATGAAAATCTTAGTTCCAAAATATGCTCCTATCACTGATTTATAATCTACTTGGGCTTACCAATTTATTAAAAAGGTATTAATTATTACAATCGTATTATTAGCTCCTTTTATCTTCCGTTGGACTTACTCTCTGTAGCAGTAGATAGTGTTAGAAATAGACATCCTCATTTTATCAAATACTGATCCTGAAATTTTAATTTTATTAGTCTGAACATTTATAGTAGAGGTGTAAACTATGAGAAACAGTAAAATAAGTTTTTCATAAATTAAAGCGCTTGTTATTTTTTTTAAAGTATTCAATCTACAGCTATACTATTGGTTAATTAAAAATTGATTCATAATTAGTTAAGAAAAAAACATAAATAGCATGACTAATTTTAAAGAAAGAGATCAAGTGTAAAATATAAAAATTAGGACATAAAAAAACCTCCTTACTATAATAATAATAAGGAGGTACCAGAAATGGATATAGAATATTTAATTACAAAATGTAATCGGTATTAATGAAATTAGATTCTTTACTATCTAGTAATTCTTGTAAAATAGCATTATTATAACTATTATCTTTTGAAGCTACAAAAGTTCTAATAGAGAAAGAACGCAACGCATCATGAATACTTAATGTTCCTACAGCAGAATCCTTACGACCTGTAAAAGGGAAAACATCTGGTCCTCTTTGACAAGAACTATTCAAATTCACTCGGCTTACTAAATTTACTAAGGAATCTATAAGTGGCGCTATCGTTTTGGCATTTTTCCCAAACAAACTTACTTGTTGTCCATAATTTGATTCTGCCATATCTTTTAAAGGCTCTTGAATATCTTTAAAGGTCATAATAGGCACAACGGGTCCAAATTGTTCTTCCTTATACACTCTCATTTCTTTATTGATAGGAAATAAGACGGCAGGAAAGATATAATTGTCTGAATGTTGACCTCCTTTTGCATTAATTATTTTTGCCCCTTTGCTAGTTGCATCATCAATTAATTCTTGAATATATGCAGGTTTTTCTTTTTCAGGAAGAGGTGTCAAAGAAACTCCTTTTTCCCAAGGATTACCAAAAACTAAATTATCTACTTTTTCAGAGAAACGCTTGTTGAACTCTTCTGCAATCGATTCATGAACATACAATACTTTTAATGCTGTACAACGTTGTCCGTTAAAAGACAATGTTCCTGCAAGACATTCGCTAATGGCTAAATCTAAATCTGCTTCGGGTAAAATAATTGCTGGGTTTTTTGCTTCTAATCCTAATACCAAACGCAAACGGTTTTTATTAGGGTGTTGATCTTGTAAAGCAATAGCCGACTTACTGTTACCAATCAATGCTAATATATCCACTTTACCTGATTGCATTACTGGAGCAGCTACTTCTCTACCTCTACCGTATAATATATTGATAGCTCCTTTTGGAAAACTATTTCTAAACGCTTCTAATAATGGAGAAATTAACAATACGCCATGTTTAGCAGGCTTAAAAATTACAGGGTTTCCCATAATCAAAGCTGGAATCAACAAAGAGAAAGTCTCATTCAATGGATAATTGTAAGGCCCTAGACACAATACTACTCCAAGCGGACTTCTACGTACCATAGCGTTTACACCTTGTACTTTGGAAAAATGTGCGCTACGACTGTTCAATTCTTTGTAACTATCAATGGTATCATTAATGTACTCAACTGTTCTATCAAATTCTTTTTCAGAATCTCCAAGTGATTTTCCAATTTCCCACATAAGCAACTTCACCACTTCCGTACGCGTTTCTTTCATTTGTTTCACAAAATTCTGCATACATTTGATACGATCTACTACTTTCATAGTTGGCCATTTACCTTGACCGTGATCAAAAGCAGCCGCGGCAGCATCAACAGCTTCATGCGCTTCTTTCTCTCCCATAAACGGAATAGATCCTAATAAGGTAGGTCCATAAACAGCCGTTGAAGATATGGTAGAAAAAACCGCTGTAGTTTGTCCTGTCCATTTTTTTAATTCACCATTGACTAAATAAGTGTCTTGGTTTAAAATTTCTTTAATTTGATATTCTTCTGGAATTGCGTTCATCTTTTTTTGTTGTTTTTTGTAGTGTTTATATAAAACTAAAAAAAGAGGAATTACCCTCTTTTTTTAATACTTATTCAATTTCTCCATTCCACTCTAGCATTCCGCCAAGCAGATTGTATGCGTATTCAAATCCCAATTCATTCATTATTTCACAAGCTTTTCCGCTTCTTGCTCCTGAACGACAATACACATAATACTTTTTATTTTTGTCCAATGCCTCTATTTCTGTAATAAAGTCTTGACCTCTATGAATGTCAATGTTAATGGCATTTGGAATCATACCTTCATTAACCTCATCATCAGTTCGTACATCAAGAATTACAACATTCTCGTCTGATTCTAACTGAGCAACCCAATCTTCTTGTGATAAATTCATAATTAGCTGTTTTTCTCAAAAATACAACGTTTTTACAAAATAAAAAACATTTATTTTATGACATTATGAATAACGAAAACGACTTAGTAACTACAAGTCATTACTAATCAACAACTAATAAACTTAAAATTTATATGCGCCTTTTTAATTTTGATACTTAATTATAAAAAAAGTAATAAGTTCATTATATTTGAATAAAATACTTTTAGATGTCTACGTCAATGCAAAATCTCTTCCCTTCCTTTTCAAGTGAACTTCTTCTTTCAGTAGAACATAATGCAACTATAAAGAATATTCCCGCTGGCGAAGTAATCATGAGAACGGGTCAATACATCAAAAATACTGTTTTGGTTACCAAAGGACAAGTCAAAGTCTATCGTGAAGGCGATAACGGCGAAGAATTTTTCATGTATTATTTACAACCTGGTCAAGCTTGTGCCATATCAATGATTTGCGCCACCCGAAACAAAACCAGTCAAATCATGGCCAAAGTAGTCGAGGATGCTGAATTGATTATGATTCCGCTTTCGCTAATGGACCAATGGATGATGGAATACCGTTCTTGGTACGAATTTGTTATCGAAACCTACCGCAGTCGTTTTGAAGAAGTGTTGGAAGTAGTAGACAGCATCGCTTTTAGAGCCATGGACGAACGTTTGGAGTTTTACCTCAAGCGTCACCAAGAAGCTTGCGGTTGTAACATGTTAAAAATATCGCATCAAGAAATTGGTACAGAACTCAACACATCACGTGAAGTAATTTCTCGATTATTAAAAAAAATGGAACAGAGAGGACTAGTAAAATTACACCGCAATAATATCGAACTCATAGCTATTAAGTAATGCAATGTGATAAATGTTACTGTACACCTTTATAATAAATTTGAACTTTGTAAAAAAAACAAATGGAATATTTAGGATACTTTGCATCGATCATAATCGGACTTTCATTAGGGCTCATTGGAGGTGGTGGATCCATTTTAACTATACCTATTTTAGTTTACTTGTTTAAAGTTGATCCTGAGCTAGCTACCAGTTACTCCTTATTTATTGTAGGTGCTACATCCTTATTTGGGGGATATAGCCATTATAAATTAGGAAACCTCAACCTCAAAACAGCAATCTACTTTGCGTTGCCTTCCATTGTTTCCATCTTAATCATCCGTGAAGTTATTTTTCCGCAAATTGCATCGACTCTCTTTACCGTAGCTTCTTACGCAGTATCCAAGAATTTACTCATTATGATTGTATTCTCAATCTTAATGATTGCTGCCGCACTTTCGATGATAAAAGATAAAAATATGATTGTTAATAATCCTAAAACCAACTTTTCACAACTAGCATTGATTGGTTTTCTGGTAGGTATTGTTACTGGATTCTTAGGAGCTGGAGGTGGTTTTTTGATTATTCCTGCTCTACTTTTTTTTGCTAATCTACCTATGAAGCAAGCCGTTGGAACTTCATTACTAATTATTTTTATTAATTCGGCCATTGGTTTCGCAGGTGATTTATACATCGGCACACCCGTAGATTACACTTTTTTACTCGAAATATCTTGCATCGCCTTTATCGGTCTTTTAATTGGTGTTCAACTCTCCAAAAAGATTGATGGTAATAAACTCAAACCAATTTTTGGATGGTTTGTACTTCTAATGGGAGTTTACATCATCACAAAGGAACTTTTCTTTTAGTTAAAATAATTTGCTGCTAAGGTCCTGTCTATTAAAAACCCGAAATTGTGAAGATTCAGCATATCTTTCCATTAATACTAAAAAAAATTGTTTGTTATTTATAAAAACCGCAAGTATTTTAAAACAATTAAAACACTTTAGTCTATCTGAAATTTAAGTCACTTAGATGAGTTCCTTCATAATGAAAAAGCCTCATTTTTTTAAAAAATGAGGCTTTTTTATCTTATTAATTTTGGTATAATGTACTATGCCACTATTATTTCCAAGTAATATTTAAATTTTCAAACTTCCCACTAATTTTTTTAGCAAACTGACCATTAGAATACACATCTAAAGAAAATAGTCTAATCAAGGGAATATCAGTATCAAAATCTTTAAAAGTTATCGTAAATTTCATTGGTATATCTGTATAGACATTTTCAACTCTCACACTTTCATTGGCTAAAGAAACAATATAAGTTTCATGCTGAATACCTTTAGGGTCGATTGCTGCAGCGCCCACAACTTGTAATGCTTTAAGCGCTTCTCCCTGATTCGTAAATAATCCTTCGATTACTAGCATTTTATTTTGCTTATCTCCAATAACCGAATTAATTTGATATCTAATACTTTCAATTTCTGTTTGTATAGTGCTTTGGGTTAAATTTAGAGCCTCTTTATAATATATATTTTCTTTTGTTAAAGCAGAAATTTGTTGCTCCTGAATCACTAATTTTTCTTTTAGTTTTGGTAAATCTATTTGCGCATTAACACTGGTTATTGTAAAGACTGCTATTACTGCAATCGTATTTCTTATTGTTTTCATAATTAAAGTTATTACAATCTATAATTTCATTTTTGTGTTTTTTTTGTAAAGCCTGACTCTTAATTTTTACGAAAAGGTGGACGCTAAAATTAATGTTCACCATATCCAACATCATCCATTTTACCACTAAATACTTTATACTGTATTATAAAATAAGCGATGACCAAAACAAAGGCAACGGCAAACCAATACACGCCAACAGACAGCGCGTAAGGTTCATTGGCAACGTTGTAAATCGTTAAGGATGGATTGACACTATTGGTCGAAGGCAATACCTCTGGAAAAATTGAAGCGGTAGTTGATGTAAATCCACCAACTAGGAAAAGAGTTGAAAATACAAATCCAGTACCATCTTTTTTGAAAGATTTGACCTTGAACAACCCAAACAATCCCACAAACGTAATTAGTGGAAAAATGAAAAGAATGGGGTTTTCGATAAAGTTATGAAAGGGTTCTTTCTCGATAATGTGCCAAACGGAAAGTGAAACAATTACAAGTCCAAGCAAAACAAAGTTCAGTTTGTAGATAACGTCTTTCAACTTTGGATTAAGGTCTGAACTCGTTTTATAAATTATCCAATTGGCTCCGTGAATCATCAAAGCAACTACGCTCACAACACCTAAAAAGAGGGTAAACCAGTCTATAATTCCGAGTTGAGGACTTTGTGGGCTCAAACTGTCGTTCCATAAAGGCAAAAAGAAAAAGTGCGGTTCTTGAGTGGAAACTCCATTGACCACCATGCCTAAATTTACTCCTCGAACAACATTTCCTAACGCCATACCGAAGAATAAGGCTAATAATAAACTCGCGATACCGAAGGCTTTGTCCCAAACGGCTTCCCACATGTGGTGGTGGAACTGCCCACGCAATTCTAAACCGATTGCTCTAAAAATAAGCAACCATAAAATCATAATTAGCGGGAGGTAAAACCCACTAAATGAAGCTGCGTACAAGGTTGGAAAAGCATAAAATAAGATTCCACCTCCTGCAATTAACCAAACTTCATTGGCGTCCCAAAATGGGCCAATAGAGTTGGTAATTGCTTTTTTCTGTTTTTCTGTTTTGGCAAAAAATAAGTGAATAATTCCTGCCCCAAAATCATAGCCATCGAGAACTACATAAGTCCCCAAAATAACGATTAATACTATATACCAAAAGAATTCCATATCAATATGTTTATATCATTAACGATTTTTGATTGGCGATTTCCTCCAATCTGCAATCAAAAATCAGTTTTTATTTTTCTGTAGGTTCCGGCCCTGCATAAATTATTTTACCTACTAGAATAGCAAACAACATTCCGAGTAAGGCGTACAAACCTACAAATCCCATCAAGGTAAACAAGGTATTCCCTGAAGAAACTGTTGGCGAAGCACCATCTGCGGTGCGTAATAAATTATAAACCAACCAAGGCTGACGGCCCAATTCAGCCGTATACCATCCTGTGATATTGGCAATATAAGGAAACGGCATCATGAACATAAATGACCACAACAACCATTTGGTTTGAAACAACTTCCCTCTACTTAATTGAACGATAGCCAACAATGTCATTCCAATAAATAGTGTACCTAATCCTACCATAATATGATAAGCATAATATAGTCCCGAAATATTTGTAGGATGCGTATCTTCTGGATATTGATCGAGACCTTTTACTTCTGTATCCCAGTTTCCGTATGTTAGGAAGCTCAAAACATTGGGAACGGCAATTTTATTATCTAGTTTTTTGTCTTTTACATCGGGTTGTCCAATTAGGACAATCTCTGCTCCTTTTTTTTCGGTATGAAAAATACCCTCCATGGCCGCAAAAGTTACGGGCTGGTGTTTTACTACATTTTTGGCTAGTAAATCTCCTGTTGGCATAGCTACGATTAAACTCGAAATCAATCCAAAAACAACCCCAGTTTTCAAGAATAATTTTCCGTAGGATACGTTACGATTGTTCAATATATAAAAAGCTCCAATTCCAGCAACTACAAACGAGCTCGTCACCATCGATGCAGCTTGATTATGAAAATACGATGGCCAAACCCACACATTGGTAAACAAAGCACTAAAATTTGTAAGGACAAATTTCCCGTTTTCTAGCACCTCATATCCTACAGGATGCTGCATCCAGGAGTGTGTGGCAATGATTAAATACCCACTTGCCCACGAACCCAAGCAAATTAATAATCCGGTGACGAAATGCCAACGATGCCCTAGGATTTTTTCACCAAAGAGAAACATTCCCAAAAAGGAAGATTCCAAAAAGAACGAAAACATTCCTTCCATGGCTAATGTCTGTCCGATGATACCACCTGTAAGTTCTGAAAATTTGGCCCAGTTGGTTCCAAACTGAAACTCCATTGGAATTCCTGTGACCACACCCATAGCAAAATTGATTGCAAAAATACGCATCCAAAAATGGGTTGCTTTGTTATAATGTGGATCATTAGTTTTTAAAAATCTCCATTTAAAATAGACCACGATTAACGAGAGTCCCATTGTAAGCTGCGGAAATAAGTAGTGAAAAGTTATGGTAAACGCAAATTGCATTCGGTCGTAAAAGAGCATTTCTTCCATTGGAAAGTTTTTTATTTATGCTGCAAATTTAGCCTTTAGAGTTAAAAAACCCTACTTAAACAACTCCTAAATTTCATTTATTTTCACTTTAAAAAGTATTTAAGCTTATGTAACATTAGTCACTATAATCCTGAAAATCATGCTGTATCTTTGTTGTAACAATTCTAAAAAACAATACAATGCAAATTGAACAAATATATACCGGTTGTTTAGCGCAAGGAGCTTATTACATCACCTCAAATGGAGAAGCGGCAATCATTGACCCGTTAAGAGAAACACAACCCTACCTTGATCGTCTAGAGCGTGATAAAGTAACTTTGAAATATGTTTTCGAAACTCATTTTCATGCAGACTTTGTATCTGGGCATGTAGATTTGAGCAAAAAAACAGGGGCTCCTATTGTTTATGGTCCCAATGCAAATCCAGAATTTGAAGCTATTATTGCTACTGACGGTCAAGAATTCAAAATAGGTGATATCACCATCAAAGTAGTGCATACACCAGGTCATACGATGGAAAGTAGTACTTATTTACTATTGGATAAAAATGGAAAAGAACATGCTATATTTTCAGGTGACACCTTATTTATTGGCGATGTAGGTCGTCCCGATTTGGCCCAAAAAGCCGCTTCGATGACACAAGAAGAATTGGCTGGAATTCTTTTTCACTCCTTACGTGATAAAATCATGACTTTGCCAGACGATGTAATTGTTTATCCTGCACACGGAGCCGGAAGTGCCTGCGGAAAAAATATGAGCAAAGAAACTATTTCGACCATTGGTAACCAAAAAGAAACCAATTATGCGTTGAGAGCCAACATGACAGAAGCCGAATTCATCAAAGAAGTTACCGATGGCTTACTACCTCCTCCTGCTTATTTTGGAATGAATGTAGCCATGAACAAACAAGGATACGAGAGTTTTGACTCTGTACTTAATAACGGAATGCAAGCCATCAACGTAGCCGATTTTGAAGCTATTGTAGACAATACCGATGCTTTGATACTGGACAGTCGTGATAGCCAAAATTTTTCAGAAGGCTATATCCCACAATCTATAAATATTGGTATTGACGGAAGCTTTGCGCTTTGGGTTGGTGAATTGATCATCGACGTTAAACAACCAATTATCTTAGTTACAGATGCCGGAAGAGAAGAAGAAACCGTTACCCGTTTGAGTCGCGTAGGTTTTGACAATTTACTTGGACATCTTGAAGGAGGATTTGAAGCTTGGAAAAAAGCAGATAAAGAAATTGATACCGTACACAGAATTACAGCCAATACATTTGAAAAAGAAGTCAAAATAGGCAAAAGCAAAGTAATTGATATTCGTAAAGAGAGCGAATACAAAGCTGAACATCTCGAAGATGCTTACTTGCGACCATTGGCAAGTATCAATGACTGGATTGAAAATATCAACCCAAAAGAACATTTTTACCTGCATTGTGGTGGTGGTTACCGTTCTATGATCGCCGCTTCCATTTTACAAGCTCGTGGTTTCAGAAATTTTACCGAAATTCAAGGTGGTTTTGCAGCAATTGCCAAAACAGAATTACCAAAAACTGATTTTGTATGCCAATCTAAGGTATTTAAAAACAATTAAAATAAATGATTGTACTTACCTCTTTAGAAAAAAATTATCATAAAAAAGCAGTTGAACTACCGACAAAATTATTCAAATCACTATAGCAGTAGTACTTGTAGGATTGTATTTCACCAATGAAATCACTACTATAATCACATTTTTTTTATTAAGCTTGTCTAGAATATTTATGCTCTATAACTTCATCAGTTTTTGTCTGCTTAATACGTCATTCAAAATAAACACAGATAAGAACTAAAATTAGACAAGCAGTAATAAAGGGATGATCTTACAATGAAACTTTTTTGTGTATTAAAGCATATTTTATTTATTTACGAAGGACAATGTATTTCTCTATAATTACTTTTAGTACTTATAATTTATTCTAATTCGAAAAAAATCTGTTCATGGAAACTCTCTTTTATGTAAATTTGATATTTATCTTATTATTCTCAAAAGTAAATTTCTTGCATCATCGAAAAATCGATTAATTAATATAAAATCATATTGCTAACCAACAACTAGAATATCATGAGTAAAACATTAGACCAAAAATATTGGGATACACAATATAAAACAAATTGTACTGGTTGGGATTTGGGATGTATTTCTCCTCCTATAAAAACTATTATAGACAAACTTGAGGATAAAAATATAGCTGTTTTAATTCCAGGTTGTGGAAATACTTATGAAGCCGAATACCTTTTACAACAAGGATTTACCAATATTACAGTTATTGATATAGCACCTACATTGGTTTCCATGCTTCAATTAAAATTTGCAAATAATGATAATATCACTATCGTATTAGGGGATTTTTACAGTCATCAAGGACAATACGATTTGATTTTGGAGCAAACTTTTTTCTGTGCACTTGCACCCCATTTACGACAACATTATGTCTTTATCATGCACCAATTATTAATTCCTAATGGAACTTTATCGGGGTTACTTTTCAATAAAACATTCGAATCGGGTCCACCGTTTGGTGGCAACAAAAAAGAATACGAATTGTTGTTTAAAAATGCATTTAATATCACTTCTTTGGAGATTTCCTGTAATTCGGTTCTACCAAGATCAGAAAGTGAATTGGCTTTTACTTTCGTAAAAGATAATACTGTTACGGTCAAATTGTACGAACTCGAAAATACAACAGGTACAGAGGAAATTAAGAGTATCAAAGAAAACATATCTCAAATAAATACAGTTTTAAATGTCAGTATAAGCACCAATGGAACGACTATTCTACTAGTCACGGAAAAGGAAATTCCACTTTTGGATTTACAGTTTGCCCTCCCGAATCACGTAAAATTAAAAATTGCAACTTATGAAAAATGTACTCTTTACTAATTGGCATGCCATGCGCTGGATTCGTCTTGCCATCTCTGCTTTTATGATATTACAAGCTATTCAGCATCACGAAATATTTTTTGGATTTATAGGTGCTTTTTTCCTATTTCAAGCCGGTTTCAATAGCGGTTGTAGCTTAAACGGATGTACAGTACCAACATATAAAAATAATAAAAATGAGTAATTTTAAAACAATCATCAATTCAGAGAAACCTGTGTTAGTCGATTTTTTTGCTACTTGGTGTGGTCCTTGTAAAATTTTAGGTCCAATATTGAAAGAAGTAAAGGACAATTTAGGTGATGGAATTTCGATAATAAAAATTGATGTAGACAAAAACCAACCACTAGCAACTCAATATCAAGTGAGAGGTGTTCCCACGATGATTTTATTCCAAAACGGAAAACAATTATGGAGGCAATCAGGTGTTTTACAAAAAAATGAAATTATGAAAATTATAGTAGAGAATAGTAATAAATAATGAAAATATAATTACATCTATAGTAATATTGGTAGGTATCTTAGAAAGCTAGTATATTTACTACTTGTAGGTTATTAATCTGGAAGTTGAGTCTTCAATTAAAATTACTTAAATCAATCTATAAGGAGTTAAATTAATAACTGAACTAATAATCAATATATTTGTAAAAGAAGAAAAAAGCAAGACCAATTGCTTTTTTTTTCTACCTTTACTAACCAAATGGTTAAACCGAATAGTTAATTTAAAATGACAACAGAAGAAAAAATATTTGAAGCTGCCAAAATAATCTTCCATAAAAAAGGATTTGCTGGCGCACGCATGCAAGAAATAGCAGATGAAGCTGGCATCAACAAAGCCATGCTACACTACTGTTTTAAAAACAAGCAAGTACTGTTTGAAGCCGTTTTCAAGAAAGCATTTGGTCAACTAGCACCACAAATCAATCAAATATTTACCTCAGAGAAAAGCTTGTTTGACAAGATTACCGACTTTACTCAAAATTACATTTCATTTATAATCGAAAATCCCTTTTTACCTGCCTTTATCATTCAGGAAATGAATAGCAATCCTGAATTTGTTATGTCATTTATGAATACCGATAATAGACCAAATCCAACCATTTTAATCGCGCAAATTGAACGTGAAATTAAAGCGGGCATCATTAACCCCATTCCACCCAAACAACTTTTACTTACTATATTCTCATTAACCATTTTTCCTTTTGCAGCGCACATGTTAGTCAAAAGCATGTTGCATCTTTCTCCTGAAGAGTTCCTTCAAATGATGGAAGAACGCAAAACGACCATTGCACAACAAATTATTAATTCGATAAAAAAATGAAAAAAACACTCCTCCTTTACCTGTTCATTTTTCCGTTTTTCTCTTTCGGACAACAAATTTTAACGTTGGAAAACTGTTACGTTTTGGCTACTAAAAATTATCCAACGGCCAAACAGAATGATTTACTTTCGAAAAAAACATCTTTGGAAATCGAAGCCTTAAACACTGGAAAAAGGCCTAAAATTGATTTGAATGCGCAGGCAACTTATCAATCAGAGGTTACACAATTGCCAATCAAAATTCCCAACCTGACCGTTACACCGCCCAACAAAGACCAATACAAAGCAACCTTGGACGTGCAGCAATTGATTTACAACGGTGGCTTGATTCAGGCCAATACCGACATCAAAAATGCACAAACCAAAACCCAACAGCAACAACTAGAAGTGAGTTTGTACCAACTAAAACCAAGAATCAATCAATTGTATTTTTCGGTTTTACTATTGCAGGAGAAATATCAAATTCTAAAAGCCAAGCAAGACCAACTTTTGATAAAAATCAAAGAGATCAAAACGGGAGTTAAATTTGGTGCACTTCTTCCTACCTCTGAACAAGTGGTAGAAGCCGAAAATTTAAAAATAAAACAACAATTGATTGAGATTGATTTTGACCGAAAAAAAGGACTCGAAAACCTAGCATCACTCACCTACTCGACAATTGATAAAAACACCCAACTGGCTTCTCCTTCAATAAAAATAAATAGTGTAGCCGAAAATAATCGTCCCGAATTGAAATTATTCGATTTCCAGACAGAACAACTAACGGCTGCCAAAAACGGAATTACAAAAAGCAACTTACCCAAAGTAAATGCTTTTGGACAAGCAGGCTACGGAAACCCTGGTTTGAATATGCTTGATAACTCTTTTCAGCCATTTTATATTGTGGGTGTAAAAGCCAATTGGAATGTTTTTGACTGGAACAAATCCAAAACCGAGAAACTAGCATTGACCGTTTCTGAGTCCATTATTGCTACCGAAAAAGAGACTTTTCTACTCAATACGCAATTGCAATTGCAAGAAATCGATTCAGATAGCAACAAACTAGCAGCGATTATCGAAACGGATAAAGAAATTATTCTATTACGAGAATCCATCCTAAAAACCACCGATGCGCAATTGCGAAATGGTGTCATAACTAGTGCCGATTACATTACCGAAATCACCAATCTATTCGAAGCAAAAACACTTCAAAAAACGCATGAAATTCAGCTCGCACTAGCACAAGCCAATTATAAATTAGTAAAAGGATAAAATCCCCATACCTCCGCCGCAGCGGGGAATAAAACAAAAACAAAATGAAAAAAATATTAACAATACTAGCTTTCGTAAGTATATTTTCGTGTTCCAAAAAAGAAGAGGAAGCCGATGCTTTCGGGAATTTTGAAGCGACTGAAGTTACGATTTCGGCAGAAGCTAACGGGCAAATTAATTACCTCAACCTAGAAGAAGGTGCTATTCTAGAAGCCAACGCCATTGTAGGCCAAATTGACACCACACAACTCTACTTTAGCAAGCAACAATTGCGAGCATCTATTGCGATGATCAACTCCAAATCGGCCAATGTATTGTCTCAAAACAGCATTTTGCAACAACAACTGAACACTACCAAAATTGAGCAAAAGCGAATCCAAAATATGTTTAACGAAAATGCCGCTACCCAAAGGCAAGTAGACGAAATCAATGGTCGTGTTAAAGTTTTGCTGGAGCAAATGAAAAGTATTGGAACCCAAAATGCACCAATAGCCAACGAAACTAAATCTGTGGCGGTACAAATTGAAAAAATCAATGACCAAATTGAAAAAAGTAAAATCATAAACCCGATAAAAGGAACGGTTTTGGCAAAATATGCCGAAGCAAAAGAAATTACCGCTTTTGGAAAACCGATCTATAAAATCGCCGATTTATCCGAAATGAATTTACGCGTATATTTTAGCGAAACCCAATTATCAGCGATAAAAGTTGGTCAGGAAGTTACCGTTTCTATAGATGAAAAGGAAGGCACAAAACCATACAAAGGGAAAATTTCATGGATTTCGTCATCAGCAGAATTTACCCCAAAAATCATCCAAACCAAAGAAGAAAGAGTGAATTTGGTTTATGCCGCAAAAGTAATCGTTAAAAATGATGGTAGTTTGAAAATCGGAATGCCAGCGGAGGTTAAGCTTTAAGATTTTTGATTAACGATTGTCGATTAACGATTTTTGAAGTTGACTTTTGAAGTTGATTTTGAAGTTGATTTTTGAACTATTTCAATTAACGATTGATGATTAACGATTGATGATTAACGATTAACGATTTTTGATTTAAAAAGAACATCGAACAAAATCCTTGATTATCGACAAAATTGATTTTTGAACTTGACTTTTGAACTTGACTTTTGAATTTGATTTTTGAAATTGATTTTTTACCTTATAATTCATAACTATAAAGAAATGAGCATTTCTGTCCAAAACATATCCAAATCCTACAACACAATCAAGGCAATTGATTCGGTTTCTTTTGAAGTTAATTCAGGGGAATTGTTTGGATTGATTGGTCCCGATGGAGCAGGGAAAACAACCCTTTTTAGGATTCTAACCACACTTTTGATCGCTGATGAAGGCAAAGCCAGTGTCGACAATTGGGATGTGATCGATGATTACAAAACTATTCGGAATTCTGTTGGATACATGCCGGGTAAATTTTCGTTGTACCAAGATTTGACCGTAGAAGAAAACTTGACGTTTTTTGCCACGATTTTCGGAACAACAATCGAAGAAAACTACGAATTAATCGAAGATATTTACATTCAAATCGAACCTTTCAAAAAACGAAGAGCAGGTGCTTTATCGGGTGGGATGAAACAAAAACTAGCGTTGTGTTGCGCCTTGATTCATGCTCCAAAAGTATTATTCTTGGACGAACCTACCACAGGAGTTGACCCTGTTTCCCGTAAAGAATTTTGGCAAATGCTCAAACGTTTACAGCAAAAGGGAATTACGATTTTGGTTTCTACTCCCTACATGGACGAAGCTTCACTTTGTGATAGAATTGCATTAATTCAAAAAGGAAAAGTGTTGAAAATAGATACACCACAAGCCATTACGGCCAAATACGAAAAAGTAATTTATGATATTCAATCCAAAAACACACACGGACTCATTCATGATTTAAAAAATCATCCAAGTCATTATAGTGTGTACGCTTTTGGAGAATTCATTCATTACATTGACAAAAAAGCGGATTTCAATCCAGAGAATTTAAAGCTTTATTTAGAAAGTAAAAATCATAGTGACGTCATTATAAAAAAGGCAGTAACAACCATTGAAGATGTGTTTATGGACCTGTAAAATAGTTATAAGTTATAAAATAGGAGTTATGAGTTGCTTCATTTCTACAAATTTAAAATTCGTGACATAATTCAAAGAAAATCAATTCGTGCTAATTAGTGAAATTCGTGGCTAAAAACAAAATGAAACAAGAAAAAATCATACAAGTCGAAAACCTTACCAAGCAATTTGGAGACTTCACAGCGGTCAAAGGAATCACTTTTGACGTTTATAAAGGCGAAATTTTCGGGTTTCTAGGTGCTAATGGTGCAGGAAAAACCACGGCTATGAAAATGCTAATCGGAATTTCAAAACCAACTTCTGGCAGTGCGGTTGTGGCTGGTTTGGATGTAGCAACGCAAGCCGATTTGGTCAAAAGAAACATTGGCTATATGAGTCAAAAATTTTCTTTGTATGACGATTTGACTATCAAAGAAAATATTACTTTTTTTGGCGGAATATATGGTTTGTCCCGCAAACAAATCAAAGCAAAAACAGAACAATTGGTTGCCGAATTACAAATGGAAACCGTAGCTGATAATTTGGTCGCATCATTACCATTGGGTTGGAAACAAAAATTATCGTTCTCGGTTGCTTTACTCCACGAACCTAAAATCGTTTTTCTAGACGAACCCACAGGTGGAGTTGACCCAATTACAAGACGACAGTTTTGGGAAATGATTTACACCCAAGCCCACAAAGGCACTACCATATTTGTAACCACGCATTATATGGACGAAGCCGAATATTGTGACCGAGTGTCCATCATGGTAGACGGCGTTATCGAAGCACTGGATTCACCAAAAAAACTAAAGGAACAATTCAAAGTCGATTCTATGAATGATGTGTTTTTGAAATTGGCGAGGAATATAGAGTAATCCCCCTAGCCCCCGAAGGGGGAACTACCTATATTGTAGCTATAGATACTTTAACAAAATGTGTGTTTTTTGCAGTTAAATAAAATAGTGAAAAGATTAAAAAATCAGTTTATCGGGTTCACAACTTGAAACTTTAAACCTGAAACTTTAAATAAACATAAATGAAAAGATTTATCGGTTTTATAAAAAAAGAATTCTATCACATTTTTCGTGACAAGCGTTCTATGTTTATACTTTTCGGAATGCCCATTGCGCAAATTATGCTGTTTGGATTCGCAATTACTAATGAAATCAACAACGTCAAAATCGCTATTCTAGACAAGTCAAAAGATACCGAAACGCAACAAATTATCCAAAAAATAAGCAATTCTAGTTATTTTAATATTGAGCAAGAAATAGCCACCGAATCACAAATCGAAGCAGTGTTTAAAAAGGGAAAAGTCAAAGCGGTTTTAGTTTTCGAAAAAGACTTTATCAAAAATTTGCAAACCCTCAAAAACGGAAAAGTACAAGTCATTACCGATGCCACCGATCCCAATATGGCCAACACTATATCCAATTATATCAGTTCTATTTTGCAAAATTATATTCAAGAAAAAAATCAAATTGCCAAGCCAATTTACCAAATTCAAACGCAAACACAACTGTTTTACAATCCCGCTATGAAAAGCGTTTTTACCTTTGTACCCGGAGTAATGACCGTAATCTTGATGCTCGTTTCTGCCATGATGACCTCTATATCCATCACACGTGAAAAAGAACTGGGAACCATGGAAATCCTATTAGTTTCGCCACTCAAACCCATTCAGGTAATCATCGGCAAGGTATTTCCATATATCTTTTTGTCCATCATCAACGCAACAATTATCTTGCTATTGGGCTTTTTTGTATTCGAAATGCCCATCGAAGGAAGCTTATTTTTACTAGCAATCGAGACTGTTTTATTCATAGTTTGCGCCTTGGCATTGGGGATTTTAATCTCGACTTTGGCAGACTCACAACAAACCGCCATGATGATGTCGCTCTTTGGCCTTATGCTGCCCGTCATACTACTTTCGGGCTTCATCTTCCCCATTTCGTCAATGCCGTTGCCGCTTCAAGTCATCAGCAACATCATACCCGCCAAATGGTTTATTATCATCATCAAAGCCATTATGCTCAAAGGTGCTAGTTTTACCCTAATCTGGAAAGAAACCCTAATCTTAATCGGAATGACACTTTTATACATAGGACTAAGTATCAAAAAATACAAAATTCGATTGGAATGATTATTTCTTGGAGCTATTTCCTGCTTTCCATTGCAATCTTTTGTTTTTTAAAGAAAAAAACAAAAGGATTTTCATTACAATCAGGGCTAGGCTATCAGTAAAAATAGTACCTCTTTTAAAATTAGTCCCCATCAGTATTCATATGAAATTAAAATTTGCGCCTTTGCGCCTTAGCGGTAAAATCATGAAAACAATCCTCTTCATCATACAAAAAGAATTCAAGCAAATCTTCAGAAATAAAGGGATGTTGCCCATCATTTTCATTTTGCCCTTAATGCAATTGGTAATATTATCGAATGCAGCGAGTTTTGAAGTCAAAAACATCAAATTCTCATATGTGGACCACGACCACTCGGCTGCCTCACGCGAACTAGTCAGTAAATTTGAAGCTTCCAACTATTTCAATATAATTACCGCTTTTCAGTCCAAAAAAGAAGCGAATCTCGAAATGCAAAAAGGCAAAGTAGATGTCATTCTCGAAATTCCGATTGCGTTTGAGAGCAATTTAATCAAGCAGCAAACCACGAGTCTCTCGGTGAGCATCAATGCTATTGACGGCGCAGCGGCGGGAGTTTCCAACGTTTACATTACCCAAATTATTTCAGGTTTCAATCAATCCATTCAAACCAAATTACAAACGTACAACCAAGGAATCGTAGTACAACCTGAGAGAATAACCACTATTCCTTCCTTTTGGTATAACAAAACATTGAACTACAAAACCTTTATGGTTCCAGGTATTTTAGTTTTATTGGTAACGATGCTCTCCTTGTTTCTATCATCTATGAATATTGTTCGGGAAAAAGAAGTGGGAACCTTAGAGCAAATAAATGTAACACCCATCAAAAAATACCAGTTCATTATTGGCAAATTATTTCCGTTTTGGGTTTTAGGATTGGTAATTTTAACAGTTGGATTAATTATTGCCAAAGTAATTTTTAACGTACCAATTCTGGGAAATATTTTCTTGGTTTATGGGTTTACAGCAATTTACCTCATCTTGATTTTGGGCATCGGATTGTTTATTTCGAACCATACCGAAACCCAACAGCAAGCCATGTTTATTGCGTGGTTTTTCACTGTGATTTTCATCCTTATGAGCGGTTTATTCACACCTATTGAAAGCATGCCTACTTGGGCTCAAAACATTACGCTATTGAATCCTATACGGTATTTTGTAGAAGTTATCAGGATGGTGATGCTCAAAGGAGCTGGTTTCAATGACATAAAAATACAACTAACTATAATCGCTTTTTATGCTTTTATCATCAACGGTTTTGCAGTTTGGAGTTATAAGAAAATTAATTAAACACTACACCATTTCAAAATCACTCCCTCCAAATCTTTAAAAATAATAGGTTTGGATAAGTAATCATCCATGCCTACTTGAAAGCATTTTTCCTTTTCTCCTTCTAATATTCCGGCGGTCAAAGCAATAATTGGAACTTTTGAATAACCTTCCATTTTTCTGATTTCTGTTGTAGCTTCATAACCATTTTTCACTGGCATTTGTATGTCCATAAAAATTACATCAATAGGTATCTCTTTGCATTTCTTTATTCCTAATTCGCCGTTTAAAGCTTCGTGGATTTCACAGTTGGGAATGATTTTTTTGATTAAAGTTTTAGCCAAAAGCATATTAATCTTATTGTCTTCAACGAGTAATATTCTTTTAAAATTTAAAAGGTTTATTCCAGTCTTTGGAGTGATAGTTTCATGACCTAAAGTCAAAATTTCTTTTTGATAAACTTTCTTAAATTGAACAGTAAAATAGAACTCACTCCCTTCTCCTGTCTTAGATTTAAGTTCTAAACGGCTTCCCATTAAGTCTAGTAATTGGTTCGAAATACTTAAGCCCAATCCTGTACCTCCAAACTTCCTACTTGTTGAATTATCTTCTTGAACAAACGATTGAAAAATCTTAAGATTACTATTTGATTTTATTCCAATTCCAGTATCTTTTACAGAGAAGAGAATTTGTACATAGCCTATTTTTTGTGATGGCACTTCTTTAATCGATAATTTCACTTGACCGTTTTCGGTAAACTTCAATGCATTACCTACCAAATTAACCAATACTTGCTTTAATTTGATAGCATCTGTAAACACAAGGGTTGGAATCTTCTTATCAAATTTACTTTTTAACTCTATTTTTTTTTGAACTGCTTGATGTTTAAATAGATCAATAGTCTTATGGCATAGTTCTGCTAGATCCACCTGTTCCATATCTAACTCAACAGTACCCGATTCAATTTTAGAAAAATCAAGTACATCATTCACTATTCGCATTAAGCTATTCGCAGATTCATTTACAGTATTGATATATTTTGCTTGAATTTCTTTGGTATTTGCCTCTCGTAACAAAGAAGAAAAACCAATAATTCCATTTAACGGTGTGCGTATTTCATGACTCATATTGGCCAAGAATTGTGTTTTTGCTTTATTTGCAAACTCTGCTTGTTCCTTGGCTTTCTTAAGTGCAATTTGCAACATTCTTTGCTCTGTGATATCAATGATACTAAAAACAAGTTCAATGATTTTCCCTAACTCATCCCATAAAGGAAATGCATTTACCATAACCCAAATTATATTTTTACTTTTAGGTTTCTGGATTCCAACTGTTAAATTTTTAATCGGTTGGTTTGTTTTCAATATTTGATTGACCAAATGGCTATCTTCTAGAATACCATTCCTATTCTCATCAAAAAATTTTAAACCTTCAATAATTTCTTTTAATTCAACCTTATTTTCCGGATTTATACTTAACAATTCCATGAGTTTACTATTACTCGTAATAATAGATTTATCTGGGCGATAAACTATAATTGCTGCTTCAAGATTGCTCAATAATCCTCTGTATCTCTTTTTACTCCTTAATAATGAGTCTTCTGTTTTTTTGGATGCAGTAATATCTCTTGATAAACATATAAAAAGTGTTTCATGGAACTCTTTCCCTTCTAATTTTGAGAGTGACAGTTCGAACCAGTGTATGCCTGATTCCAATTCTAACCAATACTTTTGCCCAGTTGATATCCCTTTTTCATACGTTTCCTTCATCGCAGTTTCTATAATTTCAGTAGCATGAATGGGTAATACATCTTGATATAATTTATCTATAAAATGTTCTGAGGGTACTGTAAGCAAATGATCACTATGTGAATGATAACTTTTAATTATCCCATCTCCTCTTATTTCAAAGAATAAATCTGGTAGTGCATCAAAAATACCGTTCAATCTTATATTAACTTTTTTAATTTCTTCCTCCGTTTTTTTGATTTCCGTGATTTCCATCATAGACCCCACAATCTTGATAGCAGTACCACTTTCATCTCTTATAACTACATCTCTTTCATAAAAAACACCGTAGCTCCCATCATTTTTCAAAAATCTAAATTCTGCTGCCCAATAACTCAAATTTTGATTGAGTATAGCTTCAAATGAATTGATTACTTTTTCTCTATCATCTGGATGTAGCCTAGAACGCCACAATCTTTGATTTTCTATAGGTCCAAAACTATCATCATAAAAACCTAAAATTTCATTATAGCTTTTATTATGCCAACTAGTACCATTTATCAAATCTAACTCAAAAACAATATCGTTTGTTGTTGCAGCAATCTTTTCAAATCGTTCATTTGATCTTCTTAAATTTTGCTCACTAATTTTGTGAATTGTAATATCAGTCATTGTACCTATATAGCCCACTACTTTTCCACTAGTATCTCTTTCGGCTACGGCAGTCCCCAAAACCCAGATTATATTTTGATTTGGCTGTACAAATCTAAATTCAATAGTTTGTTCCAAACCTGTACGAATTAGCTCGTCCCAAAGCACTTGCAAATTAGTACGATCCCCTTCATGTACAGCATGAAACCAACCTTGTTCAATAATTTCGGCATGACTCAACCCCAAAATTCTAACTGTATTCGAATTGACAAACGTTATATTACCATAATAATCAGAACGAAATATTCCAACTGGAGACACCTCTGCTAGAGTGTGATACCTTCGTTCACTCTCCTTCAGTTCCCTTTCCGTTTTATTTCTTAATTTTTCTTTTTTCAACAATTCTAATGCAAAACCAACATCTCCTGCAGCTTCTTTTAATAAATCTTCTTCTTCTTTGTCAAAAAAGTAAATCTCGTCTGAAAAAAACATAAAAAGTCCTGTAGTGATCTCGAATTGTTTTAATGGAACTATCATCACAGAACGGAAACCTCGCTTTAAAGGCTCAACTTTCCAAGGAGCAATAGCAAGATCTGCTGCAATATCATTACAGATTACAAGACGACCTGCTTTTAAGTCCTCACAAATAGTGCCTGAGCAGGATGGAATATCATCAATTGCCATATGTGACTTTAATATTTCTAGATATCCATCATCACTACCAGCTGACATAACAGGAATAAACTTAGTACTAACCTCTTCTAAAACAGCAATACACGCCATTTTAAACTTCCCTTGATTAACTGCAATTTCACATGCTTCTTTAAATAAAGTAGCCTCATCTGTTGTTTGCACAATCATTTGGTTGATTTGACTTATAAATAAATAAAGTCTGCTTAGCTTTAGAATTTTTTCTTTCGCGATAACTTTTTCAGTGATGTCAGTGATTACTCCATGACAAACAACAGTACCTTCTGCTTCTAAAACGGGTAATGAGTTTACTTCATGCCAAATCAATCCTTTTTGTGGATGAATATATCGGTATTCGTGTTTGAGAGAAATTAGTTTTGCTTTTGCGTTCAATGTTTTGGTCATTATTCCTTCAATATCATCTGGATGAACTTGATTGAAAATTAAGTTAGGATCAATAATTATTTCTTCAAAACTAAAACCACATATGTTATTAATAGCACTACTAGCATATGGAAAACTAAGTGAACCATCTATATTGAGCCTCATTGAGAAAATCATTCCCGGTGATGTAGAGGCTATTTTCATAATCTTATCACGCTCTAAGGTCAAAGCAGCGTTTGTCTTTATTTTTTCGGTAACATCTCTCATATTGATAATCACTCCTTTTATAGCAGGATCATTCAATTTATTAACAAAAGAACCTTCAAGCCAAATATAATGGCCTTCTTTATGTTTAACTTGAATTAATACAGAAATCAATAAGTTTGGCGTATTGACAATTTCTTCAATTTTTTCTTTCCAATAATCTAAATAATCGGGATGAACATAATCCACAACAGGAATCTTTTTTCGTTCATCATTACTCCAACCCGTTATTTTTTTTGCTGCAGCACTACGAAAAATAACATTTTGATCTTTATCTAGAATCGAAATGATCTCGTCATTGTACTCTACTAATGCTCTAAATCTTTTATTATCAAAATTCAATAGACTTTCATTCTCTTTCTTAATTGTAATATCATTGAATAAAACTGATATTCCGTCTGGGGATGGATAAATATGATTTACAAACCATAAACCATAGGTTGGATAGTATTGTTCTAGACATACATATTCTTGATTTTGTAACGATTGATGATAAGCATCATAAAAAGAAAACTCTTTAGCAGATGGAAAAACGTCCCAAATACATTTCCCTATTACTTCTCTCGGATTTAATCCTAATAATTCTGCTGCCTTTTGATTCATATACGTGTAACACCAATTGACATCTAATGCAATATAAGGATCTGTAATGCGATCAAAAAAAGAATTTTTAAGGTCCTCAACAATAGTTACCGTTTGTTGATCAAAATCAGAATTTAGGATTAAATTATCACTTTCCAAGCGTGAAATCACCAATTTTAAGGCAGCGATTTCGTTTTTCAATTCTTCATAAGTAGGCTTTTGTCCTTTCATAGTCTCATATATAGACGATACTGAATATCTCATTTAGTAACAAGTTAAATATAGTCAATCTTTTAAATACAGTCACTATTGTTTTCAAAAAGTTCCATATAAAATGTTAAAATTCAAAACATTTGTATATACAACTAAAATAAGTGATATATTTGTACCTACAAACATCAAAGGAATTAGCGATGAAAATTGAAGACATAACAAAAACAACAGGAAAACTAAATGATACAACCAAAATCATTTTGAATATTCTATACACAGAGAAAGTTATTTCGGAGCAATTCACAGAAATCTTAAAACCATATGAACTGTCTAGCGAACAATATAATGTTTTAAGAATATTGAGAGGACAAAAAGGAAAACCCGCCAATATGTTTCTTATTCAAGAACGTATGGTTGCCAAAACGAGTAACACGACTAGATTGGTTGACAAACTTTTATTGAAAGCATTTGTTACACGACAAGTTTGCCCAGAAAACAGACGGAAAATTGAGGTTTTGATTACACAAAAAGGATTAGACACGCTGACTGAATTGGAACCAAAAGTAAAAGTGCATGAAGAAACTTTTACAAATAATCTTACTGTTGAAGAATTACAGCAATTAAATTATTTATTAGAAAAATACCGAAATATATAAATACAAATTATGAGTACATTTTTAGAAAATCAAAATTGGAGATACGCTACAAAGAAATTTGATGCTACAAAAAAAATAACCACTGAAGACTTAAACTTCCTTAAAGAAGCGATTCGATTGAGCTCCTCTTCTTATGGATTACAACCTTACAAAGTATTTGTCATCGATAATCCTGAATTAAGAGCAAAAATCCAACCAGTGGCTTGGGGACAAAGTCAGATTATTGATGCCTCACACCTTCTTGTATTTGCAAACGTTACTAGTATATCTGAAGAGGAAATTGATAGTTACATAAAAAATATCTCCACAACAAGAAGCTTACCGCTTGATACCATCGTAGGACTTGGAGACTTCATGAAGTCTAAAATTCTAACATTATCAGAAGAAACAAAAAATATTTGGTCTGCAAAACAAGTGTACCTTGCAATGGGGAATTTACTTAATGCGGCAGCAGAAAAACAAATTGATGTAACACCAATGGAAGGATTTGCTCCAGAACAAGTAAATGAAATTCTTGGTTTGAATGAACTGGGCTTAAACGCGACACTGATAGCAACAATTGGTTACAGACATACTGAAGATGATACTCAGCATTACAAAAAAGTTAGAAAATCACACGAAGAATTATTTATAACTCTATAATTATTATTACTTAAAATTAAACAAAAATGAAAAATCTAAAATCAATTGCATTATCTCTAGTAGTTTTATTCTCTACTGCAACTATCAACGCACAAGCCAAAAAAATCGATGTTTCTAAAAGTAATATCAGCTGGGTTGGTAAAAAAGTTACTGGAAAGCACAACGGAGTTGTTAACTTTAAAGATGGTTTAATTATTTTGAAAGCAAACAAAGTAGTTGGTGGAAAATTCACAGTAGACATGACCTCACTAACAGCAACAGATCTAACGGGTGAATACCAAGCTAAATTAAATGGTCACTTAAAATCAGAAGACTTTTTTGCAACTGATAAATTTACAACTTCTACATTGGTAATCAAAAAAATAGCTGCTACTAGTAAAGATGTTTATGCTGTAACAGCTGATTTGACTATAAAAGGGAAAACAAATCCTGTAACTTTTGATTTGATTGTAAAAGGAAATACAGCATCTGCAAAATTTAATGTGGACAGAACCAAATACGACATTAAATATGGTTCTGGAAGCTTTTTTGACAACTTAGGAGACAAAGCGATTTCTAATGAATTTGAATTAGCAGTAGATTTGAAATTCTAATCCTTTTCAAAACAATAACATGATTTTGTCATTACAATACATAGCGTTTTGATGCCGCCAATATATTTAATCGATTAAAATCAATACTATTTTACAATTTATATTTGACTCTAACCCCAACAGTTTCTGTTGGGGTTATTTTGTTTAAAAAAACATATCTATCTCATTACATAATCATTAAGATTATTCAACCTCCTATTTTTATTATTATTTCTCGTAAAAACTAGCGTTTTAATTGTAACTTTGAGAGAAGAACGTTTTATTCGATGCATAATATCATATTAATTAGTACTATTCAGTAGAAGTATTCATACTGTAATTACAGGATTGGGTGCTTTGCGTGAAACATAGAAGAGAAAAGCAAGGAAACAAGTATAGCCGATAGCGAAACTTATTGAAGACTTATAAAGAGATGAGGGCAACCCATTTTTTTTTAGTCCCGATCGCTATCAGAAACCCAAAAGTCTAACGTTCTATTTTTTATTTGCATCTAAGTAAAAACTATTAATAATCAAAAACAACCTCACTATGAAAAATTTAAAACTACTATCACTGGCACTACTTGTCATTTTCTCGTTTACTACTGTCGAAGCACAAAACAAGAAAATAGATGTAACAAAAAGTAATATTATTTGGACGGGTAAAAAGATAACCGGACAACATGAAGGAACTATTAAATTTAAAGATGGTAGCATCATTTTTAAAGATAACAAAGTGATTGGCGGAAATTTTGTTGCAGACATGACAAGCTTAAACAACACAGATCAAACTGGAAGCTCGAAAGCAAAACTAGAAGGTCATTTGAAATCGGATGACTTCTTTGGAGTTTACAACTTTGACACTGCGCTTCTAGTTTTTAAAACTGTGACAGACAAAGGAAACAACATGTACACCATTATTGCAAATTTGACCATTAAAGGACAGACACATCCTATCATTTTTGATTTGGCTTTGAACGGCAATACAGCTACCGCAAATTTGAGTGTAGACCGAACTAAATATGACATCCGATATGGTTCCGGAAGCTTTTTTGACGATTTGGGAGATAAAACAATTTATGATGAATTTGAACTTAAAGTAAATTTGGTGTTTTAAATAGTAATTCTGATTCAATTGTTAATTTTATATACTATCATAGAGGACGTTATTTTGCTTCCAATTCAAATGAAAAAAATTCGCAAAATTTTCACACTTTATTATTTGAAAAATCAAAATTCATTTATATATTTGTAATAAGAAAAACAATTATGATCGCAATTACAAACAATACTTGGTGGTGGAACAATTTACGTCAGTCGTCGTGAACAAAGCTCCTATAGTATTTAGTAAACTATACATATAAAAAGGCTTGTCATCACGACAAGCCTTTTTTACGTTAATTTCATTACTGTTTTTACAACTATTAATCTTTAAATTTTTTTCTATTGAAACCTTTTAATCTCAAAACTCACTATAAGCAAATTTTAGCCGATACGATAACTCCTGTTAGCGTATATTTAAAAATTAGAGATAAATTTCCCAATAGTCTTTTACTAGAAAGTAGTGACTATCACGGAAATGACAATAGCTTCTCTTATATCTGTTGCAATCCGATCGCTACGTTTAAGATTGAAAACGAAACGATTTACAAAAATTATCCTGATGGAACTACAGAAACTATCGCTATTGACGCTACAACTGATATTCCGCACATTATTCAGGAATTTTCGGGGCAGTTCAAATCTGATAAAAATGATTTTAAATTCATAAATAATGGTTTGTTTGGCTATCTATCCTATGATGCAGTACGATATTTTGAAAAAGTAACGATTTCGAAAAAAGAAAATAGTAATACTATTCCTGATGTATATTATGCCGTTTATCAAAACATTATTGCGATAAACCATTTTAAAAATCAGGCCTATATATTTTGTCACAGCTTGGACGGTCGTAACAATATTCCGGAATTGGAACAATTGTTACAAACTCGCAACCTAGCTACTTATAGTTTTTCTAGAGACGGCGAAGGATATTCCAACTTGACGGATGACGAATTCAAACAAAATGTTGCCTTGGCTAAGAAACATTGCTTCCGCGGTGATGTATTTCAATTGGTTTTGTCGCGCCGTTTTACACAAGGGTTCAAAGGGGATGAATTTAATGTCTATAGAGCGTTAAGAAGTATCAATCCTTCTCCTTACCTTTTCTTTTTCGATTATGGAGATTTCAAAATTTTTGGTTCTTCACCCGAAGCTCAAATTATTGTAAAAGACCGTAAAGCCGAAATTCATCCAATCGCAGGGACCTTCAAGCGTACTGGTGACGATGAGAAAGATGCGGTATTGGCTAAACAATTGTCTGAAGATAAAAAAGAAATTAGTGAACATGTAATGCTTGTCGATTTGGCTCGAAATGACCTAAGTCGCCACGGACATGACGTGAAGGTAGACCGTTACAGAGAAGTACAGTTCTTCTCTCATGTGATTCATTTAGTTTCTAAAGTTACAGGCCATTTACACGAAAGTGCTACTTCTATGCAAGTAGTCGCTGATACGTTTCCAGCTGGAACATTGAGCGGTGCACCAAAACACAGGGCGATGCAATTGATTGAAGAGTACGAAAAAACAAATCGTAATTTTTATGGTGGGGCAATTGGTTTTATGGATTTTGAAGGAAACTTTAACCATGCCATTATGATTCGTACGTTCTTGAGTAAAAACCACGAACTACATTCGCAAGCCGGTGCCGGAATTGTAGCAAGCTCTGACGAAGAAAGTGAAATGCAAGAAGTATATAATAAACTAAGAGCCTTGAATACGGCTTTAGATTTGGCAGAAACAATATAGAATAGTAGTCAGTTTTGAATATTCAGTCGCAGCAGACCGACTCTAAAGTCTTAAATAAAAAACAATAAAATGAAAAAAATACTAGTTATAGACAATTACGATAGTTTCACTTACAACTTAGTGCATTATCTTGAAGATTTGAATTGTGAGGTTACCGTTTATCGTAATGACGAATTTGATATAGACGAAATTGCACATTTTGATAAAATAGTCTTATCGCCAGGTCCTGGAATTCCAGATGAAGCAGGATTACTAAAAGCAGTAATTGCAAAATACGGTCCTACCAAAAGTATTTTTGGAGTGTGTCTTGGTCAACAAGCCATTGGTGAAGTTTATGGTGGAACGTTATCCAATCTTGATAAAGTATATCATGGTGTAGCTACGAATATAAAAACGGTAGTGGATGACGAAATTTTATTTAAAGGGCTTGAAAAAGATATTGAAGTGGGGCGTTACCACTCATGGGTTGTAGACCCTACCCTACCAGAGGTTCTAGAGGCTACATCATTTGATGAAAATGGACAAGTGATGTCTTTGCGCCACAAGACGTATGATGTAAGAGGCGTACAATTTCACCCAGAAAGTGTTTTAACACCCAACGGAAAAAAAATGTTAGAAAATTGGGTAAACTCATAGTCATCAGTATTTAGCCTTATTACTTTGTAACTTAATACCTTAATGGCAAAAAAAATAATAAAATGAAATTTTCAATAATTCGTTTTTTTATACTTATCATATTTGTTTTTAGCTTCTTTTCTTGTCAACAAAAAAAGGAACAAAAAACAAATGAGACAATTATGTCTCAAACAGAAGCTACCCTAGATTTAGTCGCTTTATTTGAACAAAACAAACAAGGCAAAGACACTATTATCACTGTAGTTGACGACCCCGTTTATCACAAAACCAAAAAATACAAAGCTATTAATGCTGCATATTTAGTGCAAAATGAAACTAATCTTTCAAAAATTGACATACAAAATACCAAAATAGTATTTGAATGCAAAGACGGCTACAAACCTGAAATGCCTTTAGAATTATTTCTAAAAGCAAAGCCTTATATCGCATTTCAAGATATAGAGGCACCCGAAGGAGCAAATTGGGAATCTATTTTGAAAAATGGGATTCAAATGGATGCTGCTCCTTTTTATTTAATTTATCCTAGTATTTCAACAAAAGATCAGCAATACAAGTGGCCTTATAATTTGATAAAAATAATGTTGGAACCACTAGATAAAACCAAAGTTGCTTTATTCCCAAAAAACAGTAAAAAAGCAGTAACGGGATATGAGTTGTTTGAAAAAAACTGTATTACTTGTCACGCCCTAAATGGCATTGGTGGAACTATGGGACCAGAATTGAATTATCCCAAAAGTGTGACCGACTATTGGATTGAAAAGCAATTAGTAGAATACATCATTAATCCAGCTGCTTTTCGACATAATGTAAAAATGCCCACCCTAGGAATTACAAATCATGATGCGAAAGAAATTGTAGTATATTTAAAATACATGTCTAAATATAAAAAAGCAGACTAATGTAGAAATACTTTTAAAAGAGCTAAAAATAAAACTTTGTGCCTTAGCGCCTAAAAGGCAAAATATCAAAAAAAATGAAAAATACATTAAATCGATTAATCAATCACGAAATACTATCCAAAGAAGAAGCCAAAAATATTTTGGTAAATATCTCTAATGGTAGTTATAATACAAGTCAAATAGCCGCATTTTTAACTGTTTATATGATGCGAAGCGTTACCATCGATGAGTTGGCAGGTTTTAGAGAAGCATTACTAGAACTTTGCGTTCGGGTAGATTTATCGGACTTTAACACAATCGATTTATGCGGAACAGGTGGCGACGGCAAAGACACTTTCAATATTTCGACCTTAGCTTCTTTTGTTACAGCTGGTGCCGGTGTCAAAGTGGCAAAACATGGGAATTATGGTGTATCGTCAATATCTGGTTCGAGCAATGTGATGGAAAAATTGGGAATAAAATTTAGTAGCGATAAAGATTACTTAAAAAAATCAATTGACCAAGCTGGAATTTGCATATTACATGCACCTCTTTTTCACCCTGCGATGAAAAACGTAGGTCCTATTCGAAAAGAACTAGCCGTAAAAACTTTCTTTAATATGTTGGGGCCAATGGTAAACCCTTCTTTTCCTCAAAATCAATTGGTGGGTGTTTTTAATCTAGAACTAGCGAGAATGTATGGCTATTTATACCAAAATACAAATGCAAACTTCACTATCCTACATGCCCTGGATGGGTATGATGAAGTATCTTTGACATGCCCAACCAAATTTATCACCCATACCAAAGAAGGTATTTTGAACCCTTCTGATTTCGGGGTGAGCTTACTAAAACAATCCGAAATTGCAGGTGGAACAACTATTGACGAATCTGCGCAACTGTTTACAGACATCATTTCTGGTAGCGGAAACGAAGCTCAAAACAATGTTGTCTGTGCCAATGCAGCCATGGCAATTGCTACTGTTACAGGTTGCACGCCACTAGAAGGATTTGAAAAAGCCAAAGAGAGTTTGCTTTCTGGAAAAGGATTGAATGCTTTGAAAAAGCTACAGGAATTGAGTCTTTAAATTATAAATTATGGCTTTTGAATTAGACAAAGTAGTTCCCTGGGGACGCAGTTTAGCAGAATACATCCAACTATTTAACTTAACTAATTCTGATTTAGATAAAAAAATTATTAGTTTTGGTGATGGGCCTGCAAGTTTTAATTCGGAGATGTATGCACTTAATAAGACGATCATATCATTAGACCCACTCTATCAATTTACAAAAAATAGTATCGAAGATAGGATCTCAGAAACCAAAGTTGCCGTTATGGAACAAATGAAAGCCAATCAGGATAATTACATTTGGACAACCATAAAAAACACAGAAGAACTAGAGCAAATCCGGATGCAAGCTATGAGTACTTTTATCAAGGATTTTGAAGTAGGAAAAAGGCAACGACGATATATAAATCACGAGTTACCAAATCCAACAAATTACATGGATTTGGAATTTGAGTTAGGTTTAAGTTCTCATTTTTTAATACTGTATTCACAACTTGGTTTGGATTTTCATTTAAAAGCAATTTCAGAAATGCTCCGAATATCCAAAGAAATTAGAATATTCCCAATACTCGATTTGAACGGAGGAGTACCTGATATTTTGTATGAAATTATAAAACATTTCAATAATGATTTCTGTATTAGAATAGATACTTGTGAATATGAATTTCAAAAAAATGGTAATAGAATGCTGGTTATACTACATAAATAACAAAAACAACAATAATAATACAATTAAACATACAGTCAAAAAATGGAGTTATTCCCGCTTATATCCTTACTTATCGTTTTATCGGCAAGTTTTGCATACATTAATTTTAGGTACTTAAAACTCCCTAACGCCATTGGGTTAATGCTCGTTTCTTTATTATTTTCTCTAGGGATTATTGGCATAAGTTTCATCTTTCCGTCTTTAAAAGAAAATGTAGCCGAAATACTTAACGGAATTAATTTCAGTGAATTACTGCTTGAGGTGATGTTGAGTTTTATGCTTTTCGCAGGAGCAATTCATATTAAATTCAAAGATTTAAAAGCTGAAAAATTGAGTATTATGCTCTTTTCTACGCTCAGTGTAATCATCAGTACCTTTATTGTTGGTTACAGTAGTTTTTGGTTGTTGAATGCTTTTAATCTAGAGGTAAACCTTATCCAGTGTTTACTTTTTGGAGCCTTAATTTCTCCAACAGACCCTATTGCGGTCTTGAGTATTTTGAAAACAGCAGGAGTCACCAAGTCACTAGAAACAAAAATTGCAGGAGAGTCACTCTTTAATGATGGTGTTGCCGTAGTTGTTTTTATTACCATTCTACAACTTGCAAAGCCCAATGCAGATGTCTCTATACTAAGCATCGCAACTGTTTTTGGCCAAGAAGCTATAGGCGGAATCATACTTGGTGGAATTGTAGGCTGGATTGGTTATAAATTGATTGCCAGTATTGATAGCTATAACGTAGAGGTTTTAATCACACTAGCTATAGTAATGGGTGGTTATTCTTTAGCACATTACACCCATGTCTCTGGTCCTTTGGCTATGGTTATAGCTGGTCTTATTACTGGAAACCAAGGAAAAAGATTAGGAATGTCTGATATCACTGCAGAGTATGTAGATAAATTTTGGGAATTGGCAGACGAAATTTTAAATGCCTTATTATTTGTCTTAATTGGTCTTGAACTTCTGGTTATCAATACAGATAAAACCATTTTAATAATTGGTTTGATTCTAATTTTTATTGTGTTGGTAACCCGTTATGTATCTGTTTTAATCCCTTCCCTTTTTATTCGATTAAAAGAAGAAATTAGTCCCAAAACAGTATTGATATTAACTTGGGGCGGATTAAGAGGTGGAATTTCTATTGCTTTAGCTTTGTCAATACCAACCGAACTAGGAAAAGACGTCTGGGTAACAATTACCTACGTTATTGTTTGTTTTTCTATCTTAATTCAAGGGCTCACAATTGGTAAATTCGTAAATTTGCTTAAAAATAAATAGTTTAAAGTTCTGGGTAATGGTTGTTTGATTATAAATAAATCAACCTTTAACTATTTTAAATCTTAAATTAAAAACAATGAATATTCTAGATAAAATTATTTTCGATAAAAAGAAAGAAGTAGTTCTCAAAAAATCAATCATTCCGGTTTCACAATTAGAAGCTTCTGTATTTTTTTCGAAAGAAACCATTTCGCTAAGCCAAAATTTAAAGAACAGTAATTCGGGAATTATAGCAGAACACAAACGCCGCTCTCCATCCAAATCAGTCATCAACCAAGGGTTTACGGTAGAAGAAGTGGTAAAAGGATATGAAAAAGCAGGTGCTTGCGGAATTTCTGTTTTAACTGATGGAAAGTATTTTGGTGGGTCACTCGATGATTTATTATTGGCCAGAGCATCCGTAAATATTCCGCTATTGCGAAAAGAATTTGTTGTCGACGAATACCAAATTCTTGAAGCCAAAGCACATGGAGCCGATTTGATTTTACTTATCGCAGCAGTTCTTACCCGTGACGAAATAAAAGCTTTATCAGAATTTGCTAAAAGCCTTGGATTAGAAGTGTTACTAGAAGTCCACAACCTAGAGGAATTAGAGAAATCAATAATGCCGTCTTTAAACATGATAGGCGTTAATAATAGAAACCTAAAAACATTTGAGGTTAATTTGGATTTCAGTAAACAATTGGCCGATAAGATTCCAAATGAGTTCGTAAAAGTTTCCGAAAGTGGTATCAGCTCGATTGAAGCTATTACTGAATTAAAGCCTTACGGATATAAAGGGTTTTTAATTGGTGAAAATTTCATGAAAACCGATGATGCCGGAAAAGCAGCAACAGAGTTTATAGATGAGCTTATGGCTATTGGATAATAGCCTTCTATTCTGACTATAATAAAAATATTTTTAGCAAAGGGCAGTTTGTCAAAAGCTAAAAGCCAACAGTTAAAAGCCATGAAAATAAAAATAAAAATCTGCGGTATGAAATACCCTGACAATATACTCGAAGTAGCTGCGCTCCTACCCGATTATATGGGATTTATCTTTTGGGAACGGTCAGCACGTTATTTTGATGGTGTGATTCCAAAATTACCTCAGAGCATTAAGAAAACCGGTGTATTCGTAAATGAAACCATCGAGGGGATTTTACATAAAGTTGCCCTCCATGATTTACAAGCCATACAATTGCACGGAAAAGAATCTGTAGATTTTTGTACCGAATTACAAAGCAAATTACAAAACAAGATAGAAGTAATTAAAGTTTTTTCTATCTTAGACGACTTCAACTTCGAAGTACTAAAACCTTATGAATCAATATGTGACTACTTCCTTTTTGATACCAAAGGAAAGCTTCCTGGCGGAAACGGTACCACATTTGACTGGAAAGTACTCGAAAGTTACCCTTCTAGTAAACCTTTTTTTCTAAGTGGAGGAATTGGTTTGGACGAATTAGAAGCTGCAAATGAAATAATGAAAATCAATTTACCACTATACGCCATTGACGTAAACAGTAAATTTGAAATAGAACCAGGATTAAAAAACATAGAGGCATTACAAAATCTCTCAACAATAAAGTAAAGTTGCGATTTATCGCGTCACTTAACACAAACAAGAAAATGACATCATATAATGTAGACGAAAAAGGATATTATGGCGAATTTGGTGGTGCTTACATCCCCGAAATGTTATATCCAAACGTAGAAGAATTGCGTCAAAACTACCTTAAAATTACGGCTGAACCTGATTTTCAAGCAGAGTTTGACCAATTGCTTAAGGATTACGTAGGACGCCCTACTCCTTTGTTTCACGCAAAGCGATTATCCGAAAAATACAATGCCAAGATTTACCTCAAAAGAGAAGATCTTAACCACACCGGTGCACACAAAATCAACAATACTATTGGTCAAATTCTAGTCGCCAAGAAACTAGGTAAACACCGTATCATTGCAGAAACAGGAGCAGGTCAGCACGGCGTTGCAACAGCAACCGTATGTGCATTAATGGGCTTGAAGTGCATTGTATATATGGGCGAAATTGACATCAAACGTCAAGCACCAAACGTAGCCCGTATGAAAATGTTGGGGGCCGAAGTACGCCCTGCATTATCAGGTTCTCGTACTTTGAAAGACGCTACTAACGAAGCCATTCGCGACTGGATCAATAATCCAGTAGATACACATTACATCATAGGATCGGCAATTGGACCCCATCCATACCCAGACATGGTAACGCGTTTTCAAAGCATCGTTTCCGAAGAAATCAAATGGCAACTAAAAGAAAAAGAAGGACGTGAAAACCCCGATTATGTAGTCGCTTGTATTGGTGGCGGGAGTAATGCAGCTGGTACATATTACCACTTTTTGCATGAACCAGAAGTAGGTATTATAGCAGTAGAAGCCGCTGGAAAGGGAGTAAATAGTGGTCACAGTGCAGCTACCAGCAAACTAGGAAAAGTAGGTGTTATTCACGGTTGCAAAACTTTATTAATGCAATCACTAGACGGACAAATCACAGAGCCCTACTCCATTTCAGCAGGATTAGACTACCCCGGAGTTGGCCCAATGCACGCGCATTTGGCAACCACAGGACGTGGTGAATTCTACTCCATGACCGATGACGAAGCAATGAAGGCAGGATATGAATTATCCCAACTAGAAGGAATCATTCCTGCAATAGAGTCTTCACATGCCTTGGCAGTATTAAAAGAAAAAAAATTCAAACCCGAAGACATTGTAGTCATTTGCCTTTCGGGGCGTGGTGACAAAGATTTGGACACCTATATCGATTATTTTAAATTATAGTTGGGCGTTCCCGCAAAAAAAGCGGGCGGGCTGTACGCTATATCTTTTTTGGGGCAAAAAAAGCCCCAAAAAAGGATACCGCTTCCATCCCTAACGCAGACACAAAACATTTGATTTTACATTAAAAAATTCATCATGGCAAAATTATTCGCATACGGATCACTACAAGAAACTGATGTTCAGCAAACAATTTTCGGTCGTACCTTAAAAGGAGATGCCGATTCCTTAATTGGATATACTGTTACCAAAATCGAAATCGAAGAAGAATTTGGAATGGCATCCTATCCAATCATTACCTCTACCGAAAAACTTCAAGATATTATCGTAGGTTTACTTTACGAAATAACTGATGATGAATTGCTACAAGCAGACACCTATGAAGGAGTACATTACAAACGCATGGAAGTGTTATTGGAATCCAATCAAATTGCATGGACTTTTACCGCAACCAACTAAACCTAATTGCAACCACTCCCTATTGGACAAATAAAACACCATGAACAGAATACAACAAAAATTACAAGAAGATAAAAAAATACTATCCATCTACTTTTCAGCTGGGTACCCACATCTTACCGATACCGTTTCTATAATAGAAGATTTAGAAAAAAATGGTATTGATTTAATCGAAATAGGCTTACCCTTTAGTGACCCTTTGGCCGATGGACCAACCATCCAAGAAAGTTCTACCAAAGCATTACAAAATGGTATGACCACCGATGTACTTTTTAATCAATTAAAAGACATTCGTAAAACAGTATCAATTCCGTTAATCATCATGGGGTATTTCAATCCAATGATGCAATATGGTGTAGAAGCTTTTTGTGCCAAATGTGCCGAAATAGGAATAGATGGATTGATTATCCCCGATTTACCAGTAGATGTGTACGCAAATGAATATCAAGCTGTTTTTGAAAAATACGGTTTGTTTAATGTATTGCTAATCACTCCACAAACAGGAGACGAGCGCATCCGTTTTATTGATAGTGTTTCAACCGGGTTTATCTATATGGTAAGCTCTGCAAGTGTCACAGGATCACAATCAGGATTTGGTAGTACACAAGAAGACTACTTCAAACGCATTGCCGACATGAATCTCAAAAACCAACAAATTGTAGGTTTCGGAATTAACAATGCAGCAACCTTCAATCAAGCGACTCAATATGCCAAAGGAGCGATTATTGGAAGCGCCTTCATCAAACACTTAACCGAAGAAGGAACTGGTAAAATCTCAGATTTTGTGAAAGCAATTCGATAGAGTTTATTTTTTTTATAAAATTTAGTAAGCGTTTAATCTCGATTTAAAAGGAGATTAAACGCTTTTTTTTATGTTTGAAATGAATTATAAGGGTATCAAAATCGATATTCGATTTTATGCGAAAAGTATTCGGTAAAAATTACTTATTGCTTAACTTGACTACAATTTTTCTTATTTTTGAACCATCGCAAAAATATGCTATCATAAAAATCGCAAAACTTGTTTTGTGTTGTGAAAATAAATAATTAAAAACCAACTCCGTTATTAGAAGTCTTCATCTATCTAATAGAGATAATTAGGATTGCTGTGATAAGTCTCCTAACTCCCTACCCCTTTCCAATTATTACAGTATATATCAACTTATTAGACAACATACGAAACTTTGGAACCATGCCCGAAAAATTGTCTCGTCCTAAAATAAATAGTATTTGGATGTTCCGTGAAGTCATAGGTATTTCTGTGAAATATAGGATATCTAAACATACATATTATATGTATAATACTTCAATTATTTATTTATATTTAAGTCAAATAAAAGGAGATTTTTTCACAGACTGACGTTAGTAAAAATTAAAACTATGAAATTAAAATATTTAATGATTGCATCAAGTATTTGTTTATTTACAAGTTGTTCTTCAAGCAAAAAAATCACATCTAAATACAAAACAATGAATCTTTCGGAATTAGAAAACAAGAAAGATAGTATCGACAAACAACTAAGTTATTCAAAGTTAGCATTTTATCTTGAAAACATAAAAGTAGGAAAAAGTAGATATTCTTTGGCTGCACAAAAAGACAAAAATCTCTTATGGATTATGCATGAATCGCCCAACTATGAAAACCTAAAAGAAATATGGCAGGAAGCTGTTGAAGAATATATCGCTTTTGAAAATGAATATTCACCCCAAATAAAGAAACATAGAAGTTTAAATTATAAAAACAAAGAGAAATCTTTAAGCAACAGAAATGAATATAATAAAATATATTTACCACTCCTAAATGAGTTAAAACATAGAGAATATGAAAAATACATTTATTATGAAAAAAACTTCTCTGACAAACTTGCAAACATGTGGTATGATGGTGGATCCTACTTATTAAACTTTTACAAATCTAAAAACTTGGAGGTTCCCACAGTCTGGTTAAACGATAAAGATATATTTGGAATTGAAAATTTCTCCAACTACAATGAATTAAGGAAGCATTTAAAATATATTAATAAAGCGATCTCAACTAAATAATTTTAGCTAACCCCGCTAGCGCAAGCGTCCCGCTTGTGCTAGCAAAGTTTATCGACAACCGAACTTAAAAAAATGCAATTCGCGTACAACCAGTTTTTTTAGGACTAGACACGAATTTATAAAATAAAGCATCCCAATATAATCACACCTGTGAAGTTATACTCTAAAAATTTCTAATTTAAAAACCAGATGCCCGTACTTAAGTAATAACTAATACTACTAAATTACTTAAGATCAATATAAATCGAAGATAAACGATCTCTTTTTTGATTAAACGTAGTAAAATATAGAAACCTATTTCTACTTATTATATCTGGCTAACAAGTATATTAAAAAGTATCCCGATTAGTATGTTCAAAACATTATCCAAAACCTATTAATTCTGTTTCGATACCAATTTCTAAATCCTTAATTTGCACCCTCAAAACAGAAGGAATAAATGAAGGTTTGTATTGCTGAAAAGCCCAGTGTAGCTCGAGAAATTGCGTCCGTTTTAGGAGCCAATACCAAACATGATGGATATTTTGAAGGTAATGGCTATGCGGTAACCTATACTTTTGGTCACCTTTGTACTTTGAAAGAACCCAACGATTACAAACCATACTGGAAAAGTTGGGATTTGAATAACCTACCAATGCTGCCCGATAAATTCGAAACCAAAGTTGTGGAGAATTCGGGAATTCAAAAGCAATTTCGCATCATAAAAAGCTTATTTGACAAAGCCGATTTGGTCATCAACTGCGGGGATGCTGGACAAGAAGGAGAATTGATTCAGCGTTGGGTCTTGAACGAAGCCAATTATAAAGGTGAAGTGCAACGTTTGTGGATTTCTTCCTTGACAACCGAAGCGATCAAAGAAGGTTTTGACAATTTAAAACCTTCTTCTAATTACGATAATTTATACTACGCAGGATTTTCTCGAGCCATTGGTGACTGGTTATTGGGTATGAATGCTACTCGATTGTACACTGTAAAACATGGCGGTTACAAGCAGGTACTTTCCATTGGACGTGTACAAACTCCCACATTGGCAATGGTAGTCGATCGTTGGAAAGAAATTGAAAATTTTAAACCACAACCCTATTGGGAATTGCAAACCTTATATAGAGAAACCCTTTTCAGTTACGAAGAAGGTCGCTTTTTAAAAAAAGAAGATGGAGAACTCTTGTCCAACAGAGTCAAAGAAAGTGAGTTCGAAATTGTTTCTATTGAAAAAAAGAATGGAAACGAATTTGCACCAAAATTGTTTGATTTAACTGGTTTACAAGTATATTGCAATACCAAATTTGGGTTTTCGGCTGAGGAAACCTTAAAGATTACACAGACCTTATACGAACAAAAGGTAGTCACCTACCCCAGAGTAGACACCACGTTTTTACCAAATGATATTTACCCAAAAGTACCTGGGATTTTACAAAAACTGACTAATTATGCTGCGTTAACCCAACCTCTGTTGGGTAAGAAAATCAAAAAATCGGCTAAGGTTTTTAATGATAAAAAAGTTACAGATCACCACGCTATAATTCCAACTGGAATACAATCCAATTTGCAACACAACCAGCAATTGGTGTATGATATTATTACTAAGCGTTTTATTGCTGTTTTTTATGATGATTGTTTGGTAGCCAACACAACCGTTATAGGAAAAGCAGCTGATGTACACTTTAAAACTACGGGTAAAGTAATACTAAAAAAAGGATTTCGTGTTGTATTTGAGACTTCGGCTACGCCCACCAAAACTAAAGAAAAAGAAGCAGATTTATTACCTGATTTCGTTATAGGCGAAAAAGGACCGCATCAACCTTCTTTTTTAGAAAAAGAAACAAAACCACCCAATCAATTTACAGAAGCAACATTACTTCGCGCTATGGAAACGGCTGGAAAACAAGTCGATGATGAGGATTTACGCGAATTAATGAAAGAAAACGGAATTGGAAGGCCGTCCACAAGAGCGAATATTATTGAAACACTTTTTAAACGTCAATATATTGTTCGAAATAAAAAACAGGTGCTACCTACTCCAACTGGAATCCAATTGATTGATACGATTCAGAATGATTTAATCAAATCAGCGGAATTAACGGGCTCTTGGGAAAAGCAATTAAAAGATATAGAAAAAGGAACTTTCTCTGCCGCAGCATTTATTAAAAACATGAAACAAATGGTCGATGCCTTGGTCTATGAGGTGCGAAGCGAGACCATACGTGCCAATATTTCACATGCTGGACAGGTTGAAAAAGTGAAAGCAGTTGTTGAGAAAAAGAAAACGGCTGGCATCACGGCAGAAGTATGCCCCAAATGCAAAAAAAATACTTTAATTAAAGGTAAATTGGCTTATGGTTGTGCTAATTACAGTACTGGTTGCAAATTTGTTCTCCCTTTTACTTTCGCAGAAAAGAAAATTTCTGAAAATCAATATTTACGATTGTTACAAAAAGGGTCTACCGTAAACCTAAAAGATTTTAAAACAGAGTCTGGAACTGTCGAAGGCTTACTGCGTTTGGATGAAAATTATATTCTCAAATTAGAACCAAAAAAAGGAGCAACTCCTACTCCCACAACAGAGAAGAAAACGAGTTCGCCTGACTTACCTTGTCCTAAATGTCAAAAAGGAATCGTTTTAAAAGGTAAAACTGCTTATGGTTGTAGCAACTATAAACTAGGTTGTAATTTTAAAGTACTATTTGATGTCATTAGAGAAAAATTAAAAGATCAGAAACCAAGTAAAGAACTTGTATATCAAATTTTGAAAGATAATTTATAATATCAACCCATAAAATGCACAAAAATCAAAAAGTATTTAGATCGATCTTCTTTGTGTTTTTCATTTTGGTTCCTTAATTTTGCTAAAACACAATCAATCTCGTTTTTATCCTTAAAAAAAGACAATTACAACTTTTTAGTAATCAAAATACTAACCAGATTAAAAAAATTTAGCATGAAAAGATTAATTATACTACTTTGTTTGACTTTATTTATATCCTGTAAATCAAAAAAAGTAGTTACTACCCAAATCCCTATTGACAAAACAATAAATGAAACCGAAGAGGTTGCACAAGATACACTTGTAGAGGACGAAAAAGATAAGGTAGAATTTGTAAAACTATATCCTGCAGCAGTTAATTCATCTCAAAAAAGGAAAGCTTATGAATTAGGAAAGCGAATCTTGATGACTTGTAATACATCAAAATTCAAACCTTATACTACTAGTGAAGCGACTACTTCGGTAATTAACAACATTACCATTGAAAAATTATCTTCTATATGCAATCGCTACCGTAAGTTTTATGGAACTTTTAATGACATCGAATTGGTAGAGGTTTTGAAAAATCCAAAAACTAAAATATCTGTATATCGCTATAAAGCATTGTATTCGAAAAAAGTAGCCAACAAAGAACTCCGAGTAACGATGAATGCTGCCAACAAGGTTTCATCTATACAAACAATGGATTGGAAAAATGACTTTTAAGAATTTTTTCCAGCTAATCATTCTCAAACAATATTGAAACAACGGTTTCCATTAATTTATTAAAATCATCATGTCACCCAGACAGCACAGGATATTATTTAACCTATAATCAATAGCTATCTTACAAAGACAAAGCATTTCCAAAAGCATAGAAAAAAAACTCTTTACCTATGAATAATAAATCTATGTGGATAGTAAAAATACTTAGACAGTTAGCAGGAAACGAATAAAATAAATAGTCCTAAAAATCAGTTTCAAACTCCTTCTTTTGGCAAAGAAATTGTATGTATTTATTTAGAGAATAATATTTCGATTTAAACTCATAAACTACTCTAAAAAAACTATTTTTGATTTTGATAAAAAACAACCAAAAAATGAACCAGAATGTTTCAATAGCTGTACTTTTTTTCTTTTTTACAGCCCTATTTTCAACGACTTACGCACAACAAAATCCCATGCACCCTAAAAATGAATTTAGAGCAGTATGGATTGCAACTGTAGTTAACATAGATTGGCCAAAAACTAGCACAGATGCAGTATCGAAGCAAAAATCAGATTATATTGAAATTCTTAACGCATATAAAAAACTAAACTACAACGTAGTTATCGTTCAAGTTCGTAGTGTAGGAGATGCTTTTTATCCCTCTAAATTTGCTCCTTGGTCTCGCTATTTGACTGGAAAAGAAGGAAAAGCACCAGACCCATACTACGATCCATTGGAATGGATGATTGAACAAGCACATAAAAGAGGGTTTGAATTTCATGCTTGGTTTAACCCTTTTAGAGCAACATTTGACTTAAAAAAAGAAACATTGAGTCCGAATCATGATATGATCAAACATCCCGAATGGATGATTAAGTACGGAGAAAAATATTATTACAACCCAGGGCTACCAGAAGTACAAAATCAACTAGTGTCTGTGATTGAAGAGGTCGTAAAAAACTACGATATTGATGCTGTTCATTTTGATGATTACTTTTATCCATACAAAATTTCTGGACTTGATTTTAACGATTCAGCAGCATACAAAAAATATGGAAATGGACTATCATTAGCCGACTGGAGACGTTTAAACACCAATAACTATGTTAAATGTACCAGCTACGCAATTAAAAAAATAAAACCATGGGTACAATTCGGAATTAGTCCATTTGGAGTGTGGCGTAATAAATCGGTAGATCCAAAAGGGTCAGATACGCAATCTGGGCAAACTAACTATGATGATTTATTTGCAGATCCAATGGCTTGGATGGAATACAAATGGGTAGATTATATTTTGCCACAACTGTATTGGAGTATCGAACATAAAACAGCTTCGTATTCCAAATTATTGAAATGGTGGTCTGAAAACTCGAATGGAAATGCAGCTGTTTACATTGGAAATAGCTCATACAAAATTAACACCGATTCAGATAAAAAATGGACTAATCCATATGAGATTCCGAATCAAATTAACTTGAATAGAAGCTATAAAAACATTCAAGGTAATGGTTTTTTTAGTGCTAAATGGTTTTTAAACAACAATAAACAGGTAACAGACATATTATCCCAAAATCAATATAAGTACCCTGCTTTGCCAAATGTAGTACCAGGGTTTAGGTATAAAGTTGAGGACGTTCCTGAAGTTTGGGATATTACCACAGACAGCCTAATTGCAGATGTGATTTTGAAATTTCCTGAATATGATAAAATGAGGTATGTAGTAGTTTACGGAGCCAAAAACTGCACTAAAATTGATGTATCAGATCCTGCAAATATTATTGACAAAATAGCAATAACAGAGCGAAAAGGTTCGATAAGTATTAGTTTACCAAAAATATATTTGGATAAACACAACAGCTGTGCCATAACTTACATAGATTATTATGGAAATGAAAGTTCAGCAACAATCCTTTCGACTACTAAAAACTTAAAAATGATACTCAATCAAATCACACCAGATGAAGAATAATAAACCTTGGTATTGGATACCTGTTCTTAATTTTGCATCGGGCCTACCTTATGCTATTATTATTTCAGTTTCGGTAATCATGTATAAAAATCTGGGAATCAGTAATGAAGACATAGGTATATACACTAGTTTATTATACTTACCATGGGTAATAAAACCACTATGGAGTCCATTTATTGATTTGTATTCAACTAAGAGAAAATGGTTTTTATCCATGCAATTCTTGATTTCGATCGCCTTTATTATAGTAGGTTTCACCATACCAATGAGCAATTTTTTTATTATTAGCTTAGCCTTCTTTTGGATGGCAGCTTTTGCATCTGCTTCCAATGATGTAGCTAGTGATGGATTTTACATGATTGCCTTAGAGAAGGATGAACAGTCCTTCTTCCTTGGGATTAGAAGTACTTTTTACCGACTTTCGATGTTAACCGGAAACGGATTGATCGTAATTATTGGTGGCTATCTAGAACAGGAATACGGTGACAAACAAAAGGCATGGTCCTACACCATGATTATCGTCGGGTTAATCATGACTATTTTAACAGTTTACAACTTTTTTGCAACACCAAAAACTGAAATTTCACAATCAAGAGAAACAATCAATACTGCATCAAACAAAAGTTTTATAGTAGTTTTCGCGTCCTTTTTCAAAAAGAAACAAATAAGTCTCGTGTTGGCTTTTATCTTGCTTTTTCGCTTGGGAGAATCGCAGTTACTAAAAATGCTAACACCATTCTTGATTGACGATATTACTGTAGGTGGACTGGGGTTAACAACTCAAGACGTGGGAATTATATACGGAACATTTGGTGTATTATCATTAACCATCGGTGGTATTCTAGGCGGAATCGCTATTTCCAAAGATGGTCTTGGTAAATGGATGCTACCTATGATTTTGGCTATGCACTTACCAATTATTGGGTTTATTTTGTTGGCGCACTTCCACCCCGCTTCAATTTATTATATTTATGCTACAGTAATTGCCGAGCAATTTGGTTATGGTTTTGGCTTCGCTGCATTTATGATGTACTTAATTTACGTTGCCGATGGCGAATCAAAAACATCACATTATGCATTAGCAACTGGTTTCATGGCTCTAGGAATGATGTTACCTGGAATGTTAAGCGGATTTATTCAGGAATATTTGGGGTACGGAAACTTTTTTATCTGGGTATTCTTAGCCACAATTCCTGGTTTAATTTTGTCGAGATTCTTGATTTACCCAAAGGATTTCGGTAAGAAGACGCAGGAAAAGAGTTAGAGTTTAAATACAATATTCAGCTTTGATTATGACATTAGAACAAAAAACAGGACAATTCTTTTTCCCTGCAGTATTCATCAACGATACTGAAGAAAACATACAAGCAACAGAAAAATTAATTCGGGAACTACATATAGGTGGACTTACTTTTTTTCACTCTCGAGCAAGTGCAGCTACCAATTATGAGAGTAAAAAACCTATTGTGTACAATGACAATAGTTACGAACGTCTAAAAGCCTTAATTATTCGGTACCAAAAAAGTGCTTCTACTCCTCTTTTGATGAGTATTGATGCTGAATGGGGTTTGGCCATGCGTGTCGAAAAAACACCACAATATCCTTACGCAATTACCTTAGGGGCATTACCCGAAACACAAGCACATTTGGCGTATGAGGTAGGAAAACAAATTGGACTAGATTTAAAATCAGCTGGTATCCATTATAATTTGGCTCCTTTGGCCGACATCAATAACAACCCAAATAATCCAGTAATTGGATACCGTTCATTTGGCGAAAACAAAGAAAAAGTAGCTCGGTTTGCCCTCGAATATTTAAAAGGCCTAAATGAAATAGGCGTACTAGGATGCTTAAAGCATTTCCCAGGTCATGGTAACACTAGCGTAGATTCGCATTTGGGATTACCTATTCTTGAACAAAATTTGATAGAATTATTAGACAATGAACTCTATCCATTTATCGAAGGAATAAAAAATAATGTCGATTCAATCATGATTGGTCATCTAGCAGTTCCTGCTTTAAATGAGGGTAAAAGTACCTCTGCCACACTTTCGAAACCAATAATTGAAGATCTTTTACGAAACCAACTACAATACAAAGGATTAGTCATTTCCGATGCCTTAAACATGCACAGTGTTTCTAAATTGTATGCTACCAAAGGGGAATTGGAATGGGAAGCCTTTAATGCAGGAAACGATGTACTTTGTTTTGCCGAAAATGTACTCGAAGGTATTCAAGCCATCACGAAAAAAGCTTCATCAGAACGCATTAACGCTAGTTACAATCGCATCATGGCTTGCAAGAAAAAAGTAGGGCTATTGGATACAAAAATCATAACCGAAAGATCACTTGATTTCGAAACAGCCTCTCAATTAAATAAGAAAATTGCACAAAGCTGCATTACAACAATAAAAGATAACAACAACTATCAATTAATTCTGGAGGCATCTAGTAATGAAAAACTAGCCGTTTTAAGCATTTACAAATCCATTGAAAACGTTTTTTCAACAATAATTACCTGTACACTTCCCGCACAATCTTTTTCACTAGAGAATGGAGCGGCTATTGAGAATAGTGATTTTATAAAAAAAATTAGTACTTTAGACACTATTATTATTGCTTTGTTTGTCCCAAAAGCCAAACCAATGCAAAAATTCGAACTCGAAGAAACAGTATTAGAAACATTAAAAAACCTGTTCGAAACAAAAAAATGTATCTTGTATCTCTTTGGTAATCCATATGCTTTACAGGTTATTCCAAACTTACCATTAGCAGAAGGAATCGTTCAAGCCTACCAAGATTTTGATGAATTTCAAGAAGTAGCAGCACAATCATTAATCAATAACACAAAAAATAAAGGAAGCTTACCTGTCACCATTAAAGGCATTTAGTACCATTACCAATACAAAATATATGCAAACAAAAATACATAGAAACAAAGAGTTATCAATAGGAGAAGCATTAATTCCCGTGCTTGCTATCGTAATTTTACTAGGCTATAATGTTTATGTTTTTGGAGACGAAGCCCTTAGCGGTAGTAACCAATTTATCTTATTAATAGGTGGTGCCGTTGCAGCTATTGTTGGATTTATCAACAAAGTGACCTACGAAAAAATGATGGAAGAAGTTGCAAACAATATAAAATCTACCGTTGGAGCTATTTTAATTCTATTAATGGTAGGTGCGCTAGCTGGAACTTGGCTGGTGAGTGGTATCATACCGACCATGATTTATTATGGACTTCAAATTTTAAGTCCTGCAATCTTCTTACCTGCCACATTAATTATCTGTTCCATCATATCTATCGCTACTGGTAGTTCTTGGACCACCAGTGCAACCGTAGGTATTGCACTTATTGGTGTAGGAGGTGCACTTGGCTTTGACCTTGGAATGGTTGCAGGAGCTGTCATTTCTGGCGCTTATTTTGGAGACAAATTATCCCCCATGTCAGACACCACCAACCTTGCTCCCGCCATGGCTGGAACCGATTTATTTACACACATACGCTACATGGTCTTGACCACAATACCTACCTACACCGTTACCCTAATCATTTTCATCATCATGGGACTTTCAGTAGAGAGTAAAGGAGATGTCAATATAGACTCCCTTCTACATGATATCGAGGGTACCTTCAACGTCTCCCTTTGGTTATTTGCAGTACCCATTATAGTAATTGGATTGATTATTAAAAAAACAGAACCTTTAATTGCCCTATTAGCAGGGACGTTACTAGCTGCCCTTTTTGCTATTATCTTCCAACCTCACATCATCAATCAAATTGCAGGTGTACAAGAGATGACATTTGAATCTGGATACAAAGGAATTATGAATGCGATTACTCGTGATGTCGTAATCCCAACAGAGAATAAAACATTGGCCGATTTATTCACCTCTGGTGGTATGCAAAAAATGCTGGGTACCGTTTGGTTAATCCTTTGCGCAATGGTTTTTGGTGGAATTATGGATGCTATCGGAGCTTTAGCTCGTATCAGTCAATCTTTATTAAAGATGGCTCACACCACCTTTGGCCTTTTCGCTTCTACAGTTGGTAGTTGTTTGGCCATCAATATCACCGCATCAGATCAATATCTATCAATCGTTGTACCCGGAAAGATGTTTGCAAAAGCCTACAAAGAAAAAGGTCTAGCACCAGAAAATCTAAGCCGTACCCTAGAAGATGCTGGAACCGTAACCTCAGTATTAATTCCATGGAATACCTGCGGAGCCTACCATTCGAGTACGCTAGGAGTAGCAACTGTAGACTACCTTCCATACGCCATTTTTAATATACTAAGTCCTTTTACCACCTTGATATTTGCAGCGTTCCAAATCAAAATAAAAATGTTACTAGAACCGAAACCATCAATTGAATAAGTGATTGTAACCATTTTGGCGTGCCACCACCCCCAAAAAAAGGGCTCCTATTGCAACCGCATAGTAGCCCTTTTTTGGTGCTGCTGTCGGGTGATCCATGCTACTTCGGTAGCTTATTCCTCCCCCTCACGCGTGGCCTTTATTAATATTAAATTAATATTAAATTACAAACTTAAGGTTGCTTAACTGCAACAGCTATTACTACAACCTACTATATAATAGCAACTTAAAACGTCAATCGTAACGCAGTATAATCAAATACTATCAATATATAAATTTTTATAATTGCAATTGATTACAAACAAGTAGTAATATCCACTACTTTTGTATCAGAAAAACAATTAAAAAATAAATATTATGTCTTTAGTAGGAAAAAAATTTCCAAGTATTGCAGTTGATGCTATCTCAGAAATGGGTGATAACTTAAAAATCAACATTTTTGAAGAAGCTACCAAAAACAATAAAAAAGTAATTTTGTTCTGGTATCCAAAAGATTTTACTTTTGTTTGCCCAACAGAATTACACGCTTTTCAAGCTGCATTACCTGAATTTGAAAAAAGAAATACTATCGTTATCGGTGCCTCATGTGATACTAACGAAGTTCATTTTGCATGGTTGAATACAGCAAAAAATAACGGTGGAATCGAAGGGGTTACTTACCCAATCTTAGCAGATACAAACCGTAATTTATCTACAATATTAGATATCTTAGACATCGAATCTACTGAGTACAGCGAGGAAACAGATTCATTAATGATTGAAGGTTCAAACGTAACATACAGAGCAACATATTTAATTGATGAAACTGGAAAAATTTTCCACGAAAGTGTAAACGATATGCCATTAGGTCGTAACGTAAACGAGTACATCCGTATGATTGATGCCTACACACACATACAAGAAAAAGGTGAAGTTTGTCCTGCAAACTGGGAAGCTGGTAAAGAAGCAATGTCTGCTGATAGAAACAGTACAGCTGCATACTTGAGCGCAAACTAATTTCAATTTTGAAGATACTAAGATTCTAAGTTCCAAAGTCACTATGATTTTAAACTTAAATCTACCCTTCCACATTACAATTTATACTAATTAAGTAAAAAGAATCTAAGTTGCTAAGTCATAATAATTCGAAAGAATTTAAAAGAATCTTAGCAACTCAGATACTTAGTTACTTAGCAACTCAAAAAATATGTTAATAGAATTAAACGAAGATACATTAGCCAACTTAGTGGCTGAAAATAATAAAGTTGTAGTACAATTTTCTGCATCATGGTGTGGTAACTGCCGTATTATGAAGCCAAAATTCAAAAAACTAGCAAACGAAAATGAAGCCATCACGTTTGCAATTGTTGATGCAGAAAACTTTCCAGAATCGAGAAAACTAGCCAATGTAAGCAACTTGCCTACTTTCGCCACTTTTGTAAATGGAAAATTGGTAAACGAAACACAAACCAATAAACAAGAAGTTTTGATTGAATTGGTAAACGAGATTATTTAAATTATTATTGATTGCAGATTAACGAATGATGATTTTAATTTAAAATCAAAAAATTTAGATTAACCATTCCGTTTTCAATCTAAATTCAATAATCATTACTCTCAAATCGTTAATCCCAAATTAAAATTCCCTAATCCTAAATCGACAATGAAACTACCAGTTATAAAACATCTTACTCAATTTATTGAACAAAACGATCAAGACTACATCATCGAAACCATTGAAGTCCTAGAAGCTATGACTGAAATTAGTTCGCTAAAAGATGAAGAATTAGACGTAATTGGAGAATTGATTTCCAATATGTATGGCGCCTTAGAAGTGCAAAAATTAATCCAAAGCGGAACAGACCAAAAAGAAGCTTTGAATACATTCATGAAGCGCGTAATGGGATCTATAGATAAATAATCAATCCCTACAATGGCTTTTACAAAGAAACGCATACTATTTTTAGGTGCGTTTTTTTTGTTTTAAAACCTAAATCTTAAATAATTTTCATACTTTTGAAGCTCAATAAAAATAAAAATTATGGCTTCAATTACATTAAAAGGGAATGCAATAAACACGAACGGTGAATTACCAAAAGTGGGTTCAAAATTAGCAGATTTCAAATTAGTTCAAAATGACCTTTCGGTTGCCTCTTTGAGTAATTTTGCTGGTAAAAAATTAGTTTTAAATATTTTTCCAAGCGTAGATACAGGTACTTGCGCTGCCTCTGTTAGAAAATTTAACGAAAAAGCTGCTGGATTAAATAATACTACTGTATTATGCATCTCTAGAGATTTACCATTTGCACAACAACGTTTTTGTGGTGCTGAAGGATTAACAGATGTAGTTAACTTATCTGATTTCGTTGATGGAAGTTTTGGTACTACAAACGGATTAAAAATCGTAGATGGCCCCTTAGCTGGTTTACTATCAAGAGTACTTATTGTTGTAGATGTAGATGGAACTATCCTTTACACAGAACAAGTAGGAGATATCGTTGATGAACCTAATTACGAAGCTGCTTTAGCAGTACTTTAATCTGATTTTAATGGAGTTTCAAAAAGACAATACCTTCGTAACAGGAAGATTAAAAAGTGTTACTTATGCTGTGAAGGGAGCTATCAAATTAATCACTACCGAACATAGTGTAATGGTTCAATTTTCTACTGGTATTTTATTAACTGTTGCAGGTTTTTATTTTGGCATTACTGCTACCGAATGGCTTTTTCAAACTTTAGCAATCGGATTAGTACTTAGTATTGAAGGCCTAAATACTGCAATCGAAAAAATTGCCGACTTCATTCATCCCGATTATCATGAACGAATAGGTTTCATCAAAGACATTGCTGCAGGCTCTGTTTTTTTTGCAGCCTGTACTGCAATAATTATTGGTTTAATTATATATCTGCCCCTATTTTTATAGACAATCGTAAAATCCCTAATGGCAAAATCAAGAAAAGAAACTTTAGACAAGAAGAACAATTCTGAAACTAAAGAAACAACCTCATGGAAACTGAATAGACAGCACAAATTTGTTTTGGGCTGTCTTTTTCTATTATTCTCCATCGCTTTATTACTCGCATTTATTTCCTTTTATATCTATGGCCAAGAAGACCAAAGTGCTGTAAATGAATTAACAAACCGTTCTGAAACAGTGCAAAATTGGCTAGGTAAGTTTGGCGCCTTTTTATCAAATTTAATTGTTTACCAAGGTTTTGGACTAGCCTCCTTTATCTTTGTTCGATTATTTATGCTTACAGGAGCTTATTTAGTATTAGGAATGAAAGTTAGTAAGCTAAAGAATACTTGGTTTTGGGACTTATTTGCCCTGATCGTCCTTTCAATTTTATTTAGCTTTATAGCTACTTCATTACCTGAACTAGGGGGCGTTGTAGGTTACGAACTTAATCTTTTTCTACAAGACTATATTGGGAAAACAGGTACACTTCTTACATTGCTTTTTGGATTAATTATTTATCTAATATTCAAACTAAAATTATCACCAGAAAGAATTCAATCTTTTTTCGAAAACAAAAAAAATGAACTTAAAGCGAGCTTGGCCTCTGCGGAAGTAGAAAAAAATAAGGAAGCTTATAACTTGGAGGAGTATGCTGTTGAACAAGAGGATTTAAAAGTAGAAGAAATGGTTTTAACCACAAAACCTTCTCAATTTGAAATTAAAAAGGAAGAGTTAAAACCAACCATAAAAAATTCTTCAGAGATTAATCTAAATACGGCTACACCACCACCATTCCCTAAAAAAGCAACCGATGAACCTCTTGCTCCTGCCGATTCTTTTGTTATTGAATCTGCTCCAGAAGAAGATATCATTGAAGAAAATTTAGCATCAAAAATGGTTTCCGACTTTGGGCAATTTGACCCTACTTTGGATTTATCCAATTACAAATTCCCTACAATAGATTTATTAAAAGAATATTCTACAGGCGGAATCACTATCAACCAAGAAGAATTAGAAGACAATAAAAATAGAATTGTGGATACACTCCGCAATTATAAAATCGAAATTGCACAAATTAAAGCTACCGTTGGACCATCGGTAACATTATATGAAATAGTTCCAGAAGCAGGTATTCGAATTTCTAAAATTAAAAGCTTAGAGGATGATATAGCTTTATCTCTATCTGCATTAGGAATTAGAATCATTGCTCCTATCCCTGGAAAAGGTACAATTGGTATTGAGGTACCAAACAAAACCCCAACCATGGTCTCTATGAAATCTGTAATTGGATCGGCAAAATTCCAAGAAGCAGAAATGGAATTACCTATCGCATTAGGAAAAACCATCTCCAACGAAACCTTTGTAGTTGATTTAGCCAAAATGCCCCATTTACTAATGGCAGGAGCTACTGGACAAGGTAAATCTGTTGGATTAAATGCAGTATTGACCTCATTATTATACAAAAAACATCCAGCCGAAGTAAAATTTGTATTGGTCGATCCAAAAAAAGTAGAGCTTACGCTTTTCAACAAAATAGAAAGACATTATTTAGCCAAACTTCCAGATTCTGAAGATGCCATTATCACAGATAACACTAAAGTAGTTAATACTCTGAATTCCCTTTGTGTCGAAATGGATAACCGCTACTCTTTACTAAAAGATGCTATGGTTCGAAATATCAAAGAATACAATGATAAATTCAAAGCTAGAAAATTAAATCCAGAGAATGGACATCGCTTTTTACCCTACATCATTCTAGTTGTCGATGAATTTGCCGATTTGATTATGACAGCCGGAAAAGAAGTTGAAATTCCGATTGCTCGTTTAGCACAATTAGCTCGTGCGATTGGTATTCACCTGATTATCGCAACACAACGACCATCTGTTAATGTTATTACAGGATTAATTAAAGCGAATTTCCCTGCTCGTATCGCCTTTCGAGTAACCTCAAAAATTGACTCTAGAACAATTTTGGATACTCAAGGTGCCGATCAATTAATTGGTCGAGGAGATTTACTTTATACAAATGGTAATGATGTAGTACGTGTACAATGTGCTTTTATAGACACACCTGAGGTAGAAAAAATAACTGATTTTATAGGTTCACAAAAGGCTTATGCAACAGCTTACTTGCTTCCAGAATTTGTTGGAGAAGAAACTGGCATTAATCTTGATATGGATATATCTGAAAGAGATATTCTGTTTAGAGAAGCAGCCGAAGTCATTGTTACCGCTCAACAAGGATCTGCTTCCTTGTTACAGAGAAAATTAAAACTTGGATATAATCGTGCTGGTCGATTAATCGATCAACTAGAAGCGGCAGGTATTGTTGGCCCGTTTGAAGGTAGTAAAGCCCGTATGGTCAATGTACAAGATTTGTCCTCTCTTGATCAATTTTTAAACAATGAAAAAAACAGTTAAAACTATGCAAATCAAGATTAAAAACCTAAAAAGCAACTCATTTACTACTATGACCAAAAGAATCATTCCTATAGTTTTTGCTCTCTTTATTAGTTTTTCAAGTCATGCACAAGATGCAAAAGCAAAATCACTATTAGACCAAGTAACCAGTAAAGTAAAAAGTTACTCTAATATTGCTATTGATTTTAAATATACCTTGAATAATGCAAAGGAAAATATCAACCAAGATAGTAAAGGTAATGTAACTATGAAAGGCAATCAATACGTATTGAATTTTATGGGAATCACTAAAATTTTTGATGGAAAGAAAACATACACTATTGTACCAGAAGATGAAGAAGTAACTATTTCGAGCTATAACGAAAAAGATGACAGCGCCATTACTCCCTCAAAAATGCTAACATTCTTCAATAGCGGATACCGTTATAATATGAACGTACTTCAAGATGTTAGAGGTAGAAAAATTCAGTACATCAAATTGGTACCTACCAGCACCCGTGATCAACGCAAAGAAATTCTTTTGGGTATTGATGTAAAAACGAAACATATTTACAACCTAATCGAAATTGGTAAAAATGGAACAAAAACAACATTAACCGTAAATTCTTTTAAAACCAATCAACCTTTATCAAAAAATCAATTTACCTTTGCACAAAGTAAATATCCAAATTACTACATCAATAAATTAGATTAAACAAGGTTAGTGAAAATACTTGACAGATACTTATTAAAAACATTCCTGACTACATTTGCTACGGTATTTGTAATCCTCTTTTTCATATTCATTCTTCAAACCATTTGGTTATTCATTGCAGAATTAGCAGGTAAAGATTTAGATATCGGAATGGTACTTAAATTCTTAATATTTTCTATGCCTAGAATTGTACCTTTGGTACTACCTCTATCGATTTTATTAGCATCGATCATGACTTTTGGTAATCTTGCCGAAAATTATGAATTTGCAGCTATGAAATCAGCAGGGATTTCGCTGCAGAGGGCTATTATTCCTTTAACTATCTTTATTACCCTCTTGAGTTTTGTAGCTTTCCTCTTTGCTAATAATGTAATCCCATATGCAGAATATAAGTTTATTAACTTTCGAAAAAATATTGCTCAAGTACAACCAGCGCTTGCCATCACCGAAGGACAATTTAGTGATGTAGGCTTTTATAACATAAAAGTCAATAAAAAATCAGGAGATAACGGCAACACATTAACTGGTATTACCATTCATAAAAAGTCAACCAATGGTGACGGTAGTAAAACGGTAATCAAAGCCAAAGACGGTAAATTAATTAGTAGTAAAGAATCCAGTATTTTAAAATTAGAATTAAATAATGGTAATTATTACGAAGATGTAATGCCAAAAAAATACGAGGATAGAGAAAAACTACCATTTGCAAAAAGTTCCTTTAAAAAATACACTATCAATATTGATTTATCCGAACTTAATAAAGTCGATGTCGATGAAGAAAACATATCCAACACCAATACCATGTTGACGGTAAATGAGTTGAATTATACTTTAGATTCTTTACAAAAAAATATCAAAACTGAAATCGTTTCATTTTCAGATAATATCAATGTTCAAACTGGTTTCTCTGCTTTTGTAAACAATCAAGCAATAAAAAAAGATACCTTAAAAAAACTAAAAGAATTACCCAAAGATCTTTTAAGTATATTTAAAAATCAAGAAAAACAAGCTATTTTAAGCGCTGCAACTAGTAATCTTGTAAGTACGGGATACAATATTGATGCTACAAAACTAAATTTGGAGAACAAACAAAAAACAATTAACAACCACTATTTAGCATTATACGATAAATTTGTAATTGCTTTTGCTTGTTTCTTAATGTTCTTTATTGGGGCACCATTGGGAGCTATTATTCGAAAAGGAGGACTTGGATTACCCATTGTATTTGCCGTATTTATATTTATCTCATTTCACTTTATCAATACTTTTGGAAAGCGAATCTCCCAGGAGGATGGTTTATCTCCTTTTTTAGGAGCATGGATGTCATCTTTTGTTCTAGCACCATTGGCCATACTTTTAACATATAGAGCAACTAATGATATCGGACTGATAAACATGGACATTATCTTCACTCCTATTCAAAAATTATTTAAAAAAATTCTCAAAAAATTCTCAAAAAACAAAAATAAATTCCACCATGGATTCAAATAAAATAGTACTTAATACCATAGAAGAAGCAATCGAAGATATTCGCCAAGGTAAAATCATATTGGTTGTCGATGATGAAAATAGAGAAAATGAAGGTGATTTTTTGGCTGCAGCCGAAAAAGTAACCCCAGAAATGATCAACTTCATGGCTACTCACGGTCGTGGATTAATCTGTACTCCCTTGACCGAAAGTCGTTGCAAAGAATTAGGATTACATGCTATGGTTACCAATAACACAGACCCAATGGAAACCGCATTTACAGTTTCTGTTGATTTAAAAGGACATGGTGTTACTACCGGAATTTCTGCTGGCGATCGAGCTAGAACTGTTTTGGCTTTAACAGAACCAGGAACAAAGCCACACGATTTGGCACGTCCAGGACATATCTTCCCCTTAATTGCCAAAGAAGGCGGAGTATTAAGAAGAACTGGACATACTGAAGCTGCTATTGATTTTGCTAGATTAGCAGGTTTCCAACCTGCAGGTGTGATTGTAGAAGTGATGAATGAAGATGGAACTATGGCACGTTTACCGCAATTGGTAAAAATCGCTAAAAGATTTGACATTAAAGTTGTTTCAATCGAAGCGTTAGTTGCCTACAGAATGCAACACGATAGCCTGGTAGTTAAAAAAGAAGATTTTGATATCAAAACCCGTTTTGGGACATTTCGTTTAAGAGCATACGAACAAATCACCAACAAACAAATTCATATTGCCTTAACAAAAGGAAATTGGAACTTAGGAGAACCTATCCTAACAAGAATACACTCTTCTCAAGTTAATAACGACTTATTAGGTACTTTGACAAACAATGCAGACCAACAATTGGATGCCATGTTCAAAGCGATTAACGAGCACGGTAAAGGAGCCGTGATTTTCATCAATCAAGATATGCAGGCATTGAATTTACTTAACCGTATCAATGAATTAAAAGCAATTCAAGCGGGAGGCGAAATGAAAGCACCAAAAATTATTATAGATAGTAAAGATTACGGAATTGGAGCTCAAATATTACACGATATTGATATTTCTAAAATTCGTTTGGTATCCAATTCAGAACAAGAAAAACGCGTTGGAATGGTTGGATATGGTCTCGAAATTACTGAATATGTAAAATACTAAGGTTCTAAAAGCAAATTTAAAAAAAATAATTTAATAGCTAATACAAAGGAAATGAAATGATTAAAAAATACTTTTAAAAGAAGCTTACATTTTTATCAAAATAGTTTTTGAAAACCAAAAAAGCTCCTTACATTTGCAGTCGCAACTAGACAATGGTTGCAACAGACTGGAGAAATGGCAGAGCGGTCGAATGCGGCAGTCTTGAAAACTGTTGACTGTAACAGGTCCGGGGGTTCGAATCCCTCTTTCTCCGCCAGACCAAGTTTCAAAAGAAACTTTATGAATCAAAAGCCTCTAAATGCTAGCATTTAGAGGCTTTTCTCTTTTATGTGAGATGTCAAAATACACCTATAATGTCAAAGTACAGGATCATATCGAAAACCTGTGGAGTGGAACAAATTAAGCATATATATTAGTTAGTCTAAACAGGAAGTATTCTATATTTCTAACACCTCTGAATTTTGATCTCAATGCTTTTATTTTGGCATTAATGATTATTCACATTTTATATTTTAATTAATAGGAGTTCATGAATTTCATTTCTGCAGAGGCATTAGTACTTCTATTGTCAAAATAATTTAATATGGTCTGATAATGATTTGTAATTGTACGAGAGATTGTGCCGAAAGATTTAAATTCGGATTGATCTTCTTTTTCATGCCATTTGGCTAATTTTGCAAATCCAATGATTTTGTCCGGAATTTTTTCAAAGATAGTACGCAAATATTGTGCTAAATCGTATGCTTTTAAAATGTCTGGATATAATTCAAACAATAAAGTGGCACGTTGAGTTTGGTTTTACGTCCATCTTGATTTGTTTTTATGTTAGAAATAACGACTTCTAGCTAGTAATTGCTTAAGTGTATCTCCATTTGAAAGTATTTGAGATTCGAAATTTGATTTGCTTTATTTTGCTTTTTCAATAGCATTATTTTCTTGATCAATAGCTACCCAACGAAATTTAATCCTGATTTCCTGTAAAGCCTCTGTAGTTAGTTTTTGAACATGAAATCGATCTGTAACACGAGTTGCATTAGGAAAGCATTTTTTGGTAATCAAATTCATATTTCCCGCCATGTCTAAAGTTATTTCTTGAACTAGATTTCGTTGTTTAAGAGTAATTTTTTCTGTAACTGCAATAACTGTATCATCTTTATTTCCTGCAATCATAGCTACAATAGTCCCCTTTCTTCATTTTCCAGATTTGTTAGTTAAAATAGTATAGAGTTCGCCATTTGAAAGGGACGTTTCATCTATTGATAGGTTCATTCCGATGTTTTGCGGAAAAATAAGCCATTTTTCTGCATGTTTTATTTGATCCCAAGCTCTAAAATCACTTAAAAAGTCTTTGTATTGACACTGGAGGTTTCTACCAGAAACTCCATAGAAAGAAGCAATAGTATTACAATCATTTGGGCTAGAATCTATTGATCACTTTTAAAAAAGACGCAAACTCCTGTGTTACGCGAGTTCCGTCTGCTACTAAATTCCAATCTCTAAAAACAATTTTACCTGTGTCTTCATTAAGCCATCATCTACGAGTGATATGAAGATACACTTTATAACCACGGATAGGGAAATCCTGGACTGTTATTTCATCGAAGAATCCTTTTGAGCTTAATTTGTTTTGACGATATTCTTTTGGTAGTGAATTAATCTCTTTTAGATAAAGATGGAGGGCTTCATTTTCCTTTTTATAAAAAGTAAGTTCAAAATAGTTTATTATTACCTCTGGTAGTAATAATTTTAGGATTTCATTAAAAGAATCTTGCATTGGGATAAGATTTTAAAATACAAATATCCTTATTTAAATATTTCCCCACAACTTTTGTTCTTGATCCGACAAAACCTTATAGATTTTGCTGAACGGTTTAAAACAGATGAAAACTGCAAGGAATATTTAGCAAATTATAAATGGGAACAAGGGTTAATTTGTTTAAAATGTAAGCATACAAAGAGTTAAATCCGTAAAGATTTTTCCAGAATTTGTAATATTTGTAGTCATACAGAAACTGCAGCGGCAAATACTTTATTTCATAAGTTTAAGTTTGGTTTACGTAAAGCCTTTTTTATATGTTTTGAAATGTCAACCAAAACTAAAAGTTTATCTGCTAGCTATATGGGAGTTCACTTTGGAGTTACAGAAAAAACAGCACATTTATTTATGCATAAAGTTAGAGAAGCTATGAAGTCTAGTGAGAATCATCCAATGGATGGAACCGTTCATGTTGATGAATTTATTATTGGTGGAAAGGAAAAAGGCAAAGTAGGAAGGAGTTATGACAGCAAAAAGAAAAAGATTGTAACCGCGCAGTAGAATTAACAGATAAGGGGAAAGTTAAAAGGATTTATGCCTTAAAAATTAATAATTATTCAGCCCAAGAATTAGAGACAATATTTAACAAGCACATTGAGAAAAGTGCAAAAATAACTACAGATAAATGGAAAGGCTATCGTCCTTTATTTGAGCATTACAATATCACACAAATAGAAAGTAATAATAGTATGAAATTTATGGCATTACACGCGACAATACATCAAGTAAAATCATGGATTAGAACAACATACTCTTCAGTAAGTGATTTTAATAAAAACAGGTATCTTGATGAATTTTGCTATCGAATTAATCGTTCTCAAAGCAAAGACACAATATTCAATAATTTAATAGTACGAATGGTTAAGTCGGATAAAATATATCAGTCTAAAATCATATGTTCGTAACTACTGACCTCAATTAAATTAATCTTTATTTATTCAAACAATATTACTAATTTGAATTAATTATAAGATTATTTATTTTAAAATGAGATTTTAATTTTCGGAATTAAATTCTTGATGATTTACAATTTTCAACTCTTTTGATTTCATGATTTTATCATTCAATTTTAAAATCCTATCCAGCTGTTTACGCTGTACTTTATACTTGATGTAGTATTTGTACAATTCTTTTCCAACAAAGAATGAGGATAAAGAAGCTCCTGTAATAACTCCTACTAAATAATATGTAATATTCATAAATTCTAATTTTTAAATTTAAAACGCATTATCATCACCTTTTAATGTCACAATTATGGTCATAAAACAAATTTTGAGATCTGTAATTAAACTCCAACGCTGAACGTATGAAATGTCTGTTCTTACACGTCTTTTCATATCCGAAACTGTTTTTGTTTCCCCTCTAAGTCCAGAAATCTGAGCAAGTCCTGTAATACCTGGTTTTACGAAATGACGTACCATAAAGTTATGAATATGGTCATTATAATCTGTGGTATGTTTGATCATATGTGGACGTGGACCTACAATACTCATACTTCCTAAGAAAACATTAAAAAACTGAGGCATCTCGTCTAAACTTGTTCGACGAATAAATTTTCCAATAGGTGTGGTCCGAGAATCTCCCTTTTGAGCTTGTTTACTTTCATCACCTGCATTTATGTACATGCTTCGAAATTTATAACACCAAAAAGGCTCGTTTTTCTTACCCGTTCTTAATTGTTTAAACAATACAGGGCCTTCACTCTGTTTTTTAATTATAATTGCTAAAAGTGGGTATAGCCATGATAGTATAAATACAATAACTAAAGTACTAAAAACTAGATCAAATATTCTTTTAATCAATCTATTATTAGCGTTTTGTAAAGGTTCATAACGTGGTTTTATAACATGAAAATTATTTAAATGACTAACACTAAAATGTGCTTTTGACATAGTAGAAAAATCAGGAATAAATTTCAAACGCATACAATGCTTATCACCAAGCTCAAAAAAGTAATTTAAATCAATTATAAAATTAGGTTTTGTAACGATATATAATTCATCTATTTTTTCTTCAGATGCACTATTAATAGCATTGGTAAGTGCTAAACTAAAATCTTCTTTGGATTTATAATTGACGGACGAGTTCTCATTTAATATACCAATAAAATCGATAAAGTAAGCATTGGTTTCCAACTGAGCTGCTAATTCAATGCTAGTTTTATTGAAGCCCCAAATAGCAACTGTATATCTTTTATCAACCCAACTTTTAATTTTTACAATTACAACAGTAAACAATATTCTAGACACTAAGAAGTAGAACGTCAAAAAACACAATTGAAACAAACTAGCATTACTAATGATAATATAAAATATATCATCATGAAAAAAGAAGATATAACTCTGCCATAAAATTACTTGTGTTAAAAAGGCACGCCAACTATTACCATAAAACTCTTCTAAATTAAAAAGAGAAGAAACACGATATAATCTAAAATAAGTTATTGAAAACAACCAGCTTAGAATTGTAATAGGAATCATTTTATTGATAACCAAGCTACTCCAACCTAAATCAACTTTAAGTGCAAATTTCAAAAAAATGATGGTACCAATGACCATAGCAAGCATGTCTACTATTAGACAACAAATCATAAAAGTAAATTTATGTCTATTTCGCATTTTTTAATTTGATTAATATATTATTAAATATTTTATAAGCAACTGCTCCCACCAAACTCCCTCCTATTCAATAGTAAACATCCATATTGTATGAAGTTTTATTTTTAAGTAGAAATTGCCCACCTTCACCAATTAGCACTTTTGGGACCGTTGTTCCTAAATTTCAACTAAAGACAAAAAAACTATTTTTTTTCCACTTCATAGGATTCTTACAAAAAAAATTAAACTCCCTGTAAAAAACTAATGAAACAAATAGCACTACAATTCTTATATTGTAATTCATATTACTCCAATGTTTAAGCCAAACTGTTCTCTGGTCTAATGTTTGGATCGGGTAGCCAAGAATAAAAAAAAACTACCCTATAACTAAAAACAATACTATTTGCACTGTTTTTATTGACTTCATATACTATTTCAGTATACCTAAATCATTTTCTTTCACTGCTAACTGTTAGCTTTAAATAATCATGATCTTTTAAACCAAGATTTTTTGACTTTTTCGTCTTTATAGGTGTATGCATAATCATAACCATACCCCATATTTCTCTTCATTCCGTTAATAACGATTCCTACATTTTTTAATTGACCTTTTTTGATAAAGCTTGCCAATTGACTAACTGTTTTCTTATCTGTGTAATTTGATCTCGCAACATAAACCGTTACATCCGCCAAAGCACTAAAATTGAAGGTATCCGATACTAATTGAACAGGAGCAGAATCAATTATGATAAAATCATAGTTTTGTTTCGCTTCAGTCAATAAAAGTTCAAAATTAGTATTGGTTAGCAATTGTGATGGATTGGGTGGGATTTGACCGGAAAATAACACATCTAAATTATCCGAAAAATTTGTTTTTTTTATCAAAAAACTTTTCCAATTTTCGTTTTTATCTGTTAAGAAATTTGTCAGACCAGCAATACCTTTATCCACGTTAAAATATTCATGCAACTGTGGGTTTCTTAAATCAGCACCAATTAACAATACCTTTTTATTGAGATTACTTATCGTGATCGCATTGTGAAAAGCACTAAATGATTTTCCTTCTCCTTGTATCGATGAACAAAACAAAACTACATTTCCGTCTTTCTGTCCTTTTTGAGGTAACAAATAACTAATATTAGAAAATAAGGTACGAGTCGCCTCGGCAATTACAGATCTTGAAGTGGCTGAGTTATCCAATTTTTCAGAAACATCTATTTTTGGTATGGTTCCCAAAAAGGGTACTTCTGAAATCTCTTTTGGTAAGTCTTCCTCTGAATGAATTTTAGAATCCATCATAAGGCTTAAATAAGTAATACCGAAAGCTAGGATGAAACCAAATAAGACAGCACCCAACATAAACACTTTCCTCTTCGGATAGGTATCACCATAATTGGTTTGAGGAGAGTCCAAAATACTTAAATTTGACTCAAGTATAGCTCCATTCAATAACGTCTCTTCTTTTTTCTGTAACAAAGACAAATAAGTCTCTTCTTTCAAGGCCAAGTTTTTATTTATATTCCCCAAATCCTTGTCTTTTGTCGGAATACTTCTCGCCTGTGCTGCAGCTGTATTCTTCTCCACATTATTGGCTGCATTGGTTTGCCTTAAATAGCTCAAATAATCATTTAATGAACTAATGATAGCTTGTTTTTGAACCCTTAATCTAGCCGCCATTGCCAAATAAGCTGGATTATTTTTTTGTGCTCGTTGCAATAGAATTTCACTTTCTAATAAACTTGCGTTGTAGCTTACCAACTGATTGTTAATTGCTGGCGCTTGCAAATTGTAATCCGTACCCAATGGTGTGTTCCCGCTAGTACGTTGCACATCTCTCAATGCCGAATGCGTTAAAGCAATTTCACGCTGGTTCAAAGAAGCAGCTGCTGAAGTGGTACTTTTTTCTATGGTTTTTGTCGCAATAAAGTCCTCTAAAACATAAATATTATTGTCACGTAAATAACTTTCTTTTACACGCTGAATAGAATCTTTCTCTCTAGCAAAAACTGCAATACGTTCGTTTAAGAAAGCCAATGTTTTGGTATAATTCTTTTGTTTATTAATGACAATTGTTTTGTCTAAATCGGAAATTACTTTATTCAAAATTTTAGTCGAAAGGTATGGATTGGTTCCTCTATAGCTTAGGGCCAAATTGTTATTCGGACTTTCAAAAGATTCAATTCCCAAAGTAGTTTTTAACTCTTTCACAGCCAATTCAATTGATTCTATTGCTACCACATACTCTTTGTCGAAATAAAGAGCCACTTGACTTTTAGCTTTGGGAGTCAATTCGATAGTAAAAGGCAATCCTGCTACTACACGAGTAGTATGATGCCCATGCAACAGGTAATTTTTCTCTGTAGCTAAATCATGTACTTTAAATCCCTCTTGTACAATTTGAACCTCATATTGTTTTTGTGGTAACGGATCTTTCGACCCCACAACTTTGATAAGCAACGGATTATCAAGTACTACTTTATTCTGCAAATACCCCTTTTCATAGTAGTTGATATTCAAAGATAGATCGTTTACAATTTTGCCTAAGAAATTGTTTGAAGTGATCAACCCTTTCTCTTCTTCCAGACCATCTTCTTTTTCTTTTTGCAAATTGATGGTTGTTACAATCTGTGCATCTTTCTCCTTCTTTTTATCAATATTAATCAAAGCTGCCGTTTCATAAGAAGGGGAAACAGATTCTAAATAAAAATAGGCTGCACCTAAACTTAATAACAAACAAATGGCAAAAAGAGGCCAATACTTTAAATATTTTAAAAGTTCTTTTTTAAAATCCATGATTAATTTTTTCGAATTAAGAAAAACAAGGTTATAAAGGTAGTAATATAGGTTATAAGCTGTAAAGGATTAGTTACGATTCGACCGCTATTGAGTTTTGCTGTATTCGGTGTAACTAAAATTATATCATTTTGCCTAATACGGAAATCTGGATCGGACATCCAAGAAGCAGTAGTCAAGTCAATATGGTAAATGGATCGTACACCATTAGTCTCTCTAATCAATTGAATATCCTTACGATGACCTGAATAGGTTAAATCTCCTGCTAATCCAATTGCAGTCAGCAAACCAATAGATTGCTCTGTAAAACTCACCACTCCCGGTTTGTTTACTTCTCCCAAAATAGTAAATTTATTGTTCATTACACGCACTTGGACGGTTGGATTTATTAAATATCCTTCGTTAATCAAGGTTTGTTTAATCTTCATCTCTGCTTCAGAAGTGGTTAAACCTCCTACTCCCATTTCGTTCAAAATAGGCAACATAATTTGACCTTTCGGATTTACCAAATAGCCAACAGGTTGTGTTGTTTCTGTCGACCCTCCTACTGCACTTGATGATTGAATATTAAAAGGTGCTGCTACAATTGGATTCAAATCACTAACATCTACTCTTAAAATATCATTTGGCTGAATTTTGGAAGTTGTGTAAACCAAAGCGGTATTGTCATATTCATCTAGATCTTGTACATATAACATTTTCTTTTTGGATCCGCAGGATTGTAGCACTAAAACTAACAGTAATAGAATCGAAATAGGGAGTTTTTTCATGGTAATGTGAATTATAAAATCTGTATTTAGGTTAAGTTTTTTATTATAATATTATACTCAAAGCTTATTCATGAGAATGTTATCGTAGGATATATTGTTTTAAGGCCAATGATTTTTTCTGTAACACTACACGTAAGGCAGATAAACCATGATACTTATATATGTTATAATCTTCTTTCAATACTTCAAAGGCACGTTGTGCATCTGTACTCATACCACCCATGCGCATTTTCACGATGTACTGGTTTACATAACTCATTTTGATTTTGTATTTATACAAATAGCGAAGTAAAAACTCCGTATCCGAAGCAATTTTAAAATCCAAATTGTACAATCCGTATTGATCTACTACTGTTTTTTTCAAATACACTGTCGGATGCAAAGGCAACCAACCCGATTTAATACGGTCGATGCTGAAGGTGCCTCCTATTCGATTGCGAATCAAACGTTCTTGTACATCATTGGAAACATAGACTCCATCACCGTATACCCCTTCAATAGTGCTATCTTTTTCAAATTGTGCTACAATTTTACTAATGGCAGTGCGGTCATAAAATTCATCATCAGAATGCATTAATCCAATCGCATCACCAGTCGCCAATGCGATTCCTTTATTGATGGCATCATACATCCCTTTGTCTGGTTCGGACACATAGGTAGTAATCTGATTTCCAAAGGAACGGATTACTTCTTGCGTGCCGTCAGTCGAATTACCATCGATCACAATGTATTCAATGTTTTTGTAATCCTGGTCCAGCACACTCTGAATGGCTTTTGCCATCGTTGCTTTTCGATTGTAACAAACTGTAATAACACTTATTCGCATGTGTACCTGCTATTTGGATTATTTTTTTAACTTACTTTATGATGAAATCTCAGCAAAAGAAACGAAAAATTTTAATAATAACATACTATTTCCATATAGAACGCTAATTCTCGATGAACGGCTTCTTTTTGTTTATTTCGAAAAGGTAAATGCTATTAAGAGGAATAGAAATAAAAAAAGTAAGAGTACTTTATTTTAAACTAAAGTACTCCTACCTAATAGACTATTATTTCTTCATCAATAAACTATCAAAATAGTTGATGGTTGTTTGCAAACCTTCATGTAATTGAATTTTTGGTTCCCAACCTTCCAACTTGGCTTTTGCTAAGGTAATGTCCGGTTGTCTTTGTTTTGGATCGTCTTGTGGCAAGTCCATATGAATTATTTTTGACTTTGAACCCGTCAACTTGATCACTGCTTGTGCCAGTTCCAACATCGTAAATTCATTTGGATTACCCAAATTCACAGGACCTAAAAACGCTGGCTCTGATGCCATCATACGAATCATTCCTTCTACTAAGTCATCTACATATTGAAACGAACGGGTTTGCAATCCATCGCCAAAAATAGTAATGTCTTTCCCTTCCAAGGCTTGTACGATAAAGTTAGATACTACTCTACCATCCGCAGGATTCATGTTTGGCCCGTAAGTATTGAAAATTCTAATAATTTTGATGGCTACATCATTTTGATTGTGGTAGTCCATAAACAAAGTCTCTGCGCAACGCTTTCCTTCATCATAGCATGAACGGATTCCAATTGGATTTACATGCCCCCAATAACTCTCTGGCTGTGGGTGTACCAACGGATCCCCGTATACCTCGCTTGTACTCGCTTGTAGTACCTTTGCTTTTACTCTTTTTGCCAATCCCAATACATTAATCGCTCCCATAACCGAAGTCTTGATGGTTTTAATCGGGTTGTATTGGTAGTGCACTGGTGAAGCGGGACAAGCTAAGTTGTAAATTTCGTCTACCTCTGCATAAAAAGGCTCCGTGATATCATGACGTACCATCTCAAAATAAGGATGATCCAACAATTCAATGATATTTGATTTGGCTCCTGTAAAATAATTGTCCAAGCAAATAATTTCGTTTCCTTCGTTTAACAAACGTTTACACAAATGTGATCCTACAAAACCTGCTCCTCCTGTTACTAATATTTTTTTCATGATTTATTTTTTTATTTTTTATTTTTTAATAATGCTACTTTGGTCTGAATTTGAAAAAAGTAATGGGATTTAAAACGCGCCAAATAAAAGCCTTCCTTACCGTCTAAGAATCCCAATTTCAAGAAGTAAGCACCCAAAAAGTAAACCGCAGGCAGTAATCCCGTGGTCAATAGGCCATACTTAATTTTTTGGTTTAAAGACAATTGTTCATTACTGCCCGATTGCAGTTGCAAAAATCGTTGTGCTTCCCAACTCGAATAGGCATTGTGTTTGGCAATATAGTGGTCTAAGTCTTTAAAATCCTTGTGTGCTACTTTTGCCTCGATGACACCCACATTCCCTTCAATGATTGGATGTTCATGTACCTCCATATCCAAATGGCTCCACAAATCTTCATCAATTTTTTCATAGGCGCCTTTACTTCTTTTAAATAAAGCTGATTTCTTAAAACCGTAGCCGTAGCGCAATTGTTTCCCCATGAAAAAATTCTCAAATTGAATGGTGTATCCATTAAAATTTGGATCTAAAGTTTTCACCGCAATTTCGTCTACAAAAGCATCGGTGACAAATTCATCTGCATCTAGAAACAGTACCCAGTCGTATTTGATTGTTGCGTTTTGCAATGCCCAATTACGCTTTTTAGGAAACTTACCATTCCATTCAAATTGCAAGACCTCTGCTCCTTTGGCTATAGCAATCTCTTTGGTTTTATCAGTGCTGCAAGAATCCACCACAATGATTTGATCAAAACGAATTAATTTATCCAAACAAGAGGGTAAATTTAGCTCTTCGTTTTTTACCGATACGATAACGGTGATTGGTATCTTATTCAATAGTTCTTAATTTTAAAAATTTAGCAGGATTACCACCTACAATAGTATTTTTAGTTACATTTTTAGTAACTAAACTGCAAGCTCCTATAATAGCATTTTCTTCTATAGTTACTCCAGGCATAATAAAAGCACGTGCTCCTATAAATACATTTTTATGAATAGTAATTTTGTTTGTAATTAAATTGAACTCAGGTTTATTAAAAGCATGTGTACCTGTACAAAGATATACTTCTTGGCCTACAGTTGCATTTTCATGAATTTCAATTATGCCTAATGTGTAAGCATTGGTGCGGTCACCCAAGCAAGCGCGATCGTGTAGAATTAAATTCCATGGTATTTGAATACGAGCTCTTTGATGCACAAAGGGTTTTCCATATATTTTACAACCAAAAACCTTCAACCAAAACAATCGCCAAGCATTAGCCGGCTTAGGAGTCCAAGAACAAAAAAGCAACCATATATATTCCCAAGCTAACATTTTAACTCTCTGAGATACTGACCAAGGTGAATCAAAAGGTGAATTTTGTAAATATTCCATATTTAAATATTTAGTAATACTCTGAAATCTGAAATATATTCTTTGGAAACTATTTTAGATGAAAATTTATTTTTCCCATATTCAAACGTATTTGAACCATAATCTACACCCATCTGGATATCTCTTGCTATTTTTACAATATTTGCAGCCCAGGATTCAGCATCTCCCGCTTTGCAGAAAAAACCTGTGCTTCCTTCTTCGTTCAGAGGTATATTTGCTGGTAAATCAGAAATTAACTGTGCCCTACCAATACGCATGCATTCGAGTACAACCATATTCAATGTTTCTCCATAAATTGACGGTAAAACGATAACGTCATGCTCACCGATTTCTTTATCTAATATATCTCTTTCATATATAGGTCCTGAAATTTGTATACTATTATTTAAATCATTTTCAACAACAAAATCTGACAATTTCCTAATGTAATTCATATTGCTACCGCCCTCTTCTGTTAATGGTCCTACAGTTTTTAAACAAATATCAGGAAAAGTATCTAAAGCTTTTTTAAACCCAAAAAACAGGGATTCCAAACCTTTGTCTGCGGAAAAACGACCTACATATAAAAATCTAATTTTTTTCTCTTGTTTACGTTCTACTGCACTTACATAATTTTTAAAATCTACGCAATTGTAAACAGTTTTAAATTTATCGCTTAAACTAGGCATCATTTGTATTGCTTCATTGCAAACACTATCTGATCCAAAATAGATTCTATTAAAATTCTTAAATAAATTTAAGTATTTTTTTGGATCACGATGAACTGTGTGCGTTTTAACTTTAGCAACTTTAAAAAATGAGAATAAAAACCCATGCCATAAGTGTGTACTTAATACATCTGCATACTCCATTTTTTTTAAAACTCTAAAAAAATAAGGTAAACCAGCAAAAAAATTTAAAATCAAATTAGCCTTTCTTGTAGCTCCTTTTACCCTAATATATTTAACACCATTACTTACTTCGATATCATTATATCCCTCAAAAGTCGGAGAGTAAACTGTTACTTCGTTTCCTAAATCATTAAATTCATTAACTAGCTGACCTAGTAAAGAATTAACTCCACCCCCTTTTTTTGATGGAAAAGGTAATTCATGACCCAAAACAATATTTATTTTCATTTCTACTATTTTATTTTAATATATCTTCACTTTTCTTTAAAGCGGAAGCAATCACTTGGTGCATATCATAATATTTATATTCCGCTAGGCGTCCCCCAAAGATAACAGCTGTCTCTTCTTTTGCCAAATCCTTATATTTATTAAATAAATCATTATTAATACTATCGTTAATAGGATAATAAGGCTCCTTCCCCTCTTCCCACTCTTGAGAATATTCTTTTGTAATTATAGTCTTCTTCTGACTACCAAATTCAAAATGTTTATGCTCAATAATACGCGTATACGGAGTTTCTGTATCGGTATAATTAATCACAGCGTTACCTTGAAAATTGTCCTTATCTAAAGTTTCAGTTTCAAATTTTAAACTACGGTAATTTAACTTTCCGAATCTAAAGCCAAAATACTCATCAATTCTACCTGTAAAAACTATTTTATCTGCTTTTGAGTTCCAATAGTCCTGATTTTCAAAATAATCCACTTCTATATTAGTTTCGATACCTTCAAGTAATGCATCTACCAATTTGTTATAACCACCAATTGGAATCCCTTGGTATTTATCATTAAAATAATTATTATCAAAAGTGAATCTAACAGGTAAACGTTTAATTATAAATGCTGGAAGATCTGTAGCTTTACGTCCCCATTGTTTTTCAGTATATCCTTTAATTAACTTATAGTAAACATCTGTACCAACTAGTGATAAAGCTTGTTCTTCAAGATTGCTAGGCTCTGAAATATTTAAGCCTTCAATCTGCTCTTTAATTTTACTTTTAGCTTCATCCGGTGTTTTAACGCCCCATAATTGATAGAAAGTATTCATGTTAAAAGGTAAATTAAACAATTCACCTTTGTAATTTGCAACAGGACTGTTGGTGTAACGATTAAATTCTACGAGATTATTTACATAATCCCATATTTTTTTATCATTGGTATGAAAAATATGAGCTCCATACTTATGCACGTTGATATCTTCCTTTTTTTCACAATATACATTACCACCTAAGTGATTTCTTTTATCGATAACCAAACAAGTTTTTCCCTTCTTCTTTGCTTCATGTGCAAAGACAGAACCAAACAAACCAGAACCCACTATTAAATAATCATACTTTTTAGCCATATTTTTAAATATTTGTATATAAATTGTAAAATTTTTCTATAACTTGTTTAATCTCATATTTTTCTCGAACTAGATTTTTTGCATTTACTCCCATCTCCGCCAAACTTGTAGTAGGTGTGACCAAAATGTCAAGTAATGTTGATTTCAAATTTAAGACAGATAGATCTATCCACCACCCACAATTGAATAGTTCTAAATCTTCCCAAGGAGTTCCTTTAGTTGTCAATACAGGTACACCAACTGCAAGCGCCTCTACTACTACGATTCCAAAATTCTCACTGTGTGTAGGCAATACCATTATATCAGCTGATTTAATAAATTCCCATTTTTTCTCACCGTACTGTGGACCGACAAAATGAACATTAAGTAAATCATTTGACGACTGCTTCAATTCATCGATATAGGATTGATCGCCATTTCCTGCAATCTCTAAACTCCAATGAGTAGTGTCTAATTTTCTCCAAGCTTCGAGCAATAATTCAATTCCTTTTTTAGGATGAATACGTGAGATGAAAATTATCTTTTTGGATCCATACTCAACCTTAACCTCTTTTATTTCAGATGTATCTATAAAATTAGGAATAATGACTAAAGGATTAGAAAATCCCAAGGCCTTAATACTTTTTTCCTCCATTGCGGCAGTGGCATGCAAATAATCAGCATTTTGAATCGCTTTTTTTTGGTACAAAGCCATCGCCAATTTTTTCTTCCATGGATTATGGTTGATAATCCAAGGCTCCAACATACCATGTGGAGATAAAATTACTTTAATATTTAATTGTTGCGCTACTTTTTGAAAACCCCAATTTTGAGGGCTCCAAATACCATTGATATGAACAATGTCGGGCTTCTCCTCTTCAAGATAGTTACGAAACTCCTTCAACAACGAATACCAACGTATAACACGACTGTCAAAAAAACGTACTGGTACTCCATCGATAGCAATGGGGTGATCTGATTTTCCTGTTGCTATACTCAATGTGCAGCTATCTTTCAAAGCAGCACTCAGTAAGCGCATGTATTCTGTAGTACCACCACCATGTTGGTCAATACTGGCTATATAGTGTATTATTTTCATTTCGTTTCCAATATTTCCTGGTATGCGATTTCGATTGCGTCCATAAATTCTTCAGCACTAAATAATTTGGATCGCAAAACTGAAGCTGCTATTGCTAGGTTCTCCTGCTCTGGACTTAGTTGTAGCACATTTTCTACTACTTGGGCTGCTTTTTTTTTCCAATTAAGTAATTCTTCTGTATTACTAGGTCTTTTAGCTACATAAAAACCTTCATGACCAGCAACTTCTTTCATCGGATCTTCATTGGTTGTAATGACCAAAGTTCCAGATGCCATGGCTTCCACGATTGGCCAACCAAAACCTTCATATAAAGAAGGAAATACCATTACTGAAGCTGCTTGGTAAAAAAGTTGCAACTGCTTATCATCAATATTTGAGATGAAATGAATCCTGTTGGTTGCAGCAGATGCACTTGCAAATGTTTTTAATTGCTCAGACGGTACTTCTCCAATCAATAATAACGGGATTTGACCTGCAAAATCTTGATTCCACTGGTCATAAATTTCAAGCACTCCCATTTTGTTTTTATAAAATGCATTTCCTCCAACATGTAAAAGAAAACCCTGAGATAAATCGATATTAAATTGACTCGAAAGCTGTATTCTTACCTCTTGAACATTATCGGCTGGACTAAAATTTTGATTTAATCCATTGTAAACAACTCTTGCTGTTTTTGGTTTTTTATCTAAAAAAGAAAGCAAATCGGTCTGCGTTTTTTTAGAAATACAAATAAAATTCTCTGCTTGACGGTAACCCCAGCGAATAAAACTTTGATAATAGGTACCTGTTTTAGCTGTTTTACTTTCAGCTAACATGCCTAATGCAGCTTGCTGTGCTAAAAAGTCGTGACAATGTACTACATGTGGTCTATTTGAAACTAATGGAACCCAAGGACCTAAAGCATTATCGGCAAAAACAAACAGTGTATTCTTGTCGGTACTTAAAAGCCTAATTTTTACTTGAATTGGGAAGACAACAAATTGATCTAGGTATCCAAACCATTTTTCTAGCTTCGGTTTATTTAGAGCCCATTTAAAAAAGAAAGGTTTTGGACTCCAAGCTTTAATTTCATGCCCTTTGCTATGCATTCCATTTACTATCATCTGAGCAAATCGAGGCATACTTTGATAGCGTAAAAAAGAAGGATGGGTAAAAAGTACTATTTTCATTTTATTGATTTAATTCATGCTAAAAAAAATACAACTCTTTTATTAGGTCACTATGTGTTAAAATTTTAACCTCTAGCTGATTGGATCTTCTATCTCTGAAATTTTGTTATCCGTATTTAGACAGGCCAATACCAAACCGGCAACTATGACTCCATAGCCTAATACTGTCGGCTGTGCCCATTGCCCTTGAACTAATGCAACGCAAGCCGTCCCACAAAGGACAAAAGGCAATAACTTCTTTTCTTTTGGTAACTTAAAAGATTGAACAGCAATACTTATTGCAAGTACAATACGAATTATGATCAACATACCGCCAAAAATTATTCCTTGTTCACCTCCTAATCTACCGAACTCATTTTCAGCAATTAGAAAACTTACCTTACCTGATAACATCTGTGCACCCGCATTTGTACCCATTCCTAGATTACCTACAAATAGCGGCTGATTCAACAAATCAATTACGGGACCAAAGAACTCATTGACCATACGTAACAATATAGAATTGGCAAATCCACCTCCAGCTGTTTGGCCATTAGCTGTGTCAACACGATCCATAAAAACATTTGTTCCAAGACTAAATATGCTAGAATACTGCTGTAAAAGCACTATAATAAAAGAGAAAACAACAGTTATGACTAATAACTTTACTACCATTTTAACACTAGTAACAGAGGCGATAATAGCAAATAAGCCTACAATGGCTACGGCAACAACTGCACCACGACTAATTGTTAAAGGTAATGCAATGACTAAGGCAATGGTACTCGCAATAAGTAATGGTTTATAAATTGCTTCTTTTGATAACCAAAAATAAAAAACAAAAACAGAAACAAATGCATAAAAAACGGATAAACCTGTAGTGAACGAAAATGTTCCTGGTGGTCTACTGTATCCCATCGCACCAGAAAAACCTGCACTACCTTCCCCTCCAATCCCTACATTAATAAAAGCTGATTGTGGACTTGAAAATTGAAAATACACAATTAATGTCATTACCAAATTCATGACTAAAAGTACACGTCCCAATTGAATTACATCTTTCTTTGAAAATACAGCCCCAATAATAAATATGAGGGTAAAATGAAGTAACATAATTCGTGCTCCATATAGGGCTACAAAAAGATTAGCATGCCCAAAAGTAAGTGTTATTGCCAAACTAAAAACTGTACTTAGCAAAGCTATTACAATATAACCATTCATAAACTTAACACCTAAATATAATGCACGGACAATTACATAAATAGCTATTGGATCACGAACAATCAAAAGTGGTGTTGCTAAACTGGGTAAGATCCATTTACGCAAAGCCCCTTCAAATATCCATAATAGAAAATACAGCCAAATGGCAATTTTTAATTCTTTATAATTTGGTGTCCCGCCTTTGTCTGTACTTGATTTCATCTGTTTACCTTTGAATCTATTTTTATTAAAGACAATGCATCAGCCATCTCTTGGCCATAAACCGACCAAGGACGGCTCGCGGCTTTGGTTTGTGCCGCCAATCCCATTTGTTCTAATAAGGTAGGCTTTGCCAATATCTTTTCTAAGGTTTCTTTTATTGCTATTGAAGATGCTGTAGGAACAATCCATCCTTCTACCCCATCTACTATCAAATCTGGTCCTGCAGTTCGCTCCGTAGTTATTATGGGAATCCCTTGTGACATTGCTTCTGTTAATACCAAACCAAAACCTTCAAAAAGCGATGGAAAAACAAACACATCATGTTCGCGCATGCATTCCAATACCTCATGATGTGATAAGGTAGGTATCCAATGGTGCTTTGATAAGGCTGTATTTAAAACCTCGCAATTTGCGACTGATTTTTGTCCTACAACTGTCAATTCGACTTGCTCTTCTAGACCTTCAACTGCATCAAATAAATATGAAATCCCTTTTCGTTGTGATACACCACCAATAAATAAAACTTTTAATTTTCTATTTACTAATGGCTGGTATTTTTTAACGTTTTTGACATCAGGAAAACCATAAGGAATTACCTTAATTTCCGCTAAAACACCTGGATAATCAGCCAACGTTTTTTTTGTAAAACTACTGGCCACAAATATAATATCAGCTAATGCCAACTCCTGGTCCTTATTGGCAAGCTTAGCAGGAGAATCATTGAATCCTGTAATAGTCACTGCCCATTCAGGGTTTATGTCAAATTCTTCTTGCATCAATAATCGAGCACTTTTCCAGTATCCAATTGGTAAGTCATATATACAACTTACTCCCAATTGCTTCGCTTTTGTAAAGGATGCTAAAGCACCATCTTCATAAGCATATACCCCTTCGAGCCCCTTCTTTTTTAAACTAGCCAAATTACTGGCCACCCATTTATCATGACGATGATATACTTTATCAAAACAAAAAACACCCGTTTCATGCGTTTCCAGAAATGATAGTTTAAGCCTGGAAGAAATGATCCGACCAAATTCGTAAAAAGATTTCGATTTGGTATAAGGTTGCCAAGAAGGATCCAATGTGCGACGTTTTAAATCTTTCAACTTTGGATAGGTACTCAATCGGTACACAATTTGCCCAGGAAAGATGGCAATTGCTGTAAATAAATTGAATAGCAAATTATTTTTAATTAAACCCGAAACTAGATTTTTTACATTTGCGTTCAGACTAGGATGCGATACTAGAACCTTCATATTTAAGATATTAATTTCACAAATTCATTTGCAATAGCGTTCAAATTAAACGCATTACCAACGGTAGGTGTTAAATTTAAATTATTTTTTTCATATTTAATGATATGCGGATGCAACTGTAACGCAATTCTAGGTGTCCATTCTCTAGCCACACTTATCGACTTCAGATTATGCTCTTTGTAGGCAGCAAAGATTCCGCTTTTTTCTGTCTGGAAATAAGGCGTCGTTGATATACCAAACTCACTATTGACTAATACTTGTGAAATAACCTCTTCAGATTGTTTGCCCATCACTTCATAAACAATACGATAATGATCCAAAACTGGAAGTACATTGTTTAACTCTGGACCATTCAAACCAATGAACACCACCTTGATTGGCTTGCTAAAAGATTGTTTCATTTTTACAATATCATCAAAAAAATCATGCAGTGGAGCGCCAACATGAATCGTTCCAAACAGCACAATTTGTAGATAATTAATCTGTTCTTCTTTAATTGCTGTCAAGGGTATGTTACTAAAAATAGGCAGAATACTAGCCTCAATACTATGGCATTTTAACATTAATTGGTACAATTGACTTTGTGTTGTAACCACAGCTGGATGGATACGTGATATCGTGGTCTTGACAATATACTGCTGCAATTTACCTATAAATTGGTGTGGTATCGAAGCTTCCTTATCGATACCCAACCATAATTCATGCATCATAAAGTGCCACTGGTGCTTCCCTTTTAACTTTTTTAAAGAAGTTGGCAACCAAAACGGTAGTCCCTTTGGATTAAAACTGTAAGGCACAAATTGTAATGAAATCCAATCAGGTTCGAAACTAGTTACGATATTTTGTGTAATTTCGAAAACATCTTTTTTAGTTACATCAGCTGGTATTCGATGCGCAGTGATATCCACGTTACCCGATTTTTGCTTTTCAGTTGCAACCGAATGGATATGGAAGTCACACAAAGCAACGAGCTGAACTGCATGTCCTAAACGTACTAATTCTGCACATAATTGTCTTGAATAATCTCCTACACCATCGTTTCCTGGTTCTGCCGCGCCACAAAAAAAGAGTATCTTCATATTATTTTTTTTCCAAACTGTTTTCTAATCTATCACTTTCTTCAATGCTAACTGTTCTACAAATTAGATAGCATTCATTGACGATATATTATTTTCTTTTAATTTCAACTGATTTATCAAAATTATTATAAACTGAAAAATTAGTGTTTTAAACTATTTCTAATTAATTCAAAATACTGTTCAGATACAGCTATTTCAGTATGAGCCTGCAAGTGATTATTTGCTGCTGCCAAAATAGTATCTTGCAATTCTACGTTATCCAATAGCTCCATAGTTGTTTGAACTAACGAAGGTACTGAATTTCGCTCAAAGACAACTCCGGCTTTACCCACAGCATCTGGTAAACCGCCTCCATTGGAGACGATAGGTATACAGCCACAAGCTATTCCCTCTAGCGCAACAATTCCAAAAGGTTCCTCCCAACGTGAGGGTACTAATAGATATTTATGCTCATTCAATTCCTTAACGATTTCTTCAGCTCCTAAAAAACCTAGAAAACGAATATCCTCTTGCAAATTATACTTTATAGCCAAGGCCTTCAAACTCTGCATTTCTGGTCCATCACCTATAATCGTGAGTGAATATTTATTACCTCTGAGGGTATGCAATTGATTTAATAATTCAATCCCCATATCTCCCCCCTTGTCGGATACTAAGCGCCCTACGAAAATAAAATCTGATTTTTTATTGGTATCCGTTTGTTTAAAATTGGAAGAATCATACGGGTTCCCAATCACTAATGCGTTCTTAAAAGTAACATTTTTGATTTTCTCACTGCAGGCTACTACCCTATTGTAATCTCCTAACAATCCTTTCTTCAAACGGTTTTGAATTTTATCTTCAGCATTTGGGCCGGTAATCCATGTTTGTAACCCAACTAATTTTGGTTTACGTATCAAAAAATTAGGCCAACTTAATCCAAAGGTAGGATTGTTTTCGAATACGACATCACACCATTTTAACAATTTGATCACTTCTACTACTGATGGATCTCTAACTACTTGAAAAGGAAATTTTTTATTCCCTTCTTCATTAGTCCTAGTTACTACAATTACGCTCACATCGTTCCTACTGTGAAAGTTGTTGGCAAACATTAGTGATATGCTTTCTATTCCGCCAATGTTGGGATAAAATGCATGACTGAATAAAAGTATTTTCATATTACTTATTGATTGATATAAAATTATATCGATTAAATATTTTCTCAAATAATGTAGTCCATAGTATCCTGTATTTATTGAAAAAGTATCCAAACACTACTGAAAAGAATAATGAAACTAAAATTGATACATAAAATTGTAGCTGCATGTCACCTGCATTATTCAATACTACTTTGCATAATTGCAAAATTGGATAATGCAAGACATATATTGGAAATGTAAAATCTGCAACAGTTCTAAACTGCTTTACAAATTTGTCTGAAATAGTCATTTGTAAATTTGTTGGGAATAAAAATATAGTAACTGCAAATAAAATTCCCGAAATTAAATCTGTACAAAATTGATTTGCAAAATATAGAGGTTTATAACCTATAACATATGGCAAAGGTTCTAATGCGACATAAGAAGCGAATGTAAAAAAAAGAAATAATAAAAAAGTAAAACTATTTTTAAACCTTGCAAGCTTGTCATCATATATAAAAGCCAAATAACCTGCAATCCAAATTGGAAACATAAGTAATATCTTTGGACCTGCAAATAAGCAAGCTAATATAGTAAATAGTACTTTCTTCTTTTTATCCTTTGTGTAGAGATAAACACCAAATATTAAATAGAAAAAGAATTCAAAACTGACAGACCATAAAACTACATTTATTCTAGGAGCACTTGAGAAAAGCCACAATTCATTCATAAACGTAGCCGTAATCAAATACCGAACAACACTAATGACATCTACATGAATATTTTTGAGAGCAATATAATTTAGAATCATTTCGATAATAAATGAAATAACTAAGGCCGGCAAAACCATGGAATACAGACGACTTAATCTAGCAACTGCATATTGCTGGGCTCCTCTATTATTACTTTTAGTCGTGAAGCCAATCACATAACCTGATAGAACAAAAAATAGGACAACAGCAAAATGACGCATATTTGACACAATCAATCGATCTCCTTCTATGTCGCCAAAAAACATCATCACCGCATGGCCATATACAACAAGTAATGCAGCAAATATTCTAACAAAGTCTAGAAATAAACTTTTTTTGGTATCCATATTCTATTATTTAATGATGAGGGATTGTGAAAATTCTAATGCAATATTATCTAAATTTCTTGCTTTATAATTTGACAAATTAAGAAAGTCAATAGCACCACCTTTGTACTCAATAAAATCGTTGAATTCAACGTTTATATTTTCTGCATCCGTCCATGGTTTTGCAATACTAATAATAGGTAGTTGGTGATCGCGATACGCTGCTACCACGCCACTTTTATCTGAAATTTTGAAAGGTGTTGTAGAAATACCGTAACTGCTGCTGCACAATACATTGGAAATTATCTCTTCGCTACAACTACCCAATATATCATAAGGTATTTGATTTTTTTCCAAGCTTGCTGTCCAAGATTTTAATTCATCCCCATTACGGCCGACAAAAATAAATTTGGTTGTTTGCTCTTCATAGGAAATAGTATTTTTTAAATCAACAATAAAATCCTCAATAGGAGCACCATTATGTATCGTAGCAAAAACAACAAAAACCATACAGTTTATAGGCTTTTCGATAGCTGCAGTGACGGCCACATTACCAAATAGCGGTAAATACTGTGCCCTGATATTTATTGTACTTAAATAATACTGGTACACTTTTGCCTGTGTATGTACTATTTTTGGATTTACTTTTTTGGCAAGTTTTCGAATGATTTCTTTTTGCAAAAGCCCTACGCATTTCTTCTTGTACGTGGTTTCCTTTTCTAATCCTATCCACAGCTCATGAAACATAATGTGCCACTCGTGTGTACCTTTAAGTTTATGTAAAAATTTTGGCAACCAATACGGGACCCCCTTAGGATGAAAGCTGTACGGCACAAATTGTAGGGAGATCCAATCAGGCTGAAAAGAATCAATCGTATTTTGTGTCCAATTCCTTCGTTCTTCAAGGCCTGCAGATAAAGGAATTCGTTCTGTAAGTACTTTGATTCCCTCTATATTCTGAAATTCTTTAGCATAAGATTCTATATATAAATCACATAGTGACAAAATCATTACATCATGGCCAGACTGAATTAATGCACCACACAAACGACGTGTGTAATCACCTACTCCGTCACTGCCAAGTTCTACTGAACCACATAAAAAAAGTATTTTCATAATGTATTAAAATAAATAAGTACAAATTTTTATACCGTTTTCTCTAATTAAGTGATTTGCAATCAATCTATTTATAACTTTCAAGCTTTATGAATTACTAGATTAACATAAAAAAATTATAATCTTAAAATTGTAGTAATGTGGTTATTACTTTAAAATAGGTACAAGAAACTATAAGTAGTATTATCTACCATTATTTTTAGTTAAGATGAACATAACTCTGTACTGCCTAAAATAATGTTTTATCTTTTCTTTCGAAATTTATTTAATTCACATTATAAAATCTACCAATTAATTTTGCCAGTTTTATACTTAATATTTTTCGTCTACTTTCAAATCTTGAATGTGCCAAAATAGGTGCTTCGGTATGCATCCAGTACGCGACATCTTCTTTTCTTGGTGGTTTGGCGTGTACCGCTCGCAAAAAATGATTTGCTTTCCAAGGTTTTGGACTGCCTAACGCATGATACATCGCTATATTGCCAGCACCAAACCCCATTCCCTCTTTACCAATAAAACTTATAACACCCTTATACGTTTCAATAGCAGCATTCAATGCATCTTGGTCTGACTTATCAAAAATTTGAAATCCTTTCCTTTCCGTGATAGTACCTACAATGGTTGCATCTGAAAAAATGGATTTTTCCAAACCTCCAATATCATCTGCCATATTCTCTTGAATTTGACGCCAAATAATTAAAAAAGAAATATCTTTTTTGAGAAGACCTATAAAACCTCCATTAACATAAATTTGATTCTTGAAAGATAAATCAAGGTCGTATTTGGCAAAATACTCCCTCCAACCTACTCTGCGTGGATGAAATTCTTGAAGAGGAGAATTTACGTCTTCACAAACTGCTACACCGCATTTTACCCACTCTTCAAAACAGGCCCATGACTCATCGACCACTATATCTGGATCAAAGTAAAAAAGAGCTTCTTCGTCCTGAGCTACTCCTTCCCATAATTCCAACATAAAGTCAGGTTTGTAATTGGTCAGGCTATAAGTCGTTGTTAGAGGAACAAATACCATTTCAATTCCATCAATGGGACATAACACTATGGCTTTATCCCATTTACCTAGAATTACCTTTTTTCCCTTTAATGCCCATTCAGGTAAGGCTCCCCTGTACCCAACGTAGATAGTACCTCGGAATCCATTTTTATACAAAGAATTTGAAAGTGTGGCCACACCAAAATGGTAGTGTCCTTCAAAAAGAGTACAAATTGCTGCCTTCATAAATTATAATTGCTTTTTAGCGATTTAAATGTCGTTTGATACGTTTGATATGCTTTTTAAAACTAGAAATTAAGAGCAAATCTGCCATTTCAATTTTAAAATAATCTCTCATTCGTTTATTGTCTGTATGACTGGAGAACATAAGTTCATCAATTGGTTCAGCTCCCAATGCGCCACGACCACTATAATGTAAATGGCTTATGTGTGGTTTTGCTATTCCAGTAGCTAAGTTGTAGCTATTTTTGCTCTCGACTGACAAAGTATTGTACCAGCCATTAAAAGAGTCTGTCGGCCTTTTTTGCACTCCTTGAATAGCTTGTATGAGGTCCAAACTGTTCTTATAATCTCCAGACCAAGAACTCAGCCAGTTGTGCGGCGATTTGCATAGATTGAGTACTTTCCAATTTCCAAGTAGAGCTGCAATATGTAGTAATGATTGGTCGTGCTTTTTAGGAATACTTGGATGCTGATGAAACCAAGCTACAGCAGCATTCATATCGCCAATCATTTTATCATTTTTCTTGACTAATAAATGACCAGCTGTAATAGCCGTACTTAAACTTCCCATTCCAAAGATTTCTTCTATTTTTTGAGGATCATCATAGTTATAAATACCTTGAGTCGTATATTCTTCATCGGCGTGTACTAGATCATGATTTGCTGAGTAGTCAAACAATCGTTCCCAATCCATCAAGGCTACAATATCATTGTCTGTATAAATAAATTCATCCCAGTCAGAAAACCAAGCTAAAAAACGATACAAAAATCCCATTGGGCAATCAGTCAAAACCGTCCTCAAATTATTTATAAAGTCCTTAGCTTCCTCCGGAAAATCATCTATCGTCAAAAACTCAACCTCCTTCAAAATATATTTTGAATTAACAGCTTCTCCTCCAAAATGTATTAAGCGAATTGGCAAGCTACAGCCACTTTTTCTTATAGAATAAATAAGATTCTCTGCATACCATTGACTTTTTAAGTTGGCTACCAAAACAATACCTTTTTTCATATTTCTATTTATAAATCAAAAATCCTGGGTGTTTTTTCTCTGACCGGTATACTTTGTGAAAAAAAAAGTCTTACTGAATCAACTTTATAAAACTTAAATGCTAACATAAAAGATAAAAATGGCTATACAATTCTAGCATAGCACTTACATTGATATCGAAAAGTTTTTTATAAAATTTTTAACTTTAGCATCAAAAGAATTGGTTAATGGCTTCCATAATATATTTTTTAACCAAACATCAAATACATAATTAATAGGAATACATAAAAGAATCACTAAACTAATATAAGCATAAGGTTGACGAATACCAATATGATAAAATAGTAAATACATCGGCATATGTATTACATAAATTGGATATGATAATTTACCTAAGTAATCTAAAAAAAAAATTAAATTATCTGAAATATAATTTTTAAAATATAGTGCAATTCCGCATACTACAATGACCAAAAAGACTGTAAGAACACTTAACGAATCTTTAAAAATTATATTTTGATAATTTACAATTAGTAAACAGAATATTAATAATGGTAAAGTACTAATAGGTTTATTTTTAGCCGAAATAATTAGTCCTATCAAAAATGGCCAAGCCCATATCAAATTACTATAAACATATAAAACATCATAATCTAGAAATGTAAACGCTAACATAGACAAAATCGTCATAATAACAATATATCGAAGTCGCAATGGCATTAAAAGTGGCACCATAAGATATAAAAATGCCTCTACTCCTATAGACCATAATGGACCATTATAAGTTATCGTTATGGAAGCAATTCCTTGCAATAGTAAAACATTGCTAATACTTGTTAAAATTCCTGCAGAAGCCATATTAGAATTAGGTAATGAATATGGACTACCTAGGTAGTACTGCACAAAAATAGTAAACAAGACTGCTGCAAAGTACAAGGGATATATCCTTAAAAAACGACGTTTAATGAATTCTTGTTTTTTTTGAGCGTATGAAAACCCGATTGATATGCCTGAAATGAGTAAAAATCCTACAACAGCAGTTTTCCCTCCAAGGTCATAAATAAATTTACAAGGCATTAATTTGTGTCCAAATATTTGATCGTATAAATGTCCATACATTACTATAAATGCTAATACAAAGCGAGTGATGGCCAAGATTGCCCAAGTAGATTCAGAAAAAGTTGGCTTAGTATTTAAGAGATTATTCATTAGCTTTATTCCAAGTAATTACTTCCTTCTTATTATAGATTTTACAATATTTTTGATACTCTTTTTAGAATTTGTAATAGCTCTAGATTTTATATTACTAAATCTCCTTTTTTCCAATTCATCAAAATATAAATAATCATCAACAAAAGCGGGGAATTCCATACTCAATATATCATTCCTCTCCCTATGCATGTTTTCAAAATGCAATGTATTACAAGTTAAGCCATCTGCACTGCAAAGCGCCATCTTTATCTTTAAATGAATATGAGATGCATTGTATTTGCAAACTGCTAGTATGATAAAATGCCAATCAGCACCGTACTTAATTGTTTCATCATACAATCCTATTAGTTCGTGCAAACTTTTTTTAATAAATACAGCTTGATGACTTATCATACCATATCTCAAAAATCCAAAACTAAGTTTATCCGGAAAAATGCTCTCCGTAAAAACTACTCCTTTACTTTCTCTGTCTACATCTCCATAAATAAGATCTTCCTTATAAGGTTTATTTTCGAACACTTGTTTCAATACTTCAACATTGTGCAATACATCACCAGCATTAAGCATTAACAAATACTCACCGCAAGCTTGAGCTATTCCTTTATTCATGGCATTATAAATACCTTTATCAGCTTCGCTTACGGCATATGAAAAGTAATTTGCGTTCTCTTTAATATAATCATTACTTCCATCAGTTGAACCTCCGTCAATTATAATATGCTCAAATTCTTGCCAGCTTTGATTGATAACTGAATTGACAGTATTTTTCAATCCTTCGACATCATTATAATTAATCGTAATTATTGACAATTTCATTTTTTTTCCTTTTAGTGCGTTATTCGCTTATTTGTCTTAACTTATAAAAACTAAAACTATAAATCATAATTAAGAAAATACATTCATACAAAATATTATAATATAAAATTCCTTTTAGAGTGGATAAGTTCCAAATAAAAAAAGCAACCGTTACCGTGCTTATATTCATACAAATCACCAAAATAGGATTGATAAAATGACCTCTACTGCCAACTAAGCTACTTGTCATTGAAGCTATTAAACCAATGCAATTAGATAATAATATTAAAAACAATTCAGTAGAAAGTCCACTATAGGAAGCTCCTAAAACCCACAATAATTGTTTGGGAAAAAGAAACACTAATAGCATTACTCCGCATGAAAAAACAACTAATAGGATTTGAAAAAATAAAAATAATTTTACAATCTTTCGTTTGTGATTTGCTAATCTAGAAAAACGTGGTATAAATAGCGTTGACAATAAATTCGTAAATAAACCAATCAATATTGTAAATCTTCCTAATGCACCGATACTGGCTAATTCATTTGAATTTCCGAAGATAGATAAAACCCATATAACTATTTGTCCAGAAAAAGCAAAAAAGATAATATTGGGTAAAATTCTAGCAACTACTTTTAGAATCTCTTTTCGAACAATGGGATCTGGTTTTTGATCGGTATTAACAAATTTCGCATTAATTTTTTTCAATTTATGATTACCATATATTCTTGGAAGTCCAGAAGCCAGCAAAATGATGAAGGTCCATGGGAAAATAAAAATAGTAAAAATTGTTAAGGCCAAGCGCCCTATACCCACAGTAATTTGATTCTTTTGAAGGCTACTGATATCTTGGTGTAACTTGGGAGTAATCTCTAAGAGAGAATCTGATAAATCAGCATAAAAAGCAGGAATTAGAGACAAAACAATTAAAATTGCAGTCAACCAACTTGCTTTATTCAACAACAAAAGATAAATGATGATTGGAACGGCAATGATTAAAGTTATCACAGCAAATTTTCGGCGAAGATCTAATCCAGTAGCTAGAACAGTACCTAGCTTATCTGGATCTTTCCAAACCTTACCACTAATAGACATCACACCATTAGAGATACCACCATCTGTTAAAACAAGTAGGGTTCCAGCCATGGTATTAGCCAAAGTATAATAAGCGTATTCCTGCACCGGTAACAAACGAACAATCAAAATGCCTGTAATAAAACCAATTCCCTTCAATAAAATTTCGGTACTACCTACTAGAGAGACTAATTTTAACATACTTAATCCTCTTTCATAATGTTTGTGCGTCCTTAACCTATTTAAGGGATTATTCATAGGTGTTTGCTTTTTTCATGTTTACTATTACCATTTAACAGTGGTAATTTATCCTTTTCCAATTGATTTTACTTCAAAACCAATTTTGGTTAAACTAGGTACATCCAAAATATTACGTCCATCAAACACAAAAGCAGGTTTATACATGTTGGTGTAAATCGTTGCCCAGTCGTAGGTCTTAAATTCATCCCACTCTGTTAAAACAGCAATTGCATGCGCTTGATCCAAGGCTTCCATTGGATTTGTGTACACTACGATTTGTTTTAATTTCGACTGAATTCTAGCTTCAGATTCGCCATTCAGTTCCCAAATGTATTTCATGTCTTGTTTTACCTTCGCTTCTGAAACCTTAGGGTCGTATACATGAATTTCGGCTCCGTCTTCGATTAAATGTTCTGCTACAGAGATAGCAGCTGATTCACGTGTATCGTTAGTGTCTTTTTTAAAGGCCCATCCCAAGAAGGTGATCTTTTTGTCGCTAACGGTATTAAAAAGTGATGTAATTATCTTTTTTGCAAAACGTCTTTTTTGGTAGTCGTTCAAAATTATCACTTGCTCCCAATAGTTCGCTACCTCGGGTAAATTAAAGTGACGACACAAATACACTAAATTCAAAATGTCTTTTTGAAAGCAAGAACCTCCAAAACCAACTGATGATTTTAAAAATTTAGGACCAATTCGGCTGTCAGTACCAATAGCATTCGCAACCTCATCTACATCTGCCTCTGTCACTTCACACAAAGCAGACAAAGCATTGATAGACGATATACGCTGCGCTAAAAAGGCATTTGCGGTTAATTTTGACAATTCAGACGACCAAACATTGGTTGTTAAAATTTGTTTTGGCGATAACCAATGTGCATACACATCAACTAAAGACTGAATAGCGGCTAATCCTTTTTCTGTTTGTTTTCCACCGATCAATACACGGTCTGCATTAAATAGATCGTCAATCGCAGTTCCTTCAGCAAGAAATTCAGGATTTGAAAGTACTTCAAAATGTACGCCATTTCCTGTGCTGTCCAAAATGGTTTGTAAGGTTTGTGCCGTACGTACGGGTAAAGTTGATTTTTCAACAATGATTTTATCGTTTTTAGCGATTCTAGCAATTTGTCTTGCGCAAAGCTCTACAAATTTTAAATCGGCTGCCATCCCCTTACCTTCACCATAGGTTTTAGTTGGGGTATTTACCGCGATAAAAATCATATCGGCTGCATCAATGGCTGCATCTACTTCGGTTGAGAAAAACAAATTGCGACCTCTCGCTTCGCGCACTACGTCTGCAAGTCCTGGTTCGTAAACCGGAAGCTTGTCTAAATCTTCTTCGTTCCAAGCAGCAATTCGCACTTCGTTCAAATCGACCACCGTAACTTTAATTTCTGGACACTTCAAGGCAATTACCGACATGGTAGGACCGCCAACATAACCAGCACCCAAACAACATATATTTTTTACTTTCATAATCAAATTTTCGTTTTACCTTAATTTATTCGAAATAGTTCAAGGTTTGGTAGCCTCCTTCTTTCAAATACTGGTCTTTTTTCATCAAAGCAACATCGGATTTCATCATGTCTTTAACTAAATCCGCTAAATCGTATTGGCATTCCCATCCTAGCTTTGTTTTGGCTTTGGTTGGATCACCAATTAATAAATCAACCTCTGTAGGTCTGAAGTACTTTGGATCTACTGCTAGTATTTCTTTTCCGATTTCCAATTGGTAGTCTGGATTGTTACAGGCTTTTACAAAACCTTTTTCTTCCACTCCTTCTCCTTTGAATTCCAATTCGATTCCTACTTCAGCAAAGCTCATGCGTACAAACTCACGCACTGGTGTAGTGGTTCCTGTAGCAATCACCCAGTCTTCCGCTTCTTCTGCCTGTAGGATCATCCACATCATGCGTACATAATCTTTGGCATGTCCCCAGTCACGTTTTGCATCAAGATTTCCTAAATAAAATTTATCTTGTAATCCTAAAGCAATTCTAGACGTCGCTCTAGTAATTTTTCTGGTTACGAAAGTTTCCCCTCTAATTGGTGATTCGTGGTTGAATAATATTCCGTTACATGCATACATTCCATACGCTTCTCTGTAGTTTACTGTAATCCAGAAAGCATACATTTTGGCTACTGCATACGGAGAACGTGGGTAAAAAGGCGTTGTTTCTGATTGTGGTACTTCTTGTACTTTACCATACAACTCAGATGTAGAAGCTTGGTAAATACGTGTTTTCTTTTCTAAACCCAACAAACGCACTGCATCCAAAATACGCAATGTTCCTAAGCCATCAGCATTACCAGTATATTCTGGTGTTTCAAAAGAAACCGCTACATGACTCATCGCAGCCAAATTGTAAATTTCGTCTGGTTGAATTTCTTGAATCAAACGAGTTAAATTGGTACTATCGGTCATATCACCATAGTGCAGAATAAAGTTTCTGTTTTCTACATGTGGATCTTGGTATAAATGATCAATTCTGTCGGTGTTAAAAAGTGACGAACGTCTCTTAAGACCGTGAACAATATATCCTTTTTTTAATAAAAATTCACTTAAGTAAGCTCCGTCTTGACCAGTAACTCCCGTAATAAATGCTGTTTTTTGTGTTGGATTCATAAGTTATTTGTTATGCACGATGGCGTTTTTTTTTTAGTGTTTTGTCTCTGAGGTCGGTATTCAGTCGCAGTCTCAGTTTTCAGTGATTGTCGATGTGGTTGTCGCAGTTTCCTGGCTCAGTTTTCGGTCGCAGTCGCAGTTTTCAGTGATTGTCGATGTGGCTGGCGCAGTTTCCTGGCTCAGTTTTCGGTCGCAGTCGCAGTTTTCAGTGATTGTCGATGTGGCTGGCGCAGTTTCCTGGCTCAGTTTTCGGTCGCAGTCGCAGTTTTCAGTGATTGTCGATGTGGTTGTCGCAGTTTTCGGTTGCGTATTTCAGTTTTCTTGTGATTTTGGATTTAGATTGCAGTTATTTGGCTGTTCTCTATATTCTTTTCCTTCTAACTTCTTCCCTTTAACTTATTACCTCTTCCCTCTAACTTATTACTTCTGACCTCTAACTTCTTTCCTCTTCCCTCGACTTGTTTTATTTGTAATCGATTTGTTTGAAATTGTCTATGTTTTCCAAAAACCAATTGTATGTTTTTTGTATTCCTTGCTCTAATTGTACTTGGTGTTTCCAGCCTAAGGCGTGCATTTTGGATACATCCATTAATTTTCTTGGTGTACCGTCTGGTTTGCTGTCGTCCCAAACGATTTCGCCGGTGTGACCTACGATTTTTTGAATGGTGGTCGCTAGCTCTTTGATGGTTAAATCTTCACCTGTTCCTACATTGTATAAATAATCGGGTAATTTGTTTTCTAAAGCGAAAACTACTGCGGCAGCCATGTCATCTACAAATAAAAATTCGCGCATTGGCGTTCCTGAACCCCATAGCACGACTGCTGCATTTTGATTGTGTTTGGCCTCATGAAACTTACGGATCATAGCGGGTAACACATGTGAACTTTTTAAATCGAAATTATCGTGTGTACCGTATAAATTGGTTGGCATCAAGCTTACAAAATCTTTTTGAAATTGATTGCGGATCGCTTGACACAATTTTACACCTGAAATTTTGGCTAAAGCATACCATTCGTTTGTTGGCTCCAATGAGTCGGTTAACAAATAGTCTTCTTTTAAAGGTTGTGGTGCTAGTTTTGGATAGATGCAAGAACTTCCCAAGAAAATAAACTTGGAGACATCAGTGCGGTGTGCCGCATCAATTAAGTTATTTTGAATTTGCATGTTCTCCATTAAAAATTGGTACGGAAAATCATTATTGGCTAAAATCCCTCCTACTTTGGCCGCCGCATCAATGATGATTTCTGGCTTTGTGGTCGCTATAAAATCGTTTACGGCCTGTTGGTTACGTAAATCTACCTCTTTACTTGATGCTCCCACCAAATTGGAATAACCTTTGGCTTCTAAATTACGCCAAATGGCACTTCCTACCATTCCGTTATGGCCTGCGATATAAATTTTAGCTGCTTTGTTTGTCATCTAAGAGAAAATCTTTAATTAATTAAAAAATGAAACATTTTATAGCCAAAATTACAGGCTATTTGTTCGTTTGTGATACGGGTTCCCCCTTGTCAGTTACAGAATAACCAAATCAAGAGATAAACAAAAAATCAGTAAAAGCATCGCTTTATACTGAATACTAAACCATTAAGTCATTTTTAGTTCACTACAACCATAGTGACTGCATGTAATAATATTAAATCGCATAACTCGCACAAAATTAGGCTGTGAACAATAAATTCGCCCTTTAATTCGGTAATAAAAATTCCTTATTAAGGACAATAAAACATAAAATCTATGTTCTTTTAACGAGAAATTAAATTTTTATTGTTCACCTATACCCTACAATATTAACTTATCTTTAAGCCTACGTTCCGTACTTGTTATTTCAAATAAACTATTGCATCTGCTAATTTTTCGTAATTCATTTTAAACAAAAATCCACAGAAACAATGAATTCTTAGGTGTATTACATTTATGAAATCCATATATTAAAAACTACCATTAAATCACCTATTGGCATTTTCTACAATAATTTTCAGCTAATGATATAAGCACATAGAAAGGGAGATTTAATAAAATAGCAATTCCTATGTAATATGGCATTGAAGCGATTCTTATAGATCATATAAAAGTTATTCAATACTTCAGACATAGCAAATAATAGGATTAAGCAAAAAAACAGGAACAATACTAGTTAAACCCTAACAATTCACTCTTTTTCATCCCTAAAACCTTAGCTAATTTATCCAATTTAGAAATTTTTAAATCGACAGCACCAGTTTCCACTTTTAGATAAAGTTGCACCGACATTTCCATTTGAATAGCTACATATTCAACCGTATGTCTTTTCTTTTCTCGACTTTCCTTAATTTTTAAATAGATACTAGCTGTACTCATTTTTTTTAAGTTGATTCTTTTGAATTACAAAAATCAGTCAAACTTATACAAGCGAAATGACTAAGAAAAATTTATCTGTTCAAAGACATTCAAAATCCGATAAAGCACTACTACCTGAGAGACATTTTGCTAATTCGATCCATAATGCAATTACAGTTAAATCGATTTTTGGTTTTAAAAAAAACAAAATTAAACTACTATATATAGCCATAGTAACACCTATAGTTATAATATAAGAAAGGTTCAGATGAAAAACATCTGAACCTTTAATTATAAACAATAGTATTTGTTACTGCGTCACTAAAATTTGTGGATATGGATCAGGTACAGCATCTATGATCACATTCGGTACTTCATTATGAACCGTCACCATAAATTTGTTGTATTCAGGGTGAGCTACTAAGTTAGTATTCATAAACAATGAATTATCAGGTTTTGCATCGGCTCTATTTTTATGAAAAGCATCACCAACTATGGTTGAATTTAAAACCGTTTGGGAATTATCATTTCCCGAAACAACGTTTGAAAACTTAACATTATCCATGAAGTTACACCCATCTGCCCAAAGCTGTACAAAATTATGTGTTGCGATATTTGGAGTATTACCTGAAAAATCACAATTATACAATGAAATATCACCGCCTCGAATAACATATTCTCCGTGGTTGTTGGTGAAAGTGCAATTAGCCATAATTGGATAGCTAGTACTACCATTTTCATAAGCCACTTCATTATTATCAAACTTACAGTTTACCCAAGTTAATAAATTATTTCCACGCATAGCTTTTGTAGACATACCAATGCCACAATTTATAAATTGAGCATTGTACCAAATAGTTTTATCAATATAACCTGGAGAAGCATTTGAATCTGATCCAATAAAAGGTTTAGGGTTTTGATATAATCCAATTCCACAATTTACAAAGCTTACATTGTCCCAAAAACAGTTATCAGTTCCGCCCATTTTATACAAATGAACACCTATAGCTTGATTTCTAAATACTACAAATTTGGGAGATACATAAGTTGTTCCTGTAAAATCTTCTGGAAAAAACTGCCCTTTAGAACCTCCTTGTAGTGTTAAATTAGCTAAATAATACCTGGACCCTATATAACTTGCACCATCGAAAACCTTATCAACCATTGTTATCAAAGGAAAGTCATCAGTCAAACCACAAATAACTGTTTTACCAGTCCCTGCTCCAATAATACCTTCATCATTACTACCTACTATTAATGTTGAACCAATATAAAACACACCCTCGGGCAATTCTGCAATTTTATTTGTATTTATTAAATTCTGAATATAAGAAGCACTATCGGGTTTCCCTACTCTATTAGCCTTCCAATTAGCTCCTAAAGGATCAGGTAGATCTTCCCAATTTGGTCTAGCCCATGGAGTTTTTTTAGTTCCTACATAACTATTAATAATATTAGAAGGATTGGCTAGTGCAGTGGGTTGTAATTTACCATCAAGATAAACATCTGAAGCATGATCTGAATCATAGTTCCTTTGCGCCTCTACACTAAAACCCGTCACAGCTCCTGTACTTCTAATATACGTTTTATAACTCCCAATGTTAAATACATTTGCATTAGGAGAGACTTTACTGTCGATCTTACTACCAATACCATTACCAACTAGTACCAGTTTATTAGCTTGTATGTTAAATCCACCTGTAGGTATATTTGAATAGTCAGCACCACCCAACTCAGTAATAGCTAAATCACCCATATTTGTAGCGTAAAACATAGATTTATTACCAATGCTATTCCCTTGTGAGTTCCACATTTCTGCATCAACACCAATCCAATTAGAAGATTGTAAATTATCCAGTACAATAGCATCCCCATTAGGAGTAAGAAGATTAGACCATACGTGTGTATTACCAAAGCTTGGTGTGGTATTATTTCCTTTTATAAAGATACCTGCTACACCTTGTAAATAACCACCACCCGTTTGAATCTTTATAAACTTATTATTTCTATAATACCCTGAAGTACTAAAATCAAAATATATATAACTATTAATAAAGTTAATGAATTCGCAGTTCTCAATTTTAGCTCCCACATCAGCGGTAATACCTGTAAATGAAAAAGTTTTAAATAGACAATTAGTGATTGGTGAACCTGCTCCAAGATGAAGAGTACTACCTTCAACATGCATGTTTATCAAACTAACGTTCGAACTTCCACCTGCAATCGTAATTTTTGAGGTCCATGATAAAGTTGGGTGTCCGTAAATGTGTTGATTGCTATGCATTGTAATTTCTACTCCTTCATAACTTCCTTTATCTAATCTAATAGAACCATATTGGTCCAATGCTTTTTGAATATTAGCCTTTTCTGATAGCGGCAAAAAATGCGCTGCAAAATAGGCCTTCTCTTCAATTTGATTTAAGTCAAGTTTTTGTGCTGCTTTAGAGGGTTGCGATGCCTTAATTGGCTCCTGTTTTTTATTCTGCGCATACTGGTAGTTTTGTGCAAAGCTAACCGTACTACAAAATAATAGGATGTTTATTAATTTTCTCATTGTCCTGAAATTATATAATCATTATCTCCTGTTTTTCTCAAAAACCCAAAGGTCACGTTGGTTGCTGCACTTGAAAAGCTAGCACTTCCACTGTTTTTATAGTTCAAAATTACTCCTGAAGCTGCTTGTATGTTTAAAACTGCTCCATTGTGTGCTTCTAGATTTACGGTATCTCCTATCACCATACTCGAAAAATCAGAAGGTAAGGTAAGTGTTGCTGAAGTAGTACAAGCAATAGTATTGTTTACATCAGCCGCTGCAAAACTCCTTGAGGCTGTTACCGACATCACGGAAGCCCTATAAGGTGTTGCTACTGTTGTTGTAGCTGCTCCAACTAATCGGTCCGCTGTTTTGGCATGTAAGGCATAAGGTACGCTCAACAATTGGGTTACTCCTACGATGCTATAATTAGAACCTCCTGCTGGATCAACCTGCGTTTCTATAAAATAAGGTCCGTTTTGCCAAGCAATACTGCTAAAACTCCCGGTTACAATATTTCCTGTTCCAATCTCCAAAGAAACAAGTCCGTTGTTGTTGGTATTTGGTGAATGTGTTTCTTGATACACTATAGCTCCTGAAGCAGAAGTTTGATGCACGAGTACACGTAGACTAATCCTAGAGTTAACTACCAAACTGTTGTCTTGTGTTCTAATTATCGCTTGGTAACTCATTTTCTCTGGTGATTGCGCTTGTACAGATAGTGCAACTGTCACCAATAATAGTAGGGTAAGTATTGATTTCATTTGTGGGGGTTTTTAGTTTTTTACTATTTTGAATGTTTTCGTATGATCATTGTCTACTACAACTTGCAATAGATAGACTGCCGAGCTAAGATCGCTCACATTAATTTGGGTTTCTTCTGTTTTGATGCTGTTTTGTTTTAATATTCTTCCATGCGTATCGTACAGTTGGTACGAACTCTGCGTTTTGTCAATTACTACTCCCGTCATGTTTATAGATACATAATCTGTAGTTGGATTCGGGAAAATTACGATTTCTGCACTTGGATAAACATTTGATGGAACTAACAAAGTAGCTGAAACTTCATTGTGCTGTACCCCTTGTGCTAGCCCATAAATAGACTCACCAACATAGGTATAAAATACTTGTCCGATGGAATACGCTACGCTTCCAGAACTACTTTCAGCATTACTACCTGAAGTAATGATATTTTCCATAACATCACCGCTATTGTTTTGGCCGAAACCTGCAAAAGAACCGAACAAGATCGGTAGCAGCATCATTGTACAATATTTCATTTTTAGATTTTTCAACTTGCTGAGATTTTTAATTGTTTATAAATTAATTCTAGTACAAACATAATCACGCAAATCAATTAATTCGATAAAACAGAATAAAATATCGATTAAATACATTAATTAACTAATTTATTAATAAAAAACTTATATATAAATTATATTATTAAAATTATATTTTCTTGCAAACCCATATCACAACAACTATGCCATTAAAATGATTTTAGATTATAATATAATTTATTTTCTCAAATGTAATAACTTAAGTATGAATTACTTTTGACAAAGAAATGATGATTTATTCAAAATAATACAGTTACTAATCCGATTTACCTAATTCCTAAAATAGCATCAATTAATTCAGAATCTCATAGTGTAACCAGCTTTCAATTAGAATATTCTTAAGGGGTAAATTGGAAGTTATAGAATAGAGGTTAAAAGCGACGACACCCAATTAAACTATTTCATATTCGTGTTTTATAGCTTACAATATCATTGTCAAAATCATCTTGCTTTCAATTCAAGCATTGTCGTAACCACACTATACATCACAACTGCGCGCAATTGGTCAAGATTATAGGTATTTATTTTATATAGGTATAATATATAGTGAGAACAACTAATTGAAAATTTGATTTTAAATCGTAAACAGTCCACTTGTCCATCAGAGCTAGTCGAAGACTTTTGCGCAAATGAAACAACCAAATAAAAATTCGATTGCAAAACTTGATTACTCAACTTGTCCGTCTGGGCTTGTCGAAGGCTTTTACATAATAATGACAACCAAATAAAAAACTACTGCAAAACTTGATCATTCAACTTGTCCGTCAGAGCTTGTCGAAGACCTACAAACAAATCCAATAAAAAATTTAAATACTTCTACTCTCAATTCGAGCGCAGTCGAGAAACAACTTATACATCTCGACTACGCTCGATGAGACAAAAATCATATTAGTTTATAGTACATCGGTATTTAATCTAGCGAAGACATCAAAGTAAAACTTAAACATAAGACTTGAGCACTTAACTTGTCCGTCTGAGCTTGTCGAAGACTTTCCCTTAATAATGATAACCAAATGAAAATCTGACTGTAAAACTTGATTACTCAACTTGTCCGTCTGAGCTTGTCG
>NZ_JAOQMX010000005.1 GCF_025960985.1 Flavobacterium psychraerolatum | reverse complement strand
TTTGGATAATGAACAATAAACGGCATGCGCATCGATTCGTCGTACATCCAGCGTTTGTCAATCAAATCATGTTCACCAAGCATCATTCCTTGGTCACCAGTATATACGATTACGGTATTTTCCCAAAGACCTTCTTTTTTTAGATATTCGAACAATCGAGCCAAATTATCATCCACGCCTTTAACACATCTTAAATATCTTTTTAAGTATTCTTGATAAGCCAAATGAGTAGCGATTGTTCCAGAAACAGTATCCTTCAAAAGCATATTTACATAGTTTCGGTATAAATGTCGGTCTGAAACCGAGCTTCCAATAACCGCACCTAATTTTCCGTTTTTACCAACCGTGGCTTCTGAACCAAAATTGGGTTGAAAATACAAACTCGCTGGTTCTGGAATTTCTACGTCTTTTAAATAATCGGCATATCGTGGAGCGAACTCAAACATATCATGCGGTGCTTTGTAGTGGTGCATGATGAAAAAAGGTTTTGATTTGTCTCTTTTTTGCAAGTAATCCAAAGTGATATCGGTAATCACATCGGTCGAATGACCCACTGATTTCACTTCGTTTTTCATCCATTCTCCTTTTCCTTTTTCGAAAAAAGTAGGGTTGAAATACTTTCCTTGCGAATGCAAAACTTTGTAGTAATCAAAGGCTGAAGGTTCGTTTTTCAAATGCCATTTTCCAATCATCGCTGTGGTATATCCCAGCTTTTTCATTTCCATTGGCAAGTATTCTTTGGCGGGGTCCAATTCGCCATCCAAGTCCAAAACACCATTGGTCTGTGAATACTGACCTGTGATAATACACGCGCGACTAGGCGTACAAATGGAGTTGGTTACAAAAGCATTTTCGAAAAGCATTCCCTCGGCTGCTAATTTATCGATGGTAGGCGTTGGGTTTAATTTTGCCAAACGACTCCCGTAAGCACCAATAGCTTGAGCGGTATGATCATCAGACATGATGTAAATGATGTTGGGCTGTTTGTTGCTAGAACGTTGACTTATAGACAATTGACAAAAAAGGAGTACTGCCAATGTGATTGATAATCCTGTCTTTTTCATGTTTTAAATTTTACTATTTATGAAGATTTCACCTCTTGTCTGTTTTGCGTGAGGGATTACATCACTATACTTTTATTTTTTAGCGGTGTTCTGTGAACTTCGTTTGAAGCGGAAATCCTTTTATGGGGCTTTTTCTGCCCCGTAAAAGATTGTAGCGCATAGCCCGACCCGCGTTTTTCAGCGGGTCACGCCCAAATGCTTTTAAAACTATTTCTTTGGTGTTATTTTGAATGCAAAAGCATAATCACCTACTTTTTCTTTTGGTAATTGAATGTGTAATCCGTCGTTCTCCACCGTGAATTTCATTTTTTTCTTGTTAGCCAAAAATTCAATCGATTCGATACCTTTGGTCAAATACGGACTTCCTTTTTTGAAGGAATGAATTACTAATTTATTGTCGGTTGGCCAATCTAGAACCGTTGCATAAACAACCTCTCCTTTTCTAGTAAAACGAATATCTTTGGCCGTATTATCAGCATTTTTGTCTTCACTCAAATGGCCTTCTTTTACTTCTGCATCGCCTTCGCCGTAGATATCAAAAGTGCGTGTGCCGTAAATAGCTTCTCCATTGGTACGCAACCAATCTCCCATTTGTAGCAAACGTTCTTTGACCGGTTCTGGAATTTCACCATTTGCTTTTGGTGTGATATTCAATAGAACCGCCCCGTTTTTACTCACTACATCTATCAAGAAATCAAGTAAACGATTGGTCGATTTGTAGTTTGGATCAGAAATGTGTGACCATGATTTCCAGTCAATAGAATCATCTGTCAACCACGGGAAATCTTTTTTCTCACTCATTCTTGCTCGTTCCAAATCGAGTACGGCCGTCCCTTCGGCAAAATCATGAAATTTGTAAGTTGAAACTACTTCTTGATTATTTTTCTCCGCATGGTTGTAATAATACTCTAGGAATTCTTTGCGGTAATCTTCACCAATAATGTCCATTTTGTTATCAAACCAAACCATATCTGGGTTGTATTTATTGGTAATCTCCTTCAAACGAGCCAACCATTCTTTGTTAAATTGTTCGTCAGCCAGTGGGTAATAAGATGCCGCTCCTAGTTTTTTTCTATTTGGATTGTCTGGGAAAAGAAAATCTCCTTTTTTAACTTTTGGACCGTACAAACCAGCATATCTTGGGTCTGATGCATCGGTAGTTTCATCCCAAGTTGGGTACCAAGCATACAACCATTGGCGGTGAAAAGTCGCGATAAATTTCATCCCTCTTTTTCTGATTTCTTTAGACAATTCGCCCATGATATCACGCTTAGGTCCCATTTCTTTGGCATCCCATTTGGTCAAATCACTATCCCACATGGCAAAACCATCGGCATGTTCAGAAACGGGTCCGGAGAATTTTGCACCTGATTTTTCAAATAAATCTGCCCAAGCAGCAGCGTCAAACTTTTCAGCCTTAAACATCGGAATGAAATCTTTGTAACCAAATTTATCCAGTGGTCCGTAAGTGTTCACATGATGCGTATAATACTCACTTTCTTTCCCTTTCCTAGCCTCAGGATTGTCCTTATTCACGTACATCCAGTGCGAGTACCATTCGTTTTTATATTCTGGAACCGAGTACGGTCCCCAGTGGCAGTAGATTCCGAACTTAGCATCCAAGAACCATTCAGGTGTTTTGTGTTGCTCCAATGATTTCCAATCGGCTTTGTATTCAATCTTTTTGTCTGCAACTTTATTTTTGGTTGTTTTCTGTTGTGCATTGCAGGATACTAATGCAATAGTCACTAATCCTAAAACAGTATTTTTCATAATATTTTGTAGTTTTTTGGTTGTACAAACATAGGCGAAACGGCTAAGGAAGGCCTTCACATATGTCCATTATAGTAGAACAAAAGTTATATTTTCTTTTTTGCTAATAAAATATGGTCGCACACAAGCACTAAATCACCATTTTGATTGAAAATTTCGACATGTTCGTTTATCTGTCCAAATTCGGGTTTATTTGTAAAGAGTACCTACTTTCTTAAAATAGAAAATTATAGCATTTGCAATGCGGTTTCTATAAACCAAACGTTTATTAAACCCAGAACGGAAGTAGTTTGTGTAGCGATTATTCCTGAATGAAAAACTTTGTCGATTTTAGTTGCAAAAGGTTTATTGTTTTTTAAGCTACAAAATTTATAGTTTTGATTAACCTTATTGGATTGAAAGTATTAGCTCTTAATAATTGCGGCAATTTTATTTTTTAATTGTGGAAGAACAGTAATTGAAAACCATTTATTTTTGGCATGCCAAATATTATTTGTTGGTGAAGGATGTGGTAACGGAAAGTATTTTGGTAAATAACTTTCGAATTGTTGCACCGTTGTAGTTAAATTTTTTTTTGTATTGGTATGCAAATAATAATTTTGCGCCGTTTTTCCCAACAATAAAATTAGCTTTACATTTGGCATCGCCTGTAGTAATTTCTCATGCCATAACGGTGCACATTCTGGACGTGGTAAAAGGTCCCCTGATTTTCCAGTTCCAGGATAACAAAACCCCATAGGAATCAATGCAAAAATAGTAGGGTTGTAAAACGTTTCTTTATCTACGTCTAACCAATTGCGTAAGTTGTCCCCACTTTTATCGTTCCAAGGAATTCCTGTAGTGTGTACAATGCGTCCAGGTGCTTGACCTATAATGATAATTTTACTAAAGTAATTAGCGGCAACGATAGGATTAGCACCCAATGGAAGGTGTTTTTTACAAACTGTACACGCTCTTATTTGTTCCAAAAGTTCTTCCATAAGGGAAATTTAAATGAGGGTATAATCTTTAAATAGTAAGATACTTAATTTATAGGTTTTTATAAACAGAATTAAGTGTAAAATTAAAGGTTGTAGCTCTTTTCTTTTTTAAATAAATGTAAAAATTGATGAATTTAATATTTATGTATGGTCATAAATTGTATATTAGTAAAAAACAAGCTTTTTATAGTTCTAATAAGAGATATGTTAAAACTCTTTGTTAAAAAATGGATTACCAAAATACAGAAGCCAATGTTATATAAGAATTATGATTCAATTTGTTTAAATTATAAATAATATCTTCTGTCTCTTGAAAAATAGTTTTATGAAAAAGGCTTTATTCATTATTCTTTTACTTCTTTCAAATTGTTTATTTGCACAAAGTCAAATAAACAGTTTAGAATTTCAATTACCTAGTAAACAAGGGATTAAGAAAGTTGAAGTGTTAAATAAACTAGCATATGCCTATTGGAATGTTTCACCAGATAAAGGGCTTAAGTATGCAAAAATGGCTTACTCACTTGCACTTAAAGAAAATAGCAAAGAAAATATTGCAAAATCATTGCAAATTATTGGAGTTAATTATTGGGCCAAAAGTGAATTTCAACTAGCATTAAAAAATTATCAAAAATCTTTAAAAATATATGAAGAGATTAACAATCAAAACGGTATATGTTCCTTATTGAGTAATATAGGGATTGTTTATAAAGACTTATCAGACTATAAGAATGCTTTGAAATGTTATTTAAAATCTTTAAAAATTTCAGAAGAAAATGGGTATACACATTCTTACATCAAAATTATTGGTAATATCAGTTCAATATATTTAGCTCAAGAAAATTATTCTAAAGCGCTTGAGTATATTGAAGAAGCTATTGATCTATCTGAAAAAGAAGGTGGTGATAGTTATTTGTCTGCACAGCTTAATACTCTAGGGCAAATTTATGAAGCCCAAGAAGATCATGAAAAAGCGAAAGCAACCTATATCAAAACGCTTGTGCTAAACAAACAAAACAAAAATAATTATGGAACGACAATAAGTTTGTATAATATTGGAAACTCAGAATACCAACTTAAAAATTATAATAGTGCCTTAAAGTATTTTAAAGAATCACATCTATTAAGTGAAAAAATTAATGATCAATTTGGTGTATTACTTGCTAACAAAAGCATAGGACTTATTCATAAAGAACAGCTCAGATTTGGCTCTGCGGATTTATATTATAAAAAAGCATTTAAATTGGCTTTAATATTAGATGCTAAAGAAGAATTACTAGACATTTACAAAATACAATCGGATTTACATAAAGATATTGGTAATTTAGATAAATCGTTAGTTTATCTAGAAAAGTATATTGCATTAAAAGATAGTGTCTATAATAAAAACAGATCGAAACAAATTGCAGAAATGCAAACCAAATACGATAGTGAAAAAAAGGATAAAGAAAATGAATTACTACGAAAAAATAGTCTGATTCAAGAATTAGCTATTGAAAAACAAACAAATCTGAGAAATTCCTTCATATTGATCTCTTTGGTAATATTAGTATTGATTATCATTCTGCTATATCAATTTGTGATTAAGAAAAAGGCAAATCAATTATTGATTCAGAAAAATGATGTTATTTCGAAACAACGTGATGAGCTTAAAGAATCAAACTCAACCAAGGATAAGTTCTTCGGTATTATTTCTCATGATCTTAGAAGTCCTTTTAATAATATTTTAGGAATTACCTCTTTATTAGTTGAAGATTATGATGAGATTGATGACGCTGAGAAAAAGGAATTGATTACTTCATTGAATATATCTTCAAAACTAGCTTTTAATTTACTGACCAACTTGCTTACATGGGCTAGAACACAAACAGGAAGAATAAAAATTAATAAAGAAAGGATTAATCTAAAAATACTTATAGAAATGAGTATCGCTCCTTATTCACGGAGTGCTCTAGAAAAAGATATTCAGATTACAGTAAATATTCCATCAGAAGCTATATTATCAATTGATAAAAATACTGCTATAACTTTTATTAGTAATTTGGTAAATAATGCAATCAAATTTACTCCTCAAGGTGGAAAGGTTACTATTAATTATAAAGAAAATAAGGATACTATTGAACTTCACTTTATTGATAATGGAGTGGGAATTGATTCAAAAGTTATTGAGGAATTATTCAGAATAGATTCAAATATTTCAACTAAAGGAACTAATAATGAAATAGGTACAGGACTTGGACTTATACTTTGTAAAGAATTTATAACTAAAAATGGTGGGAATATCTCAGTAACAAGTGAAGTTGAAAAGGGGACTACGTTTATTGTAACCCTACTTAAAGAAAAATAGTCACGATTAAATCTTGTTAGATGCATGAAAATTTTGGTAATCGGATTTTTTTTGAACATAGGAGAAATTACTGAACATATTAGTTAGAATATATTTAGAAGTATCAACCTAATATAATTGAAATCCATAAAGTTTATCATTTTAAGGAATTCCACTTAATCATTTATAAAGAATTGCGGTTAGCAAACTCATTGATAGTAACGAAGAAATCATGAAAACAACATCATTTGTTGATTTGAGATCAGGATTAAGAAAGCATTTTTTTTTCTGAGCTATTATTGGAAATCTGAGAGGTTGTGATTAGCTTATTTAGTATATTTAATTTCCAAATAATTAAGTTACTTACTACATGAGGGATTGAGGTATTCGGTGACGTTGAAGTCTAAAGCTAGACCCCAACAAGGAAAGAGGCTAAATAGTCAAAAAATGAAATAAGCCCCTTTTTGTATTGGTTATTAAGCATAGAGAGTTAGAATTTTTTTAATTTGTGCTAATGTGGTTTCTTCTTTTATTTTTTCAGATATACATTTCAATAGTTTTGTTTGTTCTTTTGAAGTTAAATACTTCATCTAATCTCAACATCCAAGCTCCAAACATTCTAACTAAGAAAACAAATACCACTAGTACTATTAATAGAATTATAAATTCCATAACAATTTTTTTAAAGTTTTATGCTTCACCTTTTTAGATAAAACAGTTATTTTAAAATTATTGTTTAGGGACATAAGTTTTATTTCCATTGCTATTAATGTAGTATTGACCACCTCGAGAGCCAGTTTGAACATTTTTGTCTGCACTATAATTGCTTGATTCAGTAGAGTAGTCTCTTGGTTTTGTTCCTGCATTTCCGTTGTAAGGATTGTAGTTTCCTTGTGTTGAATAATTATTAGTATTTGTATTGTCTGTGGTTGTTTTGTTATACCCTTGGACATAGGTTCCGTTGCTTTTTGTATAACCACTTATATAGGTTGATGATTGAGCAAATGTTATTGCATTCACAGTAATAAATGCAACAGTAAAAAATAATTTTTTCATAATAAAATAGTTAAAGATGAACACTTACTCTAATCGGTTTTCAGTGTTGCCGTTTGTGTTTTGATTGACTTTATTTTTTGCAAAACTAAAATAAATAATTGGTGCTGTTTTACGGTTTTCCACATACTAAAGCATAATTTTTAATAAAATCTGTATTTTTGCGTGAGGGGGAGGAGCAAGCTACGGAAGTAGCGCGGATCACCCGACAGCAATAAGGAAAGGGGCTTTGTATATACAAAGTGAATTAAGCGCCTTTTCTTATTGGTGGCACGCCCAAATAACTCTCTTGATTTTGGTACGAAAAGTTGTTTTGAAAACCTTATGATATGGCATTCTTAGAACTGAGTATTTTTTTGTACTTTTGCCGAAATTTTATAAATAAAGAACATATATGTTAACAGTTAATAATTTATCGGTTCAGTTTGGAAAACGTATTTTGTTTGATGAAGTGAACACCACTTTTACGCACGGTAATATTTATGGGGTTATTGGCGCCAATGGTGCTGGAAAATCTACTTTTTTGAAAATTATTGCAGGAGAAATGGATCCTACTGCTGGCCATGTACATTTGGAACCAGGAAAAAGGATGTCGGTTCTAAATCAAAATCACAATAAATTTGATGAACATACGGTGCTGGAGACAGTATTGATGGGAAATAAGGTTTTGTATGCCGTTAAGAAGGAAATGGATGAGTTGTACTTGGATTACAACGATAAGAATGCTGATAAAATTGGGGAATTACAAGTGCAATTTGAGGAGATGAACGGTTGGAATGCCGACTCGGATGCTGCTGCAATGTTGTCTAACCTTGGAATTACGGAGGAAAATCATTATACTTTGATGGCCGACTTGGAGGGGAAAATTAAAGTACGTGTGCTTTTGGCGCAGGCTTTATTTGGAAATCCTGATTTGTTGATTATGGATGAGCCTACGAATGATTTGGATTTTGAGACTATTGCTTGGTTGGAGAACTTCTTGGCTAATTATGATAACACAGTAATTGTTGTGTCGCATGACCGTCACTTTTTGGATTCGGTTTGTACACATATATCTGATATCGATTTTAGTAAAATCAACCATTATTCTGGAAACTATACGTTTTGGTATGAGTCTAGCCAATTAGCAGCAAAACAACGTGCGCAACAAAATAAAAAAGCAGAGGAGAAGAAACAAGAGTTGGAGGAGTTTATACGTCGATTTAGTGCGAATGTAGCGAAGTCCAAACAAGCGACTTCTCGTAAAAAAATGATTTCGAAATTAAATATTTCTGAAATTAAACCTTCAAGCCGCCGTTATCCGGCGATTATTTTTGACCAAGACCGTGAAGCGGGAGATCAAATTTTGAACGTTCAGGGATTGAAAGCTATTGTAGATGGTGATTTGCTTTTTGAAGGCGTAGATTTGAATATGAACAAAGGTGATAAAGTGGTTTTATTCTCTAAAGATTCGAGAGCAACGACAGCTTTTTACCAAATTTTGAACAATAACCTCAAAGCTGATGCTGGAACTTATGATTGGGGTGTGACTACAAACCAAGCGTATTTGCCAGGGGAGAATCACAGTTATTTTGAAAATGATTTAACTTTGGTAGATTGGTTGCGTCAATGGGCAAAAACAGAAGAAGAGCGCGATGAAGTTTTCATTAGAGGTTTCTTGGGGAAAATGATTTTCTCTGGAGAGGAAGCTTTGAAAACGAGTCGAGTGTTGTCTGGTGGAGAAAAAGTACGTTGTATGTTGTCTCGTATGATGATGGAACGTGCAAATGTATTGATGTTGGACGAACCTACTAATCACTTGGATTTGGAATCGATTACTGCTTTTAACAACTCATTGAAGAACTATAAAGGTTCGATTCTTTTTACCACGCATGATCACGAGTTTGCACAAACTGTTGGTAACAGAATTGTAGAACTGACTCCAAAAGGTGCAATTGACCGTTATATGACGTTTGACGAATATTTGGATGATGAAAAAGTACAGGAATTAAGAGTGAAAATGTATTCTTAAAAAAGATAAGGTTGAAATGGTTTTGTTATCGTAAAATCAAATCTTTAAACAGATAATTATAGATATAGCCCTAAGCATTTGCTTAGGGCTTTTTTTTGCGAATGTCTTATTTTTTGCCGAACATTTTGAATATTAACCAAAGGACAACAACTATAACTGCAACGACAAGAAAGATTCCGAATCCCATTCCGGCTTTAAAAATACTTCCGATTGCCTCACAACTTGTGAAAAGAGATAGGATTACAAAAAGAGTAGCGATTTTTAGGGAAAAATTTTTCATGATAAATATTTTTTTGAGGTTTTTAATTTTTATAAAATTAGTCAGAGTATACAGTTGGATTGTTATAGAATTTTTAAGAAAAGTTATGATATTATCGGTTTTTATGGTGGCGTATGTTTTGACTATAAATATTTATGGTGGTAAGGATGGTTTATTATTTATTTCCTAAATCCTATTTTGTATCTTTGTTGCACAAACACTACAATTACTATGACTCAAAAAGTATTGCTCACTTCTAAGGAAGTCAATATCATTCTGCATCGTTTGGCTTGTCAACTCATTGAGAATCACTTAGATTTTTCGGATACTATATTGGTCGGGATTCAACCTAGAGGGACCTACCTAGCCGAACGCCTTAAATCGTTGCTGGAAACAGAATATCACACGCCTGAGATTCAATTAGGTTACTTGGATATTACGTTTTTTAGAGATGATTTTCGTAGAACTGAGAAACCATTGGAGGCCAATAAAACCAAAATCAATTTTATTGTCGAAAATAAAAAGGTCATTTTTATAGATGATGTATTGTTTACAGGTAGAAGCATTCGTGCGGCATTGACTGCAATCCAGTCCTTTGGTCGTCCGTCTGCGATTGAATTGTTGGTTTTGATTGATAGGCGTTTCAGTCGCAATTTACCAATTCAGCCTGATTATAGAGGGCGTCAAGTTGACGCGATTAATGGCGAAAAAGTTAAAGTAAACTGGGAAGAGAATGACGGCGAGGATTCGGTTTGTTTGATTACAACCTAAAAAAAGGCCTCATAAAACTCATAATTTAAGGATATAAAAAAATGAAAGAATTAAGCGTAAATCATTTATTAGGAATCAAGTACATTAATAAGAATGATATTGATCTAATATTTGAAACAGCCGATCATTTTAAAGAAGTTATCAATCGCCCAATCAAAAAGGTGCCATCGTTACGTGACATCACGATTGCCAATATATTTTTTGAAAATAGTACCCGTACCAAACTTTCGTTTGAGCTGGCTCAAAAACGTTTGTCTGCCGATGTGATTAGTTTCTCAGCGGCACAATCCTCTGTCAAAAAAGGAGAAACATTGATTGATACAGTCAACAATATTCTCTCGATGAAAGTAGACATGGTGGTGATGCGTCATGCAACTCCAGGAGCGGCTTATTTTTTGTCTAAAAATGTAAAAGCAAGTATTATTAATGCTGGTGATGGAGCACATGAACATCCTACACAAGCTTTATTGGACAGTTATTCTATACGAGAAAAACTAGGTGATGTTGCAGGAAAAAAAGTGGTTATTGTAGGCGATATTTTGCACTCTAGAGTGGCACTTTCGAATATTTATGCACTGCAAATGCAAGGTGCTGAGGTTAAAGTATGTGGCCCCAAAACATTAATTCCAAAACATATTGAATCACTAGGAGTGACGGTTGAACCCAATTTACGCAAAGCATTGGAATGGTGTGATGTTGCAAATATGTTGCGCGTACAAAATGAAAGAATGGATGTGAACTTTTTTCCATCTACTCGTGAATATGCACAGCAATACGGAGTAGATAAAGCATTACTAGATTCATTAAAGAAAGAAATTGTAATCATGCATCCGGGACCTATTAATAGGGGAGTAGAAATTACGTCAGATGTAGCAGATTCACAACAGTCAGTTATTTTGAATCAGGTCGAAAATGGTGTTGCTATTCGTATGGCAGTCATTTATCTTTTGGCATCGAAAATTCAATAATAACGCGTATATTAGTTCAAAATCCAACTTTAAACAAATCAGATGAAAGTAGATCAAAAAGGACATACCATTACTATAAAAGAAACGCAGGCAGATTTTACTGCATTCTTGATGAAAGTTACACATCAATACAAATCGTACGAAGAGCACAATTTGATTATTGATCTCTTACCAAATAAAGAAGTAACTATCGAAGATATAAAATTGCTTAAGCCCTTATCTAAGCAGCACAAAAAAGCAAAGAAATCTTTTATTATCGTTGCCGATGGTATTGATTTTAATGCGGTTTCGACCAAATTAACAGTTGTTCCAACTTTGCTAGAAGCAAATGATATTATTGGTATGGAAGAAATTGAAAGAGATTTAGGGTTTTGAGAATCCATTTAAATGGATTTGTAGACAAAAAAAAATAATAAAAAATTGAGTTTTTTAAGTTGTATTGCTTCTTAATTTTATATTGATTAAAATCTAGCTTTATACAGTTCAAAGTGCAATTTATTTAATGTGAAAATAGCCTTGGGTAGTATGAGAAGATACTATTGTTTATTGTACGGCTATTAATATGAGCTTTAACGATAATAGAACTGGCAAAGGGTTCTGTGTTTTTCTAAATAAAATAATGAAATTAACCATACTAGGTTGTTATGCAGCCACACCAAGAACTTTTACAAATCCTACAGCACAGGTATTAGAGGTCAAAAATCGACTTTTTTTAATTGATTGTGGCGAAGGTACACAAGTGCAACTGCGAAAGAATAAAATTAAATTTTCCAAAATCAATCATATTTTTATTTCTCATTTGCATGGTGATCATTTTTTTGGTTTAATAGGATTGATTTCGACTTTCAGTTTATTGGGACGAACTACAGATTTACATATTTATGGCCCGAAAGGAATCAAGGAAATTTCGCTTTTGCAATTAAAACTTTCGAATTCATGGACGAACTACAATTTGTTTTTCCACGAATTGGAGTCTAAGGAAAGTGTAGTGATTTTTGAAGATGACAAAGTAGTAGTGAAAACGATACCATTGCAACATCGAGTGTACACAAATGGCTTTTTATTCGAAGAAAAAATAGACAAACGAAAACTAAATGTTACCGCAGTTGAAAGTTATTCTATTGATACTTGTTTCTATCAAAATATAAAAAACGGCAAAGATATTACACTTGAAAACGGTGAAATTATATCGAATGGTAAGTTAACATTCGATCCAGAGCCACCAATGCGTTATGCTTTTTGTTCGGATACAGTCTATAATGAGGCTGTTATTCCTGTGATAGATGGGGTAGATGTTTTGTATCATGAATCGACCTTTTTGGAGTCTGAGAAAAAATTAGCAGGTAAAACAATGCACTCTACAGCAATCGAAGCTGCAACAATAGCTAAGAAAGCCAATGTTAAAAAGTTAATACTAGGACATTATTCTACCCGATACGAACTGATTGATTACTTTCAAAAAGAAGCGCAAACCGTTTTTGAAAATGTACTTTTGGGAGATGATGGCAAAAGTTTTGATTTATAAATCCAATAAAATAGAAACAAATTGGAGTAATCTTATTTGTAATAGTTGTAGTAATTCTGGCCAAGAGTTTCTGCCACGAAAAAAAGTAAAAATTATGAATGATTTAAGTAATTACAGAAAGTCTTATGAAAAGAGTGAATTATTAGAAACTACTATTCCAGAAGATCCTATTAATTTGTTCAAAAGATGGTTTCACGAAATTGAAGATTTTGGGGGGACTGAAGAAGTAAATGCCATGACAGTTTCTACTTTTGGCTTGGATGGCTTTCCAAAAGCAAGAGTAGTATTGCTAAAGAAATTTTCTGAAGAAGGGTTTGTTTTTTATACGAATTACAACTCAGAAAAAGGAAAAGCAATAGTTGAGAACCCAAAAGTATGTTTGTCATTCTTTTGGCATTCTATGGAGCGACAAGTCATCATAAAAGGAATTGCAAGTAAGGTTGCAGATAATATTTCCGATAATTATTTCGATTCAAGACCAGATGGAAGTAAGTTGGGAGCTTTAGTTTCTGATCAAAGTCAAGTGATTCCATCACGAGAATATTTAGAAAATGCTTTAAAAAACTTGGAAGTATCTTTTGAAAATAAAGAAATTCCACGTCCACAGCATTGGGGAGGTTTTATTGTAAATCCAATTGAAGTAGAATTTTGGCAAGGAAGACCCAATCGTTTGCATGATCGTATCCGTTATAGCATACAGGAGGATTATTCTTGGAAAACTGAGCGTATGGCTCCTTAAATAGATTCATTTTTATAGTGTTTAAAGAGGCTATTTCATTATTATGAAGTAGCCTCTTTGTATTTTTAGTCTCTTTTTTATCTTGGGTAGGAAATGATTATATTTTTTATTTTTAATATTTTAATGAATTCTTTACTAATTAAAATAATTGTATTTGTAAGTTTAAGTATATAAATAATACTTGATATATGTAGTTAGTCGATTTTATTGTGTTTTTAAACGTTATTTATGTTAAGTTTGAGATAATATTAAGAAACAGTACTATTATCCAATAATTATCATATTAAAGTTTTTGCCCCACATCTACTTTAAACTTAATTTACTAACATTATGAAAAGAAATCTACTTCGTATCGCTTTTGTAGCGACTGTAATCTTTACAATGAATTCTTGCTCTTCTAACTCTGAAGAAGTTACAGATAATAGTTCAAATTCAACTAGTCTTACAGCTAAAGCAGTTAGTTATAATTATACTGAAACGGAATTACTAACGATGGACTTGATCAACGACTATAGAGTTAGTGTTGGTTTGAATACATTAGAAAAAATAAATTATATTTCTGTCAAGTCGGAAGTTCATGATGAATATATGATTACAAACAAAGTGGTTAATCATGATGATTTTGTAGCGCGTTCAGAAGATATTATGAATGTTTTGGATGCTAAAAAAGTAGGTGAAAATGTAGCTTATAATTTTAATACACCAGAGTCTGTGGTTGCTGCTTGGTTACATAGTCCAGGACATAAAGCAAATATCGTTGGGAATTACACACATTTTGGTATCGCTATAAAATCAGATCCAATAACGGGTGAAAAATATTTCACTAATATTTTTGCAAAAATTTAATCTCATTTTTTATTTTATTATTACATTTATTTTGGTTAATAGGTTGATAAAATCATTAAATTTTTTCAACCTATTTTTTATTTAGTAACTCTCTTTTATTTTAGTATCGTCATCAATAAAATAATCTATTTAGAATTATTTCTATTACCCTAAAGGACAACTGATTATTTCAGAAACTCAATTTCTTTCTTTAGACTTTCTTCTTTATTACTATTTTGTAATAGTATTGAATATTTTAGTAACCTATAATATAAAAATTAACTAATTTATATAAGTTTTAACTTATTATTTTACTTATAAAATGTATTTCATCGAGTTTTTTGTCTTTTTAAAGGTGTTTTTTAAATGTTTGTCTTATATTTGGAATAACAAAAGATATTATTCTAATCGTTTTAAAGTTTTTGCCCCACATCTACTTTGAATTTAATCTACTAACATTATGATAACAAATCTAAACCGTATCGCTTTACTAATAACAGTAATCTTCACTTTGAATTCTTGTTCTTCCGACTCATCTGAAGTAGTTAATAATACCACAACTACCGCTCTTACAGCGAAAGTTGTAGAATATAATTATAATGATATAGAGTTAGCTACAATGAGGTTAATTAATGAATATAGAGTAAGTGTTGGTTTGAATTCTTTAGAACAAATTAATCATATTTCTTATAAATCAGAAGAACATGATAATTATATGATTGCAAATAATGTGGTTAATCATAATAATTTTGTTACTCGTTCAGAAGATATCATGAAAGTATTGGATGCGAAGAAAGTTGGTGAAAATGTAGCATACAATTTTAATACTCCTGAATCTGTTGTGGCTGCATGGTTGGATAGTCCAGGACACAAAGCAAATATTGTAGGTAACTATACTCACTTTGGTATTGCAATTAAATCAGACCCAGAAACAGGTAAAAAATATTATACAAATATTTTTGCGAAAATATAATTTGATTTTAGTTAGTTTTTTAAGGCTCTATTTTATAGAGCCTTTTTTTTATCCAATTTTTTAATAGATTTTGGCTGAAAATAGTTTTTTATTAAATCATATATAATTTAGCTCTTTTTGTTTATAATATTATTTTTGTCTAGTTTCATTCCTTCATATTCTATTTCTATTATTTTTCTTTACAAACAGTAAAAAGGTAATAAATCGAGCTAATAAAGATTTTTATAAAGCTAAACTAGTTGTATTGTTTTTAAATAAATATTGTATCTTTCTCTTTCTGAATTTAATTAGATCAATATGAAAAATTTAATATTAATACGACATGGTAAATCTAATTGGGATGTTCCATTTAAGGATATTGATAGGCCATTGGATAAAAAAGGAATGCAAGATGCACATTTAGTTTCGTCGAAGATAGCAAGTTATATTCCAAAAACCTTTATAATATGGAGTAGTGTTGCAAAACGTGCTGCGGATACAGCCTTAATTTTTGTGCAAAATTTATTGGTTCCAATTGAAAGTATAGTATTCATGAAGGATTTATATACTTTTGATAGTGGTCAATTAGAACATATGATTAAATCTTGTGATAATTCGTTCGAAAGTCTAATTCTTTTTGGTCATAATGGTGCTATTACAGATTTTGTTAATAAATTTGGTGATGTATTCGTAGAGAATGTCCCTACTGCTGGATTTGTATCCTTACAATTTGATACGGATAGTTGGAAAAATATTGACAAGGGGCAAGTGAAAAAAATAATAACTCCAAAAGATTTAAAGAAATAAAGTGTTAGTAAATAAATATATAGATAGAGAAAAAAGTTGGTTAGCTTTTAACGCTAGAGTGTTACAGGAAGCCGCAGATACATCAGTACCTCTTTTAGAAAGATTACGTTTTTTGGGGATTTTCTCTAATAATTTAGATGAATTTTTCAGGGTTCGTTTTGCTGCTATAAGACGATTGAGTAATTCTGGCAAAACCGGTGAAAAGATTCTAGGAGGTATTTCGGCTCAACAATTAATTAAGGATATTAATGAAATTGTAATTCGTCATCAAACCGAGAGTTTAAGTATTTTCAAAGAAATAGAAACGGAATTGGAAGAGCAAGGAGTTTCTATTATCAATGAAGATGAAATTTCTGTAGAACAAGAGGTTTTTCTAAAAGATTTTTTTATTCAGAAATTAAGTCCTGAATTGGTTACTATCATATTAAATGATTTGGCTGAATTTCCTTTATTGAAAGATAACATGGGCTATTTAGCAATCAAATTGGTTATGAATAGTCAAGAAGTACGTTATGCTATTATTGAAATTCCCAAGACCATCAATCGATTCTTGGTTTTGCCTTCTGAAGATGAAAAACAATATGTGATACTTATTGATGATGTTATTCGTCATAATTTAAAAAGTATTTTCAATATTTTTGATTACCAAAGTGTTACCGCTCACATGATTAAAATCAGCCGTGATGCACAGTTGGAAATAGATAGTGACTTGAGCAAAAGTATGCTCGAGAAAATTTCTACAAGTGTAAAAGACAGAAGAATTGGAGAGCCTGTTCGATTTATTTATGATCAAACAATAGAAAGAGATACACTTCTTTTTTTCTTAGAAAAAATGAAAATTGTCTCTACAGATAGTATTATTCCTGGGGGTAGGTATCATAACCGTAGGGATTATATGGATTTTCCCAGCTTAGGTCGAAATGATTTATTGTATAAAACCAATCCACCGTTACCTATACCTGGCTTGAGTATAGAGGGTAGTTTATTGCAGAAAATAAGTGATAGAGATTTCTTGGTTAATGCACCATACCAATCTTTTTCTTATATCACACGGTTTTTGAGGGAAGCAGCTTTGGATCCAAAAGTTACTTCAATAAAAATCACTTTATACCGATTGGCAAAAAATTCACAAATTATTAGCTCATTAATAAATGCTGCCAAGAACGGAAAAAAAGTGACCGTTCAAATCGAATTGCAAGCACGTTTTGATGAAGCCTCTAATATCTCGTATGCAGAGCAAATGCAAACGGAAGGTATTCATCTTATTTTTGGTATAAAAGGATTGAAAGTACATAGTAAAATATGTGTTATTGAACGTACAGAAAAAGAAAAAACCAAGCGTTATGGATTTCTTTCAACCGGAAATTTCAATGAGGCCACAGCCAAAGTATATACCGATGTAACATTATTGACTAGCCATCAACAAATATTAAAAGACGTAAGTAAAATATTTGAGTTTTTTGATATTAATTACCGTGTCCATCGTTATAAACATTTAATTGTGTCACCGCATTATACACGCGCAAGATTTTATAAATTAATTGATAGAGAAATTCTTCATGCACTAGCTGGAAGAAAGGCTTACATGAAATTAAAAATGAATAGTTTGTCTGATTATGCTATGATTGATAAATTGTATGCAGCAAGCAAAGCAGGTGTTAAAATTAAATTGGAAGTTCGTGGGATTTGTTCCTTAATACCTGGTGTGAAAGGACTAAGTGAAAATATCGAAGCTATAAGTATAGTAGATAACTATCTAGAACATTCTCGAATTTACATTTTTGGAAATGCAGGTGTACCGGATGTATTTATTTCTTCAGCAGATTTTATGACTCGAAATTTAGACGGAAGGGTAGAAGTGACCTGTCCAATATATGATGAAGATATTAAGAATGAACTGATCGATAATTTTGATTTAGGATGGAAAGGGAATGTAAAAGCACGCTATCATTCAGACAAATTAGACAATAAATATCGTGAACGAGATGGAGCACCCATTTTTAGAGCACAATTAGAAACCTATAAGTATTACCAGAATAAAGTACATTTGTTAGGTAAGACAGAACAAAAATAACTAGATGATTACAATAAAGAAATATGCTGCGATTGATATTGGTTCTAATGCCATGCGTCTTTTGGTAGTCAATATCGTAGAACAAGAAGGAAAAGAACCTCAGTTTAATAAAAGTGCTTTGGTGCGTGTACCCATACGTTTGGGGCAAGATGCATTTACAGTAGGTGAGATATCAGAGGAAAATATCTTACGTATGTGTGATGCTATGAAAGCTTTTAACCTTTTAATGAAGGTGCATAAAGTAGAATCTTATCGTGCTTTTGCTACCTCAGCGATGAGAGAGGCTTATAATGGAAAAGAAGTAGCTGCATTAATTAAGAAAAAAGCAGATCTAAAAATTGAAATTATTGATGGTAAAAAAGAAGCTGCAATTATAGCTTCTACTGATCTTATGCATTTATTAGAAAAAGACCAAAATTATCTTTTTGTTGATGTAGGAGGTGGTAGTACTGAATTTACACTTTTTTCTAATGGAAAGATTATTAGTTCAAGATCTTTCAAAGCAGGAACAGTTCGGTTATTAAACAACATGGTTTGTGATGTTGTATGGAGTGAAATTGAAAAGTGGATTAAAACTAATACAGAAGAATTTGACGATATAGCGCTAATTGGTTCTGGAGGAAACATCAATAAAGTATTCAAAATGTCTGGTAAAACACAAGAAAAACCATTATCATATATTTATATGAATTCTCAATATAATTTTTTGAATTCATTGACCTATGAGCAACGTATTTCTGAATTAGGTTTAAATCCCGATCGTGCAGATGTAATTATTCCTGCTGTTCGTATTTACCTAAACGCTATGAAATGGAGTGGCGCAAGACAGATTTATGTTCCAAAAATAGGATTGTCTGACGGAATTGTCAAGGCAATGTACTATGGAAATATTTAAAAAAAAATAAGGCTATTTCAATCTAAAGAAATAGCCTTATTTTTTACACTAATTGAACAGATAATACTAGTATTTAGAAATATTAATTGCTGTAAATAAGAGGTAAACTACACCAAGGTAGGTTATAATTTATTGGAATGATTCGTAGAATACCATTCATATTATTCTAAATTGCTTTTTTACAATCATATAAATTTAAAAAACAACAATTGCAACTTAAAATCCCTATCAATACTTGATGAATAATTTCATGAATTTCTATTTGTATAAAATAGTCTTGGGTTTTGATAATTCAAAATTTTGAAAACCAAAATCGGTAGTTTGTATGGAATTTGTTTGGAATATAGAATTCCCTACTAATGGGATTGTAGGATAATACGAGATAGACAATTGAAAAGAACTGAAAACCAAATAGTCATTACTAATAATAGCTCCAATTCCGATTTTTGAATACACTTTATTATTAGGGAAATTATTCTTAACATTCCCCAACATCGCTACCGAATAATTAAAATACGGATTCAATCGAAAGCCCCAAACACTTTTTGGCGAATAGGTTTGTGTTTGCAATGTTAATAATAGCTTATCAGAACCATAAATTGGGCTATTAAATCCCCTAAGCCCATACTCCTCATTTATTGTAAGTTGGTCTCCCAATGAATTTTGACGGTTGTTGCCTAGTATCATTACAGGTTTGATAAATTGCCTTATTTTCCATTTACCAATTTCGAGCAAATTGGTAAAATAGTTAACTTGTAGAGAAAAAGTAGTTTGTTCTGTTATAGCATGATTAAAAAAGCTTCCTAATTCTATATTGGTGCTCAAATAACCCCATTTAAAATATTTTCCTAATGCAAATTGACTTCCTAGATAAGGTCTCCAAGTTTGATTTTTATATTGGTATCCCCCTGTAAGTCCATAAATTTGACCGATGGGTACATCCTCAGTAATTCCGTATTTAAAAATGTATTTATCCACAATAAAACGTCGTGTATTGAATCCGATTCCCATTAAAAACAGTTTTTCATTATTGTAAAAAGCATCAGGATCGAAGGTTACACTTGGTCTTTCGATATAATTTCTATTATAATAACGACCTGCCAAAATAATATTGGAGGTTTTGTAGTTTGCAGAATCCTTTATGAAAATAGGAAATGCTTTGCCCAACCAAAAATCATGAGTACTGTATTTGAAGTTAATTGTTTTGTATTCTGCACTATCGTCTTGTAAGCTATCTTGCCGAAAGAGTTGTCCTAAATAAATTCCTCCTGCCCATTTGGTCAGAGATGAGTAAAAAGGTCGCTCAATTAAAATACTTTTATCATAAAAATTATCGAGATCTTTGTTATAGGTTAGAACTGCTTTTGTAAAACTATTTTTGATATTCGGGACAGTGTAAGAGATGTTATGTGCATCTTTTCCATCAGAAAATCTATTCGTAAATCGATAATACAACTGTTGACCAGTACCGAGAAAATTTCGTTCATTAACTCCTAATGACATTCGTGAGCTTGAAATTTGAAATTCGGGTACCAAACTCCAGGAGTCCAAAACACGTACATATACATCGACAGAATCTTTCCCTATATTTTTTTCGGTTATAGTTACTCGATTGGCAAACCGTTGTGCACGAATAAGACGCTCAGATTCATAAATAACCATATCATTGTACGGCATATTCTTCTTGAATAATAAAACATTTTGAATAGCAAACTTTTTAGATTTCAGGTGCAAATCATTTCCAATGCGTTCTTCCCATTTTGTTGGTTTTCGGAGCGTATCGCTATCCGAATAACCAAAAGGGTCCAAAGTTGTAATATTGATTTTTCTAATTATTTTTCCATTATACTTTTTGTGATTGATTTGGTTTATGGTCTGTGGTTTATTGGGCTTAGAGTCAATTGGTTCGAAAACCATTCTATGCAAAAAAGAGGTAAATTTACTTTTGGTTGAATACGTCTGTATTTTTTTGTACATAGCAATACTGTCTTTATTCTGTTCCTTAACTTGTGCAGTAGAAACTGAAAAAAACAATAAAAAGAGTAGTGAAGTATAGGTTTTTTGACGTAGGAGCATTGGTTCTAAAATTACTACATAAAATTCAGATAATTTGATGCTTATTTCAGTAGTTATTTAATAAGTGTGTAAAGTTAAACCAAAAATAAAATATAGAATGTTTCTTTTTGTTAAAAGGAATTAATCAACAAATTCTTGATCAATATAATCATGTTTCAGAATCGAAATTCCTTTTTGAAAAATAAGGTTGTTGGGATAAACGATGATTTCACCTTCTTTGGTAATTAAGGCAATATGAAATGCTTTGATGTCTTCAATTTCGCCAATAATCGGAAAATCTTTATCATGAATTTTGATGATATCCCCAATTTTGAAAGGAAAAGAGAAAAAGAGAATAATTCCAGCAGTAATGTTACTCAAAATAGACCATTGTGCCACCATCGCAACTCCAACTACAGTTGCGATTGATGATATGGCGATGATAATATCTTTTGGATCTACTCCCCAAATTAATATCAATGCCAAGATGGCTATGATATTGACAAGTAGGTCTAAATATTTGATAACCAAATTAGTTCTATGCTCAATTCTAAGCGTCGCTTTAGCAAACTTACGAACTGCCAAAGAAACAATTATTCTCAAAATGATAACAGCAAGAATTACAGTTCCTGTTGACAGTACTTCTTTTGCTGTGAAATCAATATTAAATAGTGACATAAGTATGGTTTTATTCTAAAGTAGTTAAATATTTATATACTTTATCTACAGGCATACCCATAACGTTTGCATAGGATCCTTCAATTTTTGAAACTCCGACAAATCCAATCCATTCTTGAATACCGTAGGCCCCCGCTTTGTCAAAAGGTTTGAATTTTTCTATATAAAAAAGAATGGCTTCATCACTTAATGTATTAAATGTTACCTTAGTTGTTTCACAAATTAAATGTGTTTTTCTATTCGATTTAAAGCAAACAGAAGTAATGACATCATGAGTTGCATTCGATAATGATTTTAAAATTCGAAAAGCTTCCTCCTTATCTTTTGGTTTTCCCAAAGCATTTTCATTGTGCCAAACAATTGTATCACTAGTAATCAATATTTCATTGTCGTTCAATGTGCCTTCAAAAGCAGAGGCTTTTAATTGGGCCAAATAATTGGTGATTTCTCCCGCTTTTAATTCTGGAGGAAAAATTTCTTCAATTTCTTTAAGTCGAATTTCAAAATCTAATTCTAAATCCTTGAAAAATTGTTGACGTCTTGGGGAGCCTGAAGCTAGTATTAATTTGTATTTTTTTAAATTGGAATTAAGCATTGTATTTGATATTTAGGTTGAGTACAAGAATGGAAAAGATACCAAAAAGTAAAATCCATTTTAATAAAATACTCAAAGAGTAAAATTCTTTTTGAGTTGTGGCTGTTGCTAGTTTTGCAGAAAATAAAAGTAAAGGTGCTAAGATTAAAACGATACTATAAGCCATTGCAATATACAGTCTAAAGGGTAATAGATAAGTATTTATATAAATTGTAATCAAAATGATGGGAATAAAACTTAACCCTAATACAATGTTTTTACTTCTTTTTATCCCCAGTATAATCGGTAATGTATTCATTCCTTGGTTATAATCTCCGTTTATATCTTCCATATCTTTAACTAATTCTCTCAAAAAGTTAATCATAAAAGCATAGAATGCATAATCCATTAACACCGAAAATAAACTGCCCATGACAGCTTGGTTATTGTTAGTGATGGCAGGGTATAGATTGAATATTCCGATGATGAGTACGCTTATCGAAAGTAATAGTGCAACGATTAAATTTCCTATAATTGCCATTTTTTTCAAGGTCGTTGCATACATATACAAAGTGGCTGCTATCACGATGAAAAGTGAAGCGAAATTTGGTTTACCGATGATGTTAGCAAGATAAAAACCAATGGCGACCCCTATAGAATTAAGGACAATATAAATGTTATAGGCTGCTACCTCTGAAATTGATTTACCTACAATACAATCTTTGGGTTTATTGATTTGATCGGTTTCTTGGTCTAGAATATTATTAATAACGTAACCTGCAGCAGCAATCAAAACCGTGCTTAAAATCAATAAAACATATTGCCAATCGTTCAAGGCCAAAGGAATATTTTGTAGGTTCAAAAAACCATATCGAAAAAGTAGCTGCATAAAAGCAAGCAGTAACAAATTTTGGTAGCGTATTAATTTCAAGAAATTCATGGGATAATATTGACCAATTTTAGTTGTTGTAAATCTCTGCTTATCGAGGGAATCTAGTTATTGTTACCTTCGAAATGTTTCATCCATTTTCCTTGAACTTTCATAACTTGTTCAATCACATCTCGAACGGCACCTTTTCCACCATTTTTATGCGAAATGTATTTTGAGATAGTCTTGATTTCGGTACAAGAATCTTGAGGACAAGTGGATAAACCAACCAATTTCATCACATGAAAATCGGGAATATCGTCACCCATGTACAAAACGTGTTCTGGATTGATACTGTATAATTCGGTATATTCTTCAAAAGTTGCTACTTTGTCGGGAGCTCCCAAATGAATATCTGTAATTCCGAGATTTCTTAATCGAATGCGAACCCCTTCATTTTTACCACCAGAGATGATGCAAACGTTGTAACCACTTTCTATTGCAGCTTTCATGGCATAGCCGTCTTTAATATTCATTGTGCGGTGCATTTCACCATCATTATCAATAAATACAGAACCATCTGTTAATACGCCATCCACATCAAATATAAATGTGGTAATTTCATTCATTATTTCTTTATAACTTTTTGCCATTATCTTGAATCGATTGTGTTAGAATTTTATATAATTGTTTTTGTTTCGAGTGTGTGAGTAGTGTTTCGTGTGCTATTATGGTTTTGGAATCTTTTCTAATCGCAGGTCCTGTTTGTGCTTGTTGGGGAGAAATACTCCTTATTTTTGCAGCGGTCTCCTGAATTAATGGATGCAATATCTCAAACGGAAGCTGGTGTTCATCACAAATTTCTTCTCCAATTTGGTATAAGTGGTTGGTGAAATTATTAACAAACACAGCTGCTACATGCAAAGCTTTTCGTTGGACTGAATTTATGTTGTAAGTTTTGTTCGAAATGGCATTAGCTAGCAGTTTGATGCTCATGTAATCTGCTTCGTTTTCCGTTTCCAAACAAATCGGAATCGTTTCAAATGCTACTTTTTTGTTTTTTGTAAATGTTTGTAGTGGATAGAAAACACCTTTCTTGTTTTTTGAATCTAAAGTATCCATAGGCATTGCTCCCGAAGTATGTACTACCAGTTTGTTATTGAAAGGCAATTGAGAAGCGACAGTATTTATAGCATTGTCTGAAACAGCAATAATATAGACATCAGCTTCTTTTAACTGTTGGAAATCGGATATAATGTGTTGTTTTGGAACTAAGTGTGCAATGTTATCAACTGTTCGAGCGTATACTTGAATGAGTTGAATCGATTTTTCGGATTGTTCTGCTTCTTGAATGGCAACAATAAGATGTTGTGCCAGATTTCCAGAACCTATAACTACTACTTTTACCATAGACCAAAATTAACAAAAAAAATTGGTACTAGTCCTAATCTAAGGAATAGTTAATGCTATAATTATTTGGTTTAGATGTTAACTCGTAAAGAATCTTTACAAACATTAATTTCTTGCTATAGTCAAGGGACTATTTGTAACAGGTTATGGATGCGAAAGGTGGTGAGATGCGTTTGTATTATTTCATTAATACTGCTATTTTTTTTCTAATAATAGGGTTCCAAATGGAGTAGCCTAACGCGTTCAGATGCATCCCATCTTCAATAAAAATAGCTGTTTTTAATTTTCCATCTTGATGTAACATAGGTGAGGAAAGATCAATGAATTCTACATTTTTTTCCTTTTTACTAAATTTTAAAAGTTGTTCATTGGCCGCCATTTTATTCTTTCGAATATCTTTTCCTATAAAATCATCTATCATAACTGGCTTCATTGAAAGCAGGAGTACAATTGTTTTTGGGAAATCATATTTAATTTTATGAACTAATGCTGTAAAAACGTCTACTGCCTCTTTTGGTGATTTACCTTGTTCAATATCTATGTCACAATAAATAACTATAACGGAAGGAGCATATTTTTTTACAAGTAAGTCATAGTTTTCAATTATTTCAAGCATATTCATGCCTCCAACTCCTCGGTTTATGATGGGGAATTCAGGGAATGAAAGGGAAGTTTTCCAGCCTGCGATACTGGAGCTACCTATAAATAAAACTGATTTTTTGGGAAATGAATTTCTATCATCAAAGTTCTGAAAATTTTCAACTGCTATATTTATTCTAATTTTTCGAACACTGTCTATTTGCTCATTGTTCTGTTTGAATTTAAGTTGGTTTTGATGGTACAGTGATATTGTTTTAGCATAATTCTCGGGATGTAAATTGTAGTCTAGTTTTTGGCTATGCCAATAAGTTCTTGATTCTTTTAAAAAAAGTGCTCTGGATTCTTTATTAACATTGTTATTTTCTATAGCATTCGTTAGGAAAGAAATATACTTTTTGTCATTGTCTATTTTAATATTTTCTTGCGCGAAAGTAGCGAAAGTTGAAGATAATAGCAGTATAGCGGTTAGTCTAATTATTTTTTGGTTACAATTATTCAGTATTGTCATTGCTTGGTGTAGTTTTGTATTTAACTCATAATTAACGACAAGTTTACGGAATTTTTTTCCTTTGACCAAATCGTTTCAATTCATATATAGACTTTGAATTATCCAATAAAATACTCTAATTCCAAAGTGCTACGTGAGGGATAGAAGAGGAAAGCCCGCAAACTAGTGAAGCGATAGCGGAACTGGTTGAGGACTTGCAACGAATAGCCCGACCCGTTTTTTTACGGGTCACGCCCAAAATAGAATACTTGAATTAATATACATTTCGTAACTTTAATTAACTTTAATTAACTTTAATTAACTTTGAGTTAATATGAGATAAGTTAAAGGTAATATTTGCATAGTAAATAGCTATTTTTGGTCGTTACTTTGTGAAGGGACTATTAATTTTTTTTGAAAATAAATTTGCCCAAGAATATCGTTTAATACAAAAGAAAAATAAATGAAAATTAAATTTGCTTTAGGGGGATTAATAGTCTTGTTTGCTACGGGATGTAGTGCGCAGGTAAAACCAGCTTCAAAACCCAATATTTTGGTCATTTTGTGTGACGATTTAGGTTATGCCGACGTTGGTTTTAATGGGTCTCCAGACATCGTTACACCTGAGTTGGATAAATTAGCCAAGGAAGGTACGATTATGACATCGGCTTATGTAGCGCATACTTTTTGTGGACCAAGTAGAGCAGCCTTACTTACGGGACGTTATCCATCAGAAATTGGTACACCTTATAATTTGCGTGACGATGGTAGAGCTACTACTAGCGGAGTACCAGTAGAGGAAACGTATATGAGTAACATGATGCACGATGCAGGTTATTATACTTCATGCATCGGAAAATGGCATTTGGGTGATAATACCCAATTTCAACCGAACAAACGTGGATTTGATGACTTTTTTGGTTTCTTAGGAGGTGGACATAAATATTTTCCAAACCTTTTTCAACCTTATTACGAAAAACAGAAGAAAGCAGGTGCATACCCTATCAACGTTTATTTCACCCCTTTGTTGCATAATACAAAGGAAGTCGTTGAGACAGAGTACATCACAGATGCTTTTTCTAGAGAAGCAATTCGTGTAATTAAAGAATCGAATAAGAAGAAAAAACCATTCTTTATGTACTTAGCCTACAATGCACCTCACGTGCCTTTGGAAGCAAAAGCAGAAGACATGAAAGTTTTTGCTAATATCAAAGACAAAGACCGTCAAACCTATGCGGCTATGGTATATGCTGTAGATAGAGGAGTGGGTGAGATTGTAAAAAGCTTGAAAGAAACAAAACAATACGAGAATACATTGATCGTGTTTTTGAGTGATAATGGTGGTAATTTTGACCACGGAGCCAATAATTATCCGTTGAAAGGGACGAAAGGAGATACTTTTGAAGGTGGTTTCCGAGTACCAATGTTCTGGCATTGGCCAAACAAAGTAGCTGCTGGAGTTCGTTTTGATCATCCTGTTTCGGCTTTGGATTTATACCCAACTTTTGCACATCTTGCTAAAACTAATTTGCCTAAAGGTAAGAAAGTAAGCGGAAAAAATATTTGGGCCGATTTAGCTGCCAATACAAGTCCTCACAAAGACGAAATGATCTATGCATACCGTTACCGTGAAGGATATACTGATGTTGCTGCTAGAAAAGAAGATTGGAAATTGGTGCGTATGGCCAACGAGCCTTGGCAATTGTTCAATATTACTAAAGATATCGGCGAACACCATGATATGGCTGGTCAATTCCCAGACCGTGTACAAGAAATGATTACCGAAACTAAAAATTGGACTAAAACACACGTTAAACCATTATGGTATTACTCTCAGAAAGATGCAGAGTATTGGAAATCGGGTCAGTTACCCAATTTTGATGATACATTTGAAGTTGAAAAACTTAGAATGTCACCTATAGAATGGGATGAGAAAAATGCAAAATAAACACTTTTTGCAATAAATATAAAAAGGTATTCAAGACATTAACCCGTCTTGAATACCTTTTTTTTTTAGATAAAAATTCTTTGGGCATGCCGCAATCCTCCACTATCGTTGCGGTTTGCGTCGGGCTGTACACTGTATCTTTTTTGATTTTGAAAAAAAATCAAAAAAGGATGCCGCTCCCATCCCTCATGCGTGCACTATGTTCAAAAGAATACTAGAGTGTTATTTACAAACTTTTTCCGCAACGACTATTGAGAGCAAAAGACAATTATTACCCTAATACAGTGATATATTGTTTATCGCCAATGGTTTTAAATAAAATTGACTATTATAAAGTATAATCTATTCATTCTGCAATTTCTAATCATGTTTAACTCATAATAACAGAAGTAGAAAGAGGAGCCATTCCTTGTTGAGAATTAAGCATTCAAAATTAGTTTTATTATTATTTTTAAGTCTAATAAAATATTATGTATTGTAGTTAAGCATTATTTATCATTTTCAATCCCCTATAGTATAAAACCAAGCTTTTGCTTAAGTTTTAACTTATTCGTTTTTTGAATCAAAACTTATCCTCCTCGTTTGATACCGATCGACTTATAGTTAGAAGCGATACACTTTTTATGCTGAAGTAAAAACAACAAAAATACTTATAGTTTAACAAATTAATCCATCACTATGTTTAGATAAGCATCTTGTAGCTAATGATTTTTGCATAGATAAACTTTAAATCTTTTTGATAACCTAAAATTTTTTACTCAGTTTAAATGAATAATTAGTTTTATTTCTTAATAATGTTAAATTATATATTTAAATATTTTGATTTTAAATTGTTGATATTCAGTATGGTGATTTTATTTTTTGTTTTTTTTAACTTTTTTTAAAACTATAATTAGAGTTCTCACGTAAATCTTATTATAACCATTAAAATTTTATACAATGAAAAAGTCAAAAATGATTTTAGGAATGTCGCTAGTAGCGATAACAGGTTTAACCTTAGTAGCGGCCGATCACATTGATGCTCCATCTGTAACTGGTAATGCAGCTGATATTACTGATTTTTATGCTTTTCAGGGACAAGACACAAACAATATGGTGTTTGCAGTAAATACACAAGGTCTTTTGAGTCCAAATGCTACAGGAGCAGCAGCTTTTAATGAGAATATGATGATAGAGGTTAACATCGACAATACTGGTGATAACAAAGAGGATTTGGTGATCCAAGCGATTCGCAAAGGTAGTAAAATGTATTTCTTTGGACCTTATGCTCCATCAGTTACAGGAAAAACGAGTATGATTGATGTAAGTAAAGCAAGTGGTAGTGTTGAAATCTCAAAATATGGAGCTACAGCGATCACATCTACCGAAAATGGAATGAAGTTTTTTGCTGGACCGAGAGATGATCCTTTTTTCTTTGATTTGGGTCAATACCAAGATGTTTTGGCTGGAAAAGCGACAGGGTTTAAAACTACGGGTGTAGATACATTTGCTGGAACAAATGTGTTATCGGTGGTGATTGAAGTTCCAAAAGCAAAATTAGGAACTGCTGCAAGTTTGAATACTTGGGTTGAAACTAAGAAAAAACAATAAACGTAGTTAAGTCAAAAAATTAAGATTTCTAAAATCATAGAAGTCAAATACAATTCAAAAATAAAATATCATGAGAACACTAAAAAATATAAAGTTGATAACAGTTGTACTAGTAGGTGCAATGGCAGCTGTGAGCTGTAATGACAATGATAATAACGATACTGCCGTAACATCATTAGATTTTTCGGGTACGTATGTACAACAAGATCAAATGGGACGCCCTGCAATAAATACTGTTTTTGTTGCCTCTGGCCAACCTAAAGATGATTTTAATGCTACAATACCCTCTGAAATGGGTGCGAAATACCAATCAGTTTTTAAAACAAGACTTTTAGCTTTAAATGGTAGTTATACAACCAATGCTTTAAAACTTGATGCAGATGCTTTTACAGGGGTACTAGCAACAGATGTGTTGGGTGTTTCGACAACAAAAACAACTACTTTCTTTGACGGTACAAACGTTTTGACTGGTAGAGCTTTGGGTGATGATGTAATTGATACAGAATTGTTGTTAATCTTTGGTGGTCCAACTGGAGGATCAAATCCTGGATTAACAAAGGATAATGTAAATAAAAATGATAAAGATTTCACTGTAGCTTTCCCTTATTTAGCGACGGCCTGGTAATTAAAATTTCTATTATATTTCAATAAAAAACAGAGTGTTGACAGATTAGGAAGCACTCTGTTTTTTTGTTTAAAAACAAACAAATTCATATACATACTAAAAATTATGAAAACGATAAAAACTTTACTAGTGGCAACCTTAGGTTTGTTAGTACTAGTGTCTTGTGAACATACTGAAAAACAAATTACAAATCCCAAAGATTATCAAGCCTTTTTGGATATTAAGGAAAATAAAGGATTGAATTTTACCTTGGAAGAAATCAAATTTTGGGAAGCAAAATACCAATCTGATACGGTACAAAAATCGTATTTGGGAATTATTGCAGCCAAGTATTCAACTTTATTTCAATACACTGGAGAAATCAAAGATCTTTATAAAGCCGATGAATTACTATCGAAATCAAACAAAGCTAGTGATTATAGCAAAGTAGGAACCTTGCGTTCTTTGGCACGAAATTATATTTCACAGCATCGCTTTAAAGAAGCTTTGGTCTTGGCCGATAAAGCTTTGGTAATTGGTGAAGGTAAGGCAGAATCTCAGAAATTATTATTTGATGTTCAAATGGAATTAGGCAATTATGATATCGCTTTGAAAAATTTGGAAGCGATAAAAGATATGAATGATTATGATTACCTAATAAGATTGGCAAAGTGGAATGATCACAAAGGAGATCTAGATACTGCCATCACTTTTATGGAAAAAGCAAGAACAATTGCAGAAAAAGAAGATAATAAAACATTGAAAATTTGGTCGTATTCCAACTTAGGTGATTTTTATGGTCATGCTGGGAGGGTTCAAGACTCGTATGATAGTTATTTGAAAACCTTATCTATTGATCCAAACTATACGTATGCATTGAAGGGGATTGCTTGGATTGTTTTTTCTCACGAGAGAAATACTCAAGAAGCCAAACGAATTATTGAAACTATTGAGCGTACACATTCTACACCTGATTTTTTATTACTAAAATCTGATATAAGTTCTTTTGAAGGCAAGCAAGATGAAGCTAAAAATTATAAAATAGCATATTTTGACTTATTGGCAAAAAATAATTACGGTGCAATGTACAACAAATACAATACCTTGATATATGCTGATGAGAAAATAACGGCTACCAAAGCACTAGAAATAGCAAAAGTAGAAGTAGATCATCGACCAACGCCGGATTCTTATGATTTGTTGGCATGGTCGTACTTGAACACAGGAGATGCAAAAAAAGCATTGGCTATTGCAAACGAAAAAGTAGTAGGAAAATCACATGAACCTCATATTCAATATCATTTGGCGATGATTTACAAAGCCAATAATGAAATTGATAAAGTTATACCATTAAAAAAAGAATTAAGTACTAGTATTTATGAATTAGGACCTAGTTTTGCTCAAAAAATTGAAAACTTATAATGTTATGAGAATACTATTTATACTCCTTTTTATTCACCTATCCTTAATCGTTACAGCTCAAAAGAGTAGTGGTGTTGTGGTTGATGGTCTAGGAAATACAATAGAAAATGCTAATGTGGTGAACACTGCTTCTAGTACGCATGCCCATAGTAATGAATTAGGACTCTTTAGTATTCAAAATACTGAAATAGGTAGCACCTTGAAAATAAATGCTTTTGGATACAAAAAGCTAGATTATGTAGTACAATCAGGTGAAAACAGAATCGTTTTGGAGGATGCTATTTTCAAATTGGACGAAATTATTATTCAGCCAACTATATCTGCAATGAATGTAATTTCGAAAATTGATTTGCAGACGGCTCCTGTAAATTCGTCCCAAGAAATATTACGAAAAGTTCCTGGATTATTTATAGGACAACACGCTGGAGGTGGTAAAGCAGAGCAAATTTTCTTGAGAGGCTTTGATATAGACCATGGAACAGATTTGGCGATTTCTGTCGATGGAATTCCTGTAAATATGGTTTCGCATGCTCATGGCCAAGGATATGCCGATTTACATTTTGTAATACCAGAGACGGTTGAAAAACTAGATTTTGGAAAAGGGTCTTATTATGCAGATAAAGGTGATTTTGCCACTGCTGGTTACGTAGCTTTTCAAACCAAAGAAAAATTAGATAAAAGTATGATAAGTTTAGAAGTAGGACAATTCAATACACAAAGATTGATTGGAATGTTCAACCTTTTGGGAAATCAGAAAAAGCAATCCGCTTATATCGCTACTGAATATATATTGACTGATGGTCCTTTTGATAGTCCACAAAATTTTAATCGTGTGAATCTATTAGGAAGATACACCACTTTGATTGATGAGAATAGCAAGTTTACATTAACAGCATCTCGTTTTTCTAGCCGTTGGGATGCATCAGGACAAATCCCGCAACGTTTGGTTGATCAAGGATTGATTTCTAGATTTGGATCTGTAGACAATACCGAAGGGGGAAATACAGCACGTACCAATATAAATGGTGCGTTGGTAAAATCGATTGATGAAAATACGTTTGTAAAAGCAAATCTTTATTATTCTAAATATGATTTTGAATTGTATTCAAATTTTACTTTTTTTCTATACGATCCCATCAATGGTGACCAAATCAAACAAAAAGAAAACCGCTCCTTATATGGTATGAATTCTGAATGGAACAAAAAACTAAAATTGGATGATTGGAATGTTTTGTTGCAAGTTGGAGCAGGCTTTAGATCAGATGCTACTACTGATACAGAATTATCACATACCAAAGGTAGAACAACACTTATCAATCCTGTAAAACTAGGAGATATTGAAGAGTTTAATGGTTTTAATTATTATAATGCCGAATTTAGACATGGAAAATGGATGATTAATCCTGCAGTTCGGTTTGATTATTTTAAGTTTAATTACCAAGATAAACTAGCAGCAACTTATGCTACACAATCGGAAACGGAATTCAAAGTGTCACCAAAATTAAATTTTATTTATACTCAAAATAACAGTTTACAATTCTTTTTAAAGACTGGTTTTGGTTTTCATTCAAATGATGCTAGGGTCGTAGTAGAAAATAATGGAAAAGAAATTCTGCCCACCTCATTTGGATTTGATTTTGGTTCAATTTTTAAAGCGAGTCCAAAAATACTAGTAAATACTGCATTGTGGGCATTGTACTTGCAACAAGAATTTGTTTATGTAGGTGATGCAGGTGTGATCGAGCCTAGTGGAAGAACAAAACGTATGGGGGCAGATTTGGGAATTCGTTATCAAATTAATGACTACTTATTTTTGGATACGGATCTTACCTATACCCATGCCAGAAGTAGAGATGAACCATCTGGACAAAACTATATTCCGCTTGCGCCCGATTTTACTGCTACAGGAGGTTTAAGTTTTCAAAAATGGGATGGCTTTTCTGGAGGTGTACATTATCGTCATTTAAAAAGTCGTCCTGCAAACGAAGATAATTCTATTGTTGCCAAAGGTTATGGTATTATAGATTGCAATATTAATTATGAAGTTAATAATGTGACTTTAGGTTTGGCTGTTCAAAATATTTTGAATACTGCGTGGAATGAAACACAATTTGCAACCGAAACAAGATTACAAAATGAAACCAGTAGTGTTGATGAAATTCATTTTACACCTGGAACACCCTTTTATATGAAAGGGAAAATTAGTTATAAATTTTAGAGATAGATTTTTGTTTGTTTTTTTTTAAGGTCTAGTGTTTTTAGTATGGCACTAGACCTTTTTATTTTCTATAGGTACTTTACTGGAAAATTGTAATAATTACTTAGTGGAGAACTTTTCTCGAAAGAATTGATAAACTCAAACGTATTTTATCATAGGATATTTGCTCTTCAAAATGATCAAAATAAGGTTTTAATGCCGTTGGGCTTTCTAATGTGATTTTTGCTTTAGCAATTTTTTCTACATCTTCAGCACTTACAAATTGATAGAGATCAATAGCAGCGCCATCTTCATATAATTTTGCAATATGAGACATGATGGTTCCCAACCCCAAATTACGCTGTTCTGCTATAACTTCAACACTTAAACCACTTTGAAACATGGCAAATGTCTCTTTATATGTGCTAGATACTTTCTTTTGTTGCAATGCTTTTGTTTTATGGAAATCAGTTACTGCAGTAATGAAAATAGTACCATATTTTTCTAATTTGGCTTTTCCAACTCCATCAATAGCAATAAGTTCCTCTTCGCTCATTGGACGATGTGTTTCTATCTCACGCAATACAGCATCACTAAAAATGACATAAGCTGGAACCTTGTCTTTTTTTGATATCTCATACCGTATGGTACGTAATATTTCGAATAACGAATCTTTTTTAGGTTTAGCAGCTCTTGATTCTTTAGCTGTTGCTTTTTCGGCGATTTCTTTTTGTATTGTTGTTAATTGTACTTTTTCACCATTAAATAAAACTTCGTGAGCTAATGGTGTCAGTTTTATTTGGTTTTTGAGGTGAAAAGCAATCTCACAATATCCTTGATTAATTAATTGAATAATATATTGGTTCCAATCGTACCAAGAAACGTCTGTACCTACGCCGTATGTTTTCAAGTTGTGGTATTGATTCTCTAGGATATGAGCATTCTTTGAACCTCTCAAAAAATCAACAATCACAGGCAATGCTTCTGATTCTTTTAATCGAATGATAGCCGAAAGTGCTTTTTGTGCTAAAATAGTTCCATCAAAAAAGGCAGGCGGATTTTTGCATACATCACAATTACCACAATTTTCGGTTACTATTTCTCCAAAATAGGAGAGAAGTATCTTTCGACGGCAACTTACAGCATCTGCATACTGTTTCATGCGTTCTAATTTTGATAACTGTACTTCGGAATTTAATCCTTGTGAGGCAAATTTTTGTAACTGGATTACATCACCATAACTTTCAAATAAAACCGTTTCAGAGGGTAATCCATCTCGACCAGCACGACCAATTTCTTGGTAATACCCCTCGATATTCTTTGGTAAATTATAATGTATCACCCAACGTACATTCGATTTGTCAATTCCCATTCCAAAAGCGATTGTTGCGCAAACAACTTGGCAATCATCATTAATAAATTCATCTTGAGTTTTTGCTCTAGTGTTGTTGTCTAATCCTGCATGGTATGCTTTGGCATTGACACCTGTTTTTTGCAATTTCTCAGCTAGTTCTTCTGTTGTTTTTCGACTTAGACAATAAATAATACCACATTCATTAGGTTTTTGAGCAATAAAATCAATAATTTGTTTCACTCTATCTAGTGCGGGACGTACTTCCAAACTCAAGTTTTTCCTATCGAAAGAAGAGATAGAAATCACTGGATTTAAAAGGTTTAATTGATTGCTTATATCTTCACGGGTTGCTTTGTCAGCAGTTGCAGTTAATGCTAATATTGGAGTGGTAGGGAAGCGTTTTTTTAGGTATCCCAAATTGGTATAGGCAGGTCTAAAATCATGTCCCCATGACGAAATACAGTGTGCTTCGTCTATAGCAATTAGACTTACTGTAACTTGATTAAAGGTGTTTTCTAAATAAGACAAGCTTTCAGGTGCTACATATACGAGTTTTATTTTTTGATTTAAAATATTTTCAATATGTTCTTGCTGTTCTCCGCTAGATTGACTGCTGTTGATGTAGCAAGCTTCAATACCGTTGGCTTTCAAACTATCTACTTGATCTTTCATTAAAGCAATCAAAGGAGATATCACGATAGTAATACCCGGAAATAATAAGGCAGGCAATTGAAAACAAATTGACTTCCCTCCACCAGTAGGCATAATTGCTAAAGCATCTTTTCCGGTTAAGATTGAACTAATAATTTTTTCTTGATTAGGTCTAAATTTTTCAAAACCAAAATTATCTTTAAGCGTTTCGTGTAGCAGTGTGGATGTCATCATTCAATAAAATAAAAAAGATAGTAGTAATATAAAAAAAGGAACTCAATATGGAGTTCCTTTTATATTTAAATGAAGAAATTAATCTTCGTCGTCATCATCATCGTCGTCATCTGAGCTTTTTCGATCATCAGAATCTTCGTCATCATCATCCAAATCAGGTTTGTCATGATTATCATCTTCGTCATCATCATCGTCAATGTCGTCATCCAAATCTACTCCTTTAATTGGTGTGATTGGTTCAATCTCATCATCAATTTCATCATCTTCATCATAATTTTCGATTCGGTCAGCCAATTTAGTACTCACTTTTACTAAATAAATAGTGTCTTCAGTACGTACTTCTACCGCTTCAATCAATTCATTCTTAGCATTTCTAAAACGAATGATGTCTGAATCATCATAGCCATCAGGGAAACGTTCCACTAATAGGTTTAAAATCTCGTTTGTAAGTTTTGCGTAATCAACAATTACTCTTTTCATAATGATACTCTATAAGTCTAATAAATAAGCAAAAATTAAAGGTGCCACAATAGTAGCATCAGATTCGATAATAAATTTAGGAGTTTTAATATCTAATTTACCCCAAGTGATTTTTTCATTCGGTACTGCCCCTGAATACGAACCATAACTAGTTGTTGAATCAGAAATTTGACAGAAATAGCTCCAGAAAGGAATGTCATGCATTTCCATATCTTGATACAACATAGGAACAACACAAATTGGGAAATCTCCAGCAATACCTCCACCAATTTGGAAAAATCCAATTCCGTTAGCACTATTTTTTGGATACCAATCAGAAAGGTATACCATGTATTCAATTCCAGATTTCATTGTCGATGCTTTCAACTCTCCTTTGATTACATAAGAGGCAAAAATATTACCCATTGTGCTATCTTCCCATCCTGGAACGATAATAGGTAAGTTTTTCTCAGCAGCAGCATACATCCAACTGTCTTTTAGGTCAATTTCGTAGTATTCTTCTAAAACACCCGAAAGCAACATTTTGTACATGAATTCATGAGGGAAATAGCGTTCCCCTTTATCATCTGCATCTTTCCAAATTTTGAAAATATGTTTTTGTAATCTTCTAAAAGCTTCATGTTCAGGAATACAAGTATCAGTCACACGGTTCAATCCTCTTTCCAAAAGATCCCATTCGTCTTGCGGTGTTAAATCTCTATAATTAGGTACTCTCTCGTAGTGTGAGTGCGCTACCAAGTTCATGATATCTTCTTCAAGATTTGCACCTGTACAAGAAATGATTTGAACTTTGTCTTGACGAATAATTTCGGCAAATATTTTACCAATTTCGGCTGTACTCATTGCTCCAGCCATACTTACCATCATTTTAGCACCGTTGGCTAATTGTTGTTCGTATGCTTTTGCTGCATCTACTAATGATGCTGAATTGAAATGCAAATAATGCTTTTCTATAAATTGGCTAATAGGTCCCTTGCTCATTTTGTTTTTTTTAAAGATATTTTTAATCTGTTTTATTGAAAGAGATTACAATTTCAAAAGTAAAGATTTTTTTAATTTAACTATTATTTTTTTGAATTATTTTGCTTTGTACCCTAATATTTTTAGTACGTCCTCTGAAGTTTGTTGTTCCGAGAAAACTTCGGTAGCCAAAATCCCATTTTCATCCTTATCTATCAGAATATGTTTGGGTTGCGGAATCAAACAGTGGTGTAAACCTCCGTATCCACCAATAGTTTCTTGGTACGCACCTGTATTAAAAAAACCAATATATAGTGGTTTTTCTTTGTTGTATTTAGGTAAATAGATGGCATTCATATTTTGCTCAGAGTTGTAATAATCATCACTATCGCAAGTCATTCCTCCCAATAATACTCTTTCATACGTCTCATTCCAGCGGTTAACAGCTAGCATGATAAAACGTTTGTTGATTGCCCAAGTATCAGGTAGAGTGGTAATAAAAGAGGAGTCAATCATGTTCCATTTTTCTCTGTCGTTTTGCTGTTTTTGATATAAAACTTGGTAAATAGCGCCACCGCTTTCTCCAACAGTAAAGGAACCAAACTCTGTAAAGATATTAGGAACATCTACTTCAGCTTCGTCACAAGCAATTTTGATTTGATTGATAATTTCGTCAATCATGTATTGATAATCATAATCAAATGTCAAAGAATTCTTAATTGGAAAACCACCACCAATATTTAATCCATCAAGAGTAGGGCATTCTTTTTTAAGTGCAATATATACTTTTATACATTTTACTAATTCATTCCAATAATAAGCATTGTCATTAATACCAGTATTGATAAAAAAATGTAACATTTTCAATTCTAACTTGTCGTTTTCTTGAATTTGTTTTTTATAAAATTGTACAATGTTTTTATATCCAATTCCTAATCTAGAAGTATAGAATTCAAATTTAGGTTCTTCCTCCGCTGCAATACGGATTCCGATTTTGAATTTCCCATTAATTTCAGCTTGTAATAAATCTAATTCTTCGTAATTATCGATGATCGGAATAGTATTTTTATGTCCGTTATTGATCAAACGAGCGATATTATCGATGTATTGGTCTCTTTTGAAACCATTACAAATCACATAAGTACTTTTGTTGATCTTTCCGTTTTCTAATAAATTCTCAACGATATTGATGTCAAATGCTGATGAAGTTTCAATGTGTATGTTATTCTTGAAAGCTTCGTTCATTATATATTCAAAATGAGAGCTTTTTGTACAGTAGCAATAATAGTACTTACCTTCGTATTTGTTTTTATCCATTGATTTACGAAACCAGTTTTTGGCTTTGTTAATGTTGTTGGATATTTGAGGTAAATAGGTGAATTTTAATGGTGTACCGTATTGTTCCACCAGTTTCATCAAATCAATATTGTGAAATTGAAGATTGTCTTTGTTTAAATTAAATTCTTCTTGAGGAAAATAGTAAGTTTGATTTATTAAGTCAGAATATTTAGTATTCATTTTAGTTTGTTTTTGTTTAAGAGAATGATTTAAATTTTTTAAATTATTCTACAATTCAAACTCTAATGTTAGCATAGACAATCTGAAGCTTTTCATTCTCTGTTTTTAAAAAGTCAAAAACATCAAAAATAAAGTTGCCTCTTGTCGAATAGAACCGTTTCAATAAACTCAAAAAAGACCTATTGTTTTGGCGGCTTCGAGAAGTGTTATTTTGTTGTTTTTTATTTGTTTTCATTAACGCAAATGTAAAAAATAATATAGACGTAATCCAATCCTTTATGGTAAAAAAATATTAAGATTGATAATCTTGAAATGCTTTAAGAATCAATTCATTTTCAACTGTTTGATTAATGATTATTTTACCAATACCTTCTATCAATGCAAACTGAATTGTTCCGTACTCATTTTTTTTATCATGAATCAATAATTCAAGGATGGGGTTGATGTCTTTTGTGTCAAACGTGATGTCTTGATAGATTGATTTTAATGTAGTTTTAATCTCATTGAATTCTTGCTCTGAGATTAAGTTTTTATGTAATGAAATATAACTTTCCAAAATCATTCCAACAGCAATAGCTTCACCATGTAGTAAGGTAGTTTTTTCTTGGTTTTCCAAAAAGTAACTTTCTATAGCATGACCCAAAGTATGTCCAAAATTCAATGCTTTTCTTATGTTTTTTTCAGTGGGATCTTGAGTTACAATTTCATTTTTTATGGCTACAGATCGAAAAATTAATTCGTCCAATTGAGCAAAATTGATGGCTCTGATATTCAAAAAGTGTTCCCAATATGTTTTATCATAAATTAAACCGTGTTTCAGCATTTCGGCTAATCCTGAACGCATTTCATTTTGAGGAACTGTTTCAAGATATTCAGTATCTACAATTACCATTTTCGGTAAGTTGAATACACCTATTTGATTTTTTAGATTACCCAAGTCTACTCCATTTTTCCCACCAACAGAAGCGTCTACCATAGATAATAATGTAGTAGGGATATTTATAAAATCGATTCCACGTTTGAATGTAGAGGCAACAAAACCTCCTAGATCGGTTACAACTCCACCACCAAGATTAATAACAAGACTTTTTCTGTCCCCACCAAGTTCAGTTAATACATTCCAAATTTCTACACAAGTATCAATGTTTTTATTGATTTCTCCAGCTTCAAATTCGATGATCTCAATTCCCAAATTAGTCTCTACTAACGGAAGAAATTTGGGTAAACAAAATTCGTTGGTATTACTATCAACAATAATAAATAAATTTGAATATTTGTTTTCTCTCAAATGAGCATTTAAAGCTTCGTATCCTTTTTCATTAAAGTGAATAGGATGATCAACGGCTTGTATAGTATGTGATTGTAAAGACATAATTAATTGTAATTTGCAATATGAGTAAAAAGCGATAGTATCAATAAGGAAACAACAGTTAATGTGCTCCTTGAAAACTTTTGCAAATCTACATTTTTTTTGATTTTATTCCTTTAATTTTTTGAAAAATAAGCGCTTTTATTTCGTAGAGATATTTTGTTTTTTCATGTTAAAAATGCGGTCTCGCGCTAGTTCTAGGCATTTTGAAGGTTATTTTAATATAAAATAAAAAACTTTGTGATGATCAAAACAAAAGTTGGTTTATAATTATCTATTTTTAATTAAAAATTCAAGTTAATGGGGAATATTTTTGAAGATACAGCAGTAGCTTTTGCATTAAAGAGTGATACCGAGTTAGAAAGAGCTTATTTTTTATTTAAAATGATTGCCAATGAACCTTTGGTTCGGATAGGGACAGCCGTTACCAATTTTGCACTCAAAGTACATTTGCCGGTTGAAGGTTTGATACGAGCAACTGTATTTGATCATTTTTGTGGAGGTGTAAATGAACAAGATTGTCTTACTGTAGTTGATACTATGTTTACCAAAGGAGTATCGGCAGTATTGGATTTTTCTGTAGAAGGAAAAGAGGAAGAAAAGCAATTTGAGGCAGCTACCCAAATGATATTAAAAACCATCACTTTTGGGAAAGAAAAACTTGCTATTCCATTTGCTGTTTTTAAACCAACAGGAATAGGTAGGTTTATTTTGTTCGAAAAAATAAGTGCGGGTCAAAAATTAACTGAAACAGAACTAGAAGAATGGAAGAAGGTCGAAGCTCGATTCGAATTAATTTGCAAAACAGCTTTTGATGCCAACGTGTCTTTGTTAATTGATGCCGAAGAAAGCTGGATGCAAAAAGCAGCAGACGATTTGATTCTGGACATGATGCGAAAATATAATAAGTATAAAGCAATCATATTTAATACGTTGCAAATGTACCGGTGGGATCGTTTGGATTATTTAAAAAAAATACATAATATCGCTATCCAAGATGGTTTTTTTATTGGTATTAAATTGGTTCGTGGGGCTTATTTGGAAAAAGAGAACAATCGCGCAATTGAATTTGGTTATCCTTCTCCAATTTGTATTAACAAAGAAGTTACGGATCAAAACTACGACACTGCTGCAAGTTATTTACTAGATAATAGTGCTACGCTTTCAGTTTTTTTTGGTACACATAATGAAGAAAGTATTTTAATAGTACTCGATTTAATGAAAAAGAAGGGTATATCTGTTAGTAATTCAAAGGTGTGGTTTGGTCAACTGTATGGTATGAGTGATCACATCAGCTATAATTTGGCAGCTCACGGGTATAATGTGGCTAAGTATTTGCCGTTTGGACCGGTAAAAGATGTAATGCCATACTTGATTCGTCGAGCTGAAGAAAACACCTCTGTTGCCGGACAAACCAGTAGAGAATTGAAGCTGTTAAAAACGGAAAGATCTAGAAGAAAGGCATAAAAAAAAAGCTCCAAATAGTGATTATTTGGAGCTTTAATTTTATAATTTCAATACTGCACTTAGGAATGGCTAAATTGTAAATTGCTTAAATTTTTATAAATACCATTTTCAAGGTTAATTAATTCTTGATGTGTTCCTTGTTCTGAAATAACACCATTATCCAATACTAAAATCTGATCTGCTGAACGAATTGTTGACAAACGGTGAGCAATAATAATACTAGTTCTACCTTGCATCAAAACTTCTAAAGCTTCTTGCACTAATTTTTCACTTTCGCTATCCAATGAAGAAGTGGCTTCATCTAAGATCAGAATACTAGGATTTTTTAATAATGCACGGGCAATAGCAATACGTTGTCTTTGACCACCAGAAAGCTTAATACCCCTTTCACCTACTACAGTTTCAAATTTCTCAGGAAAACTATCGATAAAAGTTAAAGCATTAGCTTGTTTTGCTGCGGCTATGATTTCGTCTTCAGTAGCGTTTGGTTTTCCGTAGGCAATGTTTTCTTTGATTGTACCTCCAAATAAAATTACATCCTGAGGTACGATACTCATATTACCGCGTAACTCTTCTAGGTCGTAATTGTAGATGTTCTTACCATCAATACTAATTTCGCCACTTTCAATATCATAAAATCGGAGTAATAAAGAAGCAATAGTTGATTTACCAGCTCCACTTGGACCGACAACGGCTATTTTTTGGCCAAATTCAGCTTTAAAGTTAACTTCTTTTAAAACTTTGATTTCTTTTCTAGAAGGATAACTGAAAGCTACATTTTTGAATGTAACGTTCCCTTTTATTTTTTCAATTGGATTTTTATTAGGAGTAGTATTAATTGCTTCTGGAACTTCGTCTAATAATTCAAAAACTCGTTCTGTAGCACCAACGGCTTTTTGAATTTGTGCATACATTTCAGCTATTCCTCCAAAAGAAGCTCCGATAAATGTAGTATATAAAATGAAGGAAATTAAATCTCCAACACCGTCAACTTCACCTTTAATAGTTAATGTGATTCCGTACCAAACGACCGCTACTACGCAACCGAACAAACATAATATAATGAACGATGCAAAATATCCTCTGTATTGTCCTCCTTTGATTGCAATCGCTACAATTTCTTTAATTTTATTTTTGTAACGTTCCAATTCATACCATTCGTTAGCAAAAGATTTTACGTTTGTAATTCCTTGTAAAGTTTCTTCAACAATAACTTGACTTTCGGCTACTTTGTCTTGCGTCATTTTTCCGTATTTTCGAATAAAACGACCAAATATCACTGCAGCAACGGCTACCACGGGAACAATGCAAAGCATCATGATAGTAAGGTTTGGACTGATGCTTCCTAGGATAATAAAACCTCCAACGATAAGGATAAATTGTCTCAAAAATTCGGCAATGGTTGTAGTAAGCGTATCTTGTAATTGCGAAATATCTGCACTGATGCGACTGTTTAATTCTCCAACGCGCTTTTGAGAGAAAAATGACATGGGTAGTTTAATTAAATTCTCATACAATGCAAAACGAATGTTAGATAAAGTATTCTCAGTAAAATTTACGAACAACGATATTCTAAAAAACGAAAAAACAGCTTGCAGTACTAAAATCCCCATCAATGCCAATGCAATTTGATTGGCTTTGTCTAAATCTTTGGTTGATACACAATCAACAAGCATACCCATCAATTTTGGAAAGGCTAGGGCAGTGGCACTAGTTAATAGCAAAAAGAGTAAACCAACAAAAAATTTCCATTTTTGATTTTTGGAATATTTAAAAATTCGTAATGCCTTTTGGAGAGAACTAGTATTTAGTTTCGCTTTGGGTAAATCATTTTCTTTAAAACGGGCCATTGAGTTATATTTTTATTGCAAATGTACATTATATAGTTAGTAGAAAAAAAAACTATTATCTTCTACTTATCTTAAATAGTTGTTAATGAGTTCTAAAGGGGGAAAGGTTATTTTTTTATATCTTTTTTTTTTTAAATGCATTGTTTATTCAAAAACTCGTCTTACATTTGCACTCGCAATAGGTAATGATTGCAACCTAGTAAAATAGGGCGATTAGCTCAGCTGGTTCAGAGCACCTCGTTTACACCGAGGGGGTCGGGGGTTCGAACCCCTCATCGCCCACAAGATTCAAACATTATCTTTAAAATGTTTAGCAGGTAATTAGTAATAATTACAACCTAGTAAAATAGGGCGATTAGCTCAGCTGGTTCAGAGCACCTCGTTTACACCGAGGGGGTCGGGGGTTCGAACCCCTCATCGCCCACCAAGAAACTCCAACAATTTTGTTGGAGTTTTTTTTTGCTTTATATTTTTATCAATATAGTAAATTTGTAAAAAAAAAAAGCACAACAGAGGAATATCTATTAGTTGAGGATGATAAACGAATTAGCGATTTTATGATCAAAGGACTAGCGAAAATAGTTTTACTGTGCATTTGAGCGAAAATGGTGTTGAAGCAAGAGAACATATTTTATCATCACAATGGGATATCATCCTAAAGGATAACCTGCTCCCCGATACTAGTGGAATTGAACTAGTTAAATTACTTCGATTTAAAAAGAAATCTATCCCCGTAATCATGCTAAATGCCTTGGGAGAGGCTGATAACAAAGTTGAAATATTGGATTTTGTTGTAGATGATTATTTGGTTAAACCTTTTAATTTGTTAATCTCAAGAATCAACGCACTCGTACGGCGAACTAAATTTAATAATGAAGATCCTTCAACTTCCTGTAAACTGTGGTTCTATACATGTTTTTATTGATGAACATAAGGTAATGATGAAAGACGAGCAAGTAAATCTTTCGCCTCGTGAATACAAACTGCTTCTCTTTTTAATCGAAAATAAAAATAAGGTTTTGTCTCGCAAAGAGATTTTGGGAGATGTTATCACCTTTAGCGTTTACACTAGGATATGCCTTAATTGGTTCATTAATTTTATGTTTGACCTTTGTTCTTGCTATGTGCAAGGTATTGTTGATCAAAAATATTGTTGAAATAGAAAACAAAATCAGTCATTTTTTTTAGCGAAAATTCATATAAATCATTTCTGTTAAGCGCTAGGTATAGAAAACTAACTTTAATTTTATTTTTGAACCTTTTAGTAATATGCATTGGAAGATTTGCTTTTTATGGCTCTCAATTTATTCCGAAACTGAATGAAGGTGCCATTTATTTGAGAGCTAATTTGCCAAATAGTGTTAATCTTGATGAAGCAGTTCAACTGACGCAAGAAATAAAAGAGTTTATTAGTAAATTTGTAGAGCTAAAGTTTATTTTGTCACAAATGGATAGACCCAATGATGGTACCGACCCTACAGGTTTTTTTAATATAGAATTTCATATTGAATTAAAAACTGAAGGTGAATGGAAAAGAAAAATAGATAATAATGGTTTGATTACAGAAATAAAGCAGCAATTACAAGTTTATCCCGGAATTAATTTCAACTTTAGTCAGCCCATCCAAGACAATGTAGAAGAGTATGTTGCGGGAGTAAAAAGTCTATTGGTAATTAAAATTTTCGGAAATGATTTGTTCGAATTAGAATCAAGGGCTCAAAAAGTGGCCAATTCGATCAAAGATATCAAAGGAATTGAAGATAGTAATGTTTATAAAAATAGTGTACTACCAGAACTTAGAATACAATTACACGATGATAAGATGGCACGATACGCTATTACAACTACAACTACAGCTGCACAAGCTGTAATTGCAAAGACGATTGGTGGGCAAGCTGCCTCAACCTTTTATGACGAAGAAAAAAAGTTTGATATACGTATTCGATTCGAAAAAGAATATAGAGATTCTAAGGAAAAAACAGAAAAATTTCTAGTACTTACAACCGATGGAAAGCGAATACCATTGAAAGAAATTGCTACCATTGATTTTAAAACTGGACCAACTTTTATCTATCGAGAAGGAAATAGTAGGTATATTGCAATAGGTTTTAATATTGAAGGTTGAGACCTAGGTAGCACTATTACCGAAGCTCAAAAAAAGTAGCTTAAGAGGTGAAATTACCAAAAGAAAACGTGGTAAAATGGGCAGGTGAATTTGAAAGTAAAGAAAGAGATTCAAAACAGTTGGCTCTCATTGTACCAATCGTTTTAGTCTTAATTTTGTTATTATTATATTTTAATTTTGGTGATTTTAAAGACACTCTTATTATGGTTAGTACCATGCCTAATGCCTTTATTGGTAGTTTTATTTCGGTATGATTTACTGGTACAATATTCGGAATTTCAGTGGTATTAGTTTTATTATATTGTTTAGGAATAGTGCCATTGATAGTATTGTTTTGATTGGAATTATTAAAGAAAATTTAAAAAACAAAATGGAATTAAAAGAAGCTATTTCAAACGGTGTTTACAATAGAATCAGACCTATTGTCATGATTGCACTTATGGCGCCGTTAGGTTTGCTTCCGGCTGCATTATCAACAGGAATGGGATCTGAGATTCAAAAGCCACTGGCCATTATGAGATCGTAGGTGGATTAATAATTTTTATGGTTTTATCTCTTACGGTACTTCCGCAAGTATTTTATTTTAGTTATAAAAATATTAAAAAATGACAGTAATTATCTTTACACTGATCCTATTTATTGGTGCTATTTCGGCAGGATTTATAGGGTCATTATCAGGTTTAGGTGGTGGAATAATAATTATTCCGTTGTTAACCGTTTTTCTTGGAGTTGATATTCATTATGCAATTGGTGCTGCCTTGGTATCTGTCATAGCGACTTCTTCAGGTTCAGCTGCAGCCTATGTTAAGGAAGGAATTACCAATATGAGATTAGGTATTTTTTTAGAAGTTGCAACTACAACTGGAGCTGTTTGTGGCGCGCTACTTTCTACCATGATTCCGACCGCAGCAATTGCAGTTGTATTTGGGTTGACACTAATATTTTCAGCACTAAATGCCATTCGAAAAAAAGAAGAGCATATCGTTGAGCATTCGAGCACTTTGGCTGTTACCTTAAAATTACCCGGAAGTTATCCTGCGCACAATGGTGAAATAATCAGTTACGGTACAAAAAATATTGTGGGAGGTTTTAGCATGATGGGGATTGCAGGATTAATGTCTGGATTATTGGGGATTGGATCTGGTGCCTTCAAAGTTATTGCTATGGATACAATCATGAAAATTCCGTTCAAGGTCTCTACAACTACGAGTAATTTTATGATGGGAGTCACTGCAATGGCTAGCTCTGTCATATACATTCAAGAAGGCTATGTGCAACCCGAAATTTGTATGCCAATCGTGATAGGGGTTCTTTTGGGAGCCATGGGAGGTGCGAAAGTTTTAGTAAAAACAGATCCTAAAAAGCTTAGACTTCTTTTTGCATTTTTAATAATAATCTTAGGTTTAAATATGATATACAATGGAATCAATGGTAAAATTTAACGGGAGCAAAGTTCCAAAACAGAGTAGTATTGATTTTCAAAAAATAATTAGTCTTGTATTAAAATATGGAGTGTGGTTATCTTTGTCTGTCAGTACATTTGGAGGCATATTGTACATACTGCAACAAGCCGATCTAGTAAAAAATTACAGTAGTTTTGCAGGCAATCATGAAACATTTACTTCTATAGTTGACAGTATTATCACTGGTGTTTCTACTGGACAAGGACAGTCAATTATTTTACTTGGGATTATTCTATTGTTCTTAACACCAATCACTAGAATCTTACTGTCGCTCTTTGTTTTTATTTTCGAAAAAGATTATTTATATGCTACCATTACTACCATTGTCATTTTAATAATAGCAGTGAGTGTTATTCTTGGATTTGCACATTAAATAAGGGTACTGTATCATAAAAAGAACTTCTCTAAAACTAGAGAAGTTCTTTTTCATTTACTATTCTTCCTTAAAATCGATAGACAACGAATTCACGCAAAAACGTTCTCCTGTTGGCGTTGGACCGTCATTAAATACATGTCCTAAGTGCCCACCGCAGTTAGCACAAACAACCTCTGTTCGAATCATGCCGTGTGTTTTATCCAATACATTTTTTACTTTCCCTGGAATTGCTTCGTCAAAAGAGGGCCATCCACAATGTGCATCAAATTTTGAATTACTTTCAAATAATTGCTCTCCACAGGCACCACAACAATACACCCCTTTCTCGTAATGCATATTATAAGCTCCCGTATGTGGGTATTCAGTACCTTTTTCACGTAATATTCTAAAACGCTCAGCACCTAGTTGGTCTTTCCATTCGCTTTCAGATTTTTCTACTTTATAACTCATGTGATGTTTTTTTTTAAAAATTCGTATTCTTTTAATTAAGAAAATGGCCTGATACAATTATTTTTTCATTGGAAGTGAAAAATAGAACGTTGTACCTTCATTAATTTTACTTTTCAAGCCAATTGTTCCTTGATGTAAATTTACGATTTGTTTTGCAATTGCCAAACCAAGTCCGGTGCTACTTTCTCCTGCGGTCGGTTGTGTACTTGATTTTTCAAAGTAATAGAATAAGTTTTGTTGTTCTTTCTCAGGAATCCCTTTTCCATTATCGATAATTTTGGTTATAATCGAATTATCTTCTTGAGAAACCTGAACTATAATAGTACTTTCAGGATAAGAATATTTAATAGCATTTGATAATAAGTTACTAATCACTTCACTTAAATAATGTGTATCGAAATGAAGTGGTATGAATTGTAAATTTGTTTTTAACTCTATTTTTATACATTTATTTTTTGCAACAATTTGGTTATAAGTAATTTGATTTCTTATGAAATTAATATAATCCTCTTGATGCATCTTCAAATCAATTTTTCCAGATTCGATAACAGCTACGTTTAAAAGATTTTTTAATACGGCCATCGTATTTGCACTCAATGTTTTTATAATTTCTAGTCCTTCGCTAACTTCGGCTAAATTATTCTGCGCACAATTATCAATCAGTAGATCAGCGAAGGAATTAATAGCTCCAATTGGATTGGCTAGGTCATGTGCAGCAATGCCTATAAATTTATTTTTTTCAAGATTCAGTTTCTTTAATTTTTGATTTGTTGATTGAATTCTATTTTCTTTTTCTTTCAATCTATAGATAAGAGTTCCAATGATAACAAATATTAATAAGCGCACAGTTGAGTTCCAAATTGGGAAAAAAGTATTGGATAATGAGATATGTGCATATTCAGAATACGACCAAGAACTTGCAGCAACTACAGAACATGTTATGATATCTATCAAATTCACATTACTATTTATAGCTAATAAAATAATTGGTAGTAGATAAAAAAATGAAAAAGCCATTTCCGTACCTGTCAGTACATCGATATAACCAATCATTAAAATAATAAATACCGTCAAAACAAAACTCATTGTTCGATTAAAATAAAGGTGTAAGTATAATTTCATTTGTGGTTAACTAACAGTAGAAAGGCAGTTCATAATTTAATTCGAAAAATAATTCGAAAATACTACTTAATAGTAGACAAATGAACATTTATTAAGACTATAATTTATGTTAAAAATAGGAAAAAATTAAATCATTCGTTTATCTACCTACTATTCTAAGATCAAATAATCATTATATTTTAAAAAGTGTAAGGAAGAATTATCTTAGTATTTATGATGGAATTGATTTATTAAAGAAAATTGTTGCTAATTTGGAACAAGTTTTATTAAATTTTTAACCATTTAGTGATTTTTTGATGAATAATTGTAATGTAATGGCCTATTTTGATTAAAAAAGCATATAAATAAAGACTTATAAGAGTCAATTTTTAAATTTTTACTAAAATTTCAAATATCCTTTTGTTTACTTATTTTTTTACTAAATTTAGAAAATGTTAAATACTTTTATTCAGGTATTTATTCGGTTTTTGATAATTAATTGATGAAAGTCATAGATTATTTTTAAACTATAATTGTTTTAAATTATTCATATGGAAATTATTCATATTAGTGCTGAATGTTATCCAATTGCTAAGGTTGGTGGTTTAGCAGATGTGGTTGGCGCATTGGCAAAATACCAGAATATGGAAGAACATTCAGTAAAAGTGTTTCTTCCTTGTTATGAAACCAAATTTATCCAAGAAAATAAATTTGAAACTATTTTTTGGGCAGATGTAGAATTGGGGCAATTTCTTTTTCCATTTAAAATACTTAAAGAAAAAAATAATTCATTAGGGTTTGAATTGTATCTGATAGTGATTCAAGAACTTTTTGATAGGCAAGATATTTATGGATATAAAGATGATATAGAACGATTTTTAACTTTTCAAAAGGCATTTTTAGATTGGTTATTGACACGAAATGAATTCCCTGCAGTAATTAATTGTCATGACCATCATACTGCACTAATACCATTTATGATAACACAAGGGATGCAATATGAAAAATTAAAAAATATCCCAACATTATTAACAATACATACTGCTTTGTATCAAGGACAATTCAGTTTTGATAAAAATAATTATTTACCAGATTATGATGTGAATAAAAAAGGACTTTTAGAATGGGATGGTTGTATTAATTCACTAGCCGCTGGATTGAGGTGTGCAAGGGCCATTACAACCGTTTCTCCTAATTACCTAAATGAGGTTAATATTTCAGCCAATGGATTAGAATATTTATTCAACGAAACGAGATACAAATCGAAAGGGATTCTAAGTGGAATTGATTATGAAACATGGAATCCTACTACCGATACAAAAATTGAAGTAAATTTTTCGATAACGAATTTTAGTTTTGGTAAACGAAAAAACAAAGAAAAATTATGTGATTTATTTAATTTATCACATGATGTGCCGTTGATAAGTTATGTAGGAAGGCTATTGGATGTAAAAGGAGCTGATTTATTGTGTGAATACTCAAAAAAAGTATTGCAAGAAAACGCTAATAAAATTAATATTCTTATATTAGGCAAAGGAAATATAACCATTGAAAAACAATTGAGTAATTTATTAACTGATTATCAAAAGAATTATAATATTTACATTGGCTTTAATGAAGAATTGGCACATTTGATTTATGCTGGCTCTGATTTTTTATTGATACCGTCACGCACAGAATCGTGTGGATTGAATCAAATGTATGCATATCGTTATGGAGCTATTCCTATAGTTAGACGCACCGGAGGACTAAAAGATACGGTAATTGATATAGAGGATAATGGTCAAGGGATTTGTTTTGAAAACGCAACTGTTGAAGACATGATTACTGCAACTAATAGAGCTTTAGTTTTATTTGAAAATGAAGAAAAAATAAATTTAATAATAAAATCCGGGATGACACTTAATCATTCTTGGAAAACAGCATACCAAGAATATTTAAAAATGTATAATTTAATAATAAAATAAAAGATGAAAGCGAAGAGAAAAAATGTGATTGCGATTATTCTAGGAGGTGGTCAAGGTTCAAGATTGTATCCGTTAACGGAGTCGAGGTCGAAACCTGCCGTGCCAATTGGAGGTAAATACAGACTTGTTGATATTCCTATTTCTAATTGTATGAATTCTGACATATATAGAATGTTTGTATTAACACAATTTAATTCGGCGTCTTTGAATGCTCACATTAAAAATACTTACGTTTTTAGTGCTTTTAGTCAAGCTTTTGTTGATATTTTGGCAGCAGAGCAAACTGTAGATAACCCTAATTGGTTTCAAGGAACAGCAGATGCTGTACGACAATGTATGCCGCACTTTTTGAATCATGAATTTGATTATGCATTAATTCTTTCTGGGGATCAATTGTATCAAATGGATTTAAACGAGATGATCGAAGAGCACATCAGGAAAGACGCTGATATCACTTTAGCCACTTTGCCTGTAAACGCAAAAGACGCATCAGATTTTGGAATTTTGAAAACAAATAGTGATAGTTTCATTGAATCTTTTATTGAAAAACCTGTTCAGGATTTATTACCTGGTTGGTCTTCTGAAGTGAGTGAACAAATGGAATCTGAAGGAAAGCTGTATTTAGCTTCAATGGGAATTTATATCTTTAATAAAGATTTATTGGTAGAACTTATGGCTAATCCGGATGCCAAAGACTTCGGAAAAGAAATTATACCACAATCAGTTGAAACTCATAAAGTATTAAGTTACCAATACGAAGGATATTGGACAGATATAGGTAATATTGACTCTTTCTTTGAAGCAAATATTGGTCTAACAGATGATGTTCCAAAATTTAATTTGTTTGATAACGATAATAAAATTTATACACGTCCAAGATTATTACCTCCTTCAAAATTCCAAAACACTAAGATTGATCGTTCGTTAATTTCTGAAGGTTGTATTTTGAATGCTAAAGAAATAACAAAATCTGTAATCGGAATACGTTCTAGAATAGGCAAGGATTCTGTGATACAAAATTGCTATATTATGGGTAATGATTTGTATCAAAGTATCGAGAAAATGGAAGAGGAAACAGATAAAAATAAAACTTTAATTGGAATTGGTGAAAGATGCTTTATTAAGAATGCATTGATCGATAAAAACTGTCGAATTGGGAATGATGTTCAAATTATTGGAAGTCCAGAATTAGAAAATACTTCCAATGAATTGTATGCTGTCAAAGATGGAATTGTAGTTGTTATAAAAGGAGCAATAATTCCAGATAATTATATTATCAAATAATAATAGGTATTCAGAAAAACTAAAGTAAATTATAAATTAGAAAAGATATACATTTATAAAATGCAGAATCAAACCAGAATTATAATAGAAAATGTATCACCACAATTGGATGGTGGTACTTTCGCTGTAAAGAGAATAGTTGGTCAGACGGTACATGTAACTGCAGCTGTTTTCTCTGATGGTCATGATGTCATTGAGGTTTGTGTAAAATACAAACATGAGTCTGATGAAAATTGGAATGAAGTTCGAATGATTCCAACCGTAAATGATGAATGGTTTGGCGATTTTAAAGTCGATAAACAAGGGAATTATAGCTATTTTGTAGAAGGTTGGGTTGATTATGCGCTAAACTGGCAACACGGGACAGATCGTAAAATTCAAGACAGTCAATATGTGAAATCAGAATTACTAGAAGGGGCAGAGTATGTTCATGCTATTCTTGATGTAGCAACACACGATGAAAGAGGATATTTGGGACATTTAGAATACCTATTGAAAACTGAATCAGAATATGATCAAGCAATTCCTGAAGTTACATCACCTAGGTTAACTGAAATTTTTAAAAAATACCCAACACGGTTATTAGCTAATCAATCTTCACAATTAAAAGTTTACGTAGATAGAAAAAAAGCACTATTTAGTACTTGGTATGAATTTTTTCCTCGTTCAACTTCAGAAGAAGAGGGTAAACATGGAACTTTTAAAGACTGTGAAAGATTATTGCCTAGAGTAGCACAAATGGGTTTTGATACCTTATATTTTCCGCCGATTCATCCTATTGGAGAAGTAAATAGAAAGGGTAAAAATAATGCAACTAATGCTGAACCAGGAGATGTTGGTTCACCTTGGGGAATTGGTTCAGAAAAAGGGGGACATAAATCTACTCATCCTGAATTGGGTACAATAGAAGATTTCAAATCATTAGTAAAAAAAGCACAAGATTGGGGAATTGAAGTCGCTATGGATTATGCTTTACAAGCGGCACCAGATCATCCATATGTAAAGGATTTTCCACAATGGTTTAAATGGAGACCAGACGGAACAGTACAATATGCTGAAAATCCGCCTAAAAAATACCAAGATATTCAGCCTATATATTTTGAAAGTTCAGACTGGAAAAATCTTTGGAAAGAATTATTAGACGTTGCATTATTTTGGATTGAAGATTGTAATATAAAGATATTTCGTGTTGATAATCCGCATACTAAGCCTTTTTACTTCTGGGGATGGTTAATAGGCGAGATCAAGAAAAAACATCCAGATGTACTTTTTCTAGCAGAAGCATTCACACGTCCAAAAATCATGAATGAGCTGGCAAAACAGGGATTTAGTCAATCGTATACCTATTTTACATGGAGGAATTCAAAAGCTGAATTAACAGAATATGTATCTGAATTAACACAATCTGAGCAAAAAGAATTTTATCGTCCTAATTTTTGGCCAAACACACCTGATATTAATCCTTTTGCTTTGCAAAACGGAAATGAATCAATGCATTTGCAAAAGTATTTTCTAGCAGCTACCTTAAGTTCAAGTGTTGGAATATATGGTCCCGTATTCGAATATAGAGTTTCAGAACCGATGGCACCAGGGAAAGAAGAGTATCTTAATTCTGAAAAATATGAGGTTTATAAATGGGATTGGACCATTCAGAATAAATTGACTCGATTAATCACAAAAATTAACCAGATTCGTAAAGAGCAATCTTCTTTGCAACAAACAAATAACATCGTTTTCTGTGATACCAATAATGATCAAATTATAGCTTATTATAAATTTGATGATGACTTACAAAACAAAACACTGATGATAGTTAATTTAGATTCATCAAATACTCAAAAAGGATGGGTGAGATTACCTATTGATAAGTTAGGAATTAATCCTGTTCATATTGTAGATTTGATTACTGGAAATAGCTATTTATGGGATAAAGAATGGAATTATGTTGAAATAAGTCCGGAATTACCTTTTCATTTGTTTAAAATTCAACAATAGTCAAGCTATTAATAACCATTCTTTACTAGTAATATATAGTAAAGTTTAAAAAAAACAAACCAAAAAATGAATAAAGTACAAACGCATTCTCTTTTTACCGATTTTGATATAGATTTGTTTAAAGCTGGAAAGCATTTTAGATTATATGAAAAATTAGGTGCACATCTTATTGAAGTGGACGGAGTAAAAGGAGTATATTTCGCTGTTTGGGCACCTACTGCTCGTTCAGTTTCTGTTGTCGGTGATTTTAATTATTGGATTCAAGGAGAGCACCAATTGCAAGTACGTTGGGATTCTTCAGGAATTTGGGAAGGCTTCATTCCTGAAATTGAAAAAGGAACTACATATAAATATAAAATTCAATCTGATAATGGTGGAATTATTACTGAGAAAGCAGATCCTTTTGCTTTTTATTGTGAAAAACCACCTCATACAGCCTCAGTTGTTTGGGATTTGGATTACAAATGGGATGATTCCAAATGGATGAAAACTAGAAAAGAGCACAATGGCCTTGATAAACCTTTTTCGGTGTATGAAGTTCATTTAGGATCTTGGAAACGTCAAGGCGAAGAAAATCGTTTTTTAACGTATTTAGAATTTGCTGAGGATCTAGTTAATTACGTCAAAGAAACAGGTTTTACTCATGTAGAATTTATGCCTGTAATGGAATATCCTTATGATCCGTCATGGGGGTATCAATTGGTCGGTTATTTTGCACCAACTTCACGATTTGGAAATCCTCAAGAATTTATGGTTTTGGTTGATAAACTGCACCAAGCTGGAATTGGGGTGATTATGGATTGGGTTCCATCACATTTTCCTGATGATGCACATGGATTAGGATTTTTTGATGGATCAAATTTATACGAACATCCTGACCGTAGAAAAGGATACCATCCTGACTGGAAAAGTTTAGTGTTTAACTATGGTCGTAATGAAGTTCGTTCTTTCTTAATTAGCAATGCAATCTTTTGGCTACAACATTATCATGTTGATTCTTTGAGAGTAGATGCAGTTGCTTCAATGTTATATTTAGATTACTCGAGAGAAGAAGGAGAGTGGGAGCCAAATGAATTTGGTGGTAGAGAAAATTTAGACACTATCAGTTTCTTGAAAGAGTTTAATGAAGCTGTCTATTCTAATTTTGAAGGTGTTCAAACAATTGCCGAAGAAAGTACTTCTTTTCCAATGGTTTCTAGGCCCACATTTGTTGGTGGATTAGGTTTTGGAATGAAATGGATGATGGGTTGGATGCATGATACTTTAGATTATTTCCAAAAAGACACAGTTTATAGGAAATACCATCAAAATGATTTAACTTTTTCTATGACTTATGCTTTTACAGAAAATTTTATGCTACCTCTTTCTCATGATGAAGTAGTATATGGTAAACATTCTATTTTTGGAAGAATGCCGGGGGATGAGTGGCAGAAGTTCGCCAACTTACGATTGCTTTATGGTTATATGTTTACACATCCAGGAACAAAACTATTGTTCATGGGGGCTGAATTTGGTCAAAGTGCCGAATGGAATTTTCAAGAAAGTTTAGATTGGCATTTGTTACAATACCCTCTACATGAAGGTATTAAGAAAGTAATTACTAATTTGAATGGCTTGTATAAATCTGAACCTGCTTTGCATGAGAAACAATTTAGTCCAGAAGGATTTGAATGGATCAATTATTCAGACCATCAAAATGCGGTGATGTCTTATATTCGACATGGAATTGATCCAAAAGATAGTGTCATTGTAGTTTGTAACTTCACTCAAGTTGTTAGAGAAAATTACCGTATTGGTTTACCTAGAAAAGGAAAACTAACTGAAATTTTCAATAGTGATGATGCAATTTATGGAGGAAGTGGAATAGTTAATCCAAATAAGATTGCAATTGAAGCATCACCTTATGACGGTAGAGATTTTTCGGCAGAACTGACGCTACCTCCTTTAGCTATGATCGCATATAAAATTTCAAAATAAATGAATTATTTACAAGATTCCTTCTTATAGAGTGTCTTGAGAATGATCTGTAAATATAAAATACTTATTAAATTATAAAATAGGATCATTTGTTTCAATACATATTGAAATAAATAACCTTAAAGTTATAGTTTCCCCCCCCCTTTTAAATTATAGTAAGAGCGGGCAGTCATTTATTTATATAGAGCTACAATTTATACAAAATAATAAAATATCATATCCCAATTTACTTTAGTTATTAAATAGGGATGTGGTATTTTGTTTTATATCATAATTAAAGGAATCAATTTTGATTAAAAAGTGGTGAAACTTAAAATAATTATAATATTGAACTTTAAAATAACTGGAAAATGATTACAAATACAGAATTAGAGTATAAAGGAAATTTATACCCTTCAAAAATAATTTCCTATGAACATGAAGTAGATTCTGTTTATTTTCACACAAATAATAGTGTTATTTTAAAGATCACCATACTTAGAGATAGTATGTTACGCTTTAGATACACTACAAAAGGATATTTTAGTAATGATTTTTCATATGCCATTGATCAAAATCATTCACATGGATATAATTTTCTTGAAGTGACTGAAAAAGCAACTTATTTTAAAATAAAAACAAGCAAAGTTATTTGTAAAGTTCAAAAAGAAGACCTTAGAGTCTCTATTTTGGATATGGATAATAAGGTAATACTAGAAGATGAATTAGGTTTTCATTGGGAGGAAAGTTATGAATTTGGGGGAAACATAGTAAAAATGAGTAAAGCCTCGAAAGACGGTGAATGTTTTTACGGTCTAGGTGATAAAGCTACTCAAATGAATCTTAAAGGTAAAAAGTTAGAAAATTTTGCAACAGATCAATATGCTTTCCAAAAAGACCAAGAACCACTTTACAAAGTAGTACCTTTTTATATTGGGTTACAAAATAAACAAGCATACGGGATTTTTTTTGATAATACTTTTAAAACAAATTTTGACTTTTGTCATGATCGTAGAAATGTCACTAACTTTTCGGCAGATGGCGGAGAAATGAATTATTATTTCATCTATGGTCCAAATATGCAAGATGTTGTAGTCTCCTATACAGATTTAACAGGGAAACCTGAATTACCTCCGCTATGGACTTTAGGTTATCATCAATGTAAATGGAGTTATTTCCCAGAAAGTAATGTCAAAGAAGTGACAGCAAAATTTAGAGAATTAAAAATTCCTTGTGATGCCATTTATCTTGATATTGATTATATGGATGGTTTTAGATGTTTTACTTGGGATAAAAATTATTTCCCAGACCCAAAACGAATGGTTTCCGAGTTGGCCGCGGACGGATTCAAAACAATTGTTATTATTGATCCTGGGATAAAAATTGATAAAGAATATTCTATTTACCAAGAAGCTTTAGATAAAGATTATTTTTGCAAAAGGGCAGATGGTCCCTATATGAAGGGGAAAGTATGGCCTGGTGAATGTAATTTTCCAGACTACACAAATCCTGAAGTTAGAGAATGGTGGGCTAGTTTATTTAAAGAATTGATTGTTGATATTGGAGTGAAAGGAGTTTGGAATGACATGAATGAACCAGCTGTTATGGAAGTTCCAAACAAAACATTTCCAAATGATGTACGACATGATTATGATGGAAATCCATGTAGTCATAGAAAAGCCCATAATATTTATGGCACACAAATGGCAAGAGCAACATATCATGGTGTGAAAAAATTTGCTTATCCAAAGCGACCTTTTGTAATTACTCGCTCTGCATATGCTGGAGCACAACGATACACGTCATCATGGACAGGTGATAATGTTGCTACCTGGGAACATTTATGGATCGCAAATATTCAAGTACAGCGTATGAATATTTCTGGTATGGGCTTCACTGGTTCGGATATTGGAGGTTTTGCAGAACAACCAACAGGAGAGTTATACGCACGTTGGATTCAGTTGGGTGTTTTTCATCCTTTTTGTCGTACCCATTCTTCAGGTGATCATGGTAATCAAGAACCTTGGGCATTCGATGAAGAAGTAATTGATATTACAAGAAAATTCATCAACCTTCGTTATCAATTGTTGCCTTATTTGTATACTATGTTTTGGCAATATATTGAAGAAGGAATCCCTATGTTAAAACCATTAGTTTATTTTGATCAAGATGATATTCAAACTCATTATCGTAATGATGAATTTATCTTTGGAAATCAAATTTTGGTTTGCCCAATATTAGAACCTAACTCATTAGGTAGACGAATATATGTTGCTAGAGGTAATTGGTATAACTATTGGACAAATTTGATGTTTAAAGGAGGTAAAGAAATGTGGGTAGACACAAAATTTGATGAAATTCCAATTTTTATAAAAGCAGGAGCTATAATCCCAAAATATCCTATTCAACAATATGTTGGCGAACTGGAATTTGATGAATTAATACTTGATTTGTATTATAAGGACGGAATGGAAAAATCAGTAGTTTATGAAGATGCTCAAGATGGTTATGATTATAAAAAAGGTCGATATAGTTTTTTATCTTTCCAAGTAACGGGCAAAAAGAACGAATTAATTATTCAATTGCATAAAGACGGAAAGTATGATACTAAGTATTCTAAATATAAGATTAACTTTATTGGTTTACCTTTTGAAGTAAAATGTATCGAAATTAATAATGAAGAAATAGATTTTGATAAAAAAACAATGGATAAAGAGAGTTATTTAATAGTAGATAAAGAATTTAGAGTACTTCATATAATGGGAGTTTAGGATAAAATCTTATTTTTGTAAAAAATTATAGAAAAATGAAAAAGAATATATTTGTAGGTTTTTGTGCGATTGGTATGCTATTTTCTTGCGCTACCAATCCACTAACAGGAAAAAAAACATTAAATTTTGTATCTAATGATGCATTATTCCCAACATCATTTCAACAATATGGGACTTTTTTAAAAGAGAACAAAGTAGTAACCGGAACAACAGATGCTAAAAAAGTAGAAAATGTAGGGATGAAAATTAAAGCTGCAGCCGAAAAATATTTAGCATCATTGGGGCAAACAGAATATTTAAAAGGGTATGCATGGGAATACAAATTGGTCGAAAGCCCAGATGTAAATGCATGGTGTATGCCAGGAGGTAAAATTGTTGTGTATACTGGAATTTTACCAATTACCAAAACGGATGCAGGTCTAGCGACAGTAATGGGGCATGAGGTATCGCACGCTTTAGCAAATCACGGTGCGCAACGTATGAGTGTTTCTCAAATTCAAGAATATGTTGGTATGGGATTAGCTGTTGCTACATCAGGTAAAAGTGCCGAAACGCAACAAGCCTTTAGTACTGCTTACGGTTTAGGATCACAATACGGAGTTACTTTGCCTTTTAGCAGATCTAATGAAACTGAAGCGGATAAAATTGGCTTAACATTAATGGCAATTGCTGGGTATAACCCCGATGAAGCAATTGCTTTCTGGACAAGAATGTCTGCAAATTCTAATGGAGCAGCACAACCAGAATTCATGAGTACACACCCATCTGACGCTACAAGAATTGCTAATTTAAAAGCAATGGTACCAGAAGCAAAAGCAACAGCAGCAAAATTTGGAGTTATTTACAAATAATTTCCAATATTGAAATAATTTTCAAAAGAGAAGTTTATTCTATTAGATGGACTTCTCTTTTTTTATGATATACAATTTTAACTTGCAAAAGGATTTATGGAAGCATTAAAAAAAGGAGATAAAAAATTATTAAATGCATGGGCTTTTTACGATTGGGCTAATTCAGCTTATCCATTAGTGATAAGTTCAGCCATTTTCCCCATTTTTTATAATGCTCTTTTTGATTCCAAAAATCCCTATTTGGATGTTTTTGGTTTTCATTTTAAGAATTCTGCATTAATCAGTTTTGTAACTGCATTGGGATTTTTGGTAGTAGCTTTCATTTCGCCATTTCTTTCAGGAATAGCGGATTATGTGGGGAACAAAAAAGTTTTCATGCAGTTCTTTTGTTACATAGGAGCACTTTCGTGCATTGGATTGTATTGGTTTAGTTTAGAAAACATCTATTTTGGGCTGTTATTTTACTTTTTAGGACTAATAGGATTTTGGGGAAGTTTGGTTTTTTATAATTCCTATCTGCCTGATATAGCTTTTGAAGAGCAACAAGATGCTGTAAGCGCCAAGGGCTATTCCATGGGATATTTAGGTAGTGTGTTATTGCTTATTGTCAATTTGGCTATGGTAATGAAACCGACATTATTTGGTATCAGTGGTACACCGGGAGAGGCAACTATGAAAGCTATGAGGTATTCTTTTATAACGGTAGGTTTTTGGTGGCTTTTGTTTAGTCAATATACGTATCTCTATTTACCAAAAGGAAATCACAAAATCAAAGAAAAAATAACAAAAGCAATTTTATTCAACGGTTTTAATGAACTAAAAAAAGTATGGACTCTATTGAATCAAAATAAAATATTGAAAGGTTATTTGGCTAGTTTTTTTGTCTACAGTATGGCAGTTCAAACGGTAATGCTTATTGCAACATATTTTGGAGCACAAGAAATTGAGTGGAAAACAGAGAGTGATAGTACCACAGGATTAATTATTTGTATTTTGGTAATTCAGTTGGTGGCCATTCTAGGTGCTTTTATAACATCAAGATCATCTGCGAAATATGGTAATATACCTACTTTAATAGTCATTAATTCTATCTGGTTAGTACTATGTATTTCAGCTTATTTCATCACACAACCAGGAACTTTTTATTTCATGGCGGGTATTGTTGGTTTGGTAATGGGAGGTATACAATCCTTATCACGTTCTACATATTCAAAATTATTACCTGAAACAGATGATACAGCCTCCTTTTTTAGTTTTTATGATGTGGCGGAGAAAATTGGAATTGTAATAGGAATGGTTATCTATGGTTTAATAGATCAAATCACAGGTAGCCCACGATTGGCTATGGTTTTCTTAGCATTATTCTTTGCAATTGGGATCATTTTGCTACGAAGAATACCAAGGAAAAATTTCATCTTATAGTTTATTAAAAAAATAATGCACCGATTTTTGCTCACAAACGATTCCTTTACGTAATCTGAAAGGACTGTGGCACAGAGATTGATTTTTAACTATTAATCAGTGATGTTTACAGTGTTTACTGATTGATTTTCAGTGTAATAAAATTTTTTATCTAATATTTTTGTCATGGAGTATCTTAATCCTATGACAAAATGACTTAATTATATATATGTCAAATCATAAAATAAGTACAATTGACAACCTGTCACTTCAAGAACTTGACTCTCAAGCAGAATTAATTCCGTTATTAACTCCCGAGGATGAGGAGGAGATGATGAATGAAGTTCTACCTGAAACGATTCCGATTCTTCCTTTACGAAATATGGTTCTATTTCCAGGTGTAGTAATTCCAATTACAGCGGGACGAGACAAATCAATTAAATTAATTGATGATGCAAACGCAGTTGGGAAAATCATTGGGGTAGTAGCTCAAATTGACGAAGATGTTGAAGAACCTACAAAAAATGATATTCATAAGATAGGAACTGTAGCAAGAATTTTGCGTGTTTTAAAAATGCCTGATGGGAATACGACTGTAATCATTCAAGGTAAAAAACGTTTTGAAATTACAGAAGTAATTTCTGAAGAGCCGTACATGACCGCTACTATAAAAGATGTAGTTGAGAAGAAGCCTAAAGCAAAAAATGGTGAATTCATAGCCATACTAGAATCTGTCAAAGAGTTGGCTATTCAAATCATAAAAGAAAGCCCTAGTATTCCTAGTGAAGCTACTTTTGCGATTAAAAATATTGAAAGCCAGTCATTTCTTGTGAATTTTGTTACTTCAAATTTAAATCTTACAGTTAAAGAAAAGCAAGATTTACTTGCTATTAATAACTTAAAAGATAGAGCATTAGAGACTTTGAAATACATGAATATTGAGTTGCAGAAATTGGAACTTAAAAACGATATTCAATCAAAAGTTCGCTTTGATTTAGACCAACAACAAAGAGAATATTTCTTGCATCAACAGATGAAAACCATTCAAGAAGAATTGGGTGGCGTGTCTCAAGAGGAAGAAATGGACGAAATGCTGGTAAAGTCTAAAACAAAAAAATGGGACGAAAAGTCCAAATTACATTTTGAGAAAGAATTATCCAAAATGAGACGTATGAACCCCCAAGCACCTGACTTTGGAATTCAACGTAACTATTTGGAAGTGTTATTAGATTTACCGTGGAACGAATATTCTAACGATAATTTTGATCTAAAAAAAGCACAAAAAATATTAGATAGAGATCACTTTGGCTTAGAAGACGTCAAAAAACGTATGATAGAGCATTTGGCTGTATTAAAGTTGCGTAATGATATGAAATCGCCAATTATTTGTTTGACAGGACCTCCCGGTGTTGGTAAAACATCAATTGGACGTTCGGTTGCAGAAGCGCTAGGTAGAGAGTATGTACGAATATCTCTTGGTGGTTTACGTGATGAAGCAGAGATACGCGGACATAGAAAAACATATGTGGGTGCTATGCCTGGAAGAATTATTCAAAGTTTAAAAAAAGCAGGAACATCTAATCCAGTTTTTGTTTTGGACGAAATAGATAAACTTTCGAACAGTAATCAAGGAGATCCATCTTCGGCATTATTAGAAGTATTAGATCCAGAACAAAACAGTACATTTTACGACAATTTTGTAGAGTTAGGTTATGATTTATCCAAAATAATGTTTATTGCTACATCCAATAATATGGGCGCAATTCAACCTGCTTTACGTGATCGTATGGAAATAATTAAAATGTCCGGTTATACAATTGAAGAGAAAGTAGAAATTGCAAAACAGCATCTTTTTCCACGTCAATTAAAAGAACATGGAATGACAAGTAAAGATTTATCCATTGGAAAGAAACAATTAGAAAAAATCATAGAAGGTTATACTCGTGAATCAGGTGTACGTGGTTTGGAGGCAAAAATTGCTCAAGTGATTCGTAATGCGGCCAAATCGGTAGCAATGGAAGAGCAGTATAATGTTAAAGTTACTGATGCTGATATTATTGAAGTGTTGGGAGCAGCAAGGTTGGAAAGAGATAAATACGAATCTAATGACGTTGCTGGATTAGTAACAGGATTAGCTTGGACTAGTGTTGGTGGTGATATTTTATTTATAGAATCTTTAATTTCTCCAGGAAAAGGAACTATGACAATTACAGGTAACTTAGGTACTGTGATGAAAGAGTCAGCTACTATTGCTTTAGAGTATATCAAGGCTAATACAGAGTTACTAGGATTAAATCCAGAAGTTCTAACCAAGCATAATATTCATTTACATGTACCAGAAGGAGCGACACCAAAAGATGGACCTAGCGCTGGAATTGCTATGTTGACCTCTTTAGTGTCATTGTTGACACAAAAACGTGTTAAGAAAAATATAGCCATGACTGGCGAAATTACACTTAGAGGTAAAGTGCTTCCTGTGGGAGGAATAAAAGAAAAAATATTAGCTGCCAAAAGAGCAAATATCAAGGAAATTATTTTATGTCATGAAAATAAAAGTGATATAGACGAAATTAAACCTGAATATATTTCGGGGCTTACATTTCATTTTGTGAAAGAAATGAGTGAAGTATTGGCAATTGCTATTACTGATCAAAATGTAAAAAATGCCAAAAAACTATAATAAATAGAATTTTTTTAAAATAGTAATAAAACCAGAGTTAAGCTCCATTATATGCTTTTGACTTTGGTTTTATTATTAAATTTGGATTTAATATTAAAAAATAATTAATTATAGCATTATAATTTTATCTTCGCAACTGCGTTGTAATATACACCAATAGAGAAATTTAAAGCATGTTAAAAAAACATCTTATTTATTTGTTTTTACTTTTTTGTTCAATTTCTTACTCTCAAATTGGGGGAAAGAGTGTGTATCAATTTCTAAATTTGGTTACCTCTCCACGACAAGCTGCTCTAGGAGGTAAAACGGTTACTGTATATGATGGGGATGTAAATCAAGGTAGTTTTAATCCAGCATCAATTAATGCCGAAATGGACAACCATTTGGCAATTAATTATGGTAGTTATTTTGGAGAAGTTACTTATGGTACAGCTGCTTATGCTTACACTTATGATCGTCATGTACAAACCATACATGCAGGAGTTAGTTATATTAACTATGGTAATTTTGATGGTTATGACGAAAATGGTCAAAGTACAGCTTCATTTTCTGGTAGTGAAATAGCGTTATCTGGGGGTTATGCGTATAATGTTCCAAATACTACTTTGCATATTGGTGCTAACGCCAAATTAATATCATCTAGTCTAGAGACGTATAGTTCTTTTGGAGGTGCAATTGATTTGGGTGCTATATATATTGATGAGGCCAATGATGTAAATTGGGGATTAGTCATTCGAAACATTGGAACACAATTCACAACCTATTCAGGGATACGTGAAAAATTACCAATGGAGATTATTTTTGGAGTTTCACAAGAATTAGAGCACGTACCGATTCGTTGGCATTTAAATTTAGAAAATCTCCAGCAATGGAACATTTCATTTTCAAATCCATCAAGAGCAACATCATCGTTTGATGGTTCAATTACCGAAGAAAAAATATCATTTTTAGGCAATGCTTTCCGCCATGTTATTTTAGGAGCCGAATTATTTCCCAAAAAAGCATTTAATATACGAATGAGTTATAACTTTAGAAGAGCACAAGAATTAAAAATTGTAGAACAACGCAATTTTTCAGGTTTTTCTTTAGGATTAGGGTTAAAAATGAACAAGTTAAAGTTTGATTATTCCTATTCTAGATATACTTTGGCAGGAAATACCAGCCTTTTTGGTTTAACTATTAATTTTCAATAAAATATTTTGAGTTCAAAAATTACCATAGCAATTGATGGATTTTCATCTACAGGAAAAAGTACACTAGCCAAACAATTGGCAAAATATCTAGGATATGTCTTTGTAGATACTGGGGCAATGTACCGTGCTATCACTTGGTATTCTATGCAGAATGGATATATTACTAAAGAGTATTTTGATACCACTTCCTTAATAAATAGTTTATCTAGTATTCAATTAAAATTCGAATTCAAGCCAGAAATGGGGTTGGCTGTAATGTTACTTAATGGAGTTGATATAGAGAAAGAAATACGTACTATAGAAGTTTCTAGTTTTGTGAGTAAAATAGCCGAACTAGCAGAGGTTCGTTCCAAATTGGTTGAACAACAGCAAGAAATGGGGAAGGATAAAGGAATTGTTATGGATGGTAGAGATATAGGAACCGTTGTTTTTCCTACTGCAGAATTAAAGTTGTATATGACCGCTAATGCACAAACGAGAGCACAGCGTCGTTTTGATGAACTCGTTGCTAGAGGGGATACTGTTACTTTTAAGGAAATTTATGATAACGTAGTGGAACGTGATTATATAGACACTCATAGAGATAATTCTCCATTGGTAAAGGCATCAGATGCTATTGAAATCGATAATTCTGAAATGACAAGAGAAACACAGTTTGAATTAGTATTGGATTTAGTTCAAAAGGCTATTAAACTCAAGTAACACTTATGTTTTAAGGATTAAGGAATTCTTTAATCATTTTTGGTACTTCTTTTTCGGGAGTAGGAAAATTATGTAATTCTTTGTTCTTATATATAGTAAAAGTTGATTTAGCGATTAAACCCTCTCCAGATGGAGCAATAAATAATAAATCTAGCCGATCTAATATTTTTTTAAAATCCCATCGCCAAACATCATAATATTCAATAATAAGATCAAAATCTGTCGGAGGAATATTGTCTTTGCTACCGATCACTGCTTGGATACCATTTTTTTCTAACTCTTGCTTAATAACTTCAGCTGTATTTCCAATAACTGCCGCATTTTGAGCAGGTATATCAGCTGGAATATAGATGGGAAATGGGGTTATTGTACCGAAATGGAATTTTATATATTGAGAATTTTTAGCTGATATGATATAGGTTTTTTTATAAGTATTTACTTTCTCTTTATCAAATTTGGTAGTTTTGATAGTTCCTGCACAACTTACTAAAAACAAACAGAATGTTATTGCCCAGCAGTATTTATACATAAGATATCTTTTTAATTATAGTGGCGACTTTCTTATTTTGAAAATTCCACATAGAGCGCAAAAATAGTTAAAGTTTATACAATAAAAGGTAATGTAGAGATTTTGATACCGTTGTTTTTATAAGTTTACTTATTTTTAGCATTAATTAAAAAACACTATGAAAAAATCAATTTTATCAGGGGTAATAGCTTTTATTTTTACCCTTTTAATGAGCCCTACTAGTTATGCTCAAAAATTCAAGCCGCTTGACGCTAGTCCAATGGATGCAATTTCTTTTCCAATTTCAAGTAAAGAAGCTAATAAAGAAATTAAAGTAGTTTACAGTAGACCACAGTTAAAAGATAGAAGTCTTGCTACATTGGTTCCAAATGGTAAAGTTTGGCGTACAGGCGCAAATGAGGCAGTAGACATAATACTTTACAAAGATGTAAAGTTGGGTGGTAAACTAGTGAAAGCAGGTGAGTACTCTTTATTTACTATCCCAGGAGAAAAAACTTGGACAATTATTTTAAGTAAAGACATCAATGTTTGGGGAGCTTATTCTTATAATGAAGCAAATGATGTTATTAGAGTATCGGCTCCTGTGACTTCTGGTGAGTCTTTAGAAAGTTTTTCAATGACTTTTGAAAATGATGGAACTTTATTAATGGGGTGGGGAACTACTAGAGTAGCAGTACCTTTCAATAATTAATTAGTCACTTTTATACAAAACAAAGCCTTTTTAGTAATACTAAAAAGGCTTTGTTTTTTTGTTTTATAAAGTAATAATCCCCTTTGTGTATAAATTTAAAGCTTCCTGTAAAATAGTTTCAATTATTTGTATATCTAAATCTTCGGAAGCTTTAATTTGAAGTATCTTCATCCTAGAACGGTTTCCTTTTTTCAATTTAGGATGAGAAAGTAATACTCCTTCTGCCATTAGAATGTATGGATCACTAGTTTTTTTGTCAGTCCATAAATAGCAAAATATCTTTTTAAAATAACAAAAACATGGCATCCCATATTTACGTGTTTCGGTAATATTGACATCTTGTTTTAGGATAATTGCTCTTAGAGTAAGTAAACAACTTTTGCTTGGTTCTTCCTTATTTAGGTAGAAAAAGAGTAGTTCGGGAATCATTTGGTTTTAGTTTTTGTTACAATTCTGTTTAATATTATCTATTATGAGATTTTAATATGTATAAATTTAAAATAAAAACAAACGTTATTATCCTTTTTTTATAATAATTTCAGTTATATTATATTTAATATTATTTTTGTTATAAACTGATTTTTATAATTTTAACTATTATAGTTTGAAGTAATACTATAGGTAATGCATAATTATAATTTAAAATATTGATTTTACAACTATACCTGTAATCTTACTCTAATATACCTTTTTTATAATTTGATAAAAAATGAAAACTTATGGAGTATTTTTATTTAAAAATTCCTATTATTGTATCCCATAAAAACGATTGTATACGAGTTCAGAATCTATCTGATTTATAGCCAATAGACCTAAGCTTATTTAAGTTGAGACCAATGGGTTTGGATTATTTATCTTGATAAAAACTTGATATAATCAATGATGAAATAATTAAAAATTCTTCGAATAGTACTAATTCTACAATTAATAAATTGAATTCGTACTTATCAAACAACAATTAGAATAAACAAAAACAACAACTTTATTTTTAAAGTCTTATTTGGTATTTTATGAACATAAAAATTAAATTAACTATCATGAGTTTCTTACAACTATTTGTTTGGGGAGCTTGGTTGATAACTATTGGGACTTATTGTTTTAATACAAAAGGTTGGACAGGAGCAGAGTTCGGTGCAATCTTTTCGACTTTAGGTCTTTCTTCAATTTTTATGCCGCCAATAACTGGTATTTTGGCCGATAGATGGATTAATGCTGAAAAGCTTTATGGTATTTTGCATATTTTGTATGGTTTGGTTTTACTTTATGTACCACAAGTTAACGATCCAAATACTTTGTATTATGTAATCTTTTTGGCTATGATTTTCTATATGCCAACACTTTCGTTATCTAATTCTATTTCATACTCAATATTGAAGAATAATGCTATGGATGTTGTAAAAGATTTTCCTCCCATTCGAGTGTGGGGAACTGTTGGTTTTATTGTAGCGATGTGGATCACCAATCTTACAGGAAGTAAAGCCAATGCTAACCAATTTTATATCGCGGCAGTGTTTGCCATTGCTTTGGGTTTATATTCATTTACCTTACCTAAATGTCCTCCGCAAAAACTAACGGTGAATAAATCTTCTTGGGTAGAATTATTTGGACTTAATGCTTTTCGATTATTCTCGACCTATAAAATGGCTTTGTTTTTCTTGTTTTCTATGTTCTTGGGAGGAGCATTACAATTAACCAATATGTATGGAGATTCTTTTTTGTCTGATTTTGCAAAAATACCAGCATATGCAGACTCATTTGTAGTGCAATATTCTACTATTGTGCTTTCAATTTCTCAAATTTCTGAAACATTATTTATTTTAGCTATTCCATTTTTCTTAAAACGTTTTGGAATCAAACAAGTAATGCTTATTAGTATGTTAGCTTGGGTATTGCGATTTGTGTTTTTTGCATACGGTGATCCAGTTGGTGGGTTATGGATGATCTTATTATCATGCGTTGTATATGGTATGGCTTTTGACTTTTTTAATATTTCAGGTTCATTATTTATAGAAACTACAACAGATTCCTCTATTCGCTCAAGTGCTCAAGGATTATTTATGATGATGACCAATGGTTTTGGAGCTGTTTTAGGCAGTAAAGCAAGTGGTTATCTTATTGATACTTATTTTACTACGGGAAATAATAAAGATTGGTCTTCAATCTGGCTTTCATTTGCTGTGTATGCTTTGGTTATTGCCATTGCTTTTGCTATTTTATTTAAGCATGAACATAATCCAAAAGATAGTGTTAATGAGGTTGTTAAAGTTTAATACAATGGAAATTTCGATTCAATTTTAGATTATGATAGTAAAGTATTAAACTGCTATTGGGGCTAGATTAATATTTTTGGTTATAATCTCATCTCTGTATTTAGTAATGCATTGCAATCAGAAACTACTTCTAGGGAAATTCAATATCCAGCCTAATTGGTATAATTATACTAATTTATAAAAGAGTAATTACTTGTAATATTTCTGTATTTAAAGCGATCAGGAGTATCTCTTTTTGGTGAAATTTATGGTGTTTTTATAGGAAATGATTTTGTTGTTCTATATTAGCTTTGATTTTGGAAGCAAACTAGTAAATAACAAAAAAAAATATTAGTTTTACAAAACTTGATTATTGAGGGGTTTCTCTGGTATTTCCAAAATCTTTCAACAATTAATAGAGTTTTAATATATTTAAGCAAAATTTGAAAAGATGAGTTACTATAAAATAGACAATTTAGAACAATATTTTAAACACTATAATAAATCGGTTCGTGAGCCTAGAAAATTTTGGGGGAAAATTGCTGAAGAAAACTTTACTTGGTACCAACAATGGGACAAGGTAGTAGAGTTTAATATGGCTGAAGCTGAAGTTGAATGGTTTTCTGGAGCTAAGGTTAATATTGTAAAGAATTGTATTGATAGACATTTAAATAAAAGAGGTGAAAAAACGGCTATTATTTTTGAGCCAAATAATCCCGAAGAAGAAGCCTTACATATTAGTTATAACGAACTTCACCAACGTGTTTGCAAAATGGCAAATGTATTGCGTGAACAAGGAATTAAAAAAGGAGATAGAGTTTGTATTTATTTACCAATGATTCCAGAATTAGCTGTCTCTGTTCTCGCTTGTGCACGTATTGGTGCTATACACTCAGTAGTATTTGCTGGGTTTTCTTCTTCAGCAGTAACAAGTCGAATTAACGATAGTGAATGTAAAATGGTTATCACTTCTGATGGTGGATTCCGTGGTAATAAAACTATTGTTTTGAAACCTATTGTTGATGAAGCATTAGAAAAATGTCCAAGTGTCACTTCTGTTTTAGTAGTTAAGAGAACCAATTCGCCCATCACAATGAAAGAAGGTAGGGATGTCTATTTGCAACCTTTACTTGATGAGGCCTCTGATAATAGTGTTGCAGAAATTATGGATGCTGAAGATCCTTTATTTATCCTTTATACTTCGGGTTCAACTGGAAAGCCAAAAGGAATGGTACACACTACAGCTGGTTACATGGTTTATTCAGCTTACACATTTAAGAACGTATTTAATTACGAAGAAAATGATATTTTTTGGTGTACTGCTGACATTGGTTGGATTACAGGGCATTCTTATATTTTGTATGGACCTTTATTAAACGGTGCGACAACAGTGATTTTTGAAGGAGTACCTTCTTATCCAGATTTCAGTCGTTTTTGGGAAGTAATTGAAAAACATAAAGTAACGCAGTTTTATACTGCTCCAACTGCAATCCGTGCTCTTGCAAAAGAAAGCTTAGATTACGTATTGAAATACCCTTTCAAATCATTAAAAGTTGTTGGGTCTGTTGGGGAACCACTTAATGAAGAAGCTTGGCATTGGTTTAATGACCATGTGGGGGCAAAAAGATGTCCAGTAGTAGATACTTGGTGGCAAACAGAAACTGGTGGAATTATGATTTCGCCAATAGCATTTGTAACACCAACAAAACCAACATATGCTACTTTGCCATTACCAGGTATTCAACCTGTGATTATGGATAATAAGCGCAATGAAATTGAAGGTAATCAACAAGAGGGTAGTTTGTGTATCAAATTTCCATGGCCAGGTATTGCACGAACTATTTGGAATGATCATGAGCGTTACAAAGAAACTTATTTTTCTCAATTTCCAGGTAAATACTTTACAGGTGATGGAGCTTTAAGAGATGAAGTTGGTTATTACCGTATTACTGGTCGTGTAGACGATGTAGTGATTGTTTCGGGTCATAATTTAGGTACTGCACCCATCGAGGATGCAATCAATGAGCACCCAGCTGTAGCTGAAAGTGCTATTGTAGGCTTTCCTCATGACGTAAAAGGAAAAGCATTATACGGTTTTGTAATTTTGAAAGAAACAGGCGAATTAAGAAATAAAGAAAATTTATTCTTGGAAATAAATAGACATATTGCAGACCATATTGGACCAATTGCCAAATTAGACAAAATTCAATATGTATCTGGATTACCAAAAACACGCTCTGGTAAAATCATGCGTCGTATTTTGCGAAAAATAGCAGAGGGTGATTATTCAAATTTTGGTGATACTAGCACATTACTAAACCCTGAAATTGTAGAAGAAATTAAAGAAGGTAGGATAGAGTAAAGATCTATTTCAATACAATAAAAAAAAATACTCATGGTTTATCTATTGAGTATTTTTTTTGTTTAATTTATAAGTTTTTTCAAATAGATTTACGAAGAATTTACTTTATATAGCACTAAAAAAATATTAAAAACCTTTTGTAACTTTGACCATTAGAAAATAATTAACTCCTATGAAATATCTTTTTCTGCTGCTTTCCTACATTGCAATTGGGCAACAAGTAAAATCTGTTGATTTTATAAAATCTTGTGGAAAAATTGAGCTCAATGCTCAAGATAAATCTATTTCTGGGAAAGTGAATTATGAGTTTAAAGTGATGGTAGCTATTGATACAATTCGGATTGATGCTCAAAAGATGACTTTTAAAAATATATTAGTAAATGGTAAACAAATTATTTATACTAATACGGAAAAAGAATTACTATTGATTGCTCCATTTAAAAAAGGAAAATACAAATTAGAATTGGATTATAAAGTAATTCCTAATCAAGCTTTGTATTTTGTTGGTGACTTTGAATTATCAGGAGAATCTAAAATACCATCACAAATTTGGACGCAGGGACAAGGACGTTATACCAGCAACTGGTATCCAAGTTTTGATGACGTTAATGAAAAAATGATTTTTAATCTTGAAATCACTTTCGATAAAGAATATCAGGTTACTACAAATGGTGTTCTGAAAGCAAAAATTGAAGGCCTTAAAAAAACAGTTTGGAAGTATAAAATGAATAATCCTATGAGTTCTTATCTATTGATGCTCGGAATTGGAAAGTATGATTTGTATAAGGAGAAATCAGACTCGGGTATTCCATTAGAAATGTATCTTGAGATGTCTGATACAGCAAAATTTGAAACTACCTACCGAGATTCTAAAAAGATTTTTGATTTTCTAGAAAACAAGATAGGTGTGAAGTATCCCTGGAAAGTGTACCGTCAAATTCCGGTTCGTGATTTTCTTTATGCTGGTATGGAAAATACGTCTGCAACCATTTTTTCGAGTCGTTATGTTGTAGATTCTATTGGTTTTGAAGATAGAAGTTATACCAATGTGAATGCACATGAATTGGCTCACCAATGGTTTGGTGATTTAGTTACAGCAAAAAATGGTACACATCATTGGCTTCAGGAAGGGTTTGCTACATATTATGCACTTTTGACGGAGAAAGAATTAAAAGGAGAGGATTATTTTTATGCCAAAATGTATGAATCGGCACAGCAGATAAAATATGCTTCTCGCACGGATAGTATTCCGATTTTGAATGCAAAAGCAAGTTCATTAAGTTTTTATCAAAAAGGAGCTTGGGCTTTATTCGTTTTAGAAAATGAAATTGGAGAAAAAGCTTTTGCAAAAGCAGTTCAATCCTATCTTAAAAAATATCAATACAAAACGGTTACTACCTCCGATTTCTTTACTGAAATCAAGAAATTCTCTAATTATGATTTAGATAAATTCAGTAAAGTATGGCTTGAGGGTTACGTGTTTAATACGCCTAAGTCCAATGAGTTGTTATTGAAGAATAAGATGATTCAGTTACTCTTTAAAATTGAAGGTATGAAAGGAGTTAAATTATCTGATAAAATTATTATTTTTAAAGATATATTAGTTTCAGATAGTAATATTATAGTCAAAAAAGCAATTTTAAATCAATTAAAAAATGAAAAATGGGAAGATAAAAAACCTCTTTTTGATGCAGCATTAAATACTAATGAAGTAGAATTAAGACAGCAAATAGCAGCTTTAATTCCCAAAATACCAGAGGATTTTCGTTTAAAATATGAGACTTTATTAAAGGATAAATCGTATCAAACGCAAGAATTGGCATTGTATTATCTGTGGAGTAATTTTCCAGAAAAAAGATTTCAATACCTAGAACAATCAAAAAGGTGGATAGGATTTAATGATTATAATTTACGAACTTTATGGTTATCATTGGCACTTTCAACCCCAAATTACATTACCGATAAACCTCCCTTAATAGCTGAATTAATCCAGTATTCTAGTCCGAAGTATGAAGCAATCACGAGACAGAATGCACTTGAGAGATTAATAAGCTTTAAAATTATCAATGATGTAGTCTTAATTAATTTGGTCAAAGCAACCACACATCATATGTGGCAGTTTTCTAAATTCGGTAGAGATTCTATACGTAAAATGCTCAAAGAAGCAGGAATGAAGACCACTTTTGAGCATATTCTACCACAATTGAATGAAGCTGAAAAATTTCAACTGAATCGCTTATTGAATGAATTATAAACTTACCATAATTCACTTACTTCACCTTTAATGAAGGCGATAGCGGTATTACTTGGAGTTGATTTATCTAATAAATTACTTAATATATAAGCTCTCAAATTATTAGCATCTGTAGTTTTTTCATCTTGAGCGCCAAGTCGTATCATTTGAATTGTAGCATTTTTGGCTGTCAAGATAATAGACCAACATTTTGCTGATATATATATTTGTTGTGTTAAGTTGTGCTCAAACTCTTGCTCAATTTGTGCAATCAAATAGTTTTGATAATCTATTTTGTCTGTTGAAATGGGTTGTACACGTACTAATAATTGCGATGGATTAATACGTTCAGTAAATAAGATCATGCGTTCATACGCTTGTAAACGTAAAGGTAAAATTGCAGGCTTATTTTCCTTTTCTAGCAACCAGCGTCTCGTATTTTGTTGGTCCTTAAAATGTGCATCGAATAGGTAAGAGGCCACAGCTCCTGTTATTATTGAAGGAATTGTATATGAGAGTAGTGTTATCAATTGAGTTGAGTCCATTATAATTCAAATTAAGTCACAAAAATATATAATTTTGAATAGATTATATCAGCATTATCAATTTTGAAATCTTATTTTTGCAAATTGATTCTTTTGTTACCGATTTATGGAAAATTATATATTGATTATGTTGTGCGTGGCAGCATTTGTTGCAGGCTTTATTGACGCTATTGTGGGAGGAGGTGGACTAATACAGACACCAGCGGGATTAATTTTATTACCAAACCTACCGGTATCAACTGTCATTGGAACTTTAAAAATACCCGCTTTTAGTGGTACTTCTTTTGCTGCATTTCAATATTTGAAAAAGGTTACCATGAATTGGCGATTATTATTCTTAATGATGATTGTTGCAATACCGTCTGCATTTGCTGGATCGACGTTATTGACGTATGTAAGTAATGATTTCATGAAACCTTTATTACTGTTTATACTGTCATTATTGGCAATTTATACTTATGCCAAGAAAAATTTTGGACAACTAGTAGAAAAAAATCTTAGCAAACGCCAACAACTTATAAATGCAGTTTTAATAAGTTTTATAGTTGGTATGTATGATGGCTTTATAGGTCCGGGTACAGGTAGTTTTTTTGTAGTTGCTTTTATTGCCTTGATGGGATTTGATTTTTTACATGCTTCTGCTAATGCTAAAATGGTAAATTTGGCAACTAACTTTGGTTCTATCGTTTTATTTATTATTAAAGGTAAAATTATTTGGATGATAGCCATTCCAATGGCATTTTGCAATGCAATAGGAGGGTGGTTTGGGGCAAAAGTAGCTATAAACAAAGGAAACGGTTTTATTAGAGTCTTTTTTTTGGTAGTGGTTGTAGGGACATTAATCCGTTTTGCATATGACGTGTTTTGGAATAAGTAATAAGTCCTTTTTGGAATAAAATGCTAATATAGTTTCCTTATATTTTACTTTTTTTTCTAAGATAAAATAGTCCAATTATGGGGCCGATACCAAGAATGATAAATATATACACAGTATTAGTTGCGCTAATAAAATAGCTAATTAGCTGAATACTTACTATTGTTACCAAAAAACCAATAGAGTTCACAATTGTAATAATTGATCCTCTACTATTTTGTGGTGATTCTTGAGCAATTAGTGTTGAAAAAAGTGGTGAATCAGCAATTACTACTAACGACCAAAACAGTAAAAATAGTTTAAAACCTACTTCTGAGCTATTTTGTAAAAACAATGGAGAAAGTAAACAGCAAAATGTAGAGAGTAGTAAAATGATTTGAGAAAGTTTTTTTGTCCCGACTCTTTTGGATAAATACCCACTAGCAACACAAGCCAAGCTACCAATTGCAATGATAAAGAAACTTAATAACGAATAGTTAGTTTGGGGATTTGGGTGGTTTTTATAATATTGCTGAATCATCAATGGAACAAAAGTCCAGAAGGCGTATAACTCCCACATATGTCCAAAATACCCAATCGCAGCAGCTGATAATTTTTGATTTTTAAAAGCGTCTAAAATTGCTGTAATTTTGAATGTAGAACCTTTGGAACGATATGGTCCGTCTGGAACTAACAAGTATAATAAAAATCCCCCCAAAACAGAAAATAACGAAGTTGAATAACCAACATATTCCCAAGGCAAGTTTAGTGTAAAACTTTTTATAAAATGAGGAAAAGCGGTCCCCAAAACCAATGCTCCAACCAAATAACCTAATGATTTTCCTAAACCTTCTTGGTAATAATCAGCTGCAATCTTAATTCCGATTGGATAAATTCCAGCTAGAAAGAACCCTGTTAAGAAACGGACTAATAATAAAATTTCAGGTGTAAGATTAGGCAAGTTGACACCTAGGTTAAAAAATGCGGCTAAAAGTGCACTTATAAAAAAGACAAGTGAAGGAGAGAAACGATCCGCTATAGCAAGTAGTGCATATAATAATGTACCTAGAATAAATCCTAACTGAATAGAACTAGTACTATGAGCCAAAAAATTACTTGAAATGCCCAACCTTTGAATCAATTCGGGTAAAATTGCATTACCCGCAAACCATAATGAAGTACATAAAAATTGAGATAAAACGATTATTACTAAAACTTTTTTCATGTATGATTAGTGATTTTAAAATTTACTTGATTTGTTGATTTTCAGAAAAGTCTAGTAAATTTCAATCTAAGTAATAAGTCCGTAAGCAAGTGTAGCGATACAACTTGATACGGACTTGCAGTTTTTAACTAGCTAAATATTCTATTTTGTTATTTATAATTTGGTGTAAATTCCAAGATTAAGAGAAGGAGCTAAAGGAGCATTTTCATTTCCAAAAGCACCAAAAACAGCAAAATTAGCACCAAATTTATCTTGCTTAAACTCATAATTAAATTTTAAACCCAATGCATTATAAGTTTGACGGTCTAAGTAAGATGGCCATTTAGTACTGTTTTTGTCAAATGCTTTTTCTTTTGAGACTACATTTTTAGAGTTAAAAGCCAAAATTAAATGTCCTTTTGGCACGATGCTATAACCTAATTCAGCATCAAATTTAAGATAATCAGAGTAGTCATTAGTCATATAGCCATAGCCTATGTTTCCAAAATAGTACCATTTTCCATTACTTGTTCCAGCAGTAACATAGGGAACAAAAGTATTAGCAGCAAAACCAGTACTTAGATTCTTCCCGTCAATTCCAGTTCCTGATTCAATGGTATTGGCAATATATTGTAATCCAGTACTTATTTTCCAGTTTTTGTCATGAATTTTATATTTTAAACCTAAAGTTATATTCCCTAATCCAGATAGGCTAGCCGAATTAGTATTTACTGTGGAAGTTACATTTATAAATTTATATGGAAGGATAAACTGTGCTTCCAATTTATCTGTAAGACCGTATTCGGTATAAATTTGGCTCGTTACATCTGAATAATCTGCATTCAGTGTTGTTTTTACACCATCAATTTGAGCTAAATTATAAAATAAACCCGAAAAACCAACTTGAACATAGGCTTTTCCTTTTTCTTTGGTCCAAGGACTTTGTGCTTGTGAAAGTTGTGTAAATAGAGCTATGGCTAGTACGGATAATGAGAGGTAAGTTTTTTTCATAAAATAATATTTAGGTTTGGTTTACTATATTATTCACCTTTCGAAAGCAAATATTAAGCTTATTAAAGCACAAATAAGAGTTAAATTGGTAAATTCACTAGTTTAGTCGTTCATAAATCCAAAGCCTGACACTTATTTTGAATTATTATTAAAAATTTCTTTTTCATTAAAATGAATAACACTTTGTGGAAACGGAATTGTTATATTACTTTCTTTAAAAAGTTGGAATATCTTGATTCGCATTTCACTTTTAAGACTTTCTACTCTAAAAACATTTTCGCACCAAAAAATTATCGAAAAATCTAAAGAGGAATCACCAAAATTGGTAAGTCTTATAAACGGTTTAGGATCTTTTTGTACACCTAGCTGTTCATCCACAGCTTGTTGTAAAATATCCATCACCAATGTAACATCTGAATTGTAGTCGACACCTACGTTAACTTCAAAACGGGATGAAAGATTATTATGTGTCCAGTTTATAATTTGATTGTGAGTTAAATCGGTATTGGGTAAGATGATGTATTTGTCATCACGAGTGAGTACAGTTGTTGTTCTCAAATTAATCTCTTTAACAATACAAACTAATCCATTGACTTCAATAATGTCATTTACTTTAACAGAAGAATCTATTAACAAAACAATTCCAGAAACAAAGTCACTAAACAAGTTTTGTAAACCTAAACCAACACCAACTAATAGGGCTGCAGAGCCAGCTACTAATACCGATAGGTTGAAACCCAAAAATTGTAATCCAAAAATAAAAGCAAATACAAGAATAAAATACCTTAATAAGGTATAAATAGAATACTTTTTAGCAAAATCTATTTTTTGGGTCTTATAAATTGTTTTCTTAATTATTTTTAAAAAAATTAAGGTACCAAAGATGAATGTAACAATCATTAAGATACTAGTCACAGTAATAGTAAAATGACCAGATTTTAAAAGGGTATAGGTGAGAAATTCATTCATTATTAATAAAAAATATTTAGTTTATAAAATGCAAATAAAGTGATTTATAGGATTTATTATGAAAAAAAATACCCCAGAATAAAAATATTTTTAATTTTATCCTGGGGTAAAGTAATTTGTTTATGAGAGAGTTACATAATTAGACGTACACCACCTAGTTCAGAAACTCTATAAGAGAAACGATCACCAGGGGAACCAATAAACATAAAGTTTTTTGGAATTTTCCATTTATTTGATAGGGTATCGATAATTGCTGGACCAAAAACACCATCAAGTTCAATAAACTCGATATCAATTTCTGGATATGCTCTATCCAATACTTTTAAATCAGAAATTAGTAAGTCATTATTCTCATGATCTTTATTAATATTGACAATTTTTAACTTTTTCGTTGATTCATTATTTTGGACGTATTGCATCACTTTGTTGATGATGGCTACATCATCTCCTTTCGTAAAAAACACAAACTCTTGCGATTCAATTTTAAGGTTCATTTTATGCAAATAACGATTACTAAAGATCACCATTTTTCGTAAAGGTTGATAAAAGTATTCTAAAGCTTCTATCAAAAGACGAATTAGTAACGAACGATTCAACATAATGGCAACAAATCCAAATGCTGGTACTAGGTATTGAAGGAAGGTATAGAATGAATCTACGTTTAACTTTATGTTTCCTATAAAAGCAGTAATAATTAAGGCTACAGCAATAACTACTGCTAAACCACGCGCTCTCTCTGGCCTAGGTAATTTTTTACGTTTAAATTTCAAAAGTAAATTTCCGATTCCAAACAATCCCATTACTGCCAAAAATGAGAAGGTGTAAACACCCGCAAGTGCTACAATATCACCTTTTGTAACTAGTAAAACTGATATGCAAAGGATTAAGAAACTTATGATAATACGGTAATTTGAACCTCTACTATTTTGCTTTAGAAAGTAATTAGGTAAAATTCTATCCAGCGTCATACGGTTTAATAACCCTGAAACCCCTACAAATGATGTTAATACTGCACCACAAAGAACTAAAACAGCATCAATAGAAATTAAATAAGCTAGCCAAGATCCTCCAGTGGTTGCTCCCAAAAAGGCTAAAAGCGACTCTTGGTGTTCTCCAACTTGTGCCAAGGGTATGATGCAAATAAGCAATAAAGCAATTACAGGGTTAAAGAAGCTAACAATTGCCCACATATTACGAAGCGTTTTAGGAAAAATGCCTGCTTCTTGTTCTTCAACAAAATTGGCTGAACTCTCAAATCCAGAAATACCTAACATTGCTGCCGAAAACCCTAAGAATAAAGCATTAACAATAGTTCCGGATGTGATAGGGAGGCTCCAATTCATACTGAAAACATCTAAACCGTTCATAAATATGAACGATACAGAAGCTATAACTAATAAAGTCAATGTACTTAAATGGGTAATAAAAATAACTACCGCCACGATAGCAGATTCTCCAATACCTATGATAGCTAATCCCGTAAATATCAATAATATAATAACAGTAGCAATTGTAATATTAATGGCAGGTGCTATATTGTGTAAGTAATGCATTCCTTCTGAGGCAGAAATTACTGCTGTCGCCATATAGGATAATACGGTAAGTGTTGCAGCAATAGAAGCTAATCTCTTTGAAGAGGTATTAAGAAGTACATTGTATGCTCCACCATTAAGAGGTAAGGCTCCGACTACTTCTCCGTAGATTTTTCTAAATAAAAAAAGAACAACTGCTACAAATAATAAGGAAATCCATGCATATTGTCCGGCATACATAATTGTAAGTGCGGATACATATAAGCAGGAAGAACTAATGTCATTTCCACAAATCGCTGTGGCTTGTAACTCATTTAACTTCTTATGCATTACTTTTTTCATTGTATAAATTTTAGATAATCCGCCGCAAGGTAATCGTTTGTTAATTATTCCCCAATTATTATTTATTAAAAATCGAACATTCTTCGATGATAATAATTTTTTATTAGGATACCAGAGAAATCAGTAATGTTTTATTAACTAACTTAATGTTATTTTCATTCTATTATATTTCAATCTTAGTTTTAATCCAAGTAAAACCTCTATTGAACAGAAGTATTAGAGTTATGTTTACTTATTGTTGTTTTGTATTTTTTTAATGAGAGAAGTGCTTTGTCTTGTATTTTTTGCTGCATAAATCCTGTCCAGCCAAATAGTACTCCAATAAAACCTAAGGCCTGTTGAGACCATTTCCAAATATCAAAATTATCAGTATGTTTAAAAATTAAACCATCTTTGAATTGAAAATTAGCAGTCACTATATTAACTACTTTTCTATTAGTGGCACTGTAAGTATAAGTCGCAATCCACTGTGCAGAACCAATAAAATCATCAGCTTTAATATCGGAGACTACAATTTCCATCTTTCCTTTACTTTTACTAATTAACATTGACCACATCGAGAGGACATCCATACCTATTAAAGAACCAAAAATAGGATCCATAAATTTTATATTTGGAGCATAAAATTTAAACATTGTTTTGGTGTCTGATTTTGAAAAAGCGGAATAAAATTTTTGAATAGTTTCTTCGTTTGCTGTCATTTTTTGCAATTAGTGTACTAAAATAATAAATTATTTGATTGATACCACTTATTTGTAAATCAGATATTAAACAATCCGTGTACTATTTGTTGTAACGATAGCTTATAATGTTGATCGAGTAGGGAAGTAGTCCACATTTTTAATGATATTAGTAGGTCTTATTTTGATTAAATCACTGTTTGTACCAACTATCAATATCTAATAAAATTCTATAATATAACTATTGAAATTTATTTTATATATTTCATATATAGTTAATTATATTCTTTCAAGTAATCTATTACTTCAATCATAGATTCGAAAATTTCATCAGCTAAAGTAAATCTAGGATCATCTTTGTTTTCTGGAATAACCATTGTAGTCATTACAGCAGCTTTTCCTGCTATCATACCAGTTACGCTGTCTTCTAATACAAAGCAATCACTTGCAGTTACTTGTAATTCTTTGGCAACTTTTAAGTAAACAGCTGGATGTGGTTTACCATACAATTCATTGTCTGCACTGGCCACAACCTTAAAATAAGTAGCAATAGAAAGTTTGTCAAAGACAGCATTAATGATTGGAATACTTGATGAAGTAGCTAAAGCAATTGTGTAATTTGTTTGGGTTAAGTAATCCAAAAGTTGATAAAGGCCTTCTTTTGATTTGCCTCTTATTCCTATTAATTGAACTACCAGATCAATGATTTGTATTTCAATTTCTTTTGGAGCGATAGTTAATTGGTGAAGCTGACACCAAATAATAGCGACATCATCAATTCGCTTGCCCATGGTGTTTAGGATACAATCTTGAGTTGTTATGGTAACATTTTGCTTGGCCAGGACTTTTATTTGGGCTTCTCGCCAAATTGGTTCAGAATCAATTATAACTCCGTCCATATCGAATATAAAGGTGTTCTTTTTCAATTTTTAGAATTTAAATTTGTTTATTTCTCTTTCACTACAAAGCTAATAATTTGCCTTTTGACTATAGTTAATTGTTTTGTATTTAATAAATTATTAATCATGATATTTAAAAGAATAATTAAAGTAAAAGTTAAATTAATCTATTAAATAGTTCTAATAATTTAGATTGGATAATCACAAATTAAACTGTTATAATTTGAATCATAATTTATATTATGTAAAATAGAATAGATTAAAATCTTCTTTTATCCCTACTATTGAACAAATACTATAAAAATACATTTATATATACCAAATTACAAATGAAGCAGTTATGAATTAAAGAAAAAATAATAGATTTATTCAAATATTCTGAAAAATTGAAACTTTAAAACTATTTTTAATAAAAGATTTACAATCCATAACTCAACATCGTTTTAGATCAATTTATTTATTAATTTTGTATGATACAATTACTTAAACTATGAATTCAATTGCAGCGAAAATTGCCGATTTTTTAAAAGAATATATTCCATTTAATAACTTGACAAATGAACAATTATCTGAAATAGCATCTAGTATTCGTGTAATTAATTTAGAAAAAAATAAAACTCTTTTTAAAATAAATGAACCACTGCATGATTCCTTTTATGTTGTAGCTTATGGCATGGTCAATCTTTCTATCATTTCTGATGCAGAAGAAACTATTTTAACAAAATGTCATGAAGGAACTATTTTTGGGTTAAGACCATTTTTTGCGAAAAACAATTATATGATGACGGCCAAAGCTCGTGAAGAAAGTATTGTATATGCTATTCCTATTGCAGTTTTTAGGCCTTTTGTTGCAAGTAATTCAGATGTTTTAAATTTATTACTCGAAAATTTTGCTGTAGATAAAAGAAATGCAAATGATAAAGAAAATTTTGAAAATAATTTAATTTCTGAAAATTCATATTTCACGGGTCAACAGTCTGGGATGCAATTTTTTCAAAATTTATCATTTACTACAGACCCTTTAATTACAAATGGTAATACTGTAATAAAAGAAGTTGCACAATTGATGGCAGAAATGCGAGTAAATAATGCACTCATTGCAGAAAATAATGTTCCTGTTGGAATTGTTACTGATACTGATATGTCTTCAAAAATAGCAACTGGACGTTTTCTCATTACAGATAGTATTGATGCGATTATGTCATATCCAGTGGTTACTGTTTCTGAAAATATATCACTTGCAGAGGCACAATTGCTAATGTTAAAACATAATGTAACACATTTGTGTGTAACGGCAGATGGTTCGGATACAACAGAAATTAAAGGAATTATTACCGAGCATGATTTGATTTTGGCTCAGGCAAATAATCCAGGAATATTAATTAAAGAAATTAAACGATCACAAACGGCAAAAGAATTAAAACAAATTCGTTCTCGTTTGGGGGATATAATTCAATCTTCTATTCAAAAAAATATTCCATTAACACATATTTCAAATATTGCGAGTGAGGTTAATTTCGCCATTTTAAAAAGGGCTGTAGAACAATCTATTTTGGAGCTAGGCTCCCCTCCTGCTCGTTTTGCATGGTTTAGTATTGGTAGTCAAGCTAGAAAAGAGCAGTTATTACTTACTGATCAAGATAGTTTCTTGGTTTTTGAAGATATTGTTCCTGAGAAATATAGAGAAATTAAAGATTATTTTGTCGAATTAGCGCAAAAAACTACTTCAAAATTAGAAAAAACTGGATATACTAAATGCCCAGATGGATATTTAGCCAGCAATATGATATGGTGTAGATCAGTATCTGAATGGTTAAAACAATTTGATTCTTGGATGAAAAATCCTGGAGAAAAAAATAATGAATTAAGTAGTATCTTTTTTGATTATGAAATTATTTTTGGTGATCAAAGGATCGAAGAAGCTCTAAATGCGATTGTTTTTGAAAACACGATAAACAATTCCTTATTTTATGATTTTCTTGGTAATGATGCTTTACGTAAAAATTCACCATTAAGTTTTTTCAAAAAATTCTTAGTGGAAGAAGAAGGCCCCAATAAAGATAAATTTGATATAAAAACAAGAGCATTAATGCCGCTAATTGATGGTGCTCGAATGTTTACTTTGAGTAATGGTATCAGAGGAATCAATAATACGTATGTAAGATTAAAACAATTAGCGATTACAGATCCTAAAAATGCAGAGATTTATCTGGACTGTGCAGATGCGTATTTGACTTTAACAAAGTTTAGAACACTCGAAGGTATAAAAAATGATGATTCCGGTCAATTTATAAATATCGAAGAATTATCAAAAATCGATCGTGAGAAACTCAAAAATGCACTCGCTCCAATGAAAGAACTGGAAGATTTGATCAAAAGCAAATTTCAATTAACTCAATTTTCTTAATTATGTTAGATTGGTTAAAAACAATGAATAAGGTTTATCCTGAATACTGGAAAAACTATTTAGCGACATTTAATAAAAAATCAAAAAGATTTGTAATATTATCAACAGAAAGTACTGGTGGTAATTTGCACTCTGATGTTATATTAACCATTGGAGCATTCTCAGTTATTGATGACAGTATTCATATCGGTGATAGTTTTGAGACCGTTTTGATGCAATACAAATATTTTCATGATAATAAACTTCCTTTTGATTTTATTGTCGAAAGTAAATTAAAAAAAATGGGAGAACCTGATGCGATAAAAGCTTTTATTGATTATTTGGGTAATGCCATTTTGGTGGGGCATAATATTAATTTTAGTGTTGATATGATTAATGCAGCACTAGAACGGTTGGAATGTGGTCATTTAAAAAACGAAGCTTTGGATGTAAATATTATGCATCAAAAATTAATTGAAATTACTGATCAAGATTTTACTTTGGAAGAGTTATTAGGTATTTATAAAATTGAAAATAAAGAAAAAGGTTCCTCACCAGATGCAGCTTATAAAACTGCTTTATTATTTTTGAAATTAAAGTCTAGATTAGGTATTAAATAAAATACATAATTGATACCAATGACATTATTGCTATAAAAATCCATAAAATAATACCGTGTAGTAATGGTTTGATTCCAACAGAAATTAAAACATTAAAATTTAGTCCAGATCCGATTAAAAATAAAGTTATAGTTAAACCAATTTTTGCCATCACTACTACAGTTGGAGCAATAAATGAAATTGGAGAGATGTAAGTATTTAAAAGCATGGATATAATAAAAAATCCAATAAAATAAGGGATTTTTATTTTACTAGTTTTATTTTTAAATGTAATTGTCGTCAATAATGCTACTGGTATAATCCATAAGGCACGTGCTAACTTTACAGTTGTTGCAATTGCCAAAGCTTCTGCACCATATTTATTTGCTGCTCCTACTACAGAGCTCGTATCATGAATTGCAATGGCGCACCACAATCCAAATTCTTGTTGTGAAAGTTGTAACCAATGACCAATGGCAGGAAACAAAAATAATGCGATAGAATTTAATATAAATATTACGCCTAAAGCTACCGATGTTTGCTTTTCATCAGATTTGATGATGGGGGCAATAGCAGCTATTGCACTACCTCCACAAATAGCAGTACCGCAAGAGATTAGATGAACTGTTTTCTTATCGATCATAAACCATTTTCCTATTATAATTCCAATCGTAATCGTACTAATTATTGAAATCACAGTAAACAAAAAACTAGTAGAACCAATTGCCATCGCTTGATAAACATTCATACCAAACCCCAACCCTACTACTGAAAATTGTAGTAAATACCGAATTGCAATATGATTAAAAGGTAAAAAGGGATGCCCCGATACATTGGCAACAACCAGTCCTAATAATAATGCTATAGGTGGTGTAATACCAACTGTTAAACATAGTATTAACAATACTATAAATATTAGTTTCTGAAATCTTGGATTTATTTTTATGAAGGGGTTTGTATTTTCCATGATAAGTTAACTTTGTTTCTTGAATACAAAGGTGCGTACTTTTTATTGATAATTATTATTCATAATTACGATACGCTATTACTTAAGATTATAATAGGTGTTTAAGTTTTGAATAAACAAAGTTGTTAATGGGTTTTGACATCCTTGTAAAGTAATAATATAGAAATTCCGTTCAATGACTAGATTATCAACATCTACAATCGTTAATTCGTTGTTTGCTAGCTCCTTGCTTACAGCATGAATAGACATAAATGCTACGCAATTAGAACTTAATAAATAAGATTTAATACTTTCTGTACTTCCCAATTGCATTTCAATAGTCAATTTTTGAAGTGATATAGAATGTGCTTTCAAACTATGCTCGATAACTTCCAATGTCCCAGAACCTATTTCTCTTGTTAAGAATTTTAATTTTTCTAGAGTTGATATCGAAATATTTTTTTGATTCACTAAATCATGATTTGCTCTACAGATCAAAACAATTTCATCTTTTAAAAAAGGGACGTACTTGATTGAAGTATTTTTGGATTGCCCTTCTACAATTCCAACTTCAATTTCTTTGTTAACCAATGCATTTTCAATATGTTCTGTGTTTCCATTTCGGAGATTGATTTTTATATCTTTTAGTTTCGAATGAAAATTAGCTAGCAAAGGCGAAATAACATATTGAGATATAGTGGTACTTGCTCCCAATCGCAATGAACCTTTTCGTTCTTTGGTCAAAGTACTCATCTCAAAATCAATGGTTCTATAAATATCAAAAATGTTTTTACAATGTTTTAGTAATATTTCACCAGCTTGCGTAAGTGCTACCTTAGAACCTTTTCGATCAAAAAGCTTAATTTTATAGCTCTCCTCTAGTTCCTGAATGTGCTTGCTTACCGCTGGTTGGGTAATATACAATTCACCTGCTGCCTTAGTAAAACTTAAGCGGTTAGCGACAGTGACAAAAACTTGAAGTCTAAAATCCATTTGTATATTATATTAGAAACATTATATTTTAAAGTAGTCCATTGTATTTTCGTGTAAACCATTCAATTGATAGTAGTAGTGTAAGAATGATTAATAACCAATACCACTCAATTATTGGGAATCTATTTACAGTATTTTTCTGTATTGACTTGTAATCTTCATCATTTAGAAGTGTTTTTTCCAACTTTTCCATTTGATTTGGAAAATACAATTCTGCTCCAGTTTGATTGGCTAATTGTTTTAGTTTTTCAGAATCAGAATTTACAAACTGCTTTTCGATATTAAAGTCCAAAATCTCAAACTTATTGGTATACTTACTGTTGGTATTTAATTCTTTTACTGTAAAATCATATACACCAGGATAGAGTCCTTCTAAGTTTACCTTGTAGGAACTGTTTGATTTTAGTAAATCATAATTTTTAGTTTGATTCGTTTTTTTATTTTTTACCGTAATGGTTATATGGGCTTTTTCATCAAACTCATAATTTTTATTAAAAAATTGTGCATTAATTTCAAGTGATTCTCCAGAATTATAAAAATGTTCATGATTAACCACTAATGATTTTTTTGAATTATCAGAAGCTAAGTATTGAATAATTTTATCTATAAATAAATCATATTTATCAAAGGTTTGATTATTGATGTTGGACTGAAATCGCCATCTCCAACTATTTTCACCAAATAGAAATGCCATTCTTTCTCCATGACTCTCAGCAAAAGATAATAAAGGAATGCCAGTTTCGATGTTTCTAATTTTGGCAGTTAATAAATCAGATATAGCACTTTTGGATATAATTTTCCCAAATGGATTTTCTAACGGTGGTAAGATTTCAAAACCATTATTTTCTAACGCAAAAAGATTAAACTGATCTTCAAATTTAGCAGTAAAATCTTCAGGTTGTCCACTCATTTTAAACTCAAAATAATTTTGGTTTTGATTTAAATAATTAAAATTTGTATGCATTCCAGTTATGATAAACGCATTAACTCCTGCTTTTTTAATTTGATCAAAAATAGTTTTAAAATTTGCAGTTGGCTGGTAAAGAATACAAACTGCATAACTATTTAATACTTTAATTTCACTAGGTTTAACTATAGTTACCTTACGTTGTTCATTAGATTCAATTGCACGTTTTAATGCAGCAATATCTGGATGATTGATCTCTGAAATTATAAGGATATTCGTTTTCTGATTTAGTATTTCAACAGCAAAATTTTTACTATTATTATAGGTATTTTTTTCTTTTTCTACCGAAGAAAGCGTCGCTTTGAAAACACAAACTCCTACTCTATCCGCTGGTAAAAGTAAGTTGACAATAGTACTTTTATTTGTATTTGAAAAAGAAACTTTTTGTTTTATAACAACAGAATTACCTTCCGTAATAGTTAATTCTGCTTGAATGTTTTTTTTACCAGTATAATTCATAAATACCTCTACAGGAAATTTATTCTTGTAGAAAGCATATTTATTAACGTTGAGTTGATTAATTTTTAGATCCAAAACTTTTGTCGTATCACCTACAACTACTGGAAAAATTTTATTTGTTTTATCGAATGTAAATACATAATCATTACCTTGAGTTTGGTTTCCATCGGTAATAATTACAGTAGGATAAATTTGATTACGATTGTAATTTTTTAAGTTTTTTGCAATTCCATCAAAATTAGTCTGAGTCCCTTCGAAATCAAATATGTTTCCTGATTTAAAATTAGCATCAAATTGATAGGTTTGAATGGTATACTTATCGGCTATTTTTTTATTATTTTTTAAAAAATTATAAGTATCCATTGTTTCCTTTGAGGCCTTTAGGTTTACAATAGAACTCGAATTATCTACTACAATAGCCAGTGGAGGCTTTACAACTTCTAGAGTTTTCCTCGTTATAACGGGATTGATAAGTAAGATAAAAATACCCAAAATAGTTAGAAATCGTAAAAAAGCCAAAAACAAATTCAGTTTTGAATTGTCTTTGGCTTTATATAAGTATTGAAAATATGACAAACTACCTGCAATTAGCAAAGAAAGTAAAAGAAGTAGAATCGTTGATTTATTCATATTTAATAATACACTTTAGTTATAATTATCAGTACAGAATTGTAAGCCGATACGGATAACTTTTTACTATGTTAACATTCCACCACATACATTTAGGGTTTGCCCTGTAACATATGCACTCATATCTGAGGCTAAAAATAGACAAGCGTTAGCAACATCTTCTGTTGTACCACCACGTTTCAACGGAATTCCATCTCTCCATCCTTGCACAACCTCTTCACTTAATTTTCCTGTCATCTCTGTTTCAATAAAACCTGGAGCAATAGCATTACAACGGATATTACGAGAACCTAGTTCAAGAGCTACTGATTTTGTAAAACCAATCACTCCCGCTTTTGAAGCTGCATAATTAGTTTGACCAGCATTTCCTTTTACTCCTACAACACTACTCATGTTGATGATAGATCCAGCACGTTTTTTCAAAAATGTTTTTTGAACCGCTTTAGTCATATTAAATACAGATTTCAAATTAACTGCTATAACAGAATCAAAATCAGCTTCCGAGATACGCATTAATAAGTTGTCTTTTGTAATTCCAGCATTGTTAATTAAGATATCAATAGTTCCAAAATCTTCCAAAACTTTATCCACTAAAATTTGTGCTTCATTAAAATCTGCTGCGTTAGATTGGTACCCTTTAGCTTTAATTCCTAATGCATTCAATTCATTTTCTAATTCCAAAGCTGATGCTGCAGATGAACTGTATGTAAAAGCTACATTTGCTCCATGCTTAGCAAAAACTTCTGCTACTCCTCTTCCAATTCCACGACTTGCACCAGTAATGATGGCAACTTTTCCTTCTAGTAATTTCATATTTTAAGTATATTTTTATTGTATTTGGAAATACAAATATAGATTATTTAAGTGTTTTATAAAATAAGTTAAATAGAAAAAGCCCCATAGTTATGGAGCTTTTTATTAATTTAAAGAAAGTGGACTAGAAAGCCACATTCCATCTTGGTAATTTACCATTTTCAGATAAGAAATTTTGTAAAATTTGACCTTCAACAGATGTTGGAATTCCTTTATCAGTATCATTAAAAGTTTCAAACCAAAGAACCTCAAGTCTTTCGATGTTTTCTATTTTCATTTGTGCTGGCCAAGAATATTTTCTTCCTGTTTTTGCAAATTGATGTCCGTTTACAATTTTATCATACAAACCACCATTTTTACTTTTCAAAGAACCATCATTTTGTACCGTTCCAGTAGAACCTACCATGATTAATTCTTTGTCATCTCCGTTGATTGCGTTTACAATAAAAACACCACTTCCTTCAGATGCATTACACGCATCTTCTAAGCTATCATCAACTGCAATTGTAAAACTATTGTTTTCTTTGTATTTTTCTAATTCTTTGTACATAATTCTTTGTTTTTTATTTTGAAATTTTTGACACAATAAACTCTCACCAATTCGTAAGGTCTCGTCAAAATCAATCGTTTGTCTCTGTTACATTTATAATTACTACTGATAAAACAGTCCTTTTTAATAAAGTGCAAATGTATTTCTTTAATTTCATTTTTATACTAAAAAAGCCCCACAAATGTGAGGCTCCTTGTATTTTAATTTCAAGAAAAGTTTATCCTAAAATTTCTTTTACTTTTTTACCAATTTCAGCTGGTGAATCAACAACATGAATTCCGTTGTCTCTCATAATTTGTTTTTTGGCAGCAGCTGTATCATCAGTACCTCCAACAATAGCACCTGCATGACCCATTGTTCTACCAGCAGGAGCAGTTTCTCCAGCGATAAAACCAATAACTGGCTTACGGTTACCATCAGCTTTAATCCATTTTGCAGCATCAGCTTCCAATTGACCACCAATTTCACCAATCATGATGATACATTCTGTTTCTGGATCATTCATCAACAATTCGACTGCTTCTTTTGTTGTAGTTCCAATGATTGGATCTCCACCAATACCAATAGCAGTAGTGATACCTAGACCTTGTTTAACTACTTGATCAGCAGCTTCGTATGTTAAAGTTCCAGATTTAGAAACAATACCAACAGTTCCTTTTTTGAAAACGAAACCTGGCATAATACCAACTTTGGCTTCACCTGGAGTAATAACTCCTGGACAGTTAGGTCCGATCAATCTAGCATTTCTTTCTTTTACATATCCATTTGCTTTAATCATATCTGCAACAGGAATTCCTTCTGTTATAGCGATGATTACCTTGATACCTGCATCTGCAGCTTCCATGATTGCATCAGCGGCAAAAGCTGGTGGTACAAAAATGATTGTAGTATCAGCTCCAACTTGATCAACAGCATCTTTTACTGTATTAAAAACTGGACGGTCTAAATGTGTAGTACCACCTTTTCCTGGAGTAACTCCTCCAACAACGTTTGTACCGTATTCAATCATTTGAGAAGCATGGAATGTACCTTCGCTTCCTGTAAATCCTTGAACAATTATTTTGGAATCTTTATTAACTAAAACACTCATGATATATATTTTATGTAGTTTTTAAATTTTGTGTTGCAAAAATATAAAATAGTAGGCATTAAACTGTGTAGAACTTTCGATTTTTTAAAACAAAAATCAAGGTTTTTGACTGATTTGAAACCCACGGAATAATTTATTGTCTTTTATCTCCCAGATTACCATAAAATGACCAACCAACATGTCTTCTCTTGGATTTTCTATCGTCTTAACAACATGTGAATAGTGAACTGAAACTAGATTATTTTCTGCAATAATATGACTTATTTTAGCTTTTGATCTTACATAACCCGAACTTAAGTTACTTGTGAAAGCTAAAATAGCTTCATAGTTTAATTCTAAGAATCCATTACTATTATTCCAATCGATATGAATATCCGGATGGATATATTGTTTCATTACTTCACAATCAATCAAGGCATCAGATTTGTAAAAATCAAGAACTAATTCTTTTGCAGTCATAACTATCGTAATTTGGTTAAAATTTCAGGAATTTTTTTAAGATTAGCAAGTTGTTTTAACTGCTCTCTTGATTCTTGTATGGGAGTTCCAAAATAAGATTTCCCTCCTGCAACCGATTTGGTTACACCTGTTTGTCCCATAATAACTGCCTTCGATCCTATAGTAATACCGCTTGTGGTTCCTACTTGTCCCCACAACGTAACTTCATCTTCAATAATTACACATCCTGCAATTCCAGTCTGTGATGCTATTAAGCATTTTTTACCTATAACAGTGTCATGACCAACATGAACTTGATTGTCTATTTTGGTTCCTTCACCAATAGTGGTATCACCTGTAACACCTTTGTCGATAGTACACAAGGCACCAATTCCAACGTTATCTTCAATAACAACTCTACCTCCAGAAATTAATTGATCAAAACCGGATACTCTTTTTTTATAATAAAAAGCATCAGCTCCTAAGATCGTTCCAGCATGGATGATTACATTGTCCCCTATGATTGTATGGTCATAAATGGATACATTAGAATGAATTAAGCAATGATCTCCAATAATTACATTATGGCCAATAAAAACATTGGGTTGAATGATAGTCCCTACTCCTATTTTTGCTGAAGGCGAAATGGAAGTTGAGGACGATTGAAAAGGTTTGAAATAATTAGTTAATGTATTAAAATCTCTAAAAGGATCATCAGAGATTAAAAGTCCTTTTCCTTCAGGGCAATCAACTTTTTTATTAATTAATACAATAGTTGCAGCAGATTGAAGTGCTTTGTCATAATACTTAGGATGATCTACAAAAACAATATCTCCTGCTTCTACCACATGAATTTCATTCATGCCAAGAACAGGAAAATCTTTATCTCCGACAAATTCACATTGAAGTAAATTTGCAATTTCTTCTAAAGTGGTTACTTTTTGAAATTTCATACTGGACTTAGGTATTAAATGTATAAATAGTAAGTTTTCGATTTCAACACTAGAATGATAGAAAGATTGAAATCGAAAACTGAAAAAACATTACTCTTTTACACGCTCCATATAAGAACAGGAAGCAGTATCAATTTTAATTTTATCACCTTCGTTAATAAATAAAGGTACATTTACTGTTGCACCCGTTTCAACCGTTGCTGGTTTTGTTGCATTTGTAGCAGTATTTCCTTTTAAACCTGGTTCTGTATAGGTAACTTCTAATATTACAGAAGGAGCCATATCGACTGATAAAGGAAGTTCTGTTTCAGTATTAATTTGAACCATTACATTTTCTCCTTCCTTTAACAAACCTGGAGAATCTAAAACATTTCTATCCAAAGTAATTTGCTCAAAAGTCTCTGTGTTCATAAAATGAAAATCATCTCCTTCTGGATATAAAAATTGAAAAGTATGAGTTTCTACTCGTACTGCTTCAATTTTATGTCCTGCAGAAAAAGTATTGTCCAAAACTTTACCATTGGTCAATGATCTCAATTTCGTTCTTACAAATGCAGGGCCTTTACCTGGTTTAACATGAAGAAATTCAATGATTTTGTAAATATCGTGATTGTGTTTTATACAAAGTCCGTTTTTAATATCTGATGTAGATGCCATTATTATGTTGCTTTTGGCTAATAGCTTTTGTCTATTAGCAATTTATATTTAATTATGTACTATAAGGTACTACTCGTGTACCCCTTCATTACTCCTCTAGATGAATTGCGAATAAAATCTAAAATTTCATCCCGTTCTGGAGTAGCTTCCATTTCTGCTTCTATAATGCCTATTGCCTGAGTTGTATTGTAATTCTTTTGATAAAGAATACGATAGATATCTTGAATTTCTCTAATTTTTTCAGGTGTAAAACCTCTTCTTCTCAATCCTACGGAGTTAATACCTACATACGATAAGGGCTCTTTAGCCGCTTTCGTAAAGGGAGGTACGTCTTTTCTTAACAATGAGCCACCAGAAATCATTGCATGATCTCCAATACTTATAAATTGATGAACAGCTGATAATCCGCCGATTACTGCATAATTACCAACGGTAACATGTCCTCCAAGTAAAACACCATTAACAATAATTGCATTATTACCAACGTGACAATCGTGTGCAATATGAGCTGCAGCCATGATTAAACAATTGTTTCCAATGGTCGTTTGTCCGGATGCAATTGTACCTCTATTAATGGTAACACATTCTCTAATAGTGCAATTATCACCTATAATGGCAAGAGAGTCTTCTCCTCCAAATTTTAAATCTTGGGGTACAGCAGAAATAACAGCACCTGGAAAGATGTTACAATTTTTACCAATTCTAGCACCTTCCATGATGGTTACGTTGGATCCAATCCAAGTACCATCACCAATGATAACATTATTATGAATAGTTGTAAAAGGTTCTATAACCACATTTTTAGCGATTTTTGCACCTGGATGAACATAAGCTAATGGTTGATTCATCTACTTTTTTTTAAATTATTTAATTTGTAGAGCATTAGCTCTTAAATTTCACTTAGTGTTGTGGTTTTAAAGCTATCTGAGCCATTAATTCAGCTTCTGCTACTAATTTTCCGTTAGCGTATGCATTGGCCTGCATGTGACAAATCCCCCTACGAATAGGTGTAATTAAATCACATTTGAAAAGCAAAGTATCCCCTGGTAAAACTTTGTGTTTAAATTTCACATTATCCATTTTCATGAAATAAGTCAGGTAATTTTCTGGATCAGGAACAGTACTTAAAACTAATATACCACCTGTTTGGGCCATTGCTTCAACGATTAAAACTCCTGGCATTACTGGTGCTTCTGGAAAATGCCCTACGAAGAAATTTTCATTCATAGTAACATTTTTCATTCCCACTACATGATTTTCAGACATTTCAATAATTCTATCAATTAATAAAAATGGAGGTCTATGTGGTAAAACTGACATGATTTTATTAACATCCATTAATGGTTCTTGATGTAAATCAAAAGTTGGAACAAAATTACGTTGTTCTATTTTAATAATTTTGGCCATTTTTTTAGCAAATTGTGTATTTACAAAATGACCAGGTTTGTTAGCAATAACTTTTCCTTGAATTCTTGTTCCAATCAAAGCTAAATCTCCCACTACATCAAGTAATTTATGTCTTGCAGCTTCATTTGGGTAGTGCAATGTAAGATTGTCTAAAATACCATTTGGTTTTACATTCAAAGTGTCTTTACCAAAAGAAACTTTTAATTTCTCCATTGTGCTGGCAGATATTTCTTTATCTACATAAACAATTGCATTATTTAAGTCTCCACCTTTAATTAAACCGTTCTCTAAGAGTGATTCTAATTCATGCAGGAAACTAAAGGTTCTCGAGTTAGAGATTTCAGTTTTGAAATCATCCATATTTTTAAGAGTGGCATTTTGAGTACCTAATATTTTAGTGCCAAAATCAACCATTGTAGTTATGCTATAAGAGTCACTAGGCATTACTAGAATTTCACTTCCAGATGCTTCATCTGTAAACGAAATAACTTCTTTCACAACATAAACGTTTCTTTTTGTATTTTGTTCATCAACACCAGCGCTCTCTAGTGCTTCAACAAAATATTTAGAGGACCCATCCATTATAGGTAATTCTGAAGCATTTAGCTCAATAATTACGTTGTCTAAATCACAGCCAACTAATGCAGCAAGTACATGCTCAGGAGTTTGGATTTTTACTCCTAATTTTTCCAAATTAGTTCCTCTTTGTGTATTTACCACATAATTTGCATCTGCTTCAACAACAGGATGTCCTTCTAGATCAATTCTAACAAAAGTAAATCCGTTATTTACTGGAGCAGGTTTAAAAGTCATAATAACTTCTTTACCTGTGTGCAATCCAACCCCTGTTAAAGAGATTTCTGTTTTGATGGTCTTCTGTTTAACCATTGTTTCCGTTTTTTGTGTTTAATATTTGTTTCTTTAACTCTTCAATTTCTGTAATTATTTTTGGCAGATTCTTGAAATGAACATATGATTTACTAAAATCATTGTATCCAAATGTTGGACTACCTTGCAATACTTCACTATCTTTTATATTTCTACCAACACCTGATTGTGCTTGAATGCGAACATTGTTTCCAATAGTTAAATGCCCAGCAATTCCAACTTGCCCACCAATCATTCCGTTTTTACCAATTTTAGTTGAACCTGCAATTCCTGTTTGAGCTGCTATTACGGTATTCTCTCCTATTTCGACATTATGTGCTACTTGTATCTGATTGTCTAATTTAACTCCTTTTCTTATAATCGTAGAGCCCATTGTAGCTCTATCGATAGTAGTACAAGAACCTATTTCGACATCATCTTCTATAATAACATTTCCTATTTGAGGAATTTTTTTAAAAGATCCATCTGCATTTGGTGCAAAACCAAAACCATCCGAACCAATTATAGAACCCGAATGTATTTTACATTGATTCCCTATTTCGGTCTCAGAATAGATTTTTGCTCCAGCAAAAAGGGTGACATTATCACCTATTTTTACATTATCACCTATATAGCAATTAGGATAAATCTTTACATTGTCCCCTATTTTTACGTTGGTACCAATATAGCTAAAACTTCCTAAATAAAAATTTTCTCCGTACACAACTCCTTCAGAAATTACAACAGGTTGTTCAATTCCGTTTTTGAGTCCCTTAACGGAGTCGTAAAATTCTAATAATTTGGTAAAAGATAAATAAGCATCGTCTACTTTTATCAAAGTAGTATTTAATTTTGATTCTGCTACAAAAGTTTTGTTTACAATCGTAATTGTTGCTTTTGTAGTATAAATAAAATGATTGTATTTTGGATTGGCTAAAAAAGTCAAAGAACCAGTCTGTCCTTCTTCAATTTTAGACAATTGATGAACTTCAGCATTCGGATTACCAATTACTTCTCCTTCTAAAATACCCGCTATTTGTTCTGCTGTAAATTTCATTGTAATTAAATTATTTTTTCATAACCTTATAATACCTTTTAAGTGTTATAAAAAAATGATTGTATTTTGATTTTGACAAAAATATAAAAAAATTGATGTTAAATCTTTATTTGTTCAAGTTGTTTTGGGAAACAAATATAATATTTCGTTACAAGCTTCGATAATGATTTTAAGTTCAATTGATCTGCTGACTCAAAAACATCTTCGACAGAACGGTCTTTTTTTAAAATATGAATAGGTTCTGCTTCTTTGCTGTAGGCTTGATTTTTTATTTTTCCCTTGAATATAAAATAATTTGTATCCAATAAACTCAAATTATGCTCTTTTGCGAATTGTTCTTTTAGTAATTCTATATCATCAATTGTGGGCTTTTCACTTGATAATTTTATTTTTGGTAAGTCTCGATTGATAATCATCTTACTCAAAGTAGATAGAATATAGTCGTCATCATATTGCCAAGACTTCAAGGCGCTCACGATATCAACATCGTCTAATTGCGAAAATAAATTTAGATTTTCTGCATCAAACGAAGCTAGATCAATTTTATTTTTCATAAAGAATTGTAATGGAATACTACAAGGTAGATTAATTCCTTTACTGGTCAATTCTTTAGCTCGTTTTAATACTTTGGTCAATGTTAATTCAGCTGCTAAGCTTGTTTTGTGTAGGTAGGCTTGCCAGTACATTAAACGTCTGGACATTAGGAATTTTTCAACAGAGTAAATACCCTTTTCTTCAATTACTAAAACTTCGTCAACTACATTCATCATCTGAATTAAACGTTCAGAGTTGACATTACCTTCGGCTACGCCAGAATAAAAACTATCTCTTTTTAAATAATCCATACGATCCATATCTAATTGACTCGAAATCAACTGTAGCATGAATTTTCTATGATAGTCACCTTTGAAAACTTGAATAGCTAAATCTAATTTTCCGTCAAACTCAATATTCATTTGTTCCATGAAGAGTAATGAAATTTGTTCGTGATGCACGTCTTCTACTATAGTTTTTTCCATAGTATGTGAAAATGGACCATGACCAATATCATGAAGTAATATAGCAATATATAAAGCATTTTCTTCTTCGGGAGAGATCTCTACACCTTTGAATCGTAATACGTCTACTGCTTTTTGCATTAAGTGCATACAGCCCAAAGCATGATGAAAACGAGTATGATGCGCACCAGGATATACTAAATATGATAATCCCATTTGAGTTATTCTTCGCAGCCTTTGAAAATAAGGATGCTGGATCAAATCATAAATTAATGCATTAGGAATCGAAATAAACCCATAAATAGGGTCATTGAATATTTTTAGTTTGTTGATTTGACTCACAAGAACTTTTATTTTAGGTCCACAAATATATAAAAATTAGATTTCAAATCACGTATCTGCTTGGTCTTTCCTTTGTTTTTGGTATTTGTTAAATTATTATTAATTATTAAACGATAGTTTAACATTAATTTAAGTTCGGTTAGTTCGGTAATTACCGAACTAACCTTAAATTTGCAAAAAAAATCTAGATGGAAATCGAAAAAGAAAGAGAAGAAATCATAGAACTATTTGGAATTCATTTTGAGTCATTATATCAAATTCCTCCCTTGGCTGCTAGAATTTTGGGGGTTTTAATTATTGACGGTTGTAGATCTGGTCTGACATTCGAACAGTTGATTGATAAATTATCAGCTAGTAAAAGTTCGATTTCAACTAATTTAAAACTATTGTTAAGTATGGAAAAGGTGTACTACTTTACAATAAGTGGTGATCGAAAAAAATATTTCAAATCAGCATCTTTAAGCGATCGACTAAGTAATTATCTAAAACTAATTGAGGCTGAGAGAAATATAATTGACAAGATGCATGATTATCGCCATAAATCAGCTTCTTGCACTGAAGAAATAGACAACCTCGAAAATATTATATCTTATAAAAAACACATTCAGAAAATTGAAAAGTCATTTCAGCAGACGATCGCTGAATTTAAAAAAATCGAAATTAAGAATCACAATCACCAACATATAGAACATAATAATAAAAACCTTTAAAATAATCTATCTCAATGAAGAAAATTTCACTAACAATTATAAGTTTAGTATTGCTAGTAGCATGCGGTAAAAAAAACGAAGAAAAAGCAGCTCCTCCAGTAATGCCTTATAAAGTAGTTGCTGTTGCTCCATCCAACACTACCCTATTGGCTGAATACCCAGCAACTCTAGAAGGAGCTAGCGACGTCGACATTCGTGCTAAAGTTGACGGTTATATTGAAAAAATATATGTTCAAGAAGGACAAGAAGTGAAAGCTGGTCAAATTCTTTTTAAACTAGAAACACAAACGGCAAATCAAGAAGCGAATGCTGCCAAAGCAAAAATGTCAGCTAGTCAAGTAGAAGTGAATCGTTTGAAACCCTTGGTAGATCGCAATATTATTAGTGATGTGCAACTAGAAACAGCCAAAGCAAATTTGGCAAGTGCTAAAAGTACGTATCAAAGTATTGTAGCCAAAATTAATTATGCCACTATCAAAAGTCCTGTGAATGGTATTGTTGGTAATTTACCACTTAAAGTAGGTAGTTATGTAAACAGTCAAACAGCTGAGCCAATGACACGTGTCTCTGATGTAAGTACGATTTTTGCTTATTTTTCTGTGAATGAAAAACAACAATTGGATATTATGATGAATGCTGAAGGAACTAGCTTTCAATCCAAAATAGCCAAAATGCCAAGAGTTAATTTGATTTTAAGTAACGGAAGCTTATTTGATCAAAAGGGTAAAATTGAAACTTTCAGTGGTCAAGCCAATACTCAAACAGGTTCCTTTAATGTAAGAGCAAGTTTTGCAAATAGTAATCATTTATTACGTTCTGGAGGAAGTGGAACAATTCAAATTCCAACTGATTTACAAAATGTTATTTTGATCCCTCAAAATGCAACATTGGAATTGCAAGACAAACGTATTGTACTTATTACAGACAAAGAAAATAAAGTAAAAGCTGTTCCTGTAGAAGTACGTACTGTTCCAGGTGGTCGCTTTTTTGTAGTTGATAAAGGATTGAACGTTGGTGATAAAATTTTGATCGAAGGTGTTGGAATCGTTTCTGAAGGAACACAAATCAAACCAGAAGTGGTCGATTATTCTACCATCATGGAGGCAGATAAAAAGTAATTAATTAATTTGAATAAATAACAGAGTATGTTTTCAAAATTCATTGACAGGCCTGTATTGTCAACGGTAATTTCTATTATCATCGTTATACTGGGAGTATTAGGGTTAGTCTCTCTTCCCGTTTCACAATATCCCGAAATCGCACCACCAACAGTTACTGTTGCTGCTAATTATCAAGGAGCAAGTGCCGAAGTTGTAATGAACTCGGTCGTAATCCCACTAGAAGAACAAATTAATGGTGTTGAAGATATGTCGTATATGACTTCAACTTCTAATAATGATGGATCTGCTACTATAAGTATTTATTTCAAATTGGGAACTAATCCTGATTTGGCAGCTGTGAATGTACAGAATCGTGTATCTCGCGCTACTCCTTTATTACCTCAAGAGGTTACCAAAGCGGGTGTAACTACTTCAAAAAGACAAAGTGATAACATCTTGATTTTCTCTCTTTATAGTGAAAATCCTGATTATGATATGACTTTTTTACAAAATTATGCTAATATTAATATTTTACCCAAAATAAAAAGGGTTCCAGGTGTTGGTGAAGCTGTTATTTTTGGTCAAAAAGATTACTCAATGCGCATTTGGTTGAAGCCAGATATTATGGGAGCTTATGGTTTGGTTCCTGCTGATATTACCGCTTTATTGGCAGAACAGAATATTGAAGCTGCGCCTGGACAATTGGGTGAAAATAGCGATCAGTCTTTTCAATATACTTTGAAATACAAAGGTCGTTTACAAGATACCAAGGAGTTTGAAGATATTATAGTTCGCTCTACAGAAAATGGAGAGATTCTTAAACTTGGAGATGTAGCCAAAATTGAATTGGGGGCTGTAAACTATGCTAGTAATACATTGACCAATGGCAATCAGTCGGTAGCAATTGCAATTGCGCAAACAGCAGGATCAAATGCACAAGAGGTTATTGAAGGTTCCTTAAAAGTATTAGATGATGCAAAAGTTAACTTCCCAAAAGGAGTTAATTATACTACTTTAATTAATGCCAATGACTTTTTGGAGGAATCGATAACCAAAGTAGTCCATACATTGATCGAAGCCTTTATATTGGTTTTTATTGTTGTTTTTGTCTTTTTGCAAGATTGGAGATCTACTTTGATACCAGCAATTTCAGTACCAGTTGCGATTATAGGTACTTTCTTTTTCCTAAGTTTATTTGGTTTTACTATTAACTTATTGACTTTATTTGCTTTGGTGCTCGCCGTAGGAATTGTGGTCGATGATGCGATTGTGGTTGTCGAAGCCGTACATGCCAAAATGGAAGCGGGTGAACATGATCCTCGAAAAGCTGCTCATAGTGCGATGGCAGACATTAGTAGTGCTATTATATCAATTACATTGGTAATGTCTGCAGTATTTATTCCGGTTTCATTTATTAGCGGTTCTGCAGGTGTTTTCTATAAACAATTTGGATTAACCTTGGCAATTGCTATTGTTTTATCTGCCATTAATGCCTTAACCTTATCCCCTGCTTTGTGTGCAATTTTCCTAAAAAATCATGGCGAGAAACAAAATTCAGGATTTTTGGATCGTTTCTATACTGCATTTAATGTGGGGTTTGATGCTACAACGTCAAAATACAAACGATCAGTAGAATTTCTAGTGAAAAGAAAATGGTTGGCTTTCTTAGGAATTGCAGTCTTTGCTGGAATATTTGTATTATTATTAAATATCACACCAAAAGCATTTGTACCTGGAGAAGATACAGGAGCTATTTTATCTGATGTAAGTTTACCTCCTGGTACCTCATTAGAAAATACAGAGAAAGTTTTACTTGAAATCGAAAATAAAATTAAAGATATTCCTGAGATCAAGGAAATACTTCGTATTTCTGGTCGTAGTTTAATTAGTGGTACTGGAAGTAACTACGGAATGGTAATTGTAAAATTGAAAACTTGGGGTGTTCGTAAAGAAGCCAATCAAGAGATATCTGTAATTGTTGGAGAGTTGTTCAAACGTGCTGCTGCTGTTAAAAATGCCAAAGTATTGTTTTTTGCTCGTCCTACTCTAGTTGGATTTGGATTTACAAATGGTTTTGAATTTCAGTTACAAGACCAAAAAGGGGGAACAATACAAGAATTAAGTGATGTAAACAATAAATTTTTGGCCGCTTTAAATAGCCGTCCCGAAATTAAGTATGCTGCTACTTCTTTCTCTCCAAATTATCCGCAATACCGTATTGACTTGAATGTTGCTGCTATTAAAAAATCGGGGCTTACAGTTACTGATGTTTTGGGAACGATGCAAGGATATTATGGTGGTGTATATGCTTCTAATTTTAATAAGTTTGGAAAACAATTTAGAGTTGTATACCAATCAGAGCCACAATTTAGACGTGACCCTGAATCATTAAATCAAGTTATGGTTCGAAATAACAAAGGACAAATGGCTCCTATTTCGCAATTTTTAAAACTAGAAAAAACCTTTGGTCCACAAGCCATTGATCGTTTTAACTTATTTACATCTGTTAAAGTTACCGGTGCACCAAAAGATGGGTATAGTACTGGAGATGCGATTAAAGCTGTTGAAGAAGTGGCCAGCCAAAGTTTGCCAATTGGGTATGGGTATGAGTTTTCTGGTATGACTCGTGAAGAAATTAGTGCAGGTGGTCAAACCTTGTATATATTTATACTTTGTTTGGTATTTGTTTACTTTTTACTTGCCGCACAATATGAAAGTTACATCTTGCCGTTTGCTGTATTGATATCGTTACCAATTGGATTGGCAGGAGCTTATATTTTTGCTTTCTTCTTTAATATTAGTAACAATATTTACCTCCAGATTACTTTAATCATGTTGATTGGGTTACTCGCCAAAAATGCCATTTTGATTGTTGAATTTGCAGCCGATGCTAGACGAAAAGGATTGAGTATTACACAAGCTGCGATAACAGGATCTGTAGCCCGTTTGCGTCCAATCTTGATGACTTCATTTGCTTTTATACTTGGTTTATTACCTTTGATGTTAGCAAAAGGTGCAGGTGCAGTTGGAAATAATGCAATTGGAACTGGAGCGATTGGCGGAATGTTAATCGGTACTGTTTTGGGGGTTTTCGTAGTGCCAATTTTGTTTATTGTTTTCCAAACTTTGCAAGAAAAGATTTCGGTAAAACCTTTGCCAACTACTAATAATTCGGATGTTCCATCTTTAGACAATGAAAATGAAAAATAATATATATAAGATAGGGGTATTAGTCGTGACTACTACCCTAATGCAATCCTGCTTTGTTGCAAAAGATTACCAACGACCGGATGTAAAAACGCAAGATTTATACCGCACAGAAACACCAAGTAATGATTCGCTATCCATAGCGAATCTTAGTTGGGACAAAATGTTTACCGATCCTTTGCTTCAAGGATACATAAAAAAAGGATTAGAAAACAATCTTGATGTGCGTATTGCAATGCAAACATTAACTGCCGCAGAAGCTAGTATGCTACAAGGAAAAGCAGGCTATTTCCCTACTTTAAATGTAACTACAAATTGGACGCACCAAGAGTTGTCTAGAAATACACAAATTGGAGCAATTGTAAAGAAGACTACTACAGATCAATATCAATTGGTTGGTGGTTTAAGCTGGGAAGCTGATATTTGGGGGAAAATTCGAAGTAATAAAAGAGGAGCTCAGGCTGCTTATTTACAAACCCAAGCAGCTAACCAAGCTATCAAAACGCAGCTTATAGCTTCTATTGCTAGTACTTATTATCAATTATTAGCCGTTGATGAGCAAATTAAAATTGCTGAAAATACATTGGTTAATAGGACTCAAAGTATTGAAACTATTTATGCTTTGAAAAAAGCAGGAAACGTAACCGAAGTAGGTGTAAAACAAACAGAAGCTCAGAAATATGCTACAGAGTTAATCATTGCAGATCTCAAAAATAATAGTATTCTCTTAGAAAATACGCTTAGTATCTTAATGGGGAAAGGAGCAAATAAAATTGAACGTTCAAATTTTGATGCTTATCCGTTACAAACTGATATTAATGTTGGTATTGCTTCTGGATTATTGCGCAATAGACCTGATGTAATTGCTGCCGAATACAATTTGATTACTAATTTCGAAATGACGAATGTTGCTAAAAGTAGTTTTTATCCTGCTTTGACTGTAACAGCTAACTCTGGATTACAAAGTATTGATATTAAAAAATTATTTTCTGCCAATTCTATCTTTGCTTCTATTATTACTGGGTTAACACAACCGATTTTTAACCAAAGACAAATAAAAACGAAATATGAAATTGCAAAATCCAATCAAGAAAAGGCCTATTTGCAATTTGAACAATCGTTGTTAACAGCAGGGAAAGAAGTATCTGATGCTTTAGCACAATATAAAAATGAGACGTATAAAATTAGTGTTCGTGAGAAACAAGTAGCTGCTTTGACAAAAGCTTCAAGTTATTCTGAGGAATTATTAATCTACGGATTAGCAAATTACCTTGAGGTATTGACTGCAAAAAATGATGCATTAAATGCACAATTGAATCTTGCAGATAATAAATATCAACAATATAAATCGATAATTCAATTGTACAGAGCCTTAGGTGGTGGATGGCAATAAAGGAATAGTTTCTTTATGAAATTATGATTGGTTAATTATGATAAAAAGCCACTAGGGTTGTTCCTAGTGGCTTTTGTTCTTTAAGAAAAGGACATTTATTATTTAATAGTACTTACCTCTTGCTATAAATTATATTGTCATAGTTAGAACTTTCCCTAGCGTTACTAAATTTAGTATTGGCAGTAAAATCATATTCTTTAAATCTTCTTTTTACTTTTTTAAATAATCTCTTACCCCATAACTAGCTACCACTCCTTCTCCAGTCGCGGCTGCAACTTGTGCAATAGCACCAAATCTACAATCACCAGCTGCAAATATTCCAGAAATATTCGTTTCATTTAACCCTTTTGTCAAAATGTGTCCACTTTGAGATAGGTTAATTAGACCTTCAAAAGGTTTTGTATTTGGGATTAACCCAATAAATACAAATACCCCATCGGCTTTAATTTCAGCTTCATTCTTCGTTTCATTATCAGTATAAACTAATTTTTCAAAATTCCCTGATTGATTAGCAATAAATGCTTTTGGAGTTTTATTCAAAAATATTTTAATATTTGAAAACGAAGCTAATTTTTCAGTATAAATTTCATTTGCTGAAAATTTTTCACCTCGATGAATAATATTTATTTTTTTACAAAAACCGGCTAAAAACATTCCTTCTTCAAGTGCACTATTTCCACCACCAATAACGATAACTTCTTTATCTCGATAAAAAGCACCATCACATGTAGCACAAAAATGTATTCCAGAGCCAATCAATTCTTGCTCCCCTTCAATACCAAGAGTTCGATACGTACTACCTGTACTTAATACAATTGATTTGGCTCGGTATTCTTGCATTTTGGTAGCGATTTTAAAAAAGTTTTCTTTCTTTTCGATATTTACTATTTCTTCCCCAGTTTCAATTTTAGCTCCTAGTGTTTCGGCTTGATCTGCCATTCGATCCATTAAATCTGGACCGGAAACTTCTTTAAATCCGGGGTAGTTTTCTATTTTTTTTGTTATAAATGCATTGCCTCCAATATTTTTCTTTTCGAGTATAATGCTATCAAATCGATCTCTCTGTGCATAGATTGAGGTTGTAAGTCCTGCTGCACCACCACCTACAATAAGTACATCATATATTCGAGAATCTGTTACTTGATCTATACCCAACAAGTTGGTAAGTGTAGCATTATCAGGATTTGAATAGGCTTTGTCGTTAAACAAAATAGTAGGTATAATTCTTTTACCTTTGTTAACTTTCATCACATATTCACTTGCTCCTTCTATTTTTTCTACGTCTATAAATTCAAAATTAATTTGATTGTCTTGTAAAAAACGTTTCGCTCTTCTACAATCTGGGCACCAATCGGCACCAAATAATTTGATGCGCCCTAATTTATTAATTCCTAATTGTTGTGCTAACTCAAAATTTTGAGGATTACTATATGCTACATCATCAATTAATACAGTTGGTATAATCCTTTTGCCTTTATTATAACCTTCGACTAGTTGTGAAGCTTCTGGAGTGATGTCAATATTTATATATTTAAATTCAATATTGTTTTTAGTGAAAAATTCTTTAGTTCTTCTACAATCGGGACACCATTCGGCCCCATACATTTTAATATCTTTATTCATAATTTTATGATCTTTTTTTGGTGAAAAGTAAAAATTTTATTCATACCAAATGCTTCTGGATTCTCATTCTTAGTTTGTATCATACTGCACGAACAAATTTTACTTTGTCTGTAATTACTACTTTATTCTCGAGTATCTATATAAGATTTTCTAAAATATCTGAGTATGATTTTTATTTTTCCTAATAATTATGAGTAATTTTTTTTAAATTAAATAAATTACTTTATACTTTTGTTGAAAAAAAATAATTATTAATTAAAAGAGTTAACTCACTTTTATTAATTGGTTTGGTAATATAATCATTTGATCCTGCTAAAATTGCTTTTTCTCTATCACCAGTAAGTCCAAACGCAGATTGTGTTATAATAATGATTTCGCGATCAAATTTCCGTATTTCTTTAATAGCTTCATAACCATTCATTTCTGGCATTTGAACGTCCATTAATATTAAATCAATTCCAGTATTTTCTTTAAATTTAGTAACAGCCTCAAGACCATTTTTAGCTTGAATAATTTCTTTTCCAAAATCATTTACTGATTTTGAAATCAATTTTCGTGAAATGGCATCGTCATCTACAATCAATATTTTTAATTTTGAATTGAGTGGAGTAACAATATCTTGCTCTTTTTTTATAATTGAATTTTCTTCTAATTTTGTTTTTTTTCCCTGCATATTGTAGGGTAAAGAGAAATAAAAAGTAGTTCCGATTCCTATTTGACTTTCCAACCATATTTTGCCATCTAATAATTGAACAAAGGACTTAGTAATTGCAAGGCCTAAACCGGCACCATGACGTGCTTCTATATTTGCAATATCTACTTGTATAAAACGTTCAAATATAGCAGCTTGTTTATCTAAAGGTATTCCAATTCCACTATCTTTTACAAAGAACTCTACTGTAGACTCTTTAATAGTATAGCCAAACTCTACTGAACCGTTATCTGTATATTTAATAGCATTTTTTACTAAATTGGTTAAAATAGCATATAGCTTTTCTGGATCTGTATTTAAAAAAAGATTAAAAGATTGATTGCTTTTGTTTACTATTTTAATAGATTTTTGTGCAGCATCTAATTTCAAAAGTTCGAATACAAAATTCACCTTTTCAGTAACATTTACTTCTTGAATACTAACTTCCATCATTCCTGATTCAATCTTAGAAATATCGATAATTTCAGAAATTAGGTTTAACATACGTGCTCCACTTATTTGAATAAGTTTTATATATTCTTGCTGCTCTTCTTTACCCAATCCGGGGTCACTCAATAGTGCAGAAAATCCTAAAATTCCATTCATTGGAGTTCGAATTTCATGACTTATATTGGCCAAAAATGCCGATTTTAATCGATCACTTTCTTCTGCTTTCTCTTTAGCTTTTAGGAGTTCATCAACAATTTTCTTCTTTTCAGTAATATCAGATTTTACTGCTAAATAATGTGTGATATCCCCATCTAAATTTTTTATTGAGGAGATTAAAGCTTCTACCCAATATAAAGAGCCATCTTTTCTTTTATTAAGAAATTCACCTTGCCATTCTTTACCAGCAGATATCGTTTTCCATAAAATTTCATATTCACTATCTGTAGTAAAACCAGATTTTAAAAAACTAGGGTTTTTACCAACTACCTCTTCTAGTGTATACCCAGTTGTTTCGGTAAACTTTGGATTAACATATTCTATATTACCCTGGTTATCTGTTAATTCCATAAGTGTAGGACTTTGTTCTACAGCATGAGAAAGTTGAAGTAATTTATCTGAAATAGCTTTACGAGTAGATATATCTCTTGTTACTCCTAAAATACCCACTGGATTTTTATTTTTATCTAAGATCAATGATACTTTTATCTCTGTCCAAATAGTGCTTCCATCTTTTAAATACATTTCTAATTCTACTGCATTGACAATACAATCTTTACTTGAGACAGTTGTACTTTCAGATTGGAGATTTTCAATTAATTTTATCATTTTCTGAAAGGACATAGGTGTCAAAACATCATTAAGTTTATGTTTAATAGCCTCCTCAGGTTCATAACCTGTCATAGTTTTAACTGCTGGGCTTATGTAAGTATAATTAAGGTCCATATCCAGAGTGAAAATAATATCCCCTGAATTATCAGCTAAAAGACGGTATTTTGATTCGCTTTCTACTTGGGCTAATTGTCTTTTTTTTAATTCGTAAAGTTGATAACAATTTACTATTACTGAGGGTAATTTTATCAAGTAATTTTCAGTCTTTGTTAGATAATCATTTGCACCAAGTTTTAGCGCTTGGACAGCCAATTCTTCATTCCCTTGACCCGTAACTAAAATGATTGGAATTTTAAGTTTTATAGTTTGTCGTATCGTTTTTATAAGTTCTAGAGCATCCATACCAGACAATCTATAATCCATCAAGATTAGCTTGTATTTTTTGTACCTTTCATTTTTTAATATAAGTAAAGCTTCTTTTGCAGATGCAATTGCGTCTATATGAATATAAGGAGCATACTGTGCACAATGACGAATTGTAAAATCAATATCAGCAGCATGATGCTCGATGTAAAGTACTTCTATGACTTCTGATTTTGTAAATGTATTTTCTTTAAAATTAATTATTGCTTGATGTATATATTCTGGTAAGTTTGCTATATAGTCACCTCGTTTTATAATATAATCTTCCGCACCAGATTTTAGTGCAGTAACAGCAGTTTCTTCATCACCTGCACCTGTTAACATTATCACTGGGAAACTAAGATCTTGCTTTCTAATTTCTATGAGTATTTCAAGACCATTTCCATCTGGTAAATTAACGTCTAGCAACGCAATATCAAAGGAATTATTTACGGACAATAAACTCCTAGCTTTCAATAATGTTGAAGCATGCTCAATGGTACTATTTGGTAAAAGTCGAGAGAGACTTATAATTGTTAAATCGGCATCTAATGAATTATCTTCAAGGAGTAAAATTTTCATGCAACTTTTGGTTTAAATTATGGTAAAGGTATTTTATACTGTCTTATTGGTTAGTCTCCAATATAAGTCAATATGACCTACAACATCTAGGAATTTTTCAAAACTTACAGGTTTTACAATATAGGAGTTTACGCCTAGTTCATAGGCCGTTTTCAAATCTGACGATTCAGCAGAAGTGGTTAAAATTACAACTGGAATAGTCTTAAATTTGGGATGTGATTTTAGTTGTTCAAGTACTTCTAGCCCATTCACTTTTGGCATATTCAAATCAAGTAAAATTACAATAGGTGTTGTTTCCCCATTTTCCCATCGTTCAAAATATTCTAAAGCTTCTTCACCATCTCGTGCTACCTGAATCTTATTTGATATATTTTTTACAGCAAAAGCACGCAAAGTTAGATCAATATCGATAGGATTATCCTCAACTAATAAGATGGGTTTTTCGCTATTTTTTGTAGTCATATTTAATTTTTTTCGGTATTTCTAAATAAAAAGTAGAACCAACATTGGGTGTACTTTCGGCCCATGCTTTTCCATTCATTCTTTGCATCGCTTTGCTCACAAGAGCTAATCCTATACCCGTTCCAGGAAAATCCTCAACTCGCTGTAAGCGTTGAAATATATCAAAAATCTTATGATGGTATTTCATATCAAAACCAATTCCGTTATCATTCACACTGATGATCCAAGATAATTCTTTCTCAACAATATTGATTAAGATTGTAGGAATAGTTTTTTCTTTTTTAAATTTAATAGCATTTTCAATAAGATTTCGAAATGCAATTACAAATCCTTTAGGATCAGCATTGATTTCGATATCAGTATTCTTTGAGTTTATTTTAAAATAACCAGCTTCAGATTCTTCGATATAGCTAGAAAGTACCGTTTCAATCAGTTCTTTTATTTTTATTTTTCCAATGTTCAATTTACTTCTTTCAAGTCTAGAATAATCCAAAAGGTCATCAATAATTTGATTCATTTGCAAGGTTGAACTGCGTATTTTTTGAATGAAAGATTGTGCTTCGGGATTTAACTCTAGTTTATAGATATCGGATAATAACTTACTGTAGCCGTCTATACCACGTAAAGGTGCCTTTAAATCATGAGAAACTGAATAAGTGAACGTTTCCAATTCTTTATTCATTGCTTCAAGCTGGGCAGTACGTAGCGTCACTTTTTCTTCCAATTCATTATTTAGCTTTATAATTTCTTTCTCGGCAATTTTACGTTCCGTTATATCATGAACAATGTTAAGAAAGAGTTCCTTTCCATTGACCTCAATAATACAAGCTGATAGTAAAAAATCACTGATTTCTCCTGATTTTTTCCTCAGCTGTATTTCAATATCATGTACAGCCCCATTTTTTTGCAATAGATCGGCAAAGTTTTTTCTATCATCAAGGTTTACCCAAAGGGGAACTCTGGTTGTATTAATTCCCAAAAACTCTTCCCTTGTATACCCAAGAGTAGATACCACACGATTATTCACTTCAATTATTTCTCCTTCACTGGTTGAAAGCGAAACTAAATAAGGGCTTAATCTAAATGTTTTCTCAAATTTTTCTTCTGATATTTTAAGTGCTTCTTCGATTAATTTACGTTTGGTGATATCAATACTAATTCCAGATGCTCCAGTAATTTTTTGATCTTCAAAAATTGGGTTTAGCGTGGTTTGAAAATAATGAATTTTTTCATCTATTGTAAACGTAAATTCAAATGTATCACTCTGTCCTTCAAATACTGAATTAAGTTTTGGTACCCAAAAATCAGCTTGTTGTTGGGTGAGGTTTTCAATAGCACTCATCCCTTTTTTTAATACAATATTATATTCATTATTAATGTTATTTTCAAATGCTCTATTGAAAATAATATAGTTAAAGTCACGATCAATTGAGTAAATAGAATCCTCTCTATTTTCAATCATTGATCTCAAGTTAGCGACTGTTTCCTTCAATGCTTGCTCTGTTACTATAAGTTCTGTTATGTCCCTAGTTATGGTTAGAATATGTTCTTTATTATTGATTATTAATATTGAAGCAGACAAAAGTCCATTGATACCTTGACCTCCTTTAAAGGTAAATTGTGCTTCCATATTTTCAACTTTACCAAATTCTTTTAGTTTCGAAATCATACGAATTCTATCTTTTGGATCCGACCAAATATTTAATTCATTGGATGTTTTTCCTATAATTTCTTCGCGTGTATATCCCGATATTTGGATAAAATTTTCACTAACATCAATATACATACCATCATCAATTTGAGTAATTGTTACTAGATCAGGACTTGTTAAAAAGATTTTTTTGAATTTTTCTTCACTTTCGATCAAAGCATTTTTTGCTTTTTTTTGTTCAGTGATATTATGTGAGTTAAAGAGTATATATTGACATTTTCCGCTATCATCCATTATAGGAATAAGAGTGATTTCTGAAGTATAGGCAAAACCATTGATCTCCAAAATTTCCGTATAACAAAGTGTTTTTTTTGTAGTAACAACATTTTTATAATTAATAATAGCATGTTCAAAATAGGCATCACCTAAACCAAGTTTTGTATTTAATACGCGAACAGATTTACCTATAATCGCTTCACTATTTAACGGGATCATAAAACTATTAATAGTATCTATGTAAGGTTTATTAATAATATCCACATAAAATTCATCATTATCTTGGACACCTATTAATAGCTGGAGGTCGGTATGATTGTTGAAAACAACAGAAAGGATTCTTTCGCTTTCAAGTAAGTCTTTTTCCGCTTTTTTTCGTTCGGTAATATCTCTTACAATCATACTAGTAATTTGAATATTGTCGATATTAAGAAAATAAGAAGCTGAAATTTCACTTTCAAATGGGCTACCATCTTTTCGTAATGAAGTAATTTCTGCACGGACTTTTTCCTTTTTATTTCTTTTAGCTGTTATAGCTTCTAAGCGAGGATCTGAAGTGTCGATAACTCCAGCACGTCCAATTTTCTTGAGTTCTTCCTCAGAGCACCCATACATAAGACAAGCAGCAGGATTTGCCGATAATATTTGTCCTTCAAGATTACCTAATAATATGGCATCAATACTATTTTCAAAAAAAGAACGGTATTTCAACTCACTATCATGAATGATTTTTTCTGCCAATTTACGTTCAGTTATATCTCGAACAATATTTAAAAATTGGTCTTCGCCAATCATCTTAATACTAAATTCGGTAGGTACATAATCCCCATTTTTTTTGCGCAATCGGTAGTGAGAAATAATCGTTTTTCCTTGTTTTAATTGAGTTAGTACAGTTTCATGATCTTTGTTGGTTACATCTTCGATATGTATAAGTTCAAATCCTTTCAACTTTGACAACTCTTCTCGGCTGTATTCTAATATATTACAAATCTGATTATTTAGCTCTAAAATATCACTTTGTTCATTCAGAACAATAATACCGTCTGCTGAATTATTGAAGAGACTTTTATATTTATCTTCACTTTTAAGCAATGCTTCTTTTGTTCGTTTTATAGCTGTTATATCAGTAGAAATACCTCCTACGGCTTGAATAATTCCCTTGGAATCAAAAAGAGGAAATTTTTGAGAAATGTAATAGTGTTTCCCATCGGCTTCCATATTTTCCTCTTGGTTAACTATTGATTCTTTTTGGTTAATTACTTTAATATCATTATTGCGATGTTGCTCTGCAATTGCTGGAGGCATAATATCTTTGCGATACTTGCCTATAATATCGCTTTTATCTAATTGAAAAATATTTCCAAATTCATTGTTTACTAGCTTAATTTTGCCGTCCAAATCGGCTACATATATTAAAGCAGGGCTATTATCAATAATGTTTTCCAGAAATAATGTGTTGTTGATCAATGATTCGTTCAATTCTATTTGCTTTCTATTATCAGAGGTCATATCAAAAGTAAAATGAAGTGTATCGATCAAAAATGCCAACGTTTTTTTAATTTCTTCTATCGAATAGATAGGTAAACTATGTAGCGCAGTATCGTACTTATGTTGGTCAAAACCCTGTTTTTCCGCCTCTTTTTTACAAGAAAGTAAGGATGATTTATCGCTAATGAAATAACCAGAAAATAGATTGGCAATATGTTTATTATCGAAAAACAAAGGAATCGTTATCTCCACTATTCCATTTAAATTCTTAAAACAACTAAAATTTTCTGTCGTTGGACAGTTCATTTTTATATTGGTATCCCAGTGGGATGCATCAGAATTTATATTATAGAAACTCTGCTGTAATTTTTGCCATTCACATTGTGCTAAAAGTAGACCCCCAAGATCTAAAATAGCCACTGAAAGTCCAGTGCTAGTTTTAAATCCTTTAAGTAGTGATTCTATTTTTTTAAAATCTATATAGTTAAGTAAAATATTCTTCATAAATTTTATCCTATAAAGTATTACCTAAAAATAAACATTTTAAATTAATTATGGCTAAAAAACACCATTTAAATCTTACTTTTTTGCACCGATTTAAATTAAGTAACAAACAATTACTTATAACTTGTAATTTCAAATTGAGAATAATTTTCAAATGGCACTTCCTAATTATAGTTCGTGAAAATTAGTTTATAGAAAATAGTGACTTATTGAGCTATTCCTTCTAGTAACCTCTTCACTTATTTTTATCGTTGAAACTACATAACAAAATAATAATTCTGCAACTGAAATCAATTTATGAAGTGAATGAGCTTCAATAGGATTTAATGGGCTTTTTCAATTATTATAATCCTTTTCCTTTGACTTGCTTTTAGCAATAATTACTTTTCATCTACTCAACTATTATCTTTAATTAAAATTGAGTTAATAGTTGTTTAATCTACACAAATTCAGTAAATTAGTGTTTTATACTTCTGTTTTATAACAATTACAAAAAATTATTATCGCATATAAGAATTTCGTCCATAATAATACTATCCACAAAAAACTAGTTTATGTATGAGTGAATATATTAAAATTAAACAGGGAATGAACCTCAAATTGATAGGTGAAGCAGTGAAGTTTATAATTGACCTGCCTGTCGCCGAGGTATTTGCTATACAACCAAGTGATTTTGTGGGTATGATTCCCAAGCTACTACTTGAAATAGGGACTACCGTAGAAGCTGGAACTCCTTTGTTTTATGATAAAAACAACGAACACCTTCTTTTTTGTGCTCCCGTGAGTGGAAAACTCATTGAGATTGTACGTGGTGACAAAAGAGTTATTTTGGCAATTAAAATACGTACTGACCATGATATAAAATATGTTTCATTTCCCAAAGCAGATCCCAACTCACTTTTTCGAAATCAAATTACCGAACAACTATTACAAAGTGGTATATGGCCATTGATTCGCCAACGACCGTATGGTACAATTGCAAATCCTAATGATGACCCCAAAGCCATATTTATTTCGGCCTTTGATACAAATCCGTTAGCTCCAGATATTGATTTCGTTCTCTCTGCAGAAGAGTCTCATTTTCAAACTGGGATTGATGCTTTGGCTAAATTGACTACTGGGAAAATCCATTTGAATGTTCAAGAGAGTAACTCCCCTGCTCCAGTTTTTAGTCAAGCAAAAAAAGTGCAAATCAATACCATATCAGGTCCTCATCCTGCTGGAAACGTGGGCGTCCAAATTCACCACATTGACCCTATAAATAAGGGTGAAGTGGTTTGGTATCTTAATCCTCAAGACGTAGTGATCATTGGTAAATTGTTTACCGAAGGGATTTTTGATGCGTCCAGAACAATTGCAGTAACAGGATCTCAGGTGGACAATCCAAAATATTATAAAACGATTGTAGGGACTTCTATAAAAAATATACTTGCTGACGTTGGTCTTAAAAGTGGAAATAACCGAATTATAAGCGGTTCTATATTGTCGGGTAGCCAAACTCTAGCGGATGGTTATTTAGGCTTTTATGATTCACAAATCACGGTAATCCCCGAAGGAAATGAGTATGAATTTATGGGTTGGTTAACTCCTGGACTTGAGAAATTTAGTGTATCTCGTACTTTTTTCTCTTGGCTAAATCCTAACAAAAAATACGATCTAAATACCAATTTACACGGTGAGGAACGCCCCTTTGTAATAACGGGACAATATGAAAAAGTGTTTCCGATGGATATTTATCCCGTTCAACTTTTGAAATCTATACTTATTGAAGATATCGACATGATGGAAAAACTAGGAATTTATGAAGTAGCAGAAGAAGATTTTGCCCTCTGCGAACTGGTTTGTACCTCAAAAATTAAATCGCAAGAAATTATTCGTCGTGGTCTGGATAGGGTACGGAAGGAGTTTAGTTAGCATTTAATCATATAATACATATAATTTTATCTATAAAAGTTTAAAGTGAATTTTTAATTTAAGACCATATAAGCTGTTATACTTAAATATAATCAAAAGGATATTAATAAGCTCAGCTAACTATAATTAATTAAAGTAGTCACTTATTTAAACATACATAATACCAATATAATCTAATAGTTACCAAATTTAATCATTAAAAAAAAACTGAATTTGAAGCCACTTAGAAACTTACTAAACAACCTCAAACCTAATTTTGAAAAAGGAGGAAAACTAGAGAAATTCTTTCCAGCATTTGATGCGTTTGAATCCTTTTTGTTTGTGCCCAACCATACCACAAAAAGTAAAGGTACACATGTACGTGATGCGATTGACCTAAAACGAACCATGATTTTGGTCGTGCTTTCTCTCGTTCCATGTTTACTATTTGGAATGTGGAATATAGGCTACCAACACCACCAAGCCTTAGGAATTATGAATGTTCCTCTGATGGATAATTTTATTTTTGGAGCCATAAAAGTAGTACCACTAATCTTGGTCTCTTATGGAGCTGGATTAACTACGGAGTTTATTTTTGCCATTATAAGCAAACATACCATTAATGAGGGTTTTTTGGTCTCAGGGATGTTGATTCCCCTCATTATGCCGATTGATGTCCCTTTATGGATGCTAGCTGTGGCAACAATTTTTGCAGTCATTATAGGAAAAGAAGTTTTCGGAGGTACTGGAATGAATATTTTAAATCCCGCGCTTACTGCTAGAGCATTTTTATTTTTTGCCTACCCAAGTAAAATGTCTGGAAACGATGTTTGGATCAATACAAGTACTGAAAATGGACAAGTAGTAGCTGATGCTTATAGTGGTGCCACGGCTTTGGGAAATGCAGCTTCTGGTTTTGCAAATAAAATACCGAGTGTTATGGAGTCCTTTCTGGGTACTATTCCAGGTTCTATTGGGGAAACTTCTACCCTTGCTTGCTTGATTGGAGCGGCCATTTTATTGTATACAGGAATTGGGAGTTGGCGGATTATGGGATCTGTTTTTGCAGGTGGTTTTTTGATGGCGTTAATTTTTAATTTTTTTGGATTGAATACGTTAATGCAAATCAGTCCACTGCATCACTTGGTACTAGGAGGTTTTGCCTTTGGAGCAATTTTTATGGCTACTGATCCTGTAAGTGCAACGCAAACGAATACTGGAAAATACATCTATGGTTTTTTGATAGGATTACTAGCGATTCTCTTTCGAGTTTTCAATCCTGCATATCCAGAAGGAATGATGTTGGCGATTTTATTTATGAATGTAATGGCGCCATTAATCGACCATTATATTGTAGAAGCTAATATCAAAAGAAGACTAAAAAGAGTTCCTCAATAAAAAATTAAAATGGATAAAGACAGTAACAAAGCCACGTTTATTTTTTCCTCCGTTATGGTGGTTGTCATTGCCGTATTGCTATCGGTAACGGCAATTAGCCTAGCGCCTTACCAAGATAAAAATGTTCGGATTGAAAAAATGAAAAATATTTTAACGAGTGTTTCGATTCCAACAGAGACTACCGATACCGAAGCTACTTTTAAGCAATACATCACCAAACAAATTGTATTGAATACTAAAGGAGAAGAGGTAAAAGGTGGTACGCCTGCCTTTGATATTGACCTTAAAAAAGAATTGGATAAAGCCAAAACTGGAGAGGCGAACAATCAGTTGTTCCCACTCTTCCTTTGTACTAAAGATGGAAAAACTTTTTACATTATACCGATAAGAGGAAAAGGATTGTGGGGACCTATTTGGGGGTTTATTTCGCTTGAAAGTGATATGAATACGGTGTACGGTGTTAGTTTTGCTCATAAAAGTGAAACACCTGGATTGGGGGCTGAGATAGCAACTGAAAAATTCCAGCAGCAATATGTTGGCAAAAAAATATTAGATAAATCGGGTAAATTTGTTTCGGTTACTGCAATCAAAGGTGGTGCAAAACCAGGAGATACACATGCTGTTGATGCAATATCAGGTGCAACTATCACCAGTAAAGGTGTCTCTGAAATGATCAAAAGAACCGTTAAAAATTACATTCCGTATTTCAAAAAACAAGACGCAGTAGCTTCTACAAACTAAAAGATCAGGATATGAGTAAAGAAACAATCGCAGTTCCTGCAAAACAAAAAAAAGATAAAAAGCCTTTGTTTTCGATAAAAAACAAAAGACTTTTATATGATCCATTGAATGATACTAATCCCATTACGGTACAAGTATTGGGGATTTGCTCTGCACTTGCTGTAACTGTAAAAATGAAACCATCTATTGTGATGGCACTAGCGGTAATTGTCGTTTGTGCTTTTTCAAATGTGATTATTTCATTGATTCGAAATATTATCCCAAATCGGATTCGGATTATCGTTCAGCTAACGGTGGTTGCAGCGATGGTGATTCTAGTAGATCAATTTTTAAAAGCTTTTGTCTTTGATGTTAGTAAACAATTATCTGTATTTGTGGGGTTAATCATTACCAATTGCATAATCATGGGACGTTTGGAAGCCTTTGCAATGGCGAACAAACCTTGGCCATCGTTTTTGGACGGCATTGGAAACGGATTTGGTTATGGCTTAATTTTGGTCATCGTTTCTATGATAAGAGAGTTATTTGGATCAGGAGAATTGATGGGTTATCGTATTATTCCGCAATCCATTTATGATATGGGGTATTTCAATAATAGCCTTGTCATTATGCCGCCCATGGCACTAATCATTGTAGGCATTCTTATTTGGATTCAAAGAAGTCGAAATCAAAAACTTATTGAATCTAAATAATTATCTACAGAAAGAATTAAACATTTCATTATGGAAAATATTAATATTTTTATAAAAGCGGTTTTTATTGAGAACATGATATTTGCCTATTTCCTAGGTATGTGTTCCTACTTGGCCATTTCAAAAACCGTAAAAAGCGCTGTTGGATTAGGACTTGCAGTTACCTTTGTATTAACAATTTCTGTTCCAGTATGTTATATTTTAGAAAAATTTGTTTTGAAAGCGGGTGCTTTGCAATGGTTATCGCCGGAATTTAAAACAGTAGATCTTAGTTTTTTGAGTTTTATAATGTTTATTGCAACCATTGCTTCTATCGTACAATTGGTAGAGATGATTGTTGAAAAATATGCTCCTGCATTATACTCCTCTTTAGGAATATTTTTACCACTAATTGCGGTTAACTGTTCAATTTTGGGAGGTGCATTATTCATGCAAGAAAGAGAATATGCAAGTGTAGTAGAAGCAACTGTTTTTGCCTTTGGTTCTGGTGTAGGCTGGTTTTTGGCAATTGTAGCATTGGCCGCTAGTAGAGAGAAATTACGCTATTCAAATGTACCTGCCCCTTTGAGAGGCTTGGGTATTACGTTTATTTTAACGGGTTTGATGGCAATTGCATTTATGAGCTTTATGGGGATTTCGATATAAATCTATAATCAAATTAAAAATGATACAATTAGATATAAATAGCACAACGATAATTAGTAGCGTACTTGTATTTTTACTTTTCATTACATTATTGGTCTCTTTAATTCTGTTTGCTAAATCAAAACTTACTCCTTCGGGATTAGTCAAAATTATCATCAACGAAGATGATGAAATTGAAACTGTAGCAGGTTCATCCTTACTAACAACTTTGTCTAATAAAAAAATATTTTTACCCTCTGCTTGTGGTGGTGGTGGAACTTGTGGAACGTGTAAATGTCAAGTTTTATCTGGTGGTGGTGAAATATTACCAACCGAAACTCCTTATTTTTCGAGAAAAGAACAGCAAAATAATTGGAGATTAGGATGCCAAGTAAAAGTAAAGCAAGATATGGAAATCGTTATTCCTGCCAGTATTCTGGGCATCCAAAAATGGGAATGCGAAGTAGTATCCAATAACAATGTAGCTACATATATCAAAGAATTAGTGGTTAAATTACCTGAGGGTGAATTTCTTAATTTTGAGTCAGGGTCTTACATTCAAATTGACATTCCTGAGGTCGAAGTAAATTTTAAAACAGAATTATATAAGATTGCAGACCAATTTAAGAGTGACTATGACAAATTTGGGATTTGGGATTTAAAAATGAAAAATACAGAAGAAATCTTTAGAGCCTATTCGATGGCAAATCACCCAGCGGAAGGAAATATTGTTATGCTCAACGTTCGGTTGGCGACTCCTCCATTTGACCGAAAAAATGGTGGTTTTATGAAACTGAATCCTGGTGTTGCCTCTTCATATGTTTTTTCACTGAAACCAGGTGATAAAGTAAATATTGCAGGTCCATTTGGTGATTTCCATATTAAGCCTAGTAAAAAAGAAATGATTTATATAGGTGGAGGAGCAGGAATGGCACCTTTACGATCTCATTTATTCCACCTTTTTCATACCTTAAAAGAAAAAGATAGAAAAGTGAGTTTTTGGTATGGAGGAAGGTCTTCCAAAGAGGTTTTTTACACCAATGAATACAAGGAAATTGAAGAAAATTTCACGAATTTCCATTATAATATCGCTTTGTCAGAGCCTTTACCAGAAGACAATTGGACGGGATATACGGGGTTTATTCATAATGTATTATTCGAGAATTATTTGAAAGAGCATGAAGCTCCCGAAGACATTGAATATTATATTTGTGGTCCACCAATGATGAATGCTGCCGTGCTCAAAATGTTGGATCAACTCGGCGTCCCTGCAGAAAATATTGCCTTTGATGATTTTGGAAGTTAACGAATTCATTCGTAATGAAATTTTAAGGGCATCTAAAAAATATTTACCTTTCTAATCATTTTAAAAACATAAAATCTTACTGGCTGCGTGGCACAACAAAATAATTTTATGACAAAAACACTTTTTCTACTTCTTAGTATTTTAGTACTATTAACGAGTTGTTCGTTCAATAAAAAAATAATAAAGCTTGAAGGGAATTCACAAGGAACTACCTATCATATCACTTATTTATGTGAGAACGGAATTGATTATAAAAAAGAAATTGATTCACTACTCGCTACCATTGATGGCTCGATGTCTACATGGATTCCTACCTCTATCATTTCTAGGATAAACAATAACGAAAAGAATGTTGTTGTCGATGACTATTTTAAAACTGTTTTTAACAAATCTAAAGAAGTTTCTCAAAAAACAGATGGAAATTTTGATATTACTGTCGGTCCCTTAGTGAATTCTTTGGGATTTGGTCCTTCTACAAAAAAAACTTTAAACACATCCCAAATAGATAGTTTATTAGAATTGGTAGATTATAAATTAGTTTTCTTGAAGGGAAATAAAATCATAAAAGAAAAACCAGCTATTAAAATTGATTTTAATGCTATTGCACAAGGATATTCTGTAGATATTATAGCTAATTTTCTTGAAGAGAAAGGCATAAATAACTATTTAGTCGAATTGGGAGGAGAATTAAGAGCCAAAGGAAAAAAAGAAAATGATGAATGGAAAGTAGGTATTGATCAACCTACTGAAGAGGAATCAGAAGGAAGGCAACTAGAAGCCATTATTAATTTAAATAATAAAGCACTAGCTACATCTGGAAATTATCGAAAATTTTATATAGAAGGAAATCAAAAACTGTCCCACATTATTAATCCCAAAACAGGTTATCCTGCCAAACACAATTTACTAAGCACTACTGTAATTGCCGATGATGGAATTACAGCCGATGCATATGCTACTGCTTTTATGGTAATGGGATTGCAAAAATCAATTGCTTTTTTAGAAAAAAATAAAAGTTTAAAATTGGAAGTATATTTCATTTATGACGAAAAAGGAAAATGGAAAACCTATGCTTCGGAGAGTTTAAAGAAACAAATTAAACAATTAAATTAAGATTTGCATCTTTCCTGTGGTTTGGCTCCACATATTCCACACGACTCCCCATCGCCTTGTAGCAGCGGATTATTACTACTACATGTACCCGAAAAGCGTCCGTTTTTTTTAACTAACAGTTTGATGGCTATTCCAGCAATTCCTAGTCCTAAAAGTAGAATCGAAAGCATAATAGTGACCATACAATTTTCTTTATGATTGAATTAATTAATGACTACTGTGCTTTTGTACCGTGGATATAGGAATCAAGGTGATCAATTGTGTTTTTTTGTAAGGCAATAATAGATTTTACTACATCACCAATTGACACAATTCCGATTACTCGTTCCTCAAACAGAACAGGTAAATGTCGGACCCTTTTATTTGTAATTAGATCCATACAATAATTGATATCATCTGTTGGCTTTACAGTAATAATCTCCATATCCATGATTTCATGGACAAATGTTTCCTTTGATGCTTTATTTTTTAGAACCACTTTTCGAGCATAGTCTCTTTCTGATAATATTCCTTTCAAAATATCATTTTCAATAACTAGTACTGCACCAACATTCCTTTCCCCCATTATCCTCAAAGCTTCATATACTGTAATGGTAGAAAGTATAGAATGAACTTCGTTTCCTTTTTCGCTTAATATTTGATCTACAGTCATATTAGATAGTTTTATGTTACCCTTAAATTTAATAAAAAAATCTGTTTAATACTATAAAAAAGTGTTATTTATTTGTCTTTATTTCGTCAGGTAAACACAAAAAAAATCAAGAAGTAAATAGCTTGAGTTTTTTTATAGAATAATTAAATTTCATTTTTCATTTGTTGTTTAATCTCTTTTTTGGACATCTCTTTTCTGATGATTGTTTCCTTTGTTTCAGCGGTAAAACTACTTTTGGGTACAATTTTGATTAATCCTTCTTTGGTGAAAAAATAGGGTGCTATAAAAGCATATCTACTCTTGGCTGTTTTAAGAGTTGCATTTGTATTGTCAACGTTACGACTTAGGTCGTGGTAATAAATATTAAAATGCAAAACATATCTTTTATTATTGAATCGATCTAATACTCCTAACATTGTACTTGGGTAGACTATATCTCCCAATTTGACTTTAAAACTATCTTTTTTTAAACCTTTATAGGCGGCATATGTACCATCTTCATGTTCAATAATTAGTGTATTTTTTTTACTGGTGTATACCATATTAGTTATAGTATCCGTTTGGTATTCATTTTTTAACTCTACCACAATTCCTTTACGCATAGCAAAAATACTGTCAGCTGTTGTACTTGTGATGTGATAAGATTTCCAACTGTCTAATTTTTCAGCACCAAAGTATTCTTCATTTAAATTAGTGCTTTCGTAAACAGTTACTTTTTTTCCTTTTTTGAATGGTAGTAAATATTGAAATAAGCTGTCTACTTTTGGTTTTTGGTTCCCCATACTATAGCTGTAGTTATAACTATATCCAATATCCTGATTACTGTTTTGCGGTCTTAAAGTTAATAATGTTCCAGAATCATATTGAATAACATCTTCATAATCGGATACAAATGTATTGGTTATGTTAGAGAATTTTACTTTTATAGTATAACTACCTGGTTTGTTTTTTTGGTATAGGATATCTACCGATTTATCCGAATTACGAATTGAGCTAACTTCTACTGCGCGTTCTTGTGCTAGTAGTTTTAAGGATATATTCATTGTTAATAAACTTAGTACAATAACCAAAAAGTAATTTTTCTTTATCATATAGTGGTGTTTTATAAATATATGTTTACGTATTGATAACCAAGTGCAATTAGCATCGCTAGTCCAAAACTAATCAATGTTCCAATTAATACATATTCGGTTAAATTACGGTCCTTGGCATTGTTTAGGTCACCAAAACGAAATATAGATTTGGCAGCCAATAAAAAACCGATTCCTTCCCAATAATTCATTACTATAAAACCAAAAATAAAGAGGCGTTCCAAAATTCCGATATACTTACCGGCTTGGTTGGGATATTCCTCTTTCATTTTCCATTTGGACAATAAAATCCGCATGATGATAGCTGAGACCTCTGTTTGCAACAGTATTGCCATCAATAATAATAGTATTTGAGCGAATGAAATTATTGTAGGATCATATACAAATGGTTCATAGCAATATACGACAGTGACAATCACAAGTAGGTGAGCCAATTGATCACCAAAGAATAATGAGATTTCATTTTGTTTGTTTTGGTATTCTAATTTGAACCAATCAATTGCAAAATGCGTGAGGAGTACGGCGAGAATCCCGACCCAATACTGCAGCTGAAATTGCAATGCTACCACGAGTACTACTCCATGTACAATTGTATGATAGGATAAGTATTTTGGTCTTTGTTTGGCCACGGATTTTGCTTTGACCCATTTATTGGGTTGCAATAAAAAATCGCCTACAAAATGTGCCAATAAAAAAGGGATGAATAGTGTTAACATAATTCAAGAATACTTTTTTGGTAATAATGTAACAGTTGGTTAATTTCGTCATAGCCTCCCCTTTTCAGAGCTTCGCTGATGTTTCCTTGCCCTTTATTACCCAATTTTTGGGCAATCTCTTTTTGATTCATTGTTGGATTTTGAAGTTTATAGCAAACTGCTTCAGCTGTTTTTACAGTCCATTTATCCATGGTAAGTAAGGCCAAATCCAACATGATACGCAATACGGCGTTCATGGTATTCCAAGGGGTTTGCAACGCTAGGGTTTGTTTTTTCAAGCTATCAAAACAAGTTCCTGAATTTATAAAAGCGCTCCCATTAGACTCTGTTGCTTTATCGGTTCTATAGTTAATATCTCCAATACCAATGGCCATGCGTACGTTGATATTTTTGCTTTTTAGATAGGATTTGATAATTAAACTCAAATTTAAAACATTTTCTGGAGTGCTTATAATTTGAAAACTATCCCCGCGGTAAATCTCCCAATCTTTTGGACTAGTGCCATATTGATTCAAAATGTCCTTCAAAGCGGTGATCCAAATCGATACAGCGGTTTGTTGTGATTGAATGATGTCTCCTGTGAGTACTGCAAACATAAATTGGTGTTTAGTTTGTAAATATATATACTTAAAAGCAGATAATGAAAATTATATACTAAAAAGCATATAAAAAACAATATCCAGTTAATAGCAGATATTTATTTTTAATCTAATTTTTAGAAAAAAATAGAATACCTAAAAGTAACTAAAATTGAAATACAAATTGTTTTTTATCGAAAGTAAAAAAAGGTATTATTTTGGGATAAATTCAGGTAGTAGTTTTATAATCAATTATCTAAGTCTCCTTCTACTGACAAATTCGTTAAATACTTGTTTTGTAAATTGACATTTTTTAAGCTGAAGTATAGTAGTAAAAAGCCCAAAAACTAGTAAAACGAATTAAGGAATTAAAACGAATGTGACAATCCGCTTTTTTCTTTCTGATAGCTATCGGGAACCCAAAATACAATTAATGTTACCAAAACAGAATTGTATCTTTTTCATTATTTTTATAATAAAATTAGGAATATTACACTTCTAAATACTGTAAATTGGCACATTGATTGCTACATGTGACAACTTAAAACGACTATACTATGGACAAAATAAAAATACTTTGGGTTGATGATGAAATTGATTATCTCAAACCACACATCCTATTTTTGGAAAAAAAAAATTACAGTGTAACCACTTGTAATAATGGCCGTGATGCCATTGAAATATTTGAAAACGAATCTTTTGATATTGTTTTTTTAGATGAAAATATGCCCGGGATGAGCGGATTGGAAACGCTTGCAGAAATGAAGGAGAAAAAATCTGCGGTACCCATGATTATGATTACCAAGAGTGAGGAAGAATATATTATGGAGGAAGCCATAGGCTCTAAAATTGCCGATTATTTAATCAAACCGGTAAATCCAAATCAGATTTTGTTAAGTCTGAAGAAAAACCTAGATCATTCTCGTTTGGTTACCGAGAAAACAACGTTAGACTATCAAAAGGAATTTCGTAAGATTTCGATGGAGATGGGAATGGTTAATTCCTACGAAGATTGGATTGAGTTGTATAAAAAATTGATTTTCTGGGAACTTAATTTAGAAAACATTAACGACCACTCGCTTACCGAAATATTGGAATCTCAAAAACAAGAGGCCAATTCCCAATTTGGAAAATTCATAGAGCGTAATTATGAAGATTGGTTCGAACCAAAAGCTGATAAGCCAGTGCAATCACATACTCTATTCAAAGAAGTTGTAGTACCCGAATTGGTAAAAAAAGACAAACCTGTACTTTTTGTAGTGATTGACAATTTGCGTTACGATCAATGGAAGGTTTTTGAAGAAGTGGTGGCTAACCATTACAAATTAGAAAAAGAAATTCCATACTACTCTATCCTGCCTACTGCAACGCAGTATGCAAGAAATGCGATTTTTGCTGGTTTATTACCAGTAGATATTGAGAAAAAATTTCCGCAATATTGGAAAAATGACCCAGAGGAAGGCGGAAAAAACCTGTATGAAGCCGAGTTACTTACTGCACAATTGAAGCGTTTGGGGTTGAATATCAAAGAAGATTATTTTAAAATCACCAATTTGGCGAGTGGAAAGAAATTATCTGAGAACTTCAAGGCGTTAAAAAGTAATGATTTGGTGACTATTGTCTATAATTTTGTTGATATGCTGTCGCACGCAAAAACCGAAATGGATGTGGTTAAAGAATTGGCATCTGATGACAAAGCCTACCGATCGTTGACATTAAGCTGGTTTAAAAATTCGCCTTTGCTTGAGATTATTCAACAAGCACAAGCATTGGGTTTCAAAATGGTACTTACCACTGATCACGGAACGATTAATGTTCGCAACCCATCAAAAGTGGTGGGCGACAAAAATACAAGTCTTAACCTACGTTATAAAACTGGGCGAAGCTTGACTTACGAGCAAAAAGATGTATATGCTGTAAAGGACCCAAAAAAGATTGGTTTACCGATAATAAATATGACTAGTTCGTATATTTTTGCCAAAAATGATTTGTTCTTGGCTTATGTCAATAACTACAACCATTATGTAGGCTATTATAAGAATACATACCAACATGGTGGAATCTCATTGGAAGAAATGATTATACCGTGCTTAGTATTTAATCCAAAATAGTTACTATAGGCCTATACATTGTCCTTGATCTCTTATTTTTACGACCAAGGACAAAGTATTTAATATAATAAAAATTAAGAGTATGGAATTTATTTTTTCATTAGAAGAAATTACCTCAGTAGCAGAAAAAGTAGTAGCCCAAAATCCAGAAAGAGTGATTCTTTTTCACGGGGATATGGGGGCTGGAAAAACGACTTTTATTAAAGCATTGACTAATAAACTTGGAGTTAAGGGTGCTACAAGTAGTCCAACTTTTTCTTTAGTAAATGAATACGAAGCATCTGAAAATCAATTGATTTATCATTTTGATTTTTACCGTCTAAAAAATGAGACAGAAGCAATGGATATGGGGGTAGATGAGTATTTATATTCTGGTCATTGGTGTTTTATCGAATGGGCTGAAAACATTCCGAATCTGATACCGGAGAAACATTCTGTCATTACAATAAAAACCTTAGCAGATGGTAAGCGCGTTTTAGAATTGCAGTAAATAGGTACTTTGTATTAAAAAAAAAATACAAATTACAGATTACTCTTTTATTTTAAACTTATAATTACTTCCTGAAAGTGATCTAAAATGATTTTAAGGTAAACTAAAACTGTCAAATATGTTCTAGTTAAAACAATTGGTTAATATTAGCCACTGTAATCGCTTATTTTAAACTTTTTATGTAATTTTACTTTTCAATTATCACAGTAAACAATGTCAATATCTATAGCGATTACACCATTTACCAAAGAGCAGTTACTCCCGCAAGAAGAAAAACTGGAAGTATCCAAGCGAAAGAGCGAACTTTTTATAGGTATTCCTAGTGAGACTAGTTACCAAGAGCGCCGCATTTGTTTGACACCAGATGCTGTTAATACCCTAACGCATCACGGACATCGTGTGATGATTGAGTCTGGTGCAGGTGAAAACTCTAGTTATACAGACAAAGAATATAGTGATGCTGGAGCCGAAATTACACATGATACCCAAAAAGTTTTTGGTTGTCCTATGGTTCTGAAGATTGGTGCACCTACTATTGGAGAAATCGAAATGATGAATCCCAAAACAATTCTTATTTCATCCATACAATTAAAAACCAAAAGTAAAGCCTATTTTGAAGCGCTGAGCAAAAAGAAAATAACTGCACTAGCATTTGAATATATTAAAGATGAAGATGGATCCTATCCTGCTGTGCGTTCAACAAGCGAAATCGCAGGAACCGCATCAATACTCATTGCTGCCGAATTAATGATTACCAATGATTTTGGAAAAGGACTCTTAATTGGAAATATTACAGGAGTTCCCCCAACCGAAATCGTAATTATAGGTGCTGGAACTGTCGCTGAATTTGCAGCTAAAACAGCTCTAGGACTAGGTGCAAGTGTTAAGGTATTTGATAATTCTATTACAAAATTGCGTAGGCTGCAAAATACATTGAATCAGAGAATTTTTACATCTACAATTCAAACAAAAGCATTAACTAAAGCTTTGCGACGTTGTGATGTGGCTATTGGTGCTTTGCGTGGTGTGCAACGCTGCCCAGTAGTAGTGTCTGAGACCATGGTCGAACACATGAAAAAAGGGGCTATAATTGTAGACGTGAGTATCGACACTGGAGGCTGTTTTGAAACATCTGAAGTTACTACACACGAAAAACCTACTTTTATAAAAAGTAATGTCTTGCATTATTGTGTACCCAATATTGCATCTCGCTATTCCAAGACCGCTTCCTTATCCATAAGTAATATCATTACCCCTTATTTAATGCAAATTGCAGAAGATGGTGGTATTGAGTCGGCAATTCGCTGCGATGTGGGACTCAAAAATGGGGTTTACCTCTATCACGGCATTTTGACAAACAAAGCCATTGGAGATTGGTTTAATTTACCCAATAACGATATCAATTTAATTGTATTTTAAAGAATCTTTATTTTACCTTTGCACCAAAATAAAATTACATGAATTTCTTTCACCGTTTTGCCTACTATTTAGTCGGATTAGTAATGGGCTTATTCTTTGTCGCGATGGTTTTTAGCGGAAAAGATACTCGTTGCAACTATTTTCCCAATGCCAGAGTACTTAATGACCTGCGCAACAAACCATTCGTATATTCTCCAAAAGCATCTGCTGTATTGGCTCAACCTTGGATTGATACCATTGATATCAAAAACACCTTAGAGTTTGGAGATATAGATTTTGATCAAAGTAATACTGAGTTTGGAAAAAATAATAAAATGTATGTAATTGAGGGGAAAACTACCAAAGATCAACCTATCATATTAAAAGTAATCAACCGCTCTAATAAAGCAGTTTTGGAAGAGATTATCAAAAAATAAGAAGCTCACAGGGTGATTTTCTATTTAAAAAAAATGAAAATTTATATAAAAACACTTTTTTATTTTACAACAATACACTGCCCCCAAAAAGTTAGAGACTATTTGGGGGTATTTTTGTAGAAAGATATGGTTATTTCATTTTAATCTATTAATAAAAATATTTAGCAAATTAATAGCTCATTCCGACTTCTATTATTATAATTAAGATTATAAATAATAGTATATGTCTAATTTTCAATAACATAAGTATTTATTTGATAATCAATCCTTATTAAGTTGCGACCGATAAAATGATTTATTACCTTAGTTATTTATGAACGTCAAAAATTGACATTAAAATCTAAAATAAAAATGGATATCGATAAAATTTATTCCTTAATCGCTGTAAAAATAACAGATTGGCTTGAAGCTTTAATTATGCTATTACCCAATATAGCAATGGCAGCCGTCGTGTTTGCAATTGGTTTTTTTATTGCTAAATTCGTGAGAAAAATAACTAGAAAATTAATAGCTAAAATTTCCAACAACCTTACACTTAATAATCTATTCAGTACAATAGTTTACTTTACATTTATAGGAATAGTACTTTTTACTGTGTTAACTATTCTAAATTTGGATAAAGCAGTAACTTCGATATTAGCGGGTGCTGGTATATTAGGACTAGCATTAGCATTTGCATTTCAGGATATTGCAGCCAATTTTATGTCTGGAATATTTATATCTTTTAGAAAACCTCTAAAAGTTGGTGATATAGTCCAAATTAAGGATTACATGGGGAAAGTCATCATGATTAATCTTCGTGACACCGTTTTAGAAACTTTTCAAGGAAAAACAGTTATAATACCAAACAAAGAAGTCTTTCAAAATCCTATCGAAAATTATACAATTTTACAGAAAAGGCGCTTTGATTTGAGTGTAGGAGTTTCTTATGGTGATGATTTAGAAAAGGTTAGAGATATTACTTTAAATGCAGTTAGTGATATAGTTGAACTTTCTAAAGAAGATGAAGTAACTGTTATTTTTGTTGAATTTGGTGATAGTTCTGTCAATTTATCAATAAGAATGTGGATTAATACTCCTGAACAATCTGTTTATAACAAAGTTGGAAGTGAAGCTATAATTAAAATTAAGAAAGCATATGACGCTAATGATATTATGATTCCTTTCCCTATCAGAACTCTAGATTTTGGTATTAAAGGAGGTGTATCTTTAAGCGAAATACCCGTACATATAACCAACGAAAAAGAATAATAGTTTATTTTTTGCTTTCAATTAAATATGAACTTAAGATATAATAAAAGCAACTTGTAGTGAGTTGCTTTTGTTGTTTTATCTCAAGATGACTTAAGGTGATTTATTTATAATAATTACCTAAAGTGTACTAAATCCTTAAAATTGGATGTAATAACGATAATCTTTTACAGCCAAATAATAGTTTGTAACCCTTTCGTTTTTAAATAGGTATTAGTTTGACTGAAATGTTTATTTCCAAACCATTTTCCTTGATTAGCACTCATGGGTGAAGGATGTCCAGATGTTAGAACAAGATGTTTATTTCTATCAATTTTAGCTCCTTTTTTATGTGCAAATCCACCCCAAAGTAAAAAGATCACATTTTCCTTTTCATCAGATATTTTTTGAATCACAGCATCTGTAAATAAATTCCATTTAAGATGTTTATGACTGTTAGGAATATCTTTTTGAACAGTCAAAGTAGCATTCAAAAGTAAAACGCCTTGTTTGGCCCAATGTTCCAAATTACCCGAGGTCGGCATAAAGATAGAATCCAAGTCATCGCATAGCTCCCTATTAATATTTCGCAAAGAAGGTGGAATTCGAACTCCATCGTTCACAGAAAAACTTAACCCATTGGCTTCACCATCTCCATGATAGGGATCTTGGCCAATTATAACTACTTTAATATCTTCAAATGAACAACGTTCAAAGGTGGAGAAAATTAATTCCTGTGGCGGAAAACATGTGTTTTCTTGATAAGCAGTAGTCACAGCTTGCTGTAACGCTTGAAAATATGGTTTTTGAGTTTCTTCTTTTAAAATAGTTTGCCAATCTGGAGGTAATAATACTTGCATAGTTTCAAAGTTATTTTGCAAATATACATAGAGAAAATACAAAGATCCACAAAAGTCATATAGTATCTCCTTTAAACATTTGTGAAAACTTCGTCAATGTCTGCTATATAATCTTTTCTATTAACTATTTTTGCACAAAAGAATCTCATACCACCAATGATATCCATTACCGAAAAAACATTACAAGACTTACAATTTCCTACCGTACTCGAGACTATCTCAGACATGTGTAATACAGATATAGGAAAGCAAAAAGCACTCGAAATAACTCCCTTTAGAGACAAAGAAAGCCTGATGGATGCCTTGATGCAAACTTCAGAATACGTGTCTTCTTTTCAAAATAATAATGCCATTCCTAACCATGGTTTTGAGGCGATTACGCACGAAATTAAATTTCTATCCATAGAAGATAGTTTTTTAGAAGTTGGTGGCTTTAGAAAAATAGCCAACCTATCATCAACAGTCAATTTTTTATTGAATTTTCTAAGAAAATTTGATGACTATTATCCACAAATTAATAAACGAGCATCTCAGGTAGAATTGACCAAGGATCTTATTAGTCAAATTGATGCCGTGGTAGACAAATATGGCGAAATAAAAGACAATGCATCTCCTATGTTGGTTGACATTCGAAGAAATATCAACTCAGTTCGTGGGAAAGTAAATCAGAGTTTTGGCATCGCTTTGACACAATACAACGGTTTGGGATACTTGGATGATATTAAAGAAAGTTTTGTACAAAATCGTCGTGTTTTGGCTGTATTGGCCATGTATCGCCGTAAGGTACGAGGAACAATTCTAGGAAGTTCAAAAACAGGAAGTATCGCTTATGTAGAACCCGAAGCTACCTTGAGGTACTCTCGTGAGTTAAGTAATTTGGAATATGAGGAAGCAGAGGAAATCATGCGGATTCTAAAGAACTTATCCAACGGTGTTCGCCCATTTTTACCTTTAATGAAACAATATCAAGACTTTTTAAGTGATATTGATGTCATTGCGGCAAAAGCAAAATATGCTGATCGAATTAACGGAATTATGCCAACCATTAGTGATAATAGAAGGTTATATTTTAGAGATGCCTACCATCCTATTTTGTATTTGAATAACAAACAAAAAAAGGAAATTACCCATCCTCAAACTATCGAACTTTTACAAGAAAATAGAATAATTGTAATATCGGGACCCAATGCGGGAGGAAAAACGATCTCATTAAAAACAGTGGGATTATTACAATTGATGCTGCAGTCTGGAATGTTAATTCCGGTACATGAGCGTTCTGAAACCTTTCTTTTCGATCGAATACTTACTGATATTGGAGATAATCAATCTATTGAAAATCATTTAAGTACTTATAGTTACCGTTTGAAAAACATGAACTACTTTTTAAAGAAGTGCAACAACAAAACGATGTTCTTGATTGACGAATTTGGTACCGGTTCGGATCCTGAATTAGGTGGTGCTTTGGCTGAAATTTTCTTGGAAGAATTTTACCATCGTGAAGCTTTCGGAATCATTACTACCCACTACTCCAACTTGAAAATTTTGGCTAATGAATTGCCTTTTGCTACCAATGCCAATATGCTTTTTGACGAAAAATCGTTGGAACCAATGTATAAATTGGTTCTTGGGCAAGCTGGAAGTTCGTTTACTTTTGAGGTCGCTTTGAAAAACGGAATTCCATTTAGTTTAATCAATCGAGCCAAAAAGAAGATCGAAGTTGGAAAAGTACGTTTTGATAAAACCATCGCTACTTTGCAAAAGGAACGTTCTAAAATGGAAAAAACGTCACAAACGCTAAAAGAAGAAGAATCTAGAGCGCGCGAAGAAGGAAAAAAAATGGAGACTATCAATGTCAAAATCAAACAAAAACTAGAAAGCTACCAAGAACTCTACGACAGTAATCAAAAGACAATTTACATTGGGCAAAAGATTGAAGATATTTCGGAGAAATATTTTAATAACAAAAATAAAAAAGACCTTATTGGTGAATTTTTAAAGATTATCGAAATAGAAAATTCAAAACGTAAAAAAGCAACTCCAAAAGAAGCAAAAGCAATTGTCGAAAAGAAAAAGGAAGTAATCAAGGAAGTAGAAGTCCAAGTAGAAGAAATACGTAAAGAAAAGAAAGAAAAGAAATTGAAACCTATAGTGGTGAAACCGACACATATACTAAAAGTAGGTGACAGAGTCCGTATGATTGAAGGAAAAGCGGTGGGAAGCATTGATAGTATTGAGAAAAAGAAAGCTACGGTAAATTATGGTATCTTTACTTCCAAGGTTAATTTAGACGAATTGGAGCTGGTAGAAGCTGTTAAGAAGAAGTAAAATACATATCTTGTTTTCAAAAAATACCTTGAATCGTATCATTGTAGTTACAACTGTTATACTTAATTTTCGAATAGCTGATTTATAAAAAAAAAAATGATGAATCTTCCTGAAAATAAAAAAATAATTCTTTTTGATGGCGTTTGTAACCTTTGTAACAACGCTGTCAATTATATAATCACGCATGATAAAAAAGATGTATTTCGTTTTGTAGCCATTCAGTCTAATCTGGGAAAAGAAATCATTGCTTATATAGGCATAGATACTTCAAAAATAGATAGTATCATTCTATATCTTCCTCAAAAAGCCTACTATTACAAATCACAAGCGGCATTAAAAATCGCAGCCGATTTGAGTAGTTTTTTACCCGTTATAGGTGTGTTTCAGTTTATTCCAACAGTAATCAGCAACTGGATTTATGATTATATCGCCAAAAATAGATACCACTGGTTTGGTAAAAAAGAGAGTTGTATGATTCCTACCCCTGCACTCAAATCAAAATTTTTACTTTAAATTCATTTTTTAGTAACAATAATTTATTTTTAGATAAAAATCACTTTTTTTTTCATCATAAACCAAAAAATCAGTCTATTTTTTGTTTGTTAATAGACAAAAACACACTATATTCGTTAGTCGATTACAACCGTTATATCACTTGTGATGAGAATTCTTTATAGCTATTTTTCCAATTTCATCTGTTGATAACGGTTCTATCTTATTTCCTTAATTTAAAAAATAAAAATATATGAGACTTCAAGATTTTGATAATGATGAAGATAAAGTAATTCAAGATAGTTTAAAACAAAAAACATGGAATGAGATTCGTACCAATGACAGCTGGGCGATTTTCAAAATCATGGCAGAATTTGTAAATGGATATGAAACTATGGGGCGTATCGGACCCTGCGTGACGATATTTGGTTCTGCAAGGACAAAACCAGACGAACCGTATTACAGATTAGCGGAAGACATCGCTTTCAAAATTGGTAAAGCAGGTTACGGTGTGATTACTGGCGGAGGTCCTGGAATTATGGAAGCTGGTAATAAAGGTGCGCATTTAGCTGGTTCACCTTCGGTAGGATTGAACATTGTATTGCCTTTTGAACAACATTACAATCCTTATATTGATACGGATAAAAATTTGAATTTTGATTATTTCTTTGTTCGAAAAGTAATTTTCGTAAAGTATTCTCAAGGATTTGTAGTGATGCCAGGTGGATTCGGGACTATGGATGAATTGTTTGAAGCACTAACTTTGATACAAACCAAAAAAATTGCAAAATTCCCAATTATATTAGTTGGTAGTACCTTCTGGTCTGGTTTGGTCGACTGGATTAAATTAATATTAATCGAAACTGAAAAAACTGTCAGTCCTCAAGATTTGAATATTATCAAAATTGTGGATACTGCTGAAGAAGTAGTTGATGTATTGGATACATTCTATAAGAAATACAATTTAAAACCAAACTTTTAATACGAAAGCTGCTTCTTTAAGCAGCTTTTTGGTTTTATAAAACCTTCTCATTACTTTTATACGTATCTTAATTATTAAAAAGCTTTGTTAGATAACCATTTAAAAGTTTTTTATTACTGTATATTAGTAACAATCAAACTTCTTTCAATTGAATTTATCTACTAAAACTTTCTTTCTAGCTTGTATACTTCTGTACTCCATGAAGCAATACGGACAGCATCATTCAAAAATGATTGTTGAAGTCAATTCGTATGCACATATTTTAAATGTAGAACAAGAAATTACCTATTTTAATCAATCTACAGATTCGTTGAGTACAATTATTTTGAATGATTGGAACAATGCATATTCCAATGTTAATTCTCCATTGGCACGACGTTTTTCTGATGAGTTTTATAGAGGATTTCATTTGGCTAAAGAAGAAGAACGTGGAAGTACACAAAGCATAACTGTAGTTGATCAAAATAAACTACCATTGGCATGGGAAAGAAATACGGATGTACCTGATGTTATTCACATACGATTGAGACAAAAAGTAGCACCCAATCAAAAAGTAACTTTGATCTTAACCTATTTTGTAAAAATACCTAGCGATACTTTTACCAAGTATGGATATGATTCGAAAGATAATATGACTTTAAAAAACTGGTTTCTTGCGCCAGCACGTTACAGCAATCATAATTTTATAAAATATAATAATGAAAACTTAGACGATATTGTCAATGCCATTTCAGATTATGATATTTCATTAAAAATCCCAAAAAAATATACCGTCACAACCGATTTAAATAGTAGTCTTTCTTTTGAAAAATATGGTTATGCGTATTATGATCTAAAAGGAAAAAATAGATTAGATTTTAATTTGATAGTAGAAACAGAAAATACTTTTACTAGTTACCAAAATAAGGAATTAGAAATACTAACAAATATTGTAGATACCAAATTATCGACTAACCAAAAAGCATTGATCATTGACTGTATTACACATTATGCAGAAAATTTTATAGGTAAATATCCTTTTGAAAAAATAGTAGTTACCCAAACGGATTATGAACGAAATCCTTTTTATGGTCTAAATCAATTGCCGTCTTTTATCAGTCCGTTTTCGGATACGTTTGCCTATGAAATCAAATTTATGAAGGCTTACTTAAATGTTTTCCTAAAAAATAGTTTGGCTTTGGACGAAAGAAAAGAAGCTTGGGTACACGATGCTATCCAAATTTATACCATGATGAAGTACATCGAAAGTAATCATGCAGATACCAAAATGCTTGGGAGTGCAGCCAACTATAAGTTATTGAAAAGCTTTAATTTGACAAATATCGATTTTAATGATCAATACAGCTATTTTTATATGTTGATGGCTAGAAAAAACCTAGACCAACCATTGAACACTCCAAAGGATGCTTTGATTAAATTTAATGAGCAAATAGCTAGTAAATATCGAGCAGGATTGAGCTTGCGATACTTAGACAATTATCTAGAAAATCAAGTTGTAGAAAACAGTATCCATGAACTTTATGCTACCAAAATGGGGCAAGCAGTTTTTGAAAATGAATTTGAAAACATCTTAAAAAAGAATTCTCCAAAAGATATTAATTGGTTTTTTAGTACTATCATTAATTCAAGAAAAGCAATTGACTACAAATTTGTAAATGTTTCAAAAACAAAAGATAGCATTTCATTTTCGATTAGAAATAAAACTGGATTTATTGTACCAGTACCCATCTATGGGTTGAAAGATGGGGAGATCATTTTCAAAAAGTGGATTGATCCTCAAGCAACAGATAGTATTTATTCGATGAATAGAAAAGGAGTTGATAAAATTGTTTTGAACTATAAAAACGAAGTTCCTGAGTATAACTTGAGAAATAACTGGAAATCATTAAAAGGTTTTTTCCCAAACAATCGACCAGTAAAATTTGTCTTTATGAAGGATTTAGAAGACCCCTACTATAACCAAATTCTTTATGTCCCTACAGTGGAATATAACTTGTATGACGGTTTTATTTTAGGAATGCGTTTACATAATAAAACCATCTTGGAGAAACCCTTTATTTTTGATGTTACCCCTTCTTTTTCAACCAAGTCGGAGACATTATCTGGATCCGGTTTTGTAGCTGTGAATCACAATTACAGAAATAGTGCTTTGTACAATGCTCGATACACATTTTCGGGTTCTTATTTTCATTATGCTCCTGATGCCGCCTACATGAAATTTAATCCTTCGATACAACTTCATATTCGAAACAAAGATAACTTTAGAGACAATAGAAAAGAATTAATCTATTTACGACAAGTTATCGTTAATAGAGAAGTGAGTAAAATAGCACCGACTGATTTTGTAGAAAATTATTCAATATTTAATGCTAAATATTACAATACAAAAACAGAAGTAACCAATCATTTTAGTTTCATGACGGAGCTACAGGCTTCAAGTAAATTTAGCAAAGCTATTGTCGAAGTTTCTTATCGTGAATTATTCGAAAATAATCGCCGAGTGAATCTACGTTTATATGCAGCTAGTTTTTTGCACAATAATACTAAGTCTGATTATTTTAGCTTTTCACTGGACCGTCCTACTGATTATATGTTTGATTACAATTATTATGGTCGATCTGAAAACTCAGGATTCTTTAGTCAACAATTAATAATAGCCGAAGGAGGCTTTAAATCAAAACTTGGGACTCCATATGCAAACCAGTGGATTACTGCCGTTAATGGAGGTTATACATTATGGAACTGGGTCGAAGTATATGGTGATATAGGTTTTTTGAAAAACAAATACCGCAAAGATCAATTATTATTTGATAGTGGAATTAGGCTAAATTTAGTAACGGATTATTTTGAAGTTTATCTTCCAGTCTATTCTTCAAATGGTTGGGAATTTAATGACAATAAATACAATGAAAAAATTCGTTTTATAATTACTTTTTCACCAACAATTGTCTTGAATCTTTTTAATAGAAAGTGGTTTTAGAATTATCAATTATTTGATGTTTTTTTATACTATATATTTTTTTAATTTACTTTCGAACCAAAATAGCTATAAAAAGTAGATTTTATTACAAAATCGACAACAATAATAATGTTATATTTTTTTATTGTGTTATGAATTTCCCTAGTTTTTCAGTAAATTTGCGCAATAAAGCCATACCTTACTAAATGATGATAAAAGAAAAAAGCAATACTGCCTTAACGTTTGAAGATTTCAAAACCGAAGTACTGAAAGACTATACTATCGCTATTACTAGTCGAGAATGTAGTTTATTGGGGCGGAAGGAAGTGTTGACAGGTAAAGCTAAGTTTGGAATTTTTGGTGACGGAAAAGAATTGCCACAAATTACCATGGCAAAATTTTTTAAAAATGGTGATTTTCGTTCAGGATATTATCGTGATCAAACTTTTATGATGGCCATTGGTGAGTTGACTGTTGAACAATTGTTTGCCGGTCTATATGGTAACACCAATATTAATGAAGAACCGATGTCTGCAGGACGTCAAATGGGTGGTCACTTTGTAACACACAGTTTGAACGAAGATGGCTCGTGGAAAAATTTAGCACAACAAAAAAATTCTAGTGCCGACATCTCCCCTACTGCTGCTCAAATGCCGCGATTATTAGGATTGGCACAAGCATCCAAAATTTACCGTTCTTTTGATAACATTCCGAATCAGGAAAATTTTTCTAATAAAGGAAATGAAATTGCTTGGGGAACCATTGGTAACGCGAGCACAACCGAAGGCGTTTTTTTTGAAACTATCAATGCAGCTGGAGTTTTACAAGTACCAATGGTAATAAGTGTATGGGATGATGAATACGGAATTTCTGTTCATGCGAAACACCAAACGACTAAAGAAGATATCTCCGAGGTTTTAAAAGGATTTCAAAAGGAAAACAATACTAATGGACTAGAAATAATAAAAGTAAAAGGCTGGGATTATTCGGAACTAATTGCAGCATATCAAAGAGCAGATAATATTGCGCGAGAAAAGCACATTCCAGTACTTATTCACGTGCAGCAATTAACGCAACCGCAAGGACATTCTAGTTCTGGTTCTCACGAAAGATATAAAAGCAAACAGCGTTTGGATTGGGAAAAAGAGTATGACTGTGTTCGACAAATGCGTTTGTGGATGATTGCTATTAATATTGCTTCACCTGAAGAATTAGATGCTATAGATGCCATTGCCAAAAAAGAGGTTTTAGAAGCTAAAAAGAAAGCATGGATAAGCTTTATTACTCCAATTGTTGCAGAACAAAAAGAACTTGTACTCCTCTTAGAAAAAATAGCTGTAGCCGCTGAAAATCCAAACGGAATTTTGAGCTATGCCAAAAAACTAAACGGAATCAAAGAACCTCTGAAAAAAGAAATCTTAGTTTCTGCCCGTAAATCGTTGCGATTATTACCAGTTGGGATTGAAAAAGCAGAATTATTACAATGGATTTCAAACTTTACTAAAAAATACCAAGATGCTTTCAGTCGTCATTTGTTTTCAGAATCAGAATGGAACGTTTCCTCTGTACAAGAAGTAGCACCAACTTATTCTGAAGAAGATGAAAGACAAGACTCAGACGGTAGAATGATCATTCGTGATAACTTTGATGCTATTTTTACTAAATATCCAGAATCTTTAATATTTGGAGAGGATTCAGGAAATATAGGAGATGTTAATCAAGGACTTGAAGGACTACAAGAAAAATTTGGAGAATTACGTGTAGCCGATGTGGGTATTCGTGAAGCAACTATTATTGGGCAAGGAATTGGTATGGCGTTAAGAGGATTAAAGCCAATAGCCGAAATTCAATACTTAGATTACCTACTATATGCGATTCAAATTTTAAGCGATGATTTAGCTACTTTACAGTACCGTACTTTTGGTAGACAAAAAGCACCTTTAATCATTCGTACTCGTGGACACCGTCTTGAAGGTGTATGGCATTCTGGATCACCAATGGGAATGATTATTAATGCTGTGAGAGGTATTCATGTTTTAGTACCTAGAAATATGACCAAAGCAGCTGGATTTTATAACAGTTTAATGGAGTGTGATGAACCTGCCATTGTTATTGAATGTTTAAATGGTTATAGATTAAAAGAGAAAACACCTACTAATTATGGAGAATTTAAAACACCAATTGGTATAGTAGAAACCATAAGAAAAGGTACTGATATTACGCTTGTATCCTATGGCTCGACTCTGCGTTTGGTAATGGAGGCTGCCTCTGAATTAGCAGAAGACGGAATTAATTGTGAGGTAATCGATTTACAATCTCTACTCCCTTTTGATATCAAACATGATTTGGTAAAAAGTATTATAAAAACCAACCGACTCTTGATTATCGATGAAGATGTACCTGGTGGAGCCTCTGCTTATATTTTGCAGAAAATAATAGACGATCAGGGTGCTTATGAATATTTAGACAGTAGACCACAAACATTATCAGCCAAAGCTCATCGTCCTGCTTATGGTACTGATGGAGATTACTTCTCGAAACCTTCAATAGAAGATATTTACGAAAAGGTTTATGCAATGATGAACGAATCGAATCCGAATAAATTTCCAAGTATTTATTAAAATAGAAAGTCTGCTTCATAGCAGACTTTTTTATGCTTCAAACCTTTACAATTCATTTTGAAGCTGTCAAAAAGCTAACTTTTTTTCAATACTAATTATAAACTAATGAATGTTTGCTTTAGGTCGTGTAATAATATAGTTAACAGGTTTTCCTGGTTTTAGCTGAACGCATGCTCTTATTTATAAAGAAATCTGCAAACATTGATTGTCTTTTTTATATACAGACCTAGTAACCATTAGTCATATTTATAATCATTTTATTGTCAATTGGAGCCAAGATAAATGTAGTGAACGGTTTTAGATTATATATCGAATAAAAAAAGCAACGAGTAGAAAATTTCTATTCTTTGCTTTTTATTTTATTCTGATAACATTTTATTTCTTATAATACTTCTTGTATTTAGGATATGTAATTGCTCCTATAATGGTAATCGTTCCAAGAGTATAGTAAATCCAATCTAAAGATTTTGCTTCACCACTTGCGTACGAGTGCAATCCTACTAAGTGAAAATTCACACCATAATAGGTAAACAATATCGATACAAAAGCAAACATACTCATCAAGTTGAAAGTCCATTTTCCTCGTAATGATGGTACGAAACGCGCATGAATTACAAATGCATAAACCATAATACTAATCAATGCCCAGGTTTCTTTTGGATCCCATCCCCAGTAGCGTCCCCAACTTTCATTGGCCCATTGTCCACCCAAAAAGTTACCTATGGTCAACATGATCAAACCAATTGTTAATGATAATTCATTAATATAAGTAATCTCTTGAATGTTCAAATCCATTTTGGTTTTGTTTTTTTCATTCGTAAAAAAGATCAATAATAACGAAACAAATCCTAGAATCATTCCCAACGCAAATGGACCATAACTTGCTACAATAACCGCAACATGAATCATTAACCAGTAAGAATTAAGAACAGGTTGTAAATTGGCGATTTCTGGATCTATCCAGTTCATATAGGCAGCAGCCAAAATCATTGCTGTAACAAATGCAGATGAGGCCACGGTGAGCTTTGACTTAATATCAAACGCTAAACCAAAAAACATAGTTGCCCAAGCAATATAAATAATCGATTCGTACGCATTACTCCAAGGTGCATGACCAGAGATGTACCAACGTGCAATCAAACCTGCAGTATGCAAAGCAAACAAAAGTCCGATTACGATGTGCATTGTGTTTACTGCAATTCTCAAAATTTTACGTTCTTTAAAAATCTGCAAAATTGTAAAAAACATCATCAAAATCGATGCATAAATATACCAATATGGAAGCTTCTGGAACACATCGTATTTATTGTACAAAATTTCCATATTCACTTTGTCATCAGAAGGCATTACCTTTTCTCCGAATTTACGTTGAAAACCATGCAAACTTTCCAATAAATCATCAGCATTTTTATAATTATTTGAGATTGAAGCATTATTCAATGATCCAAAGTAAAGAGGTAAAATACTTTTTGTATAAGTAGAATCCATTCCTTTCAATCCTGAATTTTCTATTTCCAAATAGGAGATCCATTTGTTATTGGCGTCATTTGGAATTGGAAAAATTTTCATGATAGAACCGCTCAAAGCTGATTCCATCAAATTTACTTTCTTATCTGTTTCGATAAAATCTTTATCAAATTGATTTGGATTTGCCGTTTTGTAAGCTTCGTCCAAGTATGGAGACAATTTGTAGTTTCCTTTTGCATCAAAAAAAGAAATAAAAGGTGCGTATGTTGCTTTCGAATCAATTCCAATTATTTTTCGAATACTATCATTACCAGCTTTAATATAAATAATTGGTACTTCAATCCATAATTTTGCATATTGAGACATGGACAAGAATACTTGATCGGAATTCATTCCGTTGTAGTCATTAGAATGACTTACTTTTCTCAATAATTCTGATGAAAAAGTATTAATCGGTTTCATTCTTCCACCAGCATCTTGCACAATCAATCGACCAAATTTGGCTGCATGCTCAGGAGATACTTTAAATTTGGTAAGTAAAGAATCAAGCTCCTTTGCAGTAGGAGCACGCTCTACATGATCACTTACACCTGCTTGGTTATGTTCATGATTATGTTCATGTGTTTGTGAAAAACCATTAAAACTCAATAATAAAACTAAAATAGTAATCAATTTTTCTTTTTTCATTTTTACCACTTCAAGTTTACGTTTGACATCGGCAAAACGAGAATGTTTGGTAAACATAATTGCCATCATCGAAAAGAATAACATAAAATAACCGAAATACGTAATATTAGTTCCCCAATAATCATGGTTCACAGACAATACCGTTCCTTTTTCATCTGGATCAAATGAAGATTGAAAAAAGCGATATCCTTTATAATCAAGTACATTATTCATAAAAATATGTGCGTCAAATGATTTTGTATCCTCAACCGTTACTAAGCTTTCAAAAGAGGAATAACTCTTCTCTGTTCCGGGATATTTTTTGGCAATAAAATCATTTAATTTAATTTTGAATGGTAAAGTATAAGCCTTACTACCATAAAAAATACTGTATTCTTTATCTCCAATTTTTACCGTTTGTGGTTCCCCTACTTTACCTTTTGATCCAGTAAGTGTCACCAATTTTTCTTGACCATCGGCTTTCACTTTTACGATCAATGCATTATCACCACCTTTAGCCTTATAATCATTTTTTGATTCATAAGCTATGACACCTTTTACAGGCATATCTGGTAATACAAATCGCATTTCACCAATGCTATAAAGTGAACGCATCATCAAAGGTTGCACATTATCCTTGGTTACTTTTCCTTTCAGTTTGTCAATCATACGCATAAAGTCTCCTTCAAATGGTGTTTGAATCGTAAATTCTTTACCCGTTGTATTGATATTGATAGCACCTTGTGTCGTTTTATTTAATGAAAATAAAACGTTGTGAATATTTTGTACCTCACCTTCCTTCAAAAAATGCTCATGGCGTCCACCATCACCAGCTTCAACAATTTTCATGTACAATATTCCATTTTTATCTTCTTTGACATACTCTGTAGCATTCATGATAAAATTTTGATATTCGACCACAAAAGGAGTTTCGTCAAATTGCCCTTTAATGGTAAAATCATTATTGGTCGCAGGCGAAAGCAAAATTGATTTGTCAAAAACTTTACGTTTCATTTCCCCTTTGTACTCCCCATCTACAAAAACCGTTAAAAAGGTTTTGTCTGAGTAAAATTGATTTTCAGCAGCACCCTCGCGTATCGGCATCACCCCTTCAAAACTGATGTAGCGAGTTACAAAAGCCCCTAGCAGAATAAATACAAAAGCCAAATGCAACATCAAAGTAGCCCATTTTTCTTTCTTCCATAATTGGTAGCGTTTAATGTTACCAGCAAAATTGATCATAAAGAAGACCATAATACCTTCAAACCACCAGCTATTGTAAATCAAAATTCGAGCAGTATCGGTATTGTACTTGCTTTCAATAAAAGTTCCCGTAGCCATAGCAATTGCAAAAGTCAAAAAAAGCACCGCCATCAATCGGGTCGAAAACAAAATAGAAACTATTTTTTTATCCATTTTTTAGGAATATTATAAATTTAAAAAGTCCGACAAAAGTACTTAAAAATGTTCAGTTTGTCGGATGCCTATTTGTTAATTTAATCCAAAATTAAGGAGAATAATATCTTCTGAGGTGCATTTGTTTGGGCGTGCCACCCTTACCAAAAGGAGCCATTCAGTTCATGGTAAGAAGCTCCTTTTGGTAAGGGTGTCGGGCTTTTCGTTACAAGTTCTCAACAAGTTCCGCTATCGCTGCACTTGTTTGTGAGCTTTTCTCTTCAATCCCTCACGCAAAAAAATAAGAAATCATATTTTATTTTAGTAATACTATTCCATTACATACCGATGCTAACCCATAAAGTAGTACTAGACTAAGATAGCTAACCATAATATTCACACTTTTGATATAAATGAAATTTCAAGCAATGTTTAATCGTCTATTTTCTTACAAATCAAAAAAAAGTATAAATAATGCTTTTTTCATATAATTCAATACCAGTAGGTTAAAAAAAACATTAAAAAAAATGAAATTTTTTAGTCCTTTTTTGTTTGTGCAATCGGAAACTGTTCTTATATTTGCAACCGCTTAGCAATAGGCAAACAGACAATGGTCACGGGGAGATACTCAAGCGGCCAACGAGGGCAGACTGTAAATCTGCTGACTACGTCTTCGTAGGTTCGAATCCTACTCTCCCCACAAAAAAAGCTGCAAGTAATTGCAGCTTTTTTTAATTTAAATTATCTTTGATTCTGTTCGTTATTCCAATAAAAAACTAACATTTACGTTAGCAGTTATTTCAATTTCTCCTGCTGCTAAAGTTTCTCTTGTGGTAGATTCGTTATCATTCATTGCCATAGTCTTCATACGAGCATAAACTGGTTGCGGATGATATCCCTGTGAATTATCAGTAACACTTACCGCCTTACCTACTTTTTGGACCAATACAGATACATAATCTTCCGCTTTTAACTTTGCTTCTTTCATTGCCAACTTTCGAGCCTCAGATTCATATTGCGCCATCTTTGACGATTGAAAAGTAACATTGTCAATTTTATTAATACCATTATCTACTAAACCTTCCATTAATTCATCGTACTTAGATAAATCTCTCAAAGTAATTTCGATTGTTTGTGTAGCGTTGTAATTGTGTTTCTTTTTTTCGTAATCATATTGTGGATTCAGAGCTACACGTTGCGTTTTATAGTCAGCAGGACTTAAATTCATTTTCTTGATAACCTTCAAAACGGCTTCCACCTGATTATCATTTATTCTTTTTACATCTTTAGCAACAATTCCTTTAGTTTCAACAGTGGCGGTTATTAAAGCTTGATCCGGAATTACTTTAATTTTTCCTTCTCCCGAAACACTAATTTGTGGTACTAATTTAGTTTCTTGCGCGTTTAATACTGCCATAAATAGTACTGCTAAAATGATTAATGATTTTTTCATTGTAATAGATTTTTATTTTATAATTAAAGTCATTTCAAAAGTTATGCCATTATAATTTCCCCATTTTGGCCATTACAAAAAGAACCACAATCGGGATCGTTAGTAATACTACCATGAACAAATGATTTACCAATACACTAGGATAAAGTATCAAAGTGATCAAGTAACCACCTATTGCACCTCCAAAATGTGCTGTATGTCCAATAGTATCATTTTTGGCTCTCATGCCATAAATAGAATACAGTAAATACAATATCCCAAAGAGATATGCTGGCATTGGAATGATGAAAAATATTCCCAACATCATATCGGGACGTAGTAAAATAGCAGAATATAAAATCCCAGTTACTGCACCTGAAGCTCCAATTGCACTATAATTGTAATCTCTTTTATGAAAGTAAACCGTAAGCATTCCTCCTACTAGTAAACTCCCAAAATAAACAATTAGAAAAGGAAAATTTCCCAAATAACTCATTACCACTGGAGCAAAAAAGTAAAGTGTAAGCATATTAAATGCCAAATGGCTAATATCTGCATGCAAAAAAGCCGAAGAAATGATTCTTATCTGCTCGCCAGCCTGATACCTCCCCATGTGAAACTTATATTTATTAAAAAAAACAGGATCATTAAATCCTTTAAAACTCATTAAAACATTAGCAATAATTATTGCAATCAAAAAAGTATTCATAAAAAGTATTTTTGTGAATTGTAAATATAGTAAAACTATAAAGACCCAAACCATTTCTAGGGTATTCACTTTTTATTTACACAAAAACAAAATAGTAGTCATACATTTAATAACTTCAAAAAGATTAATTTCATTTGGATGGATAATCTAGTATTATAAACTTATTTCATCAATAGAAATTCTGTAATTGTCTTTTTTAAAATGAATCCCTATACCTACCCTAAAATTTTTATAGGTATTCATTTTTGACTTATATTTGCTAAAAAACGTACTGCATGCAATTTTTGGTTTACATTATCGCTTATCCATTTCTTTGGTTTATCTCTATTCTTCCTTTTCGAATATTATATCTATTTTCTGATTTTATATACATCATAGTGTATTATTTGATTGGTTATAGAAAAGATACGGTTCGGTACAACCTAAAATTAACATTACCTAACCTTAGTGATAAAGAACGCCTTTTGATAGAAAAAAAATCGTATCATCATATGTGTGATATGTTTCTTGAAATGATTAAAACTATGACTATTTCTGAAAAAGAAATGAGTAAAAGGTTTCATATTACAAATCCAGAAATTTTCAAACAATACGAACAAGAAAATAAAAGCATGATGCTGCTTGCATCACATTATGCTAGTTATGAATGGCTATTAACGATAAATAATAAGACTACTCTAAATGGAACAGCGGTTTATAAAAGAGTAAACAATGTCTATTTTGATAAAATGGTACGAGATATAAGGTCAAAATTCGGTACAGAATTGATTGTTACTAGAGAAACTATTCCTTTTATTGCTAAAAAAGAAAAAGCAAATATTGCTTGCATTTATGGATTGGCAAGTGATCAATCGCCAAAGCTAGATAGAATACTTCATTATGATGATTTTATGGGAATTGAAGTTCCAGTGCATACAGGTGCCGAAATGATTGCTAGAAAATATAGCCTAGGAGTAGAATTTATAAAAGTAAAAAAAGTAAAAAGAGGATTTTACGAAGCTACTTTTATTTCGATTGCAAAAAATGCCAGAGAAACTCCTGATTTTAAAATTACCCATGATTATATTCACGAAGTAGAAAAGCAAATTCTTGAAGCTCCTGAATATTATTTTTGGACTCACAGACGCTGGAAACATCAAAAAGCAGCTACGCAAGCCTAAATAAAAAACCCTTTCAAATTAAATTATGAAAGGGTTTCTTGTTTTTTATTCTATTGGGAAATTAAATTCCAGCAATTACTTTTATCTCATCAATGATACGAACTGCCAACTCATCTGCTTTTGTCTGAGAAGATGCCTCTGTATAAATACGAATGATAGGTTCTGTATTAGATTTTCTTAAATGTACCCAATTCTCTGCAAAATCAATTTTCACGCCGTCAATTGTAGTGATATCTTCATTTTTATATTTCTCAGTCATGGCAACCAAAATAGCATCTACATCAATCTGAGGAGTCAATTCGATTTTGTTTTTACTCATATAATATTCAGGATACGAAGCTCTCAAAGCAGAGACAGTCATTTTTTTGTTCGCCAGATGAGTCAAGAACAAAGCAATTCCTACCATGCTATCACGACCATAATGAGATTCTGGATAAATAATTCCACCATTTCCCTCACCACCAATGATGGCATTGTTTTTCTTCATTAAATCTACTACATTCACCTCTCCAACTGCAGATGCTTCGTAAGTTCCGTTATGTCTATTAGTCACATCACGCAAAGCACGTGAAGACGACATATTCGAAACTGTATTTCCTGGTGTTTTACTCAGTACATAATCTGCACAAGCGACCAAAGTATATTCTTCGCCAAACATTTCTCCGTCTTCTGATATAAATGCCAAACGATCGACATCTGGATCTACTACAATTCCAAAATCTGCTTTTTCTTTTACTACCAATTCGCAAATATCACCTAAATGTTCTTTTAATGGTTCTGGGTTATGTGGAAATTCTCCTGTAGGCTCACAATATAATTCGACAACTTCAACTCCCATTAATTCTAATAATTTAGGAACTATAATTCCTCCAGATGAATTAACTCCATCAACTACCACTTTAAACTTAGCTGCTTTTACGGCTTCTACATCTACCAAAGATAAATTTAAAACTTCATCAATATGAATGTCCATGTAGGCATCATTAAGCGTAATAGTACCCAAGCTATCCACATCTGAGAAATCAAAAGCTTCATCTTCTGCGATTTTAAGAATTTTTTCTCCTTCAATTCCATTCAAAAACTCTCCTTTCTCATTTAATAACTTCAAAGCATTCCATTGTTTTGGATTGTGTGATGCAGTAAGAATAATTCCACCATTAGCTTTTTCTAATGGTACAGCAATTTCTACTGTAGGAGTGGTAGATAAACCTAAGTCTATAACATCGATTCCTAATCCAATCAAGGTGTTTACGACCAAATTATGAATCATTGGCCCAGAAATACGCGCATCACGTCCTACTACTACAGTTAATTTATCTTTACCCGAATAGTTTTTTAGCCAAGTACCGTATGCTGATGCAAATTTTACAGCATCAACTGGAGTTAAATTCTCTCCTACTTTACCTCCTATTGTGCCACGAATTCCTGAAATTGATTTGATTAATGTCATTCCTATATTTTTAAAGTTGTTTATTTCTAATTATTTCCACAAATATAATAATTGAAGGTTGAAATAAGTCGTTTAGAATTCATAATTTAGTCGAATGAATTTTTTAGCACACATCTATCTTTCTGGAAACAACGATTTTATTAAAATTGGCAACTTTATGGCCGATGGTATTAGAGGTAAACACTTTGAAACATATCCTCTTGGGATACAAAAAGGTATCATTCTCCATAGAACAATAGATACTTTTACTGATTCACATCCCATTTTTAGAGAAAGCACCAAAAAGTTACACGAGCGATACCACCATTATGCAGGTGTGATTGTTGACATTTTTTATGATCATTTCTTAGCCAAAAACTGGAAAAACTATTCAGATGAAAATTTGGCTGTATTTATTAATAATTTTTATCACTCATTAGAACAGAATAAAGATATATTATCCGATCGAACGCTCCATTATATGCCTTATATGATCAAACAAAACTGGCTATTGAGTTATCAAACGGTAGAAGGTATTAAAGATATTCTAACACAAATGGACCTTCGAACTAAAAATGAATCAAAAATGCGTTTTGCTACTGAAGAATTAGTAGACTATTACGATGAATTTGAAAAAGAGTTTACTGCTTTTTTTGAGGACCTTCGCACTCATTCAAAACAAAAACTTATTAGTCTGTAGTAACTAAATTGTATCACTCTCACTTGAAATATACAAAAAAGCACTAACTACAAATCATGGCAGTATAGTCTAGTTATCTTTTTGAATCCTACTTTAATGGAATTTTACATTGCTTCAAGTATTCAGAGGTATTTCAACTAGTATCAATCTGTTTTCTACAGACAAAAATAAAATATTCAACTGAACTACACTTTAATTTCAATTGATTAAAAACCAAAACCTTTCTAATTTATTAAATGAAATTGTTTATAACCGCTATTCTCGAATATTTTTTTATTTAAAAGGTGATATTTTAGGCTTTAGATTCAAGTGATAAATGCAACACTCCTTATTTGTTTAAATAAAGCCTACTGATAAGTCTTGAAGATCTAGATCTTCAAGACTTATCAGTAGG
>NZ_JAOQMX010000004.1 GCF_025960985.1 Flavobacterium psychraerolatum | reverse complement strand
GGTTTTGAAACGTTCAGAGAACTCTATGAGATTTTGACCTTTAAAAATTTCCATTATTTCTATGTTTTTCAATACTTTAAAGATATGAATTTAACTGCTTACCTCAAAAAATCTATTTGGAGTAATATAAGACAACAGTCCATCCTTCTTTAATATTTCCAAGCCTTTTTCGAAGAAAAATAAATACAAATCAACTGTCCCTTTAGCGATCTTGTATTTTGACTTTAAATAATTATATTCTGCTACAGTCGAATTTTTCTTAATGTCATTTGCATTAACGTAAGGTGGATTTCCTATAATTATATCAAAACCTCCTTTTTCAAATACGGAAAAGAATTCTTGTTGCCAATTAAATGCTTTATCACCAGCAACAGTTTTGCTTTTAATCAAACTATTTCCACATTTAATATTACTGTTTAAGTTGTTTAGTTTACGTCGTGGTTGCGCGGTACGTAACCACAGCGATAATTTGGCAATTTCTACACTTTCCTCGTTAAGGTCTACACCAAAAATATTATTTTCTAGAATGGTATTTTCAATATCGCTAAATACTAAGCCACCACCTAAAATTTTAGCTTTTAATTCGTCTATATAATTGTGCTCTTTTATTAGAAAATCTAACGCTTGGTTCAAGAACGCACCACTACCACAGGCGGGATCGCAAATGGTCAATTGTAGCAACCATTCTCTATACACATCTAAAGTTTCAACTAACTTTACAATCGTATTTTGCTGGCGGTTTTTTCTGCCTTTAAAATATTCTTCTTCTTTAAAACCCAGTTCATTTTTCTTTTCGTCACACAGTTTACCAATCGTATTCTCTACTATGTATTTGGTAATGTATTTTGGAGTGTAAAAAACACCATCTTTTTTACGTTTACTTGTTTGTTTATCAAAATCGCCACCTTCAATTTCGGCGTTTACGCTTTCAATTTCGTTAAGTGAATTTTCAAAAATATGTCCTAGTATGTTAACATCCACTTGACTTTCAAAATCGTATGATGCTAATGTTTGCGTATGCTTAAATAATAAGTCGTTGTCAATTTCTAATTTTTCCAGTAGTGTATCTTCCTTAAACAAACCACCGTTGTAGGCATAAATTTCGGCTCTATTTGTTGTCCCTTGTCTTCCGGTGTCAAGAAATTTAAAATATTGCTTGAACATATCGTAAAGCGGTCTTTCGTCACCAAAATCAACATCCGCTTTCCATTTGTTCAGGATTTGGATGGTACTATTGGGTGGTAACAAACCTCTGTCTTCGGCAAAAAATATAAACAAAAAACGATCTATTAACTTTTGAGATTTCTTGAATAGTGTAAGTTTCAGGTTTTTGTCTAGACGCAATTGTTCTGCCTTCGCTTCTTCATCCATTTCAGTAGCAGAAAAATCTAAAGTGCTTTTTAATTTCTTAGCGTTACGCTTTACTAAATCTCTAAACAATTCTCTCTTAAAAACAGAATAATCTTTGTAGAACTGCTTGGTAATTTGTTCTTCAATAATAATCGAAGCTTCTTTTATTTTTAAAGGAATGTTATTTAGAACATTGTCCTTTTGCAAACACAAATACAATACTTCAAAACGTTGTTCACTTAAGTCAAATAAATTAAACTCTTCGAACTCGGTAGCATCATTGATATAAAACCGCAGCTTTTCGTAATTAGAGGTAATTACATAAACACATTCTTTTTGATTGGCTTTGTAATCAAATGCTTGCTGACGTATGCTTTCTAAATCCTTTGTTTTGGTTCCCTTCAATTCTATCACTGCAACAGCAACTTCATTTTTTAGAATGGCGCCATCTGCTTTGCGTGAATTGGTTTGGTTTTTATACTCAGCTACTAAATCAAAATTAACATTGGGTTTCAAAGTGTAATCTAAAACATTGACAAATAATTCTGTTAGAAAAATACCTTGGTATTCCTCTTCTTTTGAATTGCGTATGTTGTCCTGGATAATTGGGTTTAAGAAGTACTTGATATACTTTTTGTACGCCTTACTTACTTTTGACTGCTCTAGTTGTTTAAGATGCTTATTAAGAACCGATTTTTGATATAATGCCATTTATTTGAAGAATGATTTTTTTAAAGTCTAAAAATAGTAATCTTTAACTGAACTTATTTTATTTGGACAATTATTTCCAAAAAAAAACACCCAACTTTACATTTTTGAGTGTAAAACTGGGCATTTTTATTGTAATTTATTGACTAACAATATCTGTTTTGTGTGGAGAATACCGGATTCGAACCGGTCACCTCTTGCCTGCCAGGCAAGCACTCTAGCCAAATGAGCTAATCCCCCAGTGCAATGCAAATATAACATAAATACGATAGTAAAAAATTATATTTTCAAATATCCAAAGTTTCATTTGAATATTTCTAACTTTACGAAAAACCAATTCATACCATGTCAATTCAAGACCCACAAGGAACATTAACCACCATTATCGACCACAACATAGCAACAGTGACTTTTGGTCATCCTGCTAGTAACTCTTTTCCCAGATCACTATTGGATGCACTGACGCAGGAGTTGCAAAACTTGAGTGAAGATTCAAATGTTTCAGTGATTTTACTACAAAGTACGGGAAGCAAAGCTTTTTGTGCAGGTGCTTCCTTTGACGAACTATTGGCGGTGGAGAACGAAGAACAAGGTTTTCATTTTTTCTCGGGATTTGCTAATTTGCTTAATGCCATGCGCAGCTGTTCCAAAATAATTGTAGGTCGCGTGCAAGGAAAAGCAGTCGGTGGCGGCGTCGGAATTATTGCTGCCTGTGACTACGTTTTTGCAACAGAAAATAGTGCTGTTAAATTATCTGAAATTGCCATCGGGATCGGACCATTCGTTATCGAACCCGCAGTAAGTAGAAAAATTGGGAAAACTGCCATGACCGAAATGACTTTGGCACCTGACCAATGGAAAACTGCACAATGGGCACAACAAAAAGGACTGTATGCAGAAGTCCTAAATGACATCGATAAACTTGACGATGCAGTTGTTTTATTTTCGAAAAAACTAGCCTCCTACCATCCAGAAGCTTTGTACGAAATGAAAAAAGTAATTTGGGAAGGCACTGAAAACTGGGAAACGTTGTTATACGAAAGAGCTAAAATTACCGGAAAATTAGTGCTATCTGATTTTACGAGAGCAGCCTTGAACCAATTTAAAAAATAGCACGTTGCTAGTTGATAAGATTAGTGAAGTTTTTAAATAAAAAAAAACGCATTCAACTTAATGAATGCGTTTCTATTATATAAGAAAATCTATTTCTAAAACTATCCTTTCAAACTTGCTGACAAGTATTCTCTGTTCATACGAGCGATGTTCTCTAGAGAAATACCTTTTGGACATTCTACTTCACATGCTCCTGTGTTGGTACAGTTACCAAAACCTTCTTCATCCATTTGTTTTACCATGTTCAAAACACGATCAACAGCTTCAATTTTACCTTGTGGTAATAAAGCATATTGAGATACTTTTGCCGCTACGAATAACATAGCCGAAGAGTTTTTACAGGTAGCTACACAAGCACCACAACCAATACAAGATGCTGCATCAAAAGCATGATCTGCGTCTTGTTTGTTGATCGGAATTGTATTTGCATCAACCGTATTACCAGATGTATTTACAGATATAAATCCACCAGCATGTTGAATTCTATCAAAAGAACTTCTGTTTACTACTAAATCTTTTACTACTGGGAACGCTGCAGAACGGAATGGCTCGATTGTAATCGTGTCCCCATCCTTAAACATACGCATGTGTAATTGACAAGTTGTAACTCCTCTATCTGGTCCATGTGCTTCTCCATTGATGAATAAAGAACACATACCGCAAATTCCTTCGCGACAATCGTGGTCAAAAGCTACCGGGTCACCACCAGTATTGATTTGTTGCTCATTGAATACGTCAAGCATTTCAAGGAATGACATATCAGGTTCAATTCCGTCGATTTTATAATCAACCATTGCTCCTTTATCTTGGGCGTTTTTTTGACGCCATATTTTTAATGTAAGTTTCATACTGTTTTAGTTTGAAAATCATAAAGTCGAAAGTCGAAAGTCACAAGACGATTTACTTTTGGCTTTTGACTAATTGCTATTTGTAATTTCTTTGAACTAGTTTAATCGCTTCAAAAACCAAAGGCTCTTTGTGTAAAACGGCTTCACTAGGTTTTCCTTTATACTCCCAAGCAGCAACGTAGGCAAAATTTTCGTCGTCACGAAGTGCTTCACCTTCTTCAGTTTGATATTCTTCACGGAAGTGACCTCCACAAGATTCATTACGGTGCAATGCATCTTTTGCGAACAATTCACCCAATTCTAAGAAATCGGCAACACGAGTCGCTTTTTCCAGTTCTTGATTGAATCCTTTATCTGTCCCAGGAACTCTTACGTCTTTGTAAAACTCATCTCTCAAAGCAGCAATTTCAGCAATAGCTTCATTCAAACCTTTAGCGTTACGAGCCATACCTACTTTATCCCACATGATTTTTCCTAATTTTCTATGGAAATAATCAACAGAATGAGTACCCTTATTATTCATAAATCTTTCAATCTGATCTTTCACTCCTTTTTCAGCAGCGTCAAATTCTGGCGTATTTGTTGGAATAGCACCCAATTTGATATCTGGAGCCAAATAAGCACCAATAGTATAAGGCAATACAAAATATCCATCGGCCAAACCTTGCATCAAAGCAGAAGCTCCCAAACGGTTAGCACCGTGATCAGAGAAGTTTGATTCTCCAATAGAGAAACATCCAGGAATTGTTGTCATCAAGTTATAATCAACCCAAGTTCCACCCATTGTGTAGTGAACCGCTGGGTAAATCATCATTGGTGATGTATATGGATCTTCATCAACGATTTTGTAATACATTTGGAATAAGTTCCCGTATTTACTACGAACGATATCAGTACCTAATTTAGTTACCAATGCATTATCATTTTCGTCCAATCCTTTAATATGAGCTTGTTCTTTTCCGTAACGTTGAATTGCAGCAGCAAAATCTAAGTAAACTGCTTCTCCAGTTTTGTTAACACCAAAACCGGCATCACATCTTTCCTTTGCAGCACGAGAGGCAACATCACGGGGTACTAAGTTACCAAAAGCAGGGTACCTTCTTTCTAAGTAGTAATCTCTTTCTGCCTCAGATAAGTCTTTAGCACTCTTTTTACCTTCACGAATCGCAACTGAATCTTCCAATTTTGCAGGAACCCATATACGTCCATCATTACGCAATGATTCTGACATCAACGTCAATTTTGACTGGTGATCTCCAGAAACTGGTATGCAAGTTGGGTGAATTTGTGTATAACAAGGATTCGCAAAGAAAGCTCCTTTTTTATGGATTTTCCAAGCTGCAGTAGCATTAGAACCCATTGCATTTGTTGACAAGAAGAAAACGTTTCCGTATCCACCTGAACCAATAACCACAGCGTGAGCTGAATGTCTTTCGATTTCACCTGTAATTAAGTTACGAGCGATAATCCCTCTTGCTTTTCCATCAACAATAACAAGATCAAGCATTTCGTGACGGTTGTGCATTTTTATTTTACCACGACCAATTTGGCGGTTCATTGCAGAGTAAGCTCCTAGCAATAATTGTTGTCCTGTTTGACCTTGTGCATAAAATGTACGTGAAACTAGAGCACCACCAAAAGAACGGTTATCCAATAATCCACCATATTCACGAGCCAATGGCACTCCTTGAGCCACACATTGGTCAATAATATTTGATGAAACTTCGGCCAAACGGTGTACGTTTGACTCACGAGCGCGATAATCTCCACCTTTTACAGTATCGTAGAACAATCTGTAAACAGAGTCACCGTCTCCTTTATAATTTTTTGCTGCATTGATTCCCCCTTGTGCTGCGATTGAGTGCGCACGACGTGGTGAATCTTGAAAGCAAAATGCTTTAACGTTATATCCTAGCTCTGCCAAAGTTGCTGCTGCAGAACCTCCAGCCAAACCTGTTCCAACAACAATAATATCAAGATTACGTTTGTTAGCAGGGTTTACTAGATTAATATGATCTTTATAATTTGTCCATTTGTCCGCAATTGGGCCATTTGGTATTTTTGAATCTAATGCCATTACAATTGAATATTAATGAGTGAAATGATGAAATAATGCAACAAATACAAATCCTAGCGGAATGATAATCGCGAAACCTAATCCGAAATTTTGCAATCCTTTAGTGTATTTGTTATTTGCTCCTACTGACTGAAAAGAAGAGCTAAACCCGTGTTGTAAGTGCAAAGACAACAATACAAAAGATATACAGTACAATGCAGTACGTACAGGACTTTCAAACTTCTCTGCTAACTCATGATAGTATCTTGTTTCATTCAACGGTGAAAATTCTACATATTTGTAAACCATCTCCGGAAACCAGAAATCATAAAAATGTAGCCCTAAAAACGCCAAAATCACAGAGCCAGAGATAATCATGTTACGTGATGCCCAACTTGCATTTGCAGCTCCATTGTAACTTGCATAACCAATTGGTCTCGCGTTGTTGTTTTGAATATTCAAAACAAACCCCATAATGAAGTGAAAAATCACTCCAACAATAAGAATTGGCTGAATAACAAACTGAACCAATGGATTATTTCCCATGAAATGAGAAATAGAATTGAATACAGACTCACTAAAAACCGAAGTCATATTGATAAAAAAATGCTGTGCTAGAAACAACATCAAAAATAGTCCTGAAAGTGCCATAGCTACTTTTTTAGCTATTGACGATTTCAATAATCCAGATTTTGCCATAATATTTATAGAATATAATTTAAAAAGTACACAAAAATAAGGGAAAAAGGCACCAACTACAACCTTTTCGGTATTATTTATAATCATTTTAAAGTGTTTAATCTTCGATAATAGCAAAGCACACAAATAAAAACACAACACACTACAATACAACTGATTAACCACTTTTAAACAGCTAAAAAAGCAAAAACAAGACTAATTCAACATTTCAGAATCGCTTAAATTTTACGCTTAAAAAAAAGAATATCGTAATTTATTAGTTTTAAAATTTCAAATCCTCAAACACACAAATATTGCTGATTTTGTGTAGAAAAATAAAAAACAACAGCCTGATATGCTTTCCTTACATCTTGTTAAAATAAAATCAACTGCAGCATTTGTTCTTTCAACTAGATTCAATTGCTTAAATTTGTTATCTAAAAATTATTTTACAATGAAATACCATTCTATAGACGCTACATTATTTGTCAAAAACCGAAGCAAATTTGCTGCCCAAATGAAACCGAACAGTGTTGCCATTTTTAACTCAAATGACATTTACCCTGTAAGTGCAGACAGTAGTTTGCCGTTTGCGCAACACCGCGATATTTTTTACCTATCAGGAATTGATCAAGAGGAAAGCATTTTACTTCTTTTTCCGGATGCTCCTTATGAGAACCAAAAAGAAATGCTATTCCTTAAAGAAACTAACGAACATATTGCTATTTGGGAAGGTGCAAAATTAAATAAAGAACAAGCTTTTGCTACCTCTGGTATCAAAACAGTACACTGGTTGCAAAACTTTGAAAAAGTATTGGCCGAACTTATGACGTATTCTGATACCATATACATAAACACAAACGAACATTACCGCGCAGTGGTAGAAACTGAAACACGCGAAGCTCGTTTTGTAAAATGGTGGAAAGAAAAATATCCAGCGCATTCGGTTGCCAAAAGCAATCCAATCTTACAGCGCATTCGATCAGTCAAAGAACCCGAAGAAATTGCTTTGATTCAAGAAGCTTGTAACATTACCGAAAAAGCATTTAGACGCATATTACCCTTCGTAAAACCAGGTGTAATGGAGTATGAAATCGAAGCCGAAATGATGCATGAGTTCCTACGCAGTCGTTCCAAAGGTTTTGCCTATACCCCAATCATTGCATCAGGTAACAGCGCCAACGTTTTACATTACATCGAAAACAACAAGGCTTGCAACGCGGGTGAATTAATATTGATGGATACTGCCGCCGAATATGCCAACTACTCTAGTGATTTAACGAGAACTATTCCGGTTTCTGGTCGTTATTCAGACAGACAAAAAGCAGTTTACAATGCTGTTCTTCGCGTTAAAAACGAAGCAACAAAAATGCTTACACCTGGTACTTTATGGAAACAGTATCATATTGAAGTAGGTAAAATAATGACCTCAGAATTGCTTGGACTAGGATTACTTGACAAAGCCGATGTACAAAATGAAGATCCAGAATGGCCCGCGTACAAAAAATATTTCATGCACGGAACCTCACATCACATGGGACTGGACACGCACGATTACGGAATCTTAACTGAGCCAATGCAAGCCAACATGGTCTTTACTGTAGAGCCCGGAATTTATATTCCTGCAGAAGGTTTCGGAATCCGTATTGAAGACGACGTTGTTATTCAAGCTACCGGAGAACCATTCAACTTAATGAAAAACATCCCGATCGAAGTGGACGAAATCGAGAGTTTGATGAATGCTTAATCTAAAAACTTAATCACTATGAGTAAAATAGCATTTCCCTCAAAAGCAGTATTTATGTGCAACGGCAGCAAATGCGGAAAACACAAAGAAGTAAAAAAATACATCAAGCAATTAAATAAAGAGAACGACAAAGAGGAGAAGATTGAAATCTTCAAAATGGAATGTTCCAATCGTTGCAAAGGAGCGCCAATAATGTTTTACCAGCCCGAAAATATTTGGCTTGAAAAAGCAGATGTTGACAGTTATAAAAACCTCATCGAGAAACAATAGTACAAAAAAAATGCTCTTATAGTTTTACAACTGTAAGAGCATTTTTATACTATTAAAAATCCTTATTCAACCGAACCGATTTTTGCAATTTGAACATCAAGTTCAAATTTGCCCGTAGCACTATCTTCATCTATCAAGTCAAAAAGTTCCAACGCTCTTCGTGCATTTCGTTCTTCTTCACGCTGTTCTACAACGTACCACATCATAAATTCTTCTGTGGCATAGTCATTTTCCAATCTACATTTTGCAATCACTTTATTAATCGCATTTGTAACAGCAATTTCGTTGTCAAGCGCAAGCTCAAACACCGATTTGAACGAAGCAAATTCTTGCTGTACTTCACCAACAGTTGGTGTGATCGCAATTCCGCCCACTTCATTAATGTATTTAAAAATTTTAAGAAAGTGCGAACGCTCTTCCTCTGCTTGACTATACATGTAACCCGCTGTATTGGCAAAACCATTTCTATCCAACCATGAAGCCATGGCTAAATATTTATTCGAAGCGTCACTTTCAATTTTTGACTGTAAGTTTAATATATTTTCGACCCCTTCTTGCAAAGAAGAGTTTGTTCTCAATAAATCTTTCATAATTTTACTCTTTATAGAGTAAAGTTACAAAAAATTATAGCAAGATAAGAGAACCAAGCATCTTTTGTATTTATTCTAAATTAACATACTACACAAGATTAACATACTACACAAGTTCGGTACTTATAATCGAATTGAGCAGCGAATGCAAACTAAGGGTAAATTTAGTTCCGTTTAATAATTCTCTGAGTTGAACTATTTCACAAATGGTCAAGTTTCTAGAAAAATTTCTTTTGGTAGTTTCAATCAATTGCGCATCTGATTGATCCGACAAATCGTAAAGCATGTCCAAAATCATTACACTATTCACCTTTCTCTGAAAAATTAAAAAATCTTGTACTTTGTATTTTGAACTGGTCCCAACAAAATTAATTACAATACTATTCGTTAGGTCGCATTGGTAACTATAACCATTTACTGTCTCAAACAACACGTTACTTTTCAATTGATTACACTCTGACATTGTACTACTTTTTTTTAACGTCACAAATTTAAATAATTTAAATCAAACAACAGTCTTTTTTCTATTATAATTAAGACTAATTTTAAATAAGATATTTTTTCTTTAAATTCTCTCTTGAAACATACTAATTTTTAGGAGCAGAATAATTCAATTTCATAACAAACTTGCCTCCTGCTGTCCGCTATATCTCTTGTTCCGCTAACGCTTCACAACAGGATGCCGCTACCATCAGGGCTACTAAGTACTCCTCTTTTCCATAAGCCTATTTTTACCAAATTGTTAAATACTTCAAAAGTCCTTTTTGTAATTTTCGAAAAAGATGTATCTTTTCGCTTACTAATACAGAACAACTACTTAAAATAATAGCCTTATGCAAGCACACGAAATAGATTATGAAATATTTGGAGAAGAAATGCAATATGTCGAAATCGAGCTCGACCCACAAGAAGTGGTTGTAGCCGAGGCCGGCAGTTTCATGATGATGGACAACAATATTCAAATGCAAACCATCTTTGGTGACGGATCCAATCAACAAGGTGGCGTATTAGGAAAATTACTTAGTGCAGGAAAACGCGTGCTCACAGGAGAAAGTCTTTTTATGACAGCTTTTGTAAATCAGAATAATGGAAAAGCCAAGGTTTCTTTTGCTTCTCCTTATCCTGGTAAAATTCTAGCAATTGATTTGAACCAATTTGAAGGTAAATTCATTTGTCAAAAGAGTGCTTTTTTATGTGCTGCCAAAGGAGTCTCGATCGGAATTGAATTTTCAAAAAAACTAGGACGCGGCCTTTTTGGTGGCGAAGGATTTATCATGACCAAAATCGAGGGCGATGGAATGGCATTCATACATTCAGGAGGAACATTGGCAAAGAAAGATTTGCAACCAGGCGAAGTTTTAAAAGTAGACACGGGTTGTATTGTCGGTTTTACCAAAGACGTGGATTATGATATTGAATTTATCGGTGGTATCAAGAACTCTATTTTTGGTGGCGAAGGATTATTTTATGCCACGCTTCGTGGTCCAGGAACCGTTTATATTCAATCTTTACCTTTTTCTAGATTGGCTGACAGAATCATAGCATCTGCACCAAAAGCAGGTGGAGATAGCCGTGGCGAAGGAAGTATTCTAGGCGGACTCGGTAGCTTATTGGATGGTGATAATCGCTTTTAATAACTCCTATTTCTAAAAAACAACCCTCCTAGGGTTTAGAACCCTAGGAGGGTTAATCGCGATTTTTATTTCTATTCTTCACGTACTTACATTGCCCCAGACAGAAACGACAGCCCTGACTGAAAAACATTATTTTTTGCGGGAGTAGCAGAGCGACCAAAGGAAGCTCCTGCTACGACCTAGCAAAAAAAATGTTTTGATGGAAGGCTATAGTGGATGACTGGATTAGGCCCTGAAAAAGATTGTTATTAAATGAAGCATAACTTTTGAAAGCTGTTGTTTTCTAGCAAATAATAAAATTTTACCTTTGTGCGAGTCAACTTTAATTTACAATTTTGAACCAAATTCAGCACAAAAACATTTCTATTTCATTCACAGATTCGGGCAAAGGGACAGCTATCATCTTACTGCATGGTTTTCTTGAAAATAAGCAAATGTGGAATTCATTTATACCCGAAATTTCGAATAAAAACCGCGTGATTACGATTGATTTGTTGGGACATGGAGATACGGAATGCATGAGTTACGTTCATACAATGGAGGATAATGCAGACGCTGTTCATGCTGTACTCACCCATTTGCGTATACGCAAAGCTGTCTTTGTTGGTCATTCTATGGGCGGTTATGTTTCCTTAGCTTTTGCCGAATTATTTCCAGAGTCTGTCAAAGGTTTGGTATTACTCAATTCTACTTCAAGAGCAGATAGTGAGGAGCGCAAAACAAATCGCGACCGTGCTATCAAGGCGGTAAAACAATCGTATGTAAATTTTATTTCGCTTTCTATCGCTAATTTGTTTAGTGAGGGCAACCGAGAACGACTGATTAATGAAATTAATTATGTAAAAAAAGAAGCGCTAAAAACTCCCCTCCAAGGTATAGTTGCCTCTCTTGAAGGTATGAAAATACGCATTGATCGTGAGGTTTTATTGCATTTGACTCCTTATCCCAAAATGTTGATTCTTGGCAAAAAAGACCCTGTACTACCTTATGACGAAACTAAGTCTCAAATCGATGAAACCCAAGTTCAACTTGTAACTTTTCCTGACGGGCATATGAGCTATATTGAAAATAAAATTGAACTGACTGCGGTTTTATTGAAGTTTTTTAAAAGCATTTAATAAAAAACTATCTCTAAAATTGAAATCCCTGCAATCCTAGTAAAACCTTTTCAAAGTGAGAATTAAATCAAAAATGTTAATAGAAAATCATTAATCAGAAATACTCCTAAATCTTCTCCTCAAACGGAATGTTTTCATCAAGAATTTCACCTAGTAACAATACCAATTGTTCTAAGAATTGATCCATGATTACTTTGTCAATTTTATAATTATCTATTTTCCCATCTTTAAAATTAAAGGGCAAAAACCCTGATTTCAAATTTTTGAACGAAATGATTCCAACTTCGATATCTTTTTCACCTGCGTCATGCTCATACATAAATGCATACGTTAGAACTTGAATAATTTTGTCGTATTTGATGTCATCAATTAATCCGTTCCATGTTTTTAGGACTACAGATGATTTTTCTACTTTACCCGTTTTGTAATCTATAATTCGTACTACGGGTGGTGCACCGTTTACAGATCTTTCTTCGATTCTATCGACATTTCCTTTAATCAATACTGGAAATGGTAATGATGGATGACTTAATAAACGCTCAAAAGTAGCTTCAAGAGCGATAATTTTAATGGTATCACCTGCTTTGATACTCTCTAACTCAACTTTCAAAAAATTAGAAACATTACGTTTGGCAACTTCAAAAGCCAATAGGTTCCGACCTTTTTTGATTTCGCCCTCTTTATAGACAATTTTGAATTGTTTTAAAACCTCAGCATCAATGAGCTTGAAGGCGTCTACGATGTTGGCTTCTGAGATAAATTTACCCACAAAAGGATCGTACAGTGCCTTTAGCGTTTCATGTATGATCGTTCCCAGTGTATTAAGTGCGATATTCTCTTCTACTTCCTCAACCTCACGAATACGAACAATTTTCTGAAAGTAAAACTGCATTGGATTGCGGATGTAACTCGTCAAAGCTGATGGAGAAAAACCAGCTCTCGCTATTTCTTTCAAGCGTTCCATCACCTTAGGTGACTTTTCTACAATCATTGGCGAATAAGCCGTTTCCGGTACTACTGCATTGTATATTTCTTGTGTTAGGCTATGTTTGTCTTGCTTTTCTACTTCGAGTTGCGTGATAAAACGGCTTCGTTCACCAGCATCAAGTCCGTCACTCTCGGTATTATACAACAAATACACATTTTTGGCACGTTGTAGTAAATGGTAGAAGTGATAGGTATAAATGGCATCTTTCTCTTTGAAAGTGGGTAAACCTAATTCACGTTTTACATCATACGGGATGAAAGAATTTTGAGATTTTCCAGCTGGAAATTTCCCTTCGTTCATTGAGGTCACAATCACGGTATCAAAATCTAGCACACGACTCTCCAGAACTCCCATAATTTGCAAACCGTTCAAAGGCTCTCCTTCAAAGGAAACCTCCGCTAGATCTATTATCTGTTTGTAAATTGCATGAAGTGTATCTATCTTATCAATATCGGGATGTGAGCTGTAGTAATTAATCAGTTTATTAATTACTTTGAAAATAGCATAAATAAAAGATTTCGTAATTTTCTCTTCTTCATTATCATTACTCAAATTATTTTTGATGGTAATTAATAATTGCGAAACTGATTCTAAAACTGCCACAGATCCTTTTACCCATTTTTGAAATAAAAGCAAAAATAAATCAGTGGAATTTTGACTTAGCTCCATTACTTTTTGATGCGTGATGAACGTATAATTGTTCTCATTGATGATTTTAACCAACTTGGCTGTTCCTGCATAAGGCTCTACCAATGGATGTGTCAAAATATCAAGTACATCTTTGTAATAAAACACATAATTCTTGCCATTTCGCGACAAAGCATTGGTGTGCATCTTGAATAATTTGGCAATCAAAATTTGTGCAGGATTATTTTTACCAGAATAGCCCATGGTAATATTTAGCGCTCCTACACTAGCAGGTAGTGCATACAAAAGCGGAATCAAAACATTTTCTTCACCTAAAACAATTGCGACTTTGTCTAAGTTTGCTGTTGGATTATCTTGAATAATTTTTTCGATAATACTACCCGCTATTTTAGCTTGTCCAATGGTTTTGGGCGTACCAATGACTTGTATGTTTTTAGTTTGCGAAAACTCGTCTACAATCCATTCAAAAGGATTGGTTTTATAGTGTTTCCATGATTTCTTGAAACGTCTGAGAAACAATCCTGCATCATGGTAAGGATCATTTAAAAAAGTTTGATCGGCATCCCAAAGTATTTCTGCTTTGTCAACAAGAATTAATTGCTGAATAATTTTCTCTTCGGAAGCATTTAAGGCATTGAAACCAGCAAACACATAAAAATCATCACTTATTGACTTTGAAAAGGCGGGGAGATTATTTACAGCTTCTCGGTAAATAAGACCTTGATAGCCTGTTTTTTTTGTTAACAAATGATCGTATAGGGCTTCATAATATTTTGGGAGTAGTTTCCAAAAATCAATGTAATTCTCCAGCAACTGGGTTTTATTTTCGACTTCTATTCCCCATTTCTTTATATCTTCAATGTCTTTTAGGTATGACAGGACATGCTTTGGATCGAGTAGATAGCGATCGATTTCATTAAAATCTTGCAAAAGAGTTTTGGCCCAATTAGCAAAAAGCTCAAACGACTGTTGTTGTGCTTTTGCAGTAATTGACAAATAAACTTCGTAAAATTCAAACAACAAAGCAATGGGATCAACGGAGCGGATACCTGCTATATCCTGAATAAAATCCTCAATACTAATAATTTTTGGAGCTCGAATATTAGAATTGATTTGTTTTTTTAGCGCTTCTAATAAAAATACCTTAGCTCTTTTGTTAGGCAAAACAATTGTAGTATGGTTGAATTGTTCTGTTTTTTTACTCAACAAATGAGTGGCAATTTTATCTAAAAAAGGTGTATTTGTCATTCTATAAAAATAAAAAAACGCCCCGATAAATCGGAGCGTTCTTAGTATTTATTTTGAAGAAAAATTATTTCTTAATCAAAGAAACTTCAACCCTTCTGTTTTCAGCTTTTCCTTTAGCCGTTTTGTTAGAAGAAATTGGTTTTGTTTCACCGTATCCAACAGATTTCAATCTATCAGTATTGATCCCATTTTCAACTAAGTAAGATCTTACTGCCGTTGCTCTGTTTTCAGACAATGTTTGGTTCAATGCATTACTACCATCACTATCAGTATGACCTTCGATCATAAAGTCTGTGTTTGGATATTCTTTAAGAATATTTGCAACTGAAGTCAATACAGTGTAAGATTGAGATTTGAAAGAAGATTTTCCTGAATCAAACAAAATAGTTTTACCATATTCGTTCAATTGTTTGATCACTTCAACAGTTACTTCAGGACATCCTTTGTTACTTGCTGGACCAGCTACTTTAGGACAAGCGTCATCTTTGTCTAATACACCATCGCTATCAGTATCAGGCCATGGGCATCCGCCGTTTGCTTTATCTCCTTTTACTTTTGGACATTTGTCTACGTTATCAGCTACACCATCTCCGTCAGAATCTGGACATCCTTTCATTGCTTTTGTACCAGCTTCGTTTGGACAAGCATCCTCTGCATCAGTAACACCGTCACCGTCAGCATCTGGACAACCATTTAATGCAGCAACACCAGCAACCTCTGGACAAGCATCATCTTTATCAGCAATACCATCTCCATCAGAATCTGGACAACCGTTAAATTGCTTCAATCCTTTTACATCTGGACAAGCATCATCTTTATCATATACTCCATCTCCGTCAGTATCTTTTCCTCCAAATTTGAAAGTAAGACCAACAGTATGTTGGAAATGACCTGGTGCATCTGGCTTACCAGACCCATCAACTCTATCTCCACCAAAAATATCAGCACCTTTGTAAGTTGTACCAATAGATAAACCAACAACATCAGAGAACCAGAAGTTGAAACCAGCTCCTAAGTTCAAAGTACCAAAGCTGCTATCACCTAAGAAAGTATAACCTCCACCTAAACCAACGTAAGGTTCAACTACTTTTGATTGAATCATTTCCATGAAACTGTATTTCACGATACCATCAATACCGTAGTACATCAAGTCATTAGGATTACTAGTGTCAAAATTTCCTGTAATACTATTGTAATCTACAAATTTTGAAATCTTGTTTACAGATCCTTGTACTCCAACAGAAAAATTATTTCCTACTGATCTAGTAACACTTACATAAGAGATAGATGGAAGAATGTTCCAGTTATCTTTAATTTTAAATGCTTGAGAAAAATGATCATTCATGAATCCTTTTGGACTGTCAGCCGATGTTCTTGTATCTACTGCATTCACCCCAAATGAGATAGCCCATGGGTTATTGCTGTCTTGCGCCTGAGACGTTAGTCCAGTCATCATCAAAGCAGCAACTAAGAGTTTGTTAAGATGTTTCATACTTATTTATTTTAATTACAATTTAGTTAATTGCAAACAAAAGTAATACCAAAAATTTTAACAACAAAACAGATTATCAAAAAACACGATTTGAAGGATCAAAAAACACTTATTTTCCACCAAAAGTTCACATTTAAATGGAAATAGCGAAAAATCAACAAGAAAAACTGTTTTTCATTATCAATTCAACAACTCATTCGAAAATAAAAACACAACAATAACCTATTGACTATCAAGAAATATCCAATTTTATTTAAGCCTAATAATCTTATTAAAAAAAGATCTTATTGCACAAGTATTACTTCTACTAGATTACCAATATATACCAAGGACTTTTGAATGACTTTATACCCCATGTTTTCTATTGCTAATTGATACATCTGTAATTGCTTTTGATATTTAGTATTGTGTGCTCCTGTTTTATAATCTAGCAGTAACATTTCATTATTTGCGGTTAAGACCATTCGATCTGGCTTCACAAGACCTCCTTGTTTCTGAATAATCATTTGCTCATTCATCACCTCATTGCCTTCCTCAAAAAATGCAATCAAATCTTTGTGTTCTATTATTCCTTCAACTGTTTTTTGAACTGTTTCTTTTTGCCCCAAATGGATTAGGCCTTCTTCTACAGCTTTGGATATTGCAAAGCCAATATCTTTTTTGGTTTTTATAAATGATAAAATCTCATGAACTACATTTCCATAAGCAATAGACTCTTGCTGATGAGTACCCCACATCAAGGCCTCTCGTTGCGCTATTTTTATGTTTTTAAAATCCAAAAGATCTCGTACTACCGGAATTGTTTTAGAAGTATCAACATGCACTTGAATAGGCGATAATTTCACTGGATTTCCCCACGGATAGTCCAATTTTTCTGGATCAAAATCTGCAAATTGTTGTATGTAGTGAATAAAAAAGGCTGACATATTATCATCCTTAACTTCGCCTTTTGACGTTAAATTACAACTTGAAATTACATATAACTGCTCTTCGGCACGGGTCAAAGCTACGTACAAGACATTTATGTTATCCAATAATTCTTCTTGTTTTTTTTGATCATAAACAGCCTTTGCCTCTTCTCCAAAACCTTCCACTGCTTTGTTATTATCGATTAATACTTTTGGCAAACCCAAAAGCGTTTCATCGGTATTCAACCACAATTTATCTTTCGGCTTCTTGATATAGTCTTCTTCTGCGAATGGAAAAATAACTACCGGAAACTCTAATCCTTTGGATTTATGAATGGTCATAATTCGAACTGCATTATTTCCTTCTGGTGACGGAATGCTAAATTTACCGGAATTCTTTTCCCAGAAACTTAAGAAATCAGCTATCCCTGCTTGGTTGCGAACATCACGTTCTAACACGATGTCTAGAAAGTATTGCACGTAAGCCCCCCCCGCCCCCGAAGGGGGAGCTGCCGCAGAAGTCTGATGATTATTTTCGACCCCTTGAGGTATAGGAAAGCTTATAAATTTCTTTACAATAATCTCTACCGTTTCGTACAGTGATTTCTTTCGAATGTTTTGAAACGAAAGCGAAATTCCAAAGGTAGCTAACCAAGCTTCAAAATCGAGTTCAGCTTTAAGCTCCATTCCTTTAAAGATGAAATCATGTGTTGGTAATTGATCTTGGTTGTGCTGAGCTAAATAATACAAGAAATTAGCTTTTGCTTCAGCATCGGAACTATTGTGGAGGTACTGTAATAAATTGATAATAAAACGCACCTCGGTCGCATTTTGAATCATTAAAGTTTCTGAAGACAATAAGGGAATTTTTTGCTCGGTCAAATAATTGGCCACAGCGATTCCTTGGCTTCGTTTGCGGGTGAGTATAACGATGTCTTTGTATTGAAAGCCTTGTAGTAACACTTTCTGAATAGTATGCAAGGTAGCTTGCACAAACAAATCATCTTTACTTAATGGATCTTCGGACTCGTCTTCTACTTCTTCTATTTTTGGAATGAACGATATATTTACGTAACCACCTATTTTATCATTGGTTTTTTGATGCGAATGATTTTCATATAAATCCTTATAATCAGGATGTACAAATTCTGAAGAAAGCATTTTGAAGAAAGCATTATTAAAACCAATTACCTCTGAATAACTACGGTAATTCATATCCAAATGGACTAGATTTTTGTCCGGATTACTAAATGGGTTACTATCTTTACTTAAATCAATAAATTGCTCCGCTTTACCTCCACGCCAACGATAAATGGATTGTTTAGGATCTCCCACAATCATCAAAGTTCCTTTTACTCCATAATCATCTTGACCTGCAAGTGCATTATCAATTAACGGAATTAAATTCTGCCACTGCATCTCGGAAGTATCTTGGAATTCATCTATAAAAAAGTGTCGGTAGCGCTCCCCTAATCGCTCGTATATAAAAGGAGCAGGTTGATTCTGAATCTCACGATGAATAATAGCGTTAAATTCAGAAATCGACAAAACATTTTGTTCCTCTTGAATTTTGGCTAGTTCATTACTAACTGTATTAAGTAAGGAGAGTGGTGTAATATTTTTAAGGAATGCTTGGTAAAAATCCCTTTTGGCAAAGTTTTCATAAATTACAACAAGACTTTGCAGTAATTCCGGAATAATGCTTTCGATATTATCCCGGTCTTTGGCGGTTTTATTGATTTTTATATCGTCTACTTCGTGATAAGTTTTATTAGTGGGATTGAATTTTCCGTCTACTATACTTTGAATGTGTTTAGGGAAATATTGCCCTGAAAAGGATTTGAGGTCAATTCCGTTTTGGTCGATTAAAGACAAGAGTACTTGTGCTAATTCTTTGTTTTTTTCGTCGATTTCTTTGCAGACTACAACAAGTTTCTTTTTAATTTCTACAAACTCAGCTATGGTTTTATCTTTGAAATGCAAAATTTCATTGTGATGATTTTCATTAAGCACCAATTTCCCTGTTTCCATAATTTCACGCGAAATGTCCCAAGATTTGTCGTCATCGGTTTTCTCCATGGTGAAATCGATAAGCAATTTGGTTAACGTTTCGTCCTCGCCTGCTTGCGCAATAAGTGCATCTACGGCTTCAGTCAATAGATTTTCGGTATCCAAAGTCACTTCAAAAGTCATTGGAAGGTTCAAATCATGTGCGAAAGTACGAATTACTTTATGTGTAAATTTATCTATAGTCGAAATATCAAAAGCAGCGTAATTATGAATGATGTGCTTGATGATGTGTTGTGCCTTGATTTTAATTTCGATTAAGGACATACCTATTGGTTCCTCTTGCCATTGGTCAAGATTATTCTCTTTTCGCTTACCATTTATCATGTCTTGCATCAAACCCATCGCTTTGGAAGAAGGTTCGTCCTTTGCAAACTCAGATAAACTTCCTACGATACGGGTTTTCATTTCGTGCACCGCTTTGTTGGTAAATGTAATAGCCAAAATATTACGATAAGCATCGTTTTTGGGTGCAGTAAGAATAATTTTGAGGTATTCTTTGACTAAGGCATACGTTTTACCAGACCCTGCAGATGCGTCGTATATGGAGAAAGAATTTCTTTGCATGATGAAAAATAATTAACGATTTTTGATGTTCTAATTTTGTGCTAAAATGAATTTTATTGATAACAAAAAGCTACCTATATCTAGTCGTTACTCTTAGAGCAAAACTTAATAGTGTACTCTCTGTTATTACTTGAAAACTAAATTTCCTATTCGCACTTTGTCCTAGCCCCGATAGGAGCGGCATCCTTTTCTTGCCTTTTTTTGGCAAGAAAAGATATAGCGGATAGCGGGAAATAGCTCCAAAAAAAACTTTGACTCTTTAGGTTTTTGTATTTTTGCTTATATAATGTTTAAAAGTAGTATTTTTGCAGTATGGAAACAAATAGACAGAAAAAAATAGGTGGGGTAATCCAAAAAGATTTGGTGGATATCCTGCAAGGTGAAGTGAGAAAGAATGGCGTGACCAATTTGATTATTTCGGTATCAAAAGTGGCTGTAACTTCAGATTTGTCTGTGGCTACGGTATATTTGAGTATTTTTCCTCAAGAGAAAGCTCAAGAAATATTAGAAGGAATTAAGTCGAATAGCAAAATGATTAAGCATGATTTGGCACAGCGCGTGAGCAAGCAATTGAGACGTGTTCCCAACTTAGTGTTCTTTGTAGATGACTCTTTGGATTATATTGAGAAAATTAATAATGCCATGAAAAATCAAGAAAACCCAATTGAAAATAGAGATTTACTAGACAAAAGACGTTTTCAATAGGATTTGAATTTCCCACTTTACATAGCGCAGCGCTACCTGCGTAGCAACAGTAAAAATAGCGCCATCAATATTATCAACCGCATCGCGAGTATGGGAATTATTGTTGGGGCTCTTGCTTTGTTTGTGGTATTATCTGTGTTTAGTGGGTTGAAAGAATTTAGTCTTTCGTTTACGAATAACATTGACCCCGACTTAAAGATTAACAGTACACTTGGGAAATCTTTTGAGGTGACTCCTACTCAAGAAAGTCAAATTAAAAAAATTGCTGGCATTGCTTCTTACTCCAAAATCATTGAAGAGCGTGTTTTGTTTGTTTATGGTGACAAGCAAGAAGTAACGTATTTGAAAGGTGTAGACAGCCAATTCACAAAGGTGAATCCAATTGTTAAGTCACTATACAATGGGCAGTGGTTTGCATACAATACGGCTCAAGTAGTCGTGGGTTACGGACTGGCTCAAAAATTCTCAATGGGCTTATTGGATTTTAATACGAACCTTGAGGTCTTTGTCCCAAAACCAGGACGTGGAGGCATTAACTCTCCTGAGGATGCATTTAATAAAAGCACTATTTACCCGATTGGAATTTATGCGATAAGTGAAGACTTGGACTCTAAGTATGTTTTTGCTGACTTGGGCATGGCACAGGAATTATTGGAATACAATAAAAATCAAGTTTCTGGAATTGAATTTAAAGAGAATCCTGGAGCTGATGAAACGGCAATTACGGCTCAATTGAATGCTATTTTTCATAATAAAATTACAGTTAAAAACCGCGCGCAGCTAAACGAGTCACTCTACAAAATGCTGAATACGGAGAATATTGCCGTGTATTTGATATTTACTTTGGTGATTATTATTGCACTTTTCAATTTGATTGGTGCTTTGATTATGATGATTTTGGACAAAAAAGGAAACTTAAAAACCCTTTTTAACCTCGGTGTCGAAATTAAGAGTTTGCGGAAAATATTTTTATTACAAGGGACATTACTGAGTTTTTTTGGGGGATTAATTGGATTGGGGATTGGGATTGCTATTGTATTGTTCCAACAACATTTTGAACTAATTATGATTACACCTACGCTACCCTACCCCGTAGTTTTCTCCTTAGAAAATGTGGCAATTGTAATGGGAACCATTATGGTTCTTGGTTTTATTGCATCACTTATAGCAAGTAGTAGGGTGAGCGAGAAATTGCTGTCGTGATTTTTGCATAAAAGAGGCCTATTGGAAATGAACCTCTTCAAATCAATTGATAGCTTTTACATAAAAAAAATTAATTATTATACAGATACGTAACCAGCATATGCTTGTTCTATTTCGTTTAAAATAGAAAATAATTCCAATGGATTATCTTCTGTAACTAATTGTTGTTTAAAAGGTTTAAACGAATGAATCCCTTTGAAATAATTGGTGTAATGCGGACGAGTTTCTACAATTCCTAATCGTTCTCCTTTCCATTCCATTGCCCATGTTAAGTGGTTGCGTACGGCTTCTACCCTATCGGCGACAGTAGGTTTGGCCAAATGTTCCCCTGTTTTAAAGAAATGTTTGATTTCGTTAAAAATCCATGGATAACCAATGGCGGCACGACCAATCATGATTCCGTCAATACCGTATTCATTTTTATATTGTAATGCTTTCTCGGGGCTGTCAATGTCTCCGTTACCAAAAATAGGCATGGTAATTCTAGGATTATTTTTGACACGTGCAATGTGTGACCAGTCTGAATGGCCTTTGTACATTTGGGCGCGTGTACGAGCATGGATGCTCAAAGCTGCCACACCAATATCTTGCAATCTCTCGGCAACTTCATCAATATTAATCGAACTGTCATCCCAACCCAAACGAGTTTTTACCGTTACTGGCAAATGAGTACTATCAATTACGGCTTGTGTTAGGCGAATCATCAAATCTACATCTTTCAATACACCTGCACCAGCACCTTTACAAACTACTTTTTTTACAGGGCAACCAAAGTTTATGTCAATAATATCTGGATTTACAGTAGAAACGATTTTAGACGAAAGTGCCATTGCTTCTTCATCACCACCAAAAATCTGAATTCCGACTGGTCTTTCATAATCGAAAATATCCAATTTCATTCGGCTTTTGATGGCGTCACGAATTAAACCTTCCGAGGAAATAAATTCAGAGTACATCATGTCGGCGCCATGCATTTTACACAATCTACGGTAAGGTGGATCGCTCACATCTTCCATAGGTGCCAGTAATAATGGAAAATCGGGTAATTCTATGTTGCCAATCTTAATCATCTGCTTTAATTTTGTGCAAAATTACGCTTTTTAAAACTATTGCTTAAAATATTTTTTTCTCGGTCAAATATTTCCAATACCTTTTGGGAACGTGTTGTATATGCAATTTTATATTTTTTCTTTCTTTTATATTCGTATGGTCAAAATATTCGGCCCATAACTTTTGATATTTTATCTCTGCATCATGCAAAAGTGAATTATCATTTTGGAACTTTTGAAGTACGTCTTCGTCTAGTGTCACCATTTCAGTCCCTTCAAGATTATAATAAACGCCGTATCCTCGTTTAAAATCATAAATCATCCATCTTTGATCCTGGTACCTGTTTTTAAAATGCCTAACAATTAAGGTGAGTACATTAAAATCGGGATCAATTTTTGCAAAGTACAAACCATCTTTAAGTAATTCGAATCGAATAAAAGCTTCCATACGGTGTTTTTCTCGTCCTACACTTTTTACCAATTTAGATACCTGCAAAACATCTGGATTAGAAAAGTCCTTCACTATATTATGATTCGGGTTTTGAACAGCATAGCGAACTACTCGAAAAATAAGGTTTTCGATTCCTTCAAATTCAGACAAGTAAGCATACAAGAGTTGCCTGATTCCATCTTTACCCAATTGTTTTTCCAGTTTGGTAAAAACACGATTTGATTTTTCTAAATTCGTAATGATCTCCACTCGCTCTGCAAAAAATGCATTTTGAACGAAATCCATTCGAACTATTTCAGGATCAGCATATTTAAATTCAAATATCTCAAATATTGCCGTAAACAAACCTTCTAGCGTATTATCGTAAAAAAGTTGCGTCATTTAATAAGGTTAGTTGATTGCTAAACGGGTTTTCGAATTTACTTTTGGTTTCTTTCATGATTATGTCTTTCAAATTTACAGCGTCCAATAAATCTAGACTTTTATTAGCGTTGGCAACTGCTATAAAAAACTTAGCACGATTGGTCGCAACCCCCATTTTCTTGATATGGTCTAAGGTAAGGTTTTGGAATTTTCGAGCTTGAATAATTTTGTACGCTGATTTCATTCCAATACCAGGAACTCTCAAGATCATTTCTAAGGGAGCACTTTGTAACACTAACGGAAATTTATCGATGTTTCGTAATGCCCAACCTAATTTGGGATCAACCTCTAGATCTAGAAAAGGATTGTCTTTTTCTAAAATTTCATCGGCTTTAAAACCATAAAATCGCATCAACCAATCGGCTTGATACAATCTATTCTCTCTGACCAAAGGCACCTGTGAACCTATAGGAGGCAATCTCAAATCATTGGAGATAGGAACATAGCCCGAATAGTAGACCCGCTTCATATTGAAATTGTTATAAAAATGATCGGCTACTTTTATAATTTGCAAATCAGTTTCTTGTGTGGCTCCTACAATAAGTTGCGTGCTTTGTCCCGCAGGTGCAAATTTGGGTGTCGATTTTATTATTTTTTTCTCTTCCTTATAATTTAGTATCTCATTTTTCACAAATGTCATTGGTTTGATCATTTGCTGATGACTTTTGTCTGGAGCTAACAATTTTAAACCGGACTCTGTAGGAATTTCTAAATTCATGCTTAAGCGATCGGCATATAATCCTGCTTCACGCATTAACTCATCACTCGCATCAGGAATACTTTTTAAGTGAATATACCCATTGAAGTTGTGTTCTAATCGCAATTTTTTGGCCACTCGAACTAATCGCTCCATGGTATAATCGGCATTTTTAAAAATACCGGAGCTTAAAAACAACCCTTCAATATAATTTCTTCGATAAAAACTCATGGTCAGATCAACCACTTCGTCCACAGTAAAGGCGGCCCGTTCAATATCGTTGCTCTTACGTGTAACGCAATAGGCACAGTCGTAGATGCAAAAATTGGTGAGCAGGATTTTTAATAAAGACACACACCTTCCATCCTCGGTATAGGTGTGACAAATTCCGGTTGCAGAAGAATCGCCTAAACCTTTGTTTGTGTTCTTGCGGTTACCACCACTTGAGGAACATGAAACATCGTATTTGGCAGCATCTGCAAGAATTTCTAGTTTTTCTTTAACTCTATCGTAATCCAAATTTAAAAATTTTAAGGGATACAAATTTAAGGATAAATATGCTTTACAACTCCCAAAATCAAACATTTATGATTTGTTTAAGCTTTCCAACCTTCGCATAAAATATTACACAAATTGTTAAAAACTTTACATTATATTTGCACACTTAAATACGTATCGTATTTACACTATAACAGACTGATTTACGAAGATGAAAAAAATAAGGAATTTTTGCATTATTGCACATATTGACCACGGGAAAAGTACACTTGCAGACCGTTTACTTGGGGCAACTCAAACAGTGACGGCTCGTGAGGAGAAAGCACAATTGCTGGATAACATGGACTTGGAACGGGAACGTGGGATTACAATTAAGAGTCACGCGATCCAAATGGAGTACACTTATAAAGGAGAAGAATATATCCTGAATTTAATTGACACTCCGGGACATGTGGATTTTTCGTATGAAGTTTCGCGCTCGATTGCTGCTTGTGAAGGGGCGCTTTTGATTGTAGATGCCGCACAGAGTATTCAAGCACAAACGATCTCGAATTTATATTTGGCTTTAGAAAATGACTTGGAAATTATTCCAGTTTTAAATAAAGTAGATTTACCATCTGCGAATCCTGAAGAGGTTAGCGATGATATTATTGACTTACTTGGTTGTGACTTAGAAGATATTATTCATGCCTCTGGTAAAACAGGTTTTGGTGTCGAAAATATCTTGGCAGCCATTATTGAAAAGATTCCTCCTCCAAAAGGAGATCCAGAAGAGCCATTACAAGCTTTGATTTTTGACTCACACTACAATCCGTTTCGTGGTATTGAAGTAATTTTCCGTGTGAAAAACGGACAAATTAAAAAAGGTCAGAAGATAAAATTCATGGCTACAGGAAATGAATATTTTGCTGACGAAATTGGTACGTTGAAATTAAACCAAGTTCCGAAACAAGTAATTTCGGCTGGTGATGTTGGGTACTTGATATCGGGTATTAAAGAAGCGAAAGAAGTAAAAGTTGGAGATACATTGACAGATGCAAAAAATCCAACTACAAATATAATAACTGGATTTGAGGATGTAAAACCAATGGTATTTGCTGGAATCTACCCGGTAGACACCGAAGACTACGAAGAGTTGAGAAACTCGATGGAAAAACTACAGTTAAACGATGCGTCGTTGGTGTTTTTACCTGAAAGTTCGGCGGCTTTAGGATTTGGTTTCCGTTGTGGATTCTTAGGAATGTTGCACATGGAGATTATCCAAGAGCGTTTGGAGCGTGAGTTTAACATGACAGTGATTACTACGGTTCCCAACGTTTCGTACCATGCGTATACCAAAAAAGAGCCTGACACCATTTTGATTGTGAACAATCCATCTGATTTGCCTGAACCTTCGCGTTTGGACCATGTGGAAGAACCTTTTATCAAAGCGACGATTATTACAAAATCTGATTATGTTGGAAATGTAATGAGTTTGTGTATCGAAAAACGTGGTTTGATAACCAACCAAACGTATTTGACTACGGAACGTGTTGAATTAACTTTTGACATGCCACTAGCGGAGATTGTATTTGATTTTTATGATCGATTGAAAACGGTTTCAAAGGGTTATGCTTCGTTTGATTATACGCCGATTGGAATGAGAACTTCGAACTTGGTGAAAGTAGATATTTTATTAAATGCGACTATTGTGGATGCTTTATCCTCATTGATGCACACGGACAACGCTTACTCTATTGGTAAAAAGATGTGTGAGAAGTTGAGAGAATTGATCCCAAGACAACAATTTGATATTCCGATTCAAGCGGCGATTGGTGTGAAAGTGATTTCGCGTGAAACCATCAAAGCATTACGTAAAGATGTTACCGCCAAATGTTATGGTGGTGATATTTCGAGAAAACGTAAATTATTGGAAAAACAGAAAAAAGGTAAAAAACGTATGAGATTGGTTGGAAACGTTGAGATTCCGCAAGAAGCGTTTATGGCTGTTTTGAAATTGAATGATTAATTTTTTTTAGATTTTTTAGAATAAAGAAAATAGAGAATAGAATAAAGAGAGAACCTGATGATGTAAAATTGTCAGGTTTTTTTGTTTAAAAAATTAAATAAATCACTCCTGTTGAGGTATTTAACTATTTATAAAAGGAAATATATTGATTAAACACTACAAACAATTCTATAAAAAAAGTCAATCTATTTCAATACTTATATAAGATTTAATTTATAAAAAAATAAATAAGAATCGATAAAATACATATAAAACTGCTAAAGTGTTTATTTGAGTATTTTTTTCCTATTTTTATGCTGATTAATTATTACCCCAAATATAAATCAGATGAAAAAACTATACCTACTTTTTTGTCTTGTGTTCTATACCGGAATCCTTGCACAATCAATAACCGTTGACGACAGTAGTCGTGACGCCAATCAATTAATCCAGTTACTACTAGGTAATTCGTGTACAACAGTATCTAACATTTCGATTTCATCAAATCAATCAACGGCTTATTTCAATAACAACTCCTCCTCTTTTCCTATAAATGAAGGAGTAATTATTCGAAATGGAATTGCAAAACATACTGAAGGACCTTATACTGGACTAAATCTGAGCAGTGAATTGAATACTAATACTGATCCTGACTTACAAAAAATTAGTAATAGTACGGGACAAAATATCCCTATTACAGATGTTGCTTACTTGCAATTTGATTTTGTTCCTTTGTCAAATGAATTTAGTTTTGATTTTCTATTTGCTTCGAATGAATATGGTGAGTACCAATGCGGTTTTAGTGATGTTTTTGCATTTCTACTAACTGACCTAGATGAGAATACAACCCAGAACTTAGCCATTGTCCCAGGGTCAAGCGATCCAATATCGGTGAAAAACATTAGAGATAACAAATACAACTCCTCATGTGCTTCTGTAAACTCCAATTTATTTTCGACTTACACTGTTTCTGACCCTTTATCATCTACCTTAAACATGAGAGGTTACACGCAAGTACTAACCGCTTCGGCAACTATTACTCCCAATCATTTGTACCGTATTCGTTTAATGATAGGCGATGCAAATGACTCTAATTACGACTCTGCAGTATTTTTACGCTCTGGTAGCTTTACAACCAATGCTGACCTAGGTCCAAATCAAACTATTTGTGAAGGAAATACGGTAGAAATCAAAACAGGATTAACCGACCCAAAATACCATCACGTTTGGAAAAAAGATGATCAAATCATCATTGGAGAAAATAAAGAATCCTTGATGGTGACTCAGGCAGGTACTTATGAAGTAGTAATTGAACAAGTAGGAACTAGCTGCGTGATTACCGACAAAATAATTTTCTCAAATTTAAAAACAAATAACTCAATAGATTTAAGAAACTGTAATTCTGGAGCAGCGACCTACATATATGACTTAACAACCAATAATGCTAAAAAACTAGCAATAGACGAAACCAAATATGAATTATTCTACTACGAAACCTCTGCAAATGCACAAACAAATACTAAAGCTATCGAAAACCCTCAAACCTATGAAAACATTGGAGAACAAACAATTTATATCAAAATAAAAAACAAAACGACAAATACCTTCTGTAATTGGATTCAGTCATTTCAATTATTACTTGATACGCCTGCTTTACCCAAAAAGCCGAACAATATCGAAATATGCGATAACACTACAGGGAACAAAATTAATTTACTAATAAACAATAGTATTATCCTTAATGGTCAAGATCCAGATACATATACCATAAGTTACCACAGTAGCCCAGAAGATGCGGCTACCGATAGCAATGCCCTACCTTCAAATTACACCGTAACTTCATTTCCTAAGGTCAATACAGTTTGGGTAAGGATGACCAATATATTAAGCAAAAATTGTTTCAACATTACTTCGTTTGATATCATTGTAAACCCAAAACCATTAGTAGATAGACTTGAAAAAGTGATAGAATGCGTCAGTTACACACTTCCCCCGCTAACTAATGGTAACTACTATACGGAAAGTGATGGTAAGGGAACCATGCTACATGCTGGTGATCTTATAGAAACTAGTGGTACCTTTTATATTTATAGTATTTCAGGTGATAGTGCTTGCACTAACCAATCTACTTTTAATGTCATAATAAGCAATGAATACTCCATTCCATTGGACTATTGCGGTGTTTTCATCGTACCAGATCCATCAATAGGAAACTTCTATACCAATAGTGGGGGGCCTGATGGAACTGGAACACTACTTCCAACAGGAACTAAAATTACTACCAACCAAACGGTATATTATTATGCTGTTGTAAACGGAAGTATCTGCACAGATGATAGTTATGCCATCAACATACTTCCATTACCTATTTTAGACCCTACACCCAATGTTGTAACTTGTAACAGCTATAAATTACCCATATTATCTCATGGCGAATACTACACAGCTAGCGATGGATTAGGTGAAAAACTTTCTGCTGGAACAGTTATAACAAAATCTCAATCTATATATGTTTATTCTAAACAGGCAAACTGTGCTAATCAAAATATATTTAATGTAACAATCATCCCTAGTGTAATTGACCAACCCTCCTGCGGAAGTTATAAACTTCCCGATTTACCTACTGGTAAATATTACACAGAGCCTGAAGGTGCAGGATCATCGATCCCTTTTGGCACGACCATTACAGAGTCAACTACAATATATATTTATGCAAACACTACGATTATCCCAAATTGTACAAACAATATGTTTTTTAAAGTTAACATCAAGCCTATTCCAATAGTAGATCAAATAAAGAATGTTCTGCGTTGTAAAGAAGATCCTTATGTTTTGAGCACACTGATTCATGGCGATTATTTTACGGGCCCAAATAGAACCGGTATACACCTCAAAGAAGGAGATCAAATCACTAATTCAAAAACCATATATATAAACAACATAGTAGATGGATGTACGAATGAATCTAGTTTTAAGGTCGAAATAAGAGAGCTTCCAAAACTAACAATCATTACTGATGTTACGACTTGTAAATCGTACAAAATCCCTACTGTTTCGGATGGTTTGTTCTACAGTGAATCGAAAGGTAAAGGAAAATTAATAGCCCCCGGCACCATCATTACTCAAACACAAGTAATTTATTTATATAATAAATGGCCTGACTTAAGTTCTTGTGATAATGAGAATGCTATCAACATTAACATTATTGGTATTAAGGTTGATAACCCTGTAAACGTAAAAACATGTAACAGCTACACATTACCTGCTTTAACTAGCGGAAATTATTATACTCAACCTGGAGGAAAAGGAACACTCCTAAATGCTGGAAGCATTATTCCTAGCACCCAAAAACTTTATATCTATGGTAAAAATGGCACACGATTTATTTGTGAAGATGAAAATGAATTTATCATAACCATTTCTAAAACTCCCAATTTGCTCCAACCCTCTGATATAGCCATTTGTAATTCCTACACACTTCCTGAACTTACGGAAGGGAATTATTATGAAAAATCAAATGGAAGCGGAACAAAATATTTTGCAGGAGATGAGATAAAAAAAGACCAAACTTTATATGTCTATGCAACAGCAACAGATAACATAAACTGTTTTGACGAAAAGAAATTTAATATCACTATTTACCCTTTAAATAATTTAGAGTTAAAAAATGGCGTAATATGTGTTGATTACAAAACAGGAGAATTACTTAATCCTGCATACATAGACTCAGGGTTGGACCCTATAAAATATACCGTTGACTGGCTCTTAAATGGAGAATTGGTAGGTACAGGGTCTGATTTTATAGCAACTCAAGAGGGAACTTATGATGTGGATATCACCAAAAACGTACCAGATATAGGTAATGATTGTGGGTATAATCCAACTAGCTTTAATATAATAAAATCTAGTCCTGCAATTGCTAATATTAATGTTTCAGATTCATTTACGGATAAAATTGATGTTACAGCAATTGCAATTCTAGGATACGGAAGCTATGAATTCAAGTTGGATGATGGATCTTACCAAGAAAGTCCCATTTTCAAAAACATAAATTCTGGAGAACATTCTATTTCAATAATTGACAAAAAAGGGAATTGCAATCCAACTATTATCACTGCAATAGTCTTGAATCATCCAAAATTTTTCACACCAAATAATGATGGCTACAATGACTTTTGGAATATTCCGGAATTAGCATCACAGCCCAATGCCGTAATCTCTATTTTTGACCGATATGGAAAACTAATCACTCAACTTAACCCCTCCTCCAACGGATGGGATGGAAGATACCACAATACTGAATTACCTTCCGACGATTATTGGTTTGTTGTTAATTATAATTTTGAAAAAACAAGCAAAATATATAAATCTCATTTTAGTCTAAAGAGATAAAAAAACTATTAAAAATTAACATAACCCTACTATAATTTAATTAATATTATTTTGAAACCCACTCAAAAAGGCGTTGAGCGTCCTCACGTTTGAACAACTGCGTACCTTCATTCATTGTTGCAGCAGAGCCACAAGCAACACCCCAACGAATGACATCCTCTAGACTTTTATTTTCTGACAATGCCCAAGTGATACCACCCACCATACTATCTCCTGCGCCTACGGTACTTTTTTTGGCAACATTGGGAGCAGGCACATATTGATACAAATCTTTAGTAACAAGAACTGCGCCTTGCGGACCAAGAGAAACAACAATAATTTCAGCACCACCAGTTGCTATAATTTGCTTTGCTGCATGATTAACTTCATCCATTTCTAGATTATCAACTCCAACAAGTTTGGCTAATTCTCCAACATTAGGTTTTATCAAATATGCCCCTATTTCTATAATTTTGGACAATGCCTCTCCCGATGTATCTACGATAAGTTTTGAATTGTTTTTCTTAGCAATTTGTGCTACTTTTTGATAAAAATCTGATGACAAACCTTCATTCAAACTTCCACTAGCAACCAGATATTTTGCTTTTTGATTTTCTATTGTTTTCAAAATTGCTTCCACTTCAGAAGCTTCGATTCTACCACCCGAAAAGCCAAAACGATATTGTAAATTGGTATGATCGTCCACTGCAACAAAACTTTCTCTTGTCCATGTTTGCACTGGAATTGCTTTAGAAAAAATATTTTCTTTAACCACTAGGTCTTCCAAAATTTTACCCGTTGCTCCCCCCGAAGTATAGACTGCTAATGATGTACCTCCTAAGCGAGAAATAGCTTTTGAAACATTAATTCCGCCCCCACCAGCATCAAATCTGGGTTCGTCACATCGAATCTTTTGTTCGGAAATTAATCCTTTAAAATGAGTACTTTTATCTAATGCTGGATTTACGGTAAGAGTAACTATATCTATTGCGTTCATTTGTTTTATAATTTTATAACTTAAAGGTGCAAAAAAATACCCAATAACCATAAATTTTAAAGCAACTATTTCTTTGTATATTTGCAGTCTTAATTTTATATAAAATTATTTTAGTTACTAAAACTAAAACTCACTCCATACAGAAACAATGATAGAAGATAAAAACCCGCAACGTACTAGTATAGCTCAGTTAGGCGAATTTGGATTAATTGAACATTTGACAAAAAACTTTGAAGTAAATCAACCTTCAACCCTGAAAGCAATTGGAGATGACGCAGCTGTTTTAGATTTTAAAGACAAAAAGGTAGTCGTTTCTACAGACCTTATGATCGAGGGTGTTCATTTTGACTTAGCATACATGCCTCTGAAGCATTTGGGATACAAAGCTGTCGTCTCAAATGTTTCTGACATTTGTGCTATGAATGCCAAAGCAACCCAAATTACAGTTTCTATTGCAGTTTCTAACCGTTTCCCATTGGAAGCATTAGAAGAATTATTTGCGGGAATTACGCTTGCCGCTAATGAATACAAGGTAGATGTAATCGGAGGTGATACCACTTCCTCTCAAAAAGGACTAATTATTAGTATCACTGTTTTGGGAGAAGCAGATGCTGAAGAAATTGTTTATCGAAATGGTGCCAAATCTTCTGACTTATTGATTGTAACTGGTGATATAGGCGCAGCTTATATGGGGTTACAAGTTTTGGAAAGAGAAAAACAAGTTTTTCAAGTAAATCCAAATGCACAACCTGATTTGGACGCTTATACTTATTTAATTGAACGTCAATTAAAACCAGAAGCTCGCAAAGATGTGCGTACATTATTGCATGCATTAGAAATTAAACCCACTTCAATGATTGACATTTCAGATGGTTTATCGTCTGAGATCATGCACCTCTGCAAACAATCTAAAGTAGGTTGTAATCTATATGAAGACAAATTACCACTTGACCCGCAATTAATTAGTGTATGTGAGGAGTTTGATATTGATAGTACAACTGTTGCTATAAACGGTGGAGAAGATTATGAATTACTTTTTACAATAGCCATGGAGGATTTTGAAAAGATAAAAGCAAATCCAAACTTTTCAATCATTGGACATATGGTTCAAGAAAGTGAAGGGATCCATTTGGTGACTCGAGCAAACACCAAAATAGCCTTAAAAGCAAGAGGTTGGAATGCTTTGAGTGAATAACACGATTATTCCATCTACACAAAAGCCGCAAATTCAAAAAAGATATCTTTTTTGAATTTGCGGCTTTTTCTATTTTTATAGGCAATTAAAAAATCAACCCCTTACTTTTTGCTTCCTTAACTAATTCATTATCTTTTTTATCAACTACATTTAATATTTTTTTTAAATTTATGATGCGAGATTCTATAGCATTCAAAGATATCGGAATAAATTGTGGGATATTCTTCAATTTTGTTCCTTTGGATAAATGAAATAAAATTTGCTTATCGAATAAGTCAATTTCAATAGCGTTATCATGCGACTCCAACATCTCCAAAATAGACTTACTATAATACATTTTACCTTTTATTACTTTATCAAAAGCATGTAATAATTCATCAAATGTTAAGTCATTTTTGATGATTAACCCCATTGGATTAACCCCATTTATCATTGTTTTTAATTTTAAAAACTCAGTAAACATGGTTAACATTATAATTTTACAATCAGGAGAGTGTTTCAAAATTAATTTCGCCAAATCTTCACCTGAATACAAATTCATAGATTCATATGATGGCATACTTATGTCTAGAAAAGCAATATCAAAGTCAGCATGTGGATCTACAATAGCATTGTAGCCAGACTCGCAATCCTTAGCTTCAGAGATAAAAAAATCGTAATCATCAGGTTGATACCGCGTTATTGCATTTTTATATCCCTGAATAATGAACGGATGATCATCAACGATTAATATATTTTTATGTATTTTGTTAGAAACTGGTTCAATAGTCATCTTTTTAATGTGGTATTTGTTTTTGCTCTAATGGTATTATAACCGTAATTTTTGTACCTATATTTTTATTCGACATAACATATAATTCGCCTTGACACTCTTTAGCTCTTGAAATCATATTCTGTAATCCGATTCCTTTTTTCTTCATTTTTGTATTAAAACCTGCTCCATCATCTGCAATTTCCAAACTTATATTACCATTGATTTTTAATAATTCAATTTTAATAGTTTTTGCATTAGCATATTTATTACAATTTTGAAGCGATTCTTGAATAATTCGAAACAAATTTACTTTGATTAAGTTGGTCAAATCATCCCAATGAATTGTACGATCGATTTTTGTAATTAGTTTTGTTGGAAAAGTTTTTCGCTGTTCTTCAAATAAATTATCAACTATCGCTACGAAGTTATTAATTAATTCCGATTTTTCCCTATTCATCTCATGAGAAATTTCACGAATATCCTGTTCTACTTTTTTTAATTCAATAATATACTCTTTTCTTTGCGAAATTGCAAGATCATCATTAAAACTATTTAACCCTTCAAGATTCATTCTTACCCCAAACATTCTTCCCAAAACACCATCGTGTAATTCTTGAGCAACTCGTTTTTTTTCCATAACTCGACTGGTATCAATCATATTTTGTTGATTGATAATCAAGTTATAGATATATTCATTTGCTTGCTGTTGTTGTTGCTTGTATAAAAGCACTTTATGCTTTGTTCCTTGCGATTTTACAATATACAAAAACAAAGCAATGATTATAAAGAAGCCGAAGAGGTAAATTAAATTACGATTCTTGAGTTCAAGGGTTGAATATTCTCCTTTAATTTTATCTGTCTCATACTCAATTCGAGTGAATTTATTTCCCATGGAACGCTCTGCTTTTTGGAGACTGTCGTTTATGCGTAGGTATTCTGAGGTATAAGCACCTGCTTTTTTGGGTTGCAATAAAGCTAATTGTTTTAATGGGACTAATTCGTAACGGTTATTGTTTGATTTTTTGGCAGTTTCTAAAGCATCAAGACCTAAGGATATTGCAGTAACTGTGTCTTTTTCAAAAGCATAAAATTCGGATAAATGAACCTTGTTAATTATAATACCCGTTTTTACATTTAATTTATTTCTAATTTTCAAAGCTTCTTCGAACAATCTCATTACTCCTTTTGTTTGTCCGATTTTAAATTTGGAATAAGCCAAATTATCTAAAAGCATTGCATATACTGACGGTTGGTTAATTAATAAATTTTCTTGACTCAATCCCTTTTCAAAATACACGATTGCTTTTTCATTATTCTTCATTGTTTGATAGACCAATCCCATATTATTTAAAGACATAGCTCTAGGCTGCAATATAGAGGAATTTATATCGTCATCAATAATAGCATATGCTTTTGCATTGTATTCTATCGCTTTAGCAAATTCCCCTAAATCATTATAAAGAATTCCTAATAAGTTGTAACAATCAAAAATTAAATCTTTACCATCCTTACCTTTCACCGCTCTTAATGCATTAAAAACTGCTATTTCACTCCCCAAATAATCACTTAAATTATATTGTAAAAAAGCTTTATTATACCTGGTACGTCCTAAGTTATAAAAATCATTACTAGTCAAAAATAGTTTTTCGGCCTTAAAATAGAAAGTATAAGCACTATCTGGTTTTATAATTTCTCCATAATAATCCCCCAGGTAAGAATAAGCTTTAGCTAAACATAAAGTATCATCAGCTTGCTTAGAATTATTAATTAATGTACGTACAGTCTTTTCATAATCTAACAATTTATTCAGATTATAAAAGCGGTTAGCAATTCTAATTAAGTTAACCCGATGTATAGAATCATTTTCTTGATTCATCACTATATTATAAGCTCTTTGTGTGATTTGAAATCTTCGAGATGTTGAAACCGTTTGATCATTAGCTAGATCAAAATAATTTATTAGACTATCTTTTAAAGAATCTTCTACCTTGTAGGTAGATTTCTTTTTTGAGCAACCTGCAAGAATTAATAGAAATAGAAGTATGTATGTTTTTTTCAACAATGATTAAGTTTTGAATCAAAAATACTAAATAAAATCAATACGCATAAAAAAAGCTATCAATTTGATAGCCTTTAATGTATATTAAACAGAGTTGGTTAATCTAGTTTTGTACTTCTTGCTGCACCTGATCCTGATACATCTAACTTTGTACTTCTTGCTGCACCTGATCCTGATACATCTAACTTTGTACTTCTTGCTGCTCCTGATCCTGACACATCTAATTTTGTACTTCTTGCTGCTCCAGAACCTGACACATCTAATTTTGTGCTTCTTGCTGCTCCAGAACCTGAAACCTCTACACTATTTCCACCAACGTTACCTGAACTACTTACCGTCTCAACAGTTGTGAATGAAGTTAAAACCATTACTAACGAGAATAATCCTGATACTAAAATTGACTTTTTCATAATTTGAGTTTTATATGTTTATATTGTTTTACATGTTATAAGAGTTGGGCGTTTATCGCTTTATCTTGATGTAAAACTACACAGGAATACATTATAAATCAGCAATTTAAAGAACTCAATGGTAGAATACACTTGTTTGATAGTGAATGGATATGAAATCTTGGTAAATGAATGTTATTTAGATTTCGAGGTAATTACCATTTGAAATCTTACCAATAATTAAGTCTATATTTATTTTATAAGATCTGGAGAATGGCAATTTTATTACCGAATTCTTGATAAAACAAATAGCATTACCTGTATGTATTCTAGAAATATAATTACTATTTACGATATAACTATTGTGAATGCGCACAAAAGGATAAGACATTAACCCTTCAAAATGTTTTAAAGTTTTAAAAGCAGTAATCATTTCTCCGTTATTCAAGTGAATATCGGTAGAGTTATTGTCTGCCTGAAAATAAGTAATATCCCTTGAGTCAATGTACCTGTAGTCACCATATGATTTAATACAAAGTATAAATGGAGTCTTAATCCCAGTTACTTTGGATAAATTAAGTACCGGTTTGCAGGATGTTGCGTCTTCAACATGGTCTATTGATTCAACAGTATCTTGAACTAAAGCTACCTTTTCAATTTTTAGTAGCAACTTCGTTAAATGGATTTTAGTAACCGGCTTTAAAATATAATCTGTTACACCATATTGAATAGCGTCAAAAGCCAAGTCTTTTTTTGAAGTAGTAATAATGATTTTCGGAACAACTTTAAGGAAACTAGAGATGTCATTAATCAGTTGTAAAGACAAATTACTATTTTTATTTTTAGGGTCTATCTCTAGAAAAACAATTTTGGGACGAGACTCAAGTATCAAATCAAGACCACTTTCATGATCATGTGCTGAACCCAAATAGGAAAGTTCCGAAAAACTATCTGTGATAGTTTTCGTTATTTCAGCACTTTTTATATTGTCATCAATAATAATGTACGTAAGATTCATTTGTAGTTTTTCACAATTGGTTATATAAAGCAACTGCAGACAAAGCAAAATATATTGTGTTCAACTTTAGCCTGACAATAAACGTAGTTTTGCTAAAAACTAAACACTTATTTTACTTATACACTCAAAAAATCCTATTTCATATTTAGAAACAACACTATCCACACTATTATTAAAATTCAATAAGAAAAATGAGTACTAATTTTTTCCGTTAAATTACAAATAAATCAGATTAAAAACGATTGTTTTCAAAATTTAGTATAAAATTTGTACACCCATAAAAATCATGTATTTGAACTGACAAAAAAAAGCTTCCTTTATCAGGGAAGCCTTCTGTATAATTTGTGGTAGTATTTACATTTTCATTAACCAATTTTTCATTGCAACTTCATCTTCAATGATTGATTTTAAATCGGCGATCGCTACACGATCTTGTTTCATCGTATCTCTATGACGAATGGTCACTGTTTGATCTTCGATAGTTTGATGATCGACTGTAATACAAAAAGGTGTACCAAGCGCATCTTGCCTTCTATAACGACGTCCTACGGCATCTTTTTCATCATAAGCTACATTGAAGTCCCATTTTAAATCTTCTATGATTTTGTGAGCGATATCAGGTAACCCATCTTTTTTAACTAATGGTAAAACAGCTGCTTTGGTTGGAGCCAAAACTGCTGGAAGTTTCAGTACAGTTCTACTTGATCCGTCTTCAAGAACTTCTTCTTTTAAGGACGTGGCAAAAACAGCCAAGAACATTCTGTCCAATCCTAATGAAGTTTCAACAACATAAGGAACATAATTCTTATTCAACTCAGCATCAAAATACTGTAGTTTTCTACCAGAATGTTGCTCGTGTGCTTTTAAATCAAAATCAGTACGCGAGTGGATCCCTTCTAGCTCTTTGAAACCAAATGGAAAGTTAAACTCAATATCTGCTGCTGCATTTGCATAATGCGCTAATTTTTCATGATCATGAAAACGATAATTTGCTTGACCCAACCCTAATGACAAATGCCATTTTAAACGAGTCTCTTTCCAATATTCGTAATGCTTCATTTCTTCTCCTGGACGTACAAAAAACTGCATTTCCATTTGTTCAAATTCACGCATACGAAAAATAAACTGTCTTGCTACAATCTCGTTTCTAAAAGCCTTACCAGTTTGAGCAATACCAAAAGGAACTTTCATTCTTCCTGATTTTTGAACGTTCAAGAAGTTTACAAAAATACCTTGGGCGGTTTCTGGTCGCAAATACAAGTCCATTGCTGAGTCTGCAGAGGCTCCCAATTTAGTACCAAACATCAAGTTAAATTGCTTAACGTCTGTCCAATTTCTCGAACCTGTTTCTGGGTCTGCAATTTCCAATTCTTCTATCAAAGCTTTTACATCCGCAAGATCATCGCTCATTCCTTTTGCAAGCCTTTCCAAAATTTGTCTTTCTTTGGCTAGATATTCAACCACACGGGGATTAGTTGTTATAAATTCTTCTTCGTTGAAAGCATCTCCAAAACGAGCTTTAGCTTTTTCGATTTCTTTTTTAGCTTTCACATTAAGCTTTTCAGCATAATCTTCTACCAAAACATCTGCTCTATATCTTTTTTTGGAATCTTTATTATCAATTAATGGATCGTTAAAAGCGTCTACGTGACCAGAAGCTTTCCAAGTGGTTGGATGCATTAATATAGCAGCATCAAGGCCAACAATATTATCATTCATTTGAACCATGGATTTCCACCAATATTCACGGATGTTCTTTTTCAATTCAACACCATTCTGTGCGTAATCATATACTGCACTTAAACCATCGTAAACTTCGCTTGACGGAAAAATAAAACCGTACTCTTTTGCATGCGAAACTACATTCTTAAAAATATCTTCTTGTTTTGCCATACTGCAAAAATATAAAAAGTGTACTTAAAAAAAAGAAAATTGTTAAAGATTGAATGCCTGATTTTCATATTTTTATAAATAAATACATTCCTCCATGCTAAAATCGATTTTAAACTTATTTTTTCCACCCATTTGTACAGGATGCAAGAACTTGCTGCTTCCAAATGAGAAGATAATTTGCACGGTATGCCGACATGAAATTCCAGTTACCAACCATCATTTACTACATGAAAATGAAGCCATGGGTAAATTTTATGGCCGAATTGACCTCCAACATGCATCTGCTTTATTTTATTTTCATAAAAAAGGAATCGTACAAGAGTTAATTCATAATTTAAAATACCGTGGCCACCAAGAAATTGGCGTACTAATTGGCGAGTGGTATCTAATGGATTTAAAGAAAATAAAAGCTTTGGATACGGTCGATTTTATTATTCCAGTTCCAATTCATCCAAAAAAAAGAAGATCCAGAGGTTATAACCAAGTAAGCTCGTTTGCGGAAACGCTTTCAAAAGGATTGCAAATTGAATGTAAAAACGATATACTAATTCGAACAAAGTACACCAAAACACAATCCAAGAAAAACCTTTTGGGTAGATCTGAAGCAATTCAAAATGCCTTTGATGTTACTTTTTCAGAACAACATCATCACAAACATTTCATTCTTGTTGATGATGTACTCACTACTGGCGCAACATTGGAGGCATGTTGTCGCGCCATGCAAAAAATCCCAGGCACAAAAATTAGTATTGTGTGTATGGCAATCGCTCAATAATCTACCGTTCCTTATTATTGTTGTCTTACATAACTATCAAAGTACCCACATTCCGCAATAACTTCTTGATAATATTTAGTATTGGAATACTTAGTATATAAGTTTTTAAATCCATTCCAAGCAAGGAAATTTATTCCGTCGTTACGTACTTCCCAATAACTATGTATCCCTTTATACTTATTGACGAAATAATCACTTCGTTCACATTTGGCCAATAAAAAATTACACTTAGCTTTTTGCTCGTCCGTTTCTGCTGCCATAAGTGCTTTTTTATAGTACATTTGGGACTGAGCAGTATTGGTAACCATTTTACGAATTTTATCTCTAAATTCAAACTCAGTATACCCATAACCTACAATATTCGATTCATAAAAACTCCTTGCATTTCCGTAGTGAGACATATTATAAAAAGCATTTCCTAGCAATAAAGCGTTGGGATACACCTCTTCATTTGCAGCCAGTTTGTTTTGCATAATCAACATCGTAGCTAGAAAATCTAATTTCGAATATTTTTTCTTTTGATATACCATATGATCACAATCGTGGCAATCCTTTATGGTTCCATTAAATGGATTTCCATATAAATTATAGTTTTGAACGGGTCCTGCTTCTTTCATTAAAGTAATAGCCTCTGGAATTTTATTATCAAATGCAGATTTTATAGCCTCATATTCCACAATATCTGCCCATTTTACATCATAAATTTTGACAGCAATGTTTTCAAAATCTGATTTCTTATTCTTTTCCAAGAAAGCTTTCATGGCTAGCAAATTACTTTCGTTGTCATAAAAATTAGTATTACGAACGAACAACTCAGCAAGCACTGGTTTATTGGCCGTTTTGAATAAAGTTGAAATGTAATTTTTACTCCAGTTAATAGCATTTTCAAACCTAAAATCGTCTATTTTTAATTTGTAAATCTCAAAATACAACCAATTCAGTTCTTTACTAATTTCTTTTTGATTCAGTTCTGTAATGGTATTCACTTTACTCAGATTATTGACAAAACGAAGCAAACGCAATTGATTGATTGCCAAAGGAGTTTTAGTCGAATATTTATCAGCTTTGGCAAAATAAATATCGGCTTGTTTGTAATTAGAGGTTAAAGTAGCCAAATAACCTGCTGCAGTATTCCACAAAAAAGGATTTTTCACAATTCCAGCATCTGCAATCTTATATACTAAAGCTGTTCCAGTGGAACTCAAACTATCTTTTGTACTTTTCTTATTTTCTGAAACTGTAATTTTTTCAAAAGAACGATTTGCTTTTAACTCCGAGCGATTCACCAATCGGGTCAAAAGATAATCCAAATGGCTACTTTTTGGATTTAATTCATAGATATGCTCAATTGCTTTTTCTTCATTGGTATAATAACCAAAAAGTGCCCACAGTGCTGCTTTTTCGTCATTTGTTTTTGCCATATCCAACGACATCAACCAGTCCGTTTCATTTTGGGGATGAAAACAATAGGCTGTTACCACACGCATGGGAGGACATTGATCAAAAACTTGACTGTATTGATAATTAGATAGCGCATATTTTTTTTGCTTATAGTTCACTCCAGCTACATAAGAAAAGGCCCTATAATACAAAGTATTTTTGGGCATTATAGCCGTTGTAGCCTGAAAAAAATCATTGGCGTTTTTATACTCATCGCTATAGAAATATGTTTTGATGATTTGAAACCAATACCTATTTTTTAAAAAAGCATCAGTAGTGCTGTTATATTTTTTTAATAAGGACGGAAGTATTCTTGAACCTTTAAACACTTTTTTGACAACAGGTTCATAAGACCAATACTCATTATTTATAGAAATAGCTTCTAGCTGTTGCGCCAGTTCCAAAAAATGTATAAATTCAACAAATCGTTTGTTTGTTAAATCAATTTTATTTTTCCACTTTTCAACTGTACGATTTGTTTTTTTAGTCGTAAAGAAGGAATCCAATTGCTTTACATCAACTGCACTTGAGTCAATTAAAAAATATTTCACTTCGGCAGTCTTCGCTACACCTTTCAAATAAGTAGACCAATCCTGTACGATCTCATCATTGAATCTTGAGTTGTGCTCCCTATCAAAACCGTCACCATAAAAAATATCCGTTGACAAAAATAAGGAACGATAGGATTGATCAACAAATGTCTCGGGTGCAAAGTTGGAATCAAAGGACCATCCCCAATCATCACCCCCACCACAGGCATAGATTGTACCGTATACCAATGCCAATGCGGCACTAAAAGCGACTAGTAACTTCTTGAAAGATATTTTTTTCATATTGTTGTATATTGAATTCATCTAAATCGTAAAAAATTATTTCTTTGGGCTGTTGAGATTTAGCATCGTTTAAGTCATCTGCCATTTCTTTTAAATCATTAGTAACAATAGTTTCTAGTTTGAGTAAGTCGCCTTGTCTATAATAAACGCCCGCTTTATAATTGTCTTTTGTAACTTTATAAAAAATATTATTTAATGACTTAAAATGAGAATCCTTATCTAAATTTTCTCTGCGCAACTTATTTCTTAGTCCCATAACTTTTCCATCTCTAATATGAATTGACCACGAAAAGATAGGCAAGGCAAAGTTAAGTGGCAAAGGATATTTTTTTAAACTTGATAAATATCGTGCTGCGATTTGTTGATCATAAATAGAAATTGCAGAATCTGGTGCAATGGTTCCCATATTATAATACATTAATACACCTGAATCTACTTCTGGGATTTTGGTTTTTTTATAATATTTCACTTGATGCAATCGTATGGTTGCTGAGAGTTTTTTTGGACTCACTTTTTTCAAAACATTTATAAACCGCAAATAGTTATTTTGACTTTGCAAACTCCAATCACAATCAATTTGAATTTCAGAACAGTTCAGGTTATTTTTGGTATTAATCTGGGTAATAAAATTACTTACTTTATTAGCTAAGTCCTCTACGTTTGTATTTTTCTCTAGCAATACCCTGTTCTTAATATAAATTACTGGAACGATTGTAAACTCATTAGGCACCTCTTCAAAATGAATGGGAGAAACTGGAAATGGTTTTTTATTTGAATCTAAATCAATATCACAATAACGGATATATAATTTTGTCACCATATTGTCTTTTAACACCTCTTTTTCTAGTTTCGAAAGTTTAAAAACTGTTTTCCAATAATAAAAAGAAACTAAAGGTTTGTCATGAGAGGTACAGGAACACAAAATAAGTACTAAAAATACAAACCACTTTTTACTCAATTTTTTATTTTTTATTTTAAGGAGATAAAAATAGCTTTTTATTTATCTATAAATGAATGTATGTCGCTTTTTTTTGCGTGAAGGATAGCAGTGGAGCTCTTTTTTATCTTGCTTTTTTGCAAGATAAAAAAAGCGGGAACGGATAGCCTGACCCGCTTTTTTCAGCGGGGCACGCCCAAATTATTTATTTTCTCACTTTGTTATGGAGGAGAATATAACTACTAGAATTAGTTAAAAAACTAGAAAATGAAAAATGTTTACATAAATTATAACAAACTTCTAGTTCGGTTTGTAAACATAATTCCATAAATTTGGATAATAAAATCAATAATAACTTAAAAAAAATACATCATGGCTTTTGAATTACCACAATTACCGTATGCGTATGACGCTTTGGAACCACATATTGATGCTAGAACAATGGAAATTCACCATTCTAAGCACCATAATGCTTATACTACCAATCTAAATGCAGCTGTTGCTGGAACAGATATGGAAGGAAAAACAATCGAAAACATTCTTATAAACCTTGATATGGCTAATGGAGCTGTTCGTAACAATGGTGGTGGTTATTATAACCATAACCTGTTTTGGACTGTAATGACTCCAAACGGTGGCGGACTTCCTACTGGAGATTTGCTTGCTGCAATTGAAGCTGCTTTTGGATCTTTTGAAGACTTTAAAGGTAAATTCAGCAAAGCGGGTGCAACTCAATTTGGTTCTGGATGGGCTTGGTTATGTGTTCAAAAAGGTGGAAAATTAGACGTTTGTGGAACACCAAACCAAGATAACCCATTGATGCCAGGTGTCGGTTGTGGTGGAACTCCAATCTTAGGAATGGATGTTTGGGAGCACGCTTACTACTTGAACTACCAAAACAGAAGACCTGATTATATTGAAGCATTCTTCAGTGTAATTAACTGGACAGAAGTTTCTAGAAGATATGCTTCTGAAAAATAAGAAAACAAATAAGATTAAATTATTTTTTTACATCAACAATAATTTATTCTTTGAAAACAAAAAGTCGGATGAACTGTATAGTTCATCCGACTTTTTTTATGAGTTATAATCTCTAACACTCTAGATTCCTTGACTTTATTCCAATAAAAAAGGTGGAATTGCTTCCACCCTTTTTGCCCCAAATCTACCATAAACTTAACCTACTAATGTTATGGTTCTTCAAATATATATTAGTTAGTTGCTTAAAACAAAACTTTTAGACAAACAGCTTATAAAGCCGATTAATTACCTAATAAGCTCTAGCATCTTTTCCTTCATAAAAATTCATGAAAGCCCTATTAACCACTCTGTTACCACCAGGAGTAGGATAATCTCCAGTAAAATACCAGTCTCCTAAATTCTTAGGACAAGCGATATGTAAATCTTCTACAGTTTGGAAAATAATTTTCACTTCGGCGTTAATCTCAGGTGAGCTTAACATCTCAGCAATCTTATCCGAAACCTCTTGTGGCTCAAATTGATCATATATAGCTGTAACATAATTCACTACATCTGTATCCTTGAAGTTTTCTTGTGCTTTACATTTCACATACACCTCATCTACAATATGATATAGGTTTCTTTCTTTCAAAAGCTCTAAAGCCGCTTTAAAAGCAATCAATCCCTCTAGTTTTGCCATATCAATACCATAACAATCCGGGAAACGAATTTGTGGGGCAGAAGAAACAATTACGATCCTTTTTGGCCCCAAACGATCCATCATTTTGATAATACTCTTTTTTAGAGTTGTTCCTCGAACAATACTATCATCAATAATCACAAGGTTGTCTGTTGCTTTGATCACACCATATGTTACATCATATACGTGCGCTACCAAATCATCACGGCTACTATCCTCTGTAATAAAGGTTCTTAACTTAGCATCTTTGATTGCTACTTTCTCGGTACGAATTTTAACTTTTAAGAGCTCTTTTAAGCTATCTTCAGTAAGAGTGTGTCGATTCTCTAAAATGTAATCATTTTTTCTTTGGTTCAAGAAATCCTGAGCCGCCTCTACCAATCCGTAAAAAGAAGTTTCTGCTGTATTTGGAATATATGAAAAAACTGTGTTGTCTGTATCTTGATCGATAGAATCTAAAACAGCAGGCAAAATTAATTTTCCAAGTGTTTTTCTTTCTTGATAAATCTCAGCATCGCTTCCTCTAGAGAAATAAATACGTTCAAAAGAACAAGATTTTTTTACGGTAGGCGTCAAGATTTCTTTCATAGAAACCTGTCCGTTTTTCTTAATAATCAAAGCATTTCCTGGATCAATTTCCTGTACTTTTTCAAACGGAATATTAAATACGGTTTGAATTACAGGTCTTTCAGATGCCACAACTACTACTTCATCATCTTGATAATAATAAGCGGGTCTAATTCCTGCTGGATCTCTAAATACAAATGCATCTCCATGACCTAATAATCCAGCCATAGCATATCCACCGTCCAAATTTTTGGAAGAACGAGCCAAAATTTTGGCCACGTCTAGCCTTTCAGCAATGATAGGTGAAGCATCTTGTTTTGAATACCCTTCAGTTTTACAATCTTGATACAATTGCATTACTTCCTTATCTAGGAAGTGCCCAATTTTTTCCATAATCGTAACCGTATCCGCCATTTCTTTTGGATGTTGCCCTAGTTCAACTAAATTTTGAAAAAGTTCTTTAACATTTGTCATATTAAAGTTCCCTGCCAAAATAAGATTACGGTGCATCCAGTTACTTTGTCTTAAAAACGGGTGAACACTTTCAATACTATTTTTCCCGAAAGTACCATAACGAACGTGACCCAAAAACAATTCTCCTATATAAGGAATGTTTGCTTTTTGCGCCGCTACATCATCAGCATATTCTGGATGATTAGCCATTTCCTCATTAATTCTTTCATTAATCTGAGCAAATACATCTTGTATTGGTTGTGCTTGATTGGAACGAACTCTGCTAATGTATCTCTCACCAGGTTCTACATCCAATTTAATACTTGCAAATCCAGCGCCATCTTGTCCGCGATTGTGCTGTTTCTCCATCATAAGATACATTTTTTGTATCCCGTAAAATGCAGTTCCGTATTTTTCCTTATAAAATTCAAGCGGTTTAAGTAGTCTAACCAATGCTATTCCACACTCGTGTTTTAATGCGTCGCTCATTGCAGTATATTTGTAGTATTATTATTTAAAAAATCATCTATAAAACAAAAAAGCCCCGTTTATGGGACTTTAAAGCATTATAATTCTATATCAAATTGTGTCAAGGATTTAAATCGCTTCAATCTCGCAACAACTTCTTTTTTATCTAAATCAACCATTCGTTCTGTACCAAATTTCTCTACACTAAAGGAAGCGAGATTTGAACCATAGATGATTGCATTTTTCATATTCTCAAAAGATACATTTTTACTCTGTGTAATGTACCCTGTAAATCCTCCTGCAAAAGTATCTCCTGCCCCTGTTGGATCAAAAACTTCTTCTAACGGTAATGCTGGAGCAAAGAACACTTCCTCATTATGAAACAATAGCGCTCCATGTTCTCCTTTTTTGATCACCACATACTGAGGTCCCATTTTTTGAATTTTGGCAGCTGCTTTAACCAATGAATATTCACCAGAGAGCTGTCTAGCTTCTTCATCATTGATGGTGATTACATCTACTCTTTTTATAACTTCTAATAATTCTGGCAAAGCACAATCCATCCAGAAATTCATCGTATCCAAAACTATTAATTTTGGTTTTGAAATCAATTGATCCAAAACTCCGCTTTGTACTAATGGATGTAAGTTCCCTAACATCACAACATCGGCATTCTTATAATTTTCTGGAACTTTTGGTTGAAAATCTGCTAACACATTTAATTGTGTATCCAAAGTATCTCTAGAATTTAAATCATTGTGGTAGCGTCCACTCCAAAAAAATGTTTTTCCACCCTTAACCACTTCAAGTCCAGAAATATCAATATTTCTTGAGGTTAATAAATCTAAATATTCCTGTGGAAAATCATCTCCTACAACAGAAACAATAGCAGATTGTAAATTAAAAAAAGCAGCCGAAAGACCTATATAAGTTCCCGCGCCCCCTAATATTTTATCAGTTTTTCCAAAAGGAGTTTCAATGGCGTCGAAAGCGACTGTTCCAACAATCAATAATTTGTTCATTTTGCGAATTTCGAATTAAGGTGCAAAGATAAACTTTAGTTTAGAAGTTTTAAAGTTTCTAACTTTAAAGTTTCTATAAAAATTTCGTTCCTTCTTTCTCATAAAAAGCATCGATTGAAAGTGGTTTAGTTTGCGATGCCATCACTGCCAATTCATCACATCTTTCATTTTGAGGATGATTATTATGACCTTTAACCCATTTAAAATCAATTTGGTGTTTACGATAAACAATCAAAAAACGTTTCCATAGGTCTGGATTTTTCTTCCCTACAAATCCTTTTTTCTCCCATCCAAACACCCACTTTTTAACTACAGAATCAATAACGTATTTTGAATCTGAAACAACCAAAACTTTTGTTTTAGGGTTTTTCAACTTTTCCAACCCAACAATTACACCCAACAATTCCATACGGTTATTGGTCGTATGTCGAAAACCTTCAAAGAATTCCTTTTTATAAGGTGTCCCTGCTTTTTCCATTACCACACCATAACCTCCATTACCAGGGTTTCCTTTGGCTGCACCGTCGGTATATATAAGGACATCATAACTCATTATACTTACTTTGTTTTTAATTCTAATAATCCTGCAATAACTTCTGGGAAATATTTAAACTCTAACTCATGAATTTTTGTCGCTACATCTTCAGCTGAATCATCTCCAGCTACCTGAAAGCTTTTCTGAAAAATCACACCACCTTCATCATAATTCTCATTTACGTAATGAATTGTGATACCCGATTCCTTTTCTTTATTCTCTACAACCGCTCTATGAACATTCATACCATACATCCCCTTCCCACCATATTTTGGCAACAATGCAGGATGTATATTAACGACTCTATTAGGATAGTCTGCAATAATATTTTCGGGAAATTTCAATAAAAAACCAGCCAAAACAATTAAATCCGGTTGCAGTAGTGCTATTTTTTGTAAAAATTCACTTTCAAATAACTGGGATTTAGAAAAAACTTCAACCTGAATGTTATATTTCTTTACACGTTCAATCACTCCCGCATTAGGGTTATTTGTAAACACTCCTACAACAGTAGCTTCATCATTAATATTGAAATATTTTATAATATTTTCAGCGTTTGAGCCAGAACCTGAAGCAAAAATCACAATTTTTCTCATTATTCACACAATTAATTAAAGCACAAAAAACGGAATAAAAAATGAAAACAAATAACTAAATCATGTCTTTGTTTGAATTTATTTTATAAATTAGCTGACACATTTATTCACATATTGATTGTTTTAAAATAAAGTTTTTTATTTTTGCGGTCAAATTAAATTCTAAAATTAAAGATTATGTCAGACATTGCATCAAGAGTAAAAGCGATTATCGTAGACAAATTAGGCGTTGACGAAAACGAAGTTGTAACAGAAGCAAGCTTCACTAATGATCTAGGAGCTGATTCATTAGACACAGTTGAGCTTATTATGGAATTCGAAAAAGAATTTGATATCCAAATTCCAGATGATCAAGCAGAGAACATTGCTACTGTTGGTCAAGCTATTTCTTATATCGAAGAAGCTAAAAAATAATAAATTTTACACCCGTATACATTTACATGTATACGGGTGTTTTATTATTTAAAAATTATGTAATCCAGATTGAATTTCAATCAATAAAGGTATATACAATTATTACCCACTGCTTTTTTGTAACAATACAGTAAAAAAAAGAGTGGGTTTTTTTTGTTAAAAGTCACTAAAATATAAAGTTATGGAATTAAGGCGAGTTGTTGTTACAGGTTTAGGTGCTCTTACTCCAATAGGAAATACTGTTGAAGAGTTTTGGAATGCACTTATAAATGGAGTTAGCGGTGCTGCTCCTATTACTTATTTTGATGCTTCAAAATTCAAAACCAAATTTGCATGTGAGTTAAAAAACTTTAATGTAGAAGATTTTATTGACAGAAAAGAAGCCCGAAGAATGGACCGTTACGCACAATATGCGGTGGTTTCAGCAGCGGAAGCAATGAAAGATGCTAACTTTGACCTTGACACCATCGATAAAGATCGTGCTGGTGTGATCTGGGGATCTGGAATTGGTGGACTTGAAACTTTTCAAATCGAAGTATTGAACTTTGCCGCAGGAGATGGTACACCAAAATTCAATCCTTTCTTTATTCCAAAAATGATTGGTGATATTGCTTGTGGGCATATTTCGATCAAATATGGCTTTAGAGGGCCAAACTTTGGTACAGTTTCAGCTTGTGCTTCTTCTACAAACGCTATCATTGATGCATTCAATTATATCCGTTTAGGTCATGCCGATATTATGGTAACAGGTGGTTCTGAAGCCGCTGTAACAATTGCAGGAATGGGAGGTTTTAATGCCATGCATGCTTTATCAACAAGAAATGATGATCCAAAAACTGCTTCAAGACCAATGGACAAAGACAGAGATGGATTTGTTTTAGGCGAAGGAGCTGGAGCTTTAATATTAGAAGAATACGAACATGCAATTGCTCGTGGAGCAACGATCTACTGTGAAGTAGGTGGTGGTGGAATGTCTGCAGACGCACACCATATTACAGCTCCTCACCCAGAAGGAATCGGAGCGAGAAATGTAATGTTGAACTGCTTGAGAGATGCAGGTTTAAAACCAACTGATGTTGATGGTGTAAATATGCACGGAACTTCAACTCCTCTTGGAGATTTAGCCGAATCAAAAGCAATCCTACAGGTCTTTGGAGACCATGCATACACAATGAACTTGAATTCAACAAAATCAATGACAGGCCATTTACTAGGTGCCGCTGGAGCTGTTGAAACGATTTCTACAATTCTTTCTATGAAATACGGAATTGTTCCTCCAACTATCAATCATTTTACAGATGACGAAAACATCGACCAAAAATTAAATTTCACTTTTAACGAACCTCAAAAAAGGGATATGAAAGTAGTAATGAGTAATACTTTTGGTTTTGGCGGACACAATGCGTGTGTTTTGATGAAAAAATTAGAATTGTAATTTTTACGATGAGTATTTTTAAACAAATATTTTCTAAATCCCGTCGTTCAAATGAAGACGGGATTTTTTTTGATGCTATTAAAAAAATAATCGGATTTGAGCCTCAAAATATTGAACATTATAAAAAAGCGTTCACACATCGATCTGTAAATAAATTAACGGCAGACGGAAATCCCATCAACTACGAACGTTTGGAGTTTTTGGGAGACGCCATGTTAAGTGCGGTTATTGCTGCCTATTTGTTTGAAAAAGCACCTCTTGGTGATGAAGGATACCTAACTAAAATGCGATCTAAGATTGTAAGTAGAGAACATTTAAACGAACTAGGAAAAGATTTAAATCTGATACAATTTGTAAACAGCAAAGTCCCTTTAAATCATTTTGGAGAAAACATACACGGTAATATATTTGAATCTCTCGTGGGAGCAATATCTATTGACAAAGGCTATGTCTATTGTGAAAAATTCATACAAAAAAGAGTTGTAGATCCTTATGTAGATATTTCGAGACTAGAAGGCAAAGTAATCAGCTATAAAAGCTTGGTAATTGAATGGTGCCAGAAGGAAAAGAAAATCTTTCACTATGACATTTTTGAAGACAATGCCATCGACGGACAACGTCTCTTTGGAGTAAAATTAAGCATTGATGATAAGGTTATTGCCAAAGCAAGAGCAACCTCAAAAAAGAAGGCTGAAGAAAAAGCATCACAACGTGCTTATTTCGCTTTTCAGTCCCAAATAGACAAAAAGTAGGATTTATCAACCAAAACTACAACGTTTGCGTTTGTAAAATATCGAAATCATTACAATGCCAGTACTTTTACTTAGATAGAAATGGTATATTTACATCTTGATTTGAAATCATTATGGCGATTCATAAATTAGATATTGGTGAATTTGACGAAATAGATTATTATCTAATAGCTATTCGTACTTCCTTGGAAAATTATAGATTGGCTTATTTTATCAATCAAAGGCTGCCCATTAATTTGAGCATGAGTAAAGATGAAGTTCATATACATAGCAAAGGCGGTGACACACAGTTTTCTAGATTCTATTATTATGATGATGAAAATGATGTAGATTGGAACTTAATACAAAACATAAATGAAACTGTTCAACAAAATAGTGAAGTAACACATGATTTGTTTTCGAATACAAGTATAGAAGTCGCCACCAAGGTATATTTACTACCTGAATTCAAAAAGGCAGATTATTTTTTAAAAATTGAAAATATAAACGACACAATTGACGTCGACAAAATAAAACAAAAACTAAATACAATTGAGGAGATAGAAACAGCTTATGCTGTGGATACAAATCAAATTAAATCAAAAAACAATTTAATTTTCTAACAACAATGAGTACAAACAAAAAAACTAAAATTGTAGCCACACTAGGACCAGCATGTAGCACAAGAGAAATCATTAAAGACATGATCGATGCTGGAGTAAATGTCTTCAGAATTAATTTTTCTCATGCAGACTACGAAGGTGTAAAAGAAAAAATAAACATAATCAGAAGTCTTAATGAAGAATTTGGTTATTCAACTGCAATATTAGGAGATTTACAAGGACCTAAACTTCGTGTAGGAGTTATGGAAGATGGTATAGTTGTAAACGATGGTGATCTAATCACTTTCACAACTGCTGAAGAAGTAATAGGAACTGCTAGTAGAGTTTTTATGAAATACAAAAACTTCCCTAACGATGTAAATGAAGGAGAAAGAATACTACTTGATGATGGTAAATTAATTTTTGAAATTGTTTCTACAGACAAGAAAACAGAAGTTATTGCTAAAGTTATACAAGGTGGAGAATTGAAATCTAAAAAAGGAGTTAACCTTCCTAATACAAAAATTTCACTTCCTGCATTGACAGAAAAAGATATTGCAGATGCTATTTTTGCTATTGGGCAAAAAGTAGACTGGATTGCTCTTTCTTTTGTAAAAACACCACAAGATTTAAAAGACTTACAAGATTTAATTGCTGAACATTCAGACGTTAAAATTCCAATTATTGCCAAAATCGAGATGCCAGAAGCACTTGAAAACATGGACAAAATTGTAGCTTACTGTGACGCCTTAATGGTAGCGCGTGGAGATCTAGGGGTTGAACTTCCTGCTCATGAAGTACCTTTGGTACAAAAAGACTTAATCCGTAGAGCGAAAATGGCTCGTATCCCTGTAATTGTGGCAACACAAATGATGGAAACAATGATCACAAGTTTAACTCCTACAAGAGCTGAAGTAAATGACGTTGCTAACTCTGTAATGGATGGTGCTGATGCTGTAATGCTTTCTGGAGAAACTGCTGCTGGTAATTATCCAGTACAAGTTATCCAAAAAATGACTCAAATCATTGAAGCAGTAGAGAACTCTCCGCTAATTCAAGTTCCACAAAACACGGCACAAATTAGAACAAAACGTTTTATTACTAAAACAATTTGTCGTCAAGCTGCTCTTATCGCCAATACTATTGGTGCTAAAGCAATTTGTACAATGACAAATAGTGGATATACTGCTTTCCAAGTTTCTGCTTGGAGACCAAATGCTCACATTTTAGTATTTACTCCAAACAAAAGAATCCTTACTCAATTGAGTTTATTATGGGGAGTTAAAACTTTCTACTATAACCAAGACACAAGTACAGATGACACGGTAACAGATGTAAATAATATTGTAAAAGCATCAGGTCTTGTTGAAGCTGGAGATTTCTTAATCAACCTTGCAGCAATGCCAATCAAAGATAAAGGTATGGTTAACACCTTAAGAGTTTCTGAAATAGAATAATTATAAGATTAAACTTGAACTAAATTTTAAAAATCCGTCTCGGCTCACGCTAAGACGGATTTTTTTATGAAAGTGAATCCTTTCTTTAAGTAAAAAGTTGTTTGGTTTTGATCAAACAACTATCTATAAAATAAAAACAACAGGACATTTAATCTATCAAAAAAGGCTGCCAAAAAATAACTTTTCGGGCAGCCTTTTTTATAGTATAATACTATTTAATCATTGAATTTACTGTTTTTAATTATATCAAATCGAGCGAAGTCGAGATTATTTACTATTCGACAGAATAAGATTTCGAATGCGCTCAACCAAGATAATATCAACCATTATATAACAGTAAATTCAAAACCAAAATGATAGAAAATCTAGATTTTAATATTATAGGTTATATTTCAATCCTAATGTTAATCCTAAACCACTAATTCCTACGTAAGAACTTAATTCATCTTTTGCTTTTGTAGAATCAGAATTTGTATTGTATTCACTATTATTTGATGTAGAATTTAATCTACTCACATAGTTTGTATGTGTAGCAGAATAAGAGGCTGTCCTAAAACTAGTGGTTGTATTCAATTTATCCACACCATTTTCAGTGTAAATTTCAGTTTCTTTAGTTTTACCATGTACCGTAAAATTACGATATTCTAATTCAGCAAAGGCAGATAGATTTTTCCCTAATTTATAAGAAGTTCCCAAAGTTGCCATGAAACCAAGTGTTGGATTTGGCTTAATCACATCTTTAGAATATGCTTTTGTTTCCGCTACTGGATTTGCACCAACATAGGTAGTATAATCTCTATTTGTATCAATTTCTAATGTTCCGTGGATCGGCAAAATAACGCCTACTTTAGTATATGGTTCAAATCCATGAGATTTACCTAAAAATAAAACTAATGCAGGTGATAAATCAAATGCTCGAATCTTTCCTTCAGCTTCAAAATCAACATATGTAGCGGCAGGACTAGTTAATGGATTGTACGAAATCAATCTATTGGTAGTTTCAGCCATCGTTTTACTATTACTTGAATAATAATTCACACCCATTTCGACTCCAACACGTGTGTTAAATCTATAACCTGCAGATAATCCAGTTCTAAAACCTGCTCCAAAGGATCCGGTTACACTTTCTCTCGAAGCTAATTTATTACCTCCCAAAGTACCTGTATAAACATCTCTATTTGGTAACTGTCCACCGACTACAGGAAATTCAGTCGCTGCAGTTTGTAGAAAATAAGACCCACCAAGTTTAAGGTACCACCCTTTATCACTAGAATCATCTTTGGATTGCGCTAACATCGTCATTGAGCAAGCCATTATTCCTAAAAGTAAAATTTTCTTTTTCATAATAATTAATCGTTATAGATAGTAATTTTTGTTAACTACTTTATCACAAAATTAGATTATTTTGTATAACTGTTTTCACATTTCCTTAAAATAAACACACTCAATAACTTAAATGTTTTTATATCAAATACTTATGAAAAATATTTAACGTGAACACCAAACAAAACAGTAGTATAAAACATAAAAAAAGCTGAAATAGAGCGGTAAATGTATTAACTATAACGTTTTCATTAACCGATAATGCAGGATTATAAACAAATGTTAACTGACGCAAACATAGCTATACGAGTACAATAAAAGAAGATTACAATCATTAAAACGGTTACAACTTTCTATGTTTATAAATATAAGAAATTCCTAAAAATAGATTATTACTGGATGACAATTGGAAGGCGAACATATACATCCCTACAATAAACATTTATGATAAATCTGCGCGAACGGGTTCTATCATTTTTTAATCCTATAAAAACTATTTATTTGTTTAAAAACATAAACCTTTCAAAACATAAACTTTAACTAAATTTAAGGATGCAAATTTTACTTTATACTTATTTGCTTTATCTTTGCACTAATTAACAAAATTACAAACATGGAATTCAAATCACGAAACCCGTTTTTAAATAATAAATCATTCTCGGCAACTTCAAAGACCGGACAAGTACATGAAGCGACAGTAATTGGTTCAGATCTAGAAATGACACTTTCTGGTACGATTAACAAAACTGCTCTATTATTCTTACTACTTACAGCTTCGGCTATGGTGATTTGGTGGATGGCTTTCAACGGAATGAATCCAATATTACCTGCAATCGGTGGCGCAGTAATGGGCTTGATATTGGTCGTAATTTCAGCATTCAAACCTCAATATTCTGGCTATTTGGCTCCTGGATATGCTCTTTTTGAAGGATTATTTATTGGAGGTATTTCTGCCATCTTTGAAGCAAAATACCCAGGAATCGTAATTCAAGCAGTTGGTGCTACATTTGCCACTTTTTTGGTATGTTTAGGGCTTTATAAATTTAAAATTGTAAAAGTAACCGAGCAATTCAAGTCGGTTGTAATTGCTGCTACCTTTGCTATTGCAACGTATTACCTTATTTCATGGGTAGTATCTATGTTTACTAGTTATCAACCTGTACACTATGGTAACTCTATGATGAGTATTGGAATCAGTGTCTTTGTGATTATTATTGCAGCATTAAATATCTTTTTGGATTTTGATCAAATAGAACAAGGTGTTAAACAAAGAAAACCAAAATACATGGAATGGTTTGGCGCTATGGGACTAATGGTAACACTCGTATGGTTGTATATCGAGTTCTTAAGGTTGTTCTCAAAACTGGCAAGTAAAGACTAAAACATACTCTAAAAGTATTTTTATCATATTCTAAATCCTTCTAATCAGAAGGATTTTTTTTGACCTGTTTCCTCCTAATAAAAAGTCACCCAAAAAATACATTTGCAAAAAAACAAGATTCAAAACTTAAATTTCAACTGTACTGCTACCACCACTTTTTTTTCAGTAGTTTCGGTATTAAGATTGCTCATAGAAATCCCTAGTAATCGCACTGAATCTTTCATTCGCTCCTGATACAATAGTTCCTCAATCGTTTCCATAATTAATCCTTTGTCAGCAATAAAATAAGGCAATGTTTTGGAGCGTGTTTGTTGACTAAAGTCACTATATTTTATTTTTAATGTTACCGTTTTGCCCGAAACAGCATTTTTTTTCAATCTGTTTTCAAGTGTAGCTGCAATTCCTTGTAATTGTTCGAGCATAAAAATCTCTGATGAAAGATTGGTTTCAAAGGTATGTTCTGCAGCAACCGATTTCGAAATTCGATCTGATTTAACTGGACTATTATGAATCCCTCGAACCACATTATAATAAAATGCACCTGCCTTTCCAAAATGCTTTTCAAGAAATTCTAACGACTTCGATTTTAAATCAATTCCCGTAAAAATCCCTAACTGATACATTTTTTCGGTGGTTACCTTACCTACTCCGTAGAATTTTTTGATCGCTAAATTTTCTAGAAAAACTTGAACCTCATCTGGCTTCACCGTCTTTTGTCCATTTGGTTTGTTGTAGTCACTAGCAATTTTGGCTACAAATTTATTTATCGAAATTCCTGCAGAGGCCGTCAATCCAACTTCATTAAAAATTCGGGTACGAATTTCTTCTGCAAGAATACTAGCACTAGGGTTTCCCTTTTTGTTTTGAGTCACATCAAGATAAGCTTCATCGAGTGACAAGGGTTCGATCAAATCGGTATAATCTTTGAAAATGGCATGGATTTTTTTCGAAATTTCTTTGTACCGCTCAAAGCGAGGACGTACAAAAATTAAATCGGGGCAATTCCGTTTGGCTTGCACACCACTTATGGCCGAGCGTACACCAAATTTTCGAGCCTCATAACTAGCGGCGGCTACTACGCCACGATTTTCAGATCCACCTACAGCGATGGGCTTCCCTATTAACTCAGGATTATCCATTTGTTCCACCGAGGCATAAAAGGCATCCATGTCAATGTGTATAATCTTTCTTTCGGGAAACGGTTGATCCATAGTACAAATTTAGTTAGGATTTTCTTTGTGATGCTAAATTGTTATAAAAATAATTTACTTTTGGATACGAACTAGCCCAGATGGAAGTGGCAGCCCCGAAGGCAAAAGCTATTTTTTATGGGAGAGGCAGAGCGACCAACGGAAGCTCCTGCAACGACCTAATAAAAAAAGATTTTAAACTGAGGGCTAAAGCGGACAGCTGGAATAAGCTCCTCACCATTAACATAGTAGATTATGATTGAAATAGAACGTAAATTTTTGGTTACTTCAGAGGATTTCAAAAAAGAAGCATTTTCTGAAAAACGAATAAAACAAGGCTATTTGAGCTCGATTCCTGAAAGAACAGTTAGAGTAAGGACAAAAGGCAACAAAGGCTTTCTGACGATAAAAGGAGCCTCTAGCGCATCTGGAATGTCTCGTTTTGAATGGGAAAAGGAAATCACAATTGAAGAAGCAGAAAAATTACTGCTATTGTGTGAAAAAGGATGTATTGATAAAACTCGCTATGAGATCAAATTCAAAGGAAAGACCTATGAGGTTGATGAGTTTTATGGCGAAAATGAAGGTTTGATTATGGCGGAGATTGAATTATTGTCTGAAACAGAAACATTTGAAAAACCTCTTTGGTTGGGGCAAGAAGTGACTACTGATCCTCGATATTACAACTCCTATTTGAGTAAAAATCATTTTAAAGAATGGGGAATCTAGTCTAGAATTTCTTCAATGGTTACGACCATAATTCCGATTCCTTTGTTTTTGGCTATTTCCATAAAACCTTTACGGGTGAGATCCAATTCACGACCTCTGGAGAATGGGCCTCTGTCCGTGACTTCGACAATTATGGACTTTCCACTGGCTTGATTGGTCACTTTTAATTTAGTTCCGAACGGGAACTTTCTATGTGCGGCAGTATAGGAATCATTATCGAATTTTGATCCACTTGCCGTACGCCTCCCATTAAATTTATCATGGTAATAGGAGGCATTGGCATCTTTTTTATAGAACTTCAACTTTAAGCGTTGTTCATGACGTACACTATCTTTTGCTGATTTGGTTGTATCTTTGGTTGCTGCAGATTTTTGAAAAGTAGATTTTATTTTATCAAATAAAGGAGTTCTGCTAGATGCGAATCCAATAATTGTGAACAAAAAAAATAGTGTTATCGATTTTTTCATTTTGACTTTTTAAATTTCTATCTATCTAACAATAACCATACCTTACAATAACAAACTCCAAAAAAAGAAGTTTTTTACTATAAGTTATAAGCTAGATTGCCATAAACCCCATGGTACTCTACTCAATATAAGGATCAAACCTAATCCATAAAAAATTAAGAATGTTTTAAATTTTTTGTTACTTTCAGTTATTTTTTTATGTTTTGACCAACCAATTGTAATTAATGTGATCGCAATTATATTAATAAGTGGATGTTCTAGCGATGTCATTCGCAAGGCTTTGTCGGACATGTTTCCTAGAGAAGAAAACCCTAATGGAGAAACAAAGTATAAAATTAACCCAATAAGCAACTGGGTATGTGTCCCAATCAATCCCATAATCCCCACTCTTCTATCCCAAGGAGTAAATTCTTTTTTAGTAAGCAAACCAATAGTAGAATTTACTACCACTAAAATCAATAAAAAAAAAGCTAAAATAGCCCAGCCAGAATGAATCTGTTTAACGATATCGTACATAAATAAATATTTTTTGAAACAAATATAAGCAAAAAGTAATAAAAAAAAAGACCTTAACGATCGATAAACGTTAAGGCCTTTGTAATTTAACAACTATTTAATAAGCTATATTATTCTTACTTATTTTTAAAAAAATAATTTAATAAAAAAGAAGTAGAACTATCGTGTTCTTTTACCGTCTTGCTATTAATCTCTGATAAAATGGAGTTAGCCAATTGTTTCCCTAACTCTACTCCCCATTGATCAAAGCTAAAAATATTCCAAATAATTCCTTGAACAAAAATTTTATGCTCGTACATTGCAATTAATGAACCTAGTGTTCTTGGAGACAACTTTTCGATCAAAATTGTATTGGTCGGTTTGTTTCCTGTAAACACTTTGAAAGGCAATAAATAAGCTGCAGTAGCGGCATCTAGTCCTTGCTTGTCAAACTCTGCTTGTACCTGTGCTGATGTTTTACCATGCAAAAGTGCTTCGGTTTGGGCGAAGAAATTAGACATCAATTTATCATGGTGATCTTCATCACCGTAAAGTGGTTTCACATATCCAATGAAATCCGAAGGAATCAATTTGGTCCCTTGGTGAATCAATTGAAAAAAGGCGTGTTGCGCATTGGTCCCTGGCTCTCCCCAAATTATAGTTCCCGTTTGGTAGTCTACAGGTTTCCCGTCACGCCCTACACTTTTACCATTACTCTCCATAGTACCTTGTTGTAAGTATGGCGCTAGTTTTTGTAAATATTGTGTGTAAGGAATCAAAGCCTCGCTCTCAGCTCCAAAAAAGTTGTTGTACCAAACACTTAGTAATGCTAAAATTACGGGTATATTTTGATCAAATTCAGTTTCCTTAAAATGGGAATCCATATCGTTTGCCCCTTCCAACAATTGTTCATAATTATCATAACCAACTGCTAGACTAATCGTCAAACCTACAGCACTCCATAATGAGAAACGCCCTCCAACCCAATCCCACATTGGAAATACATTATCAGGATTGATTCCAAATGCAGTTACTTTTTCCAAATTGGTAGAAACAGCAACAAAATGTTTGGCCACATCCTCTTGTTTGGCAGAGGTTAAAAACCATTTACGAATCGTTTCTGAGTTCGTCAAAGTTTCCTGAGTAGTAAACGTTTTAGAGACAATTACAAAAAGTGTTGTTTCTGGATTTAATTTCTTGATAATTTCGTTTACATGATCTCCATCTACATTGGACACAAAATGAACATTCAAATCATTTTTATAAAATTGCAAGGCTTCTACCACCATTGCAGGCCCAAGATCAGATCCACCAATTCCAATGTTTACCACATCTGTAAACGTTTTGCCTGTATATCCCGTGCGTTGTCCTGAAACTACTTCATTAGTAAATGCTTTTATTTTTGCTTTTACTTCATACACTTCCGGAATTACATTTACCCCATTTACGGTAACTACTTCAGACTCTTTGGCTCTCAAAGCCGTGTGGAGTACAGCTCTATTTTCGGTTTTATTAATTATGGCACCACCAAAATAATCAGCAATAGCTTCTTTCAAACCCATTTCGTTTGCCAATTCTACCAATAAGGTCATGGTTTCTTGGCTGATATTGTTCTTAGAATAATCTATTAAGAAGTTATCCCACTGAATATTAAATTTTTGTGTTCTAGAAGTATCTTCTTTGAACATTTCTTGCATCGAAATATCTTGTATTGCATCAAAATGTTTTTGAAGCTTACTCCAAGCAGCAGTTGCTGTTGGATTGTTTGTTTGTAAAGCCATTTTTTTTAGTTCAAGTTTTTAATAAATGTAAAAATACTGAAAATACTTTAAACTGATTTATTTCCTCTTAGTTGTTTTTTTAAGGAGCAAAAAATTTAGCACTTTCAATCAATTGGTTTCCCGCATTCCGCTATATCTTGTGGGGGCAAAACAGAAGCCCCCACAAGGATGCCGCTCCAGTCGGGGCTAAAAGGTTATTATTGTTTTGTATTTAGAAAATTACTTAAAAACCAAAAAAAAGCACAACGCTCACTGTACTTTTTAGAGAATAAAATAATTTAGATTTGAGTAGAATCACATTCTTTAATTAAATTCTCTAAAACTGTTTTTCTCTCATAAAAAAAATCCTCCTTTGAGATTTCCAGTAAATATTCATAAATAATTCTATATGATTCTTCGTTTACAATTTTTCCATTATTCAATAGTTCTTGAATAGCATTGATTGTAATTGCATCACCAGACAAAGTATCTTGAAACCTATCTTTCAAAATTAGCTCGAGTTCTTTACCATCATTCCGAGACAAACCATTTGCCCAAGAATTTAAATCTCTGGATAAACTCTTTAAATCTTTTACTTTCTTATTCCTATAAGCGACGTTTACAACTGTTTCAACTTGTCGAATAATCGAATCGTCTTTACTTTTCGAAACTAAAAAATGAATTATTACAGTTGCTCTTTGATACAGATAATCAATGTCATTTTTCATTAACTTCAATTTATTTAAAATAGTACAATAACAGGTTCATCAAGTTCCTTAACTCGTATTTGATGCTATACACAAAAACTTACACTATCAAATATAAGATTTAATTGCAATTTTAAATAAAGAATAAAGTGTCATAAAATTACACCAAAACAAACATTTAAGATTACAAAAAAGAGAATCACTATTGACAAATAATGATTCTCTTTTTAATTCTTAGATTCAAGTGATAAATGCAACACTCCTTATTTGTTTAAATAAAGCCTACTGATAAGTCTTGAAGATCTAGATCTTCAAGACTTATCAGTAGGCTACGAAAAAAATTTCTCTTATTTTTGGGTTACTAAGCACAAAAAAAAGATGTCACATTTAACGATTGAACAAAGATACGAAATTGCTACACTTCGTTCACAAGGATTTTCAATGAGTAAAATTGGAGGGTTTATAGGTAGAGATAAATCTGTAATTTCAAGAGAGCTATCCAGAAATTCCGATCAAAGAAATAATGTTTATAAAGCTAAGTTAGCCCAAAGTAAGGCCAGTATTCGACAGCATGAAAAAGCTAAGAAAATACGCTTTACTGAACAGATAAAAGCACGTGTTATTCATCTTTTAGAAGAAGATTTCAGTCCTGAACAAATAGTAGGATATTGCAGTGATAAAAACTTTGAATGTGTTTCGATTGAAACAATTTATCAATTCATTTGGAGCGACAAAAAGAAAGGCGGACAACATTATAAGCACCTACGCACAAAAGGAAAGCGATATGCTAAAAGAGGGGCTTTAAAAGGCTCAAGAGGTATTATTAAAGATAGAGTTGGTATTGAAAACAGGCCGTTGGTTGTAGAAGAAAAGCAAAGAATTGGGGATTTAGAAATTGATTTGGTAATAGGTAAAAATCACAAAGGAGCTTTGTTAACAATAAATGACAGAGCATCAGGTGTGCTTAAAATGGCTAAAATAAACAGTAAGGAATCACAAGAAATTCAGGAGAAATTAATTGAATTATTAATGGATTGGAAACCCATTTTGCACACCATTACATCTGATAATGGGAAAGAGTTCGCTAACCATAAAAAAGTATCTGAAATATTAGAAATCTCATACTTCTTTGCCAACCCATATTGCAGTTGGGAAAGAGGTGCTAATGAAAATTTAAATGGTTTAGTAAGACAATATTTTCCAAAAAAATATAACTTTGATTTAATAACAGAAGAAGAGGTTTTAAGAGTAACAAATAAATTAAATAACAGACCCAGAAAAAGATTTGGTTTTAAAAGTCCAAATGAAATTTTTGAGCAAAAACTTAAACAATGTGCATAAGGTTGCATTTGTTAATTGAATCCACCATTTAAAAAAAATTTTTACAAATCCCCTATACTATCCAATTCCCTTTTAAGAGGTGCAATGGCTTCTAAGTATCTTGATTTATCTGATCCTGTCATGGGTTCACCAGTAGGGAGATTTAGTTTTAAAGCATCTACTTGGACCCCATTTTTCCAGAAACGATAACAGACATGAGGACCAGTTGCCAAACCAGTACTTCCTACTTTACCAATTACTTGTCCTTGTGTTACTCTTTGACCTCGACGCACTAATATCTTAGACATGTGTAAATATTGGGTAGAATAAGTTCCGTTGTGTTTCACTTTTACAAAATTTCCATTTCCAGCCGTATAACCCGCCATTTCAACTACACCTGCAGCTGTTGTTGTAATGGGAGTACCCGTAGGCGCTGCATAATCTGTTCCTTTGTGCGCTTTCCATCGGTGTTGTACAGGGTGAAAACGATTGCCTGAAAATCGAGAAGAGATCCGACTAAACTTGATTGGCGTTTTTAGAAATAAATTCTTCAGGGTTTTTCCGTCCTCGTCGTAATAATCGATTTTTCCAGTTGATAGGTCTTTCACAAATGGAAAAGCATAACTGATTTTACCTTTATACTCAAAAAACATTCCTTTTAATTCATCTACTCCATTATAGACAGAGTCATTTACAAACCTTTCTGTAAAAATAATTCCGAATCGGTCTCCCTTTTTTAATTTAAAGAAATCAATAGTCCACGAATAGACTTTGGTAATTTGACTGGCTAATCCAGTAGAAACTTTGGCGTTATCTAAGGTTTCAGATAATGAACCTTTTAAAACACCTCCAATTATTTTTTCTCGAATAGTAATAGGTCTTGTTTTTTTGTGCGCCACAACAATGGAATCTCTAAAATCAAAAATATAATAATTTAAAGCATCGGGCTGATACACAAAAACTTCCAGCTTGTTACTTTTGTTTTTGGAACGCAACATTGTAAAGGCTTTGTTTGGACGAATGACACGAACATCAAAAGTATCTTTTACAGCTTGTACAATATCATAAACTTTGCGGTCGCCAATATTTTGTTTTTCGATAATAGTTCCAAAAGTATCCCCTTTCTTAACTGTATCCTGAATGACATTGAAGTCAGCATAATTAAATCCAAAATCAGAAAATTCTACTTTGGGTACAACTGCTTTTGGTTTCACAACCTTTTCTTCTGATTTATTGCATGAGATAAGCGTAATTAATACGATGATAAGGGAGACTATTTTATTCAAACTTGGATTGCTTTATTATGATTCTAACTTATTTTTAGGTTCTCTTTACGAAAGTAAGATTATTTAGCCTTGATTTTAAAAGGATTATTCAAACCTTTAAAACCATCTAAATCTGCTTTTATGGAGCCTACGGCTAAATTGGCTTTTATTCGAACAGGAAGTCTGTTCTCATCATCAGAAATCCAAACTGTTAAACTTTCTTCTTCTTTAAATACTCGACCAGATTGTACCAACGGGCGAAAAACCATCGAAGGAACGGTTCCAAATTTAGTACTAATATCTTCACGACCTATGTACTTTAACTTAAATTTTGTGGTTTCTTCATCAAAAAACATGTCGATTGCAATAGATTCACCTATTTTTAATTTATCAATATTTGGATGATTTCTTAAATAGTAAAAAGCAGAAAGTATATCCTGTGTGTTGTCTGGTATTGCAAACGTTTTCTCGTTTTTGTTTTTATAATCTTTAACCAAAATTTTATTGGATGATTGATTAAAAAATCCTTGTTGATTTTTGGTATAACCGCCCTCATTAATCTTTCGAGTAAACAAATACGGATTTCCCGAATCTTTATCAATATAGCTTTCGTATAAATCGTCAACTTTAAAAAGGAAACGAGACATTCCTGTGGTATAGCCTTTCCCTGTTACTTTAAAAACTTTTTTGTGATCAACGACTGCATCTTGAACTTCAAGTGTTGCGTAACCTGCATTTATAATACCGTAATGAATTCTAAATTTAAACCATTCACCTGCATCATAGGCATCGTCTCTTGGAGTATTAAAACCGAAGGTGGTTATCAATAATAAGAAGAATATTAACTTTTTCATAGGAAGATATTTAATGATTTTATCAGCCTTATGAAATTTGCACTTCTACATTGGTATTCAATAACCAATTTTAGATAATGCTTCTTTCATAATTTACTTAATTTATTGACTAGGAGTACAAATTTTGTTCCAAATATATTAAAACATAAAAACTCAGTCAAATAATGACTGAGTTTTTATACTATTAACTAACCAAAAAACTATAAATTATGAAATTTATATCAAATAGGAAGGAAACCACCCCTTCCGTTTTGTGATTACAAAGTTAGCTAACAACATTGAATATTATACACCAAAATACATAAAATTGATACGATTTATCAAGTTGATTCATAAAAACGGTTATTTTTTTACATATTATAAAAAAAAGCTATTTTTTATATTATCCTTATAATTATACTCTAAAACCATTGCGATTAAGCTATATAATAGATATTATGATTAAACAATACGCTTTTAGAACAAGAAACCAACACTAATCCAAGTATATCCTTTGGAATTATCAGGTGTCCAAGTATGCTTGATTTCGATGGGACCAATTATTGTTTCCAAACCATAACCCACTGCATACCCAGAATATTTAGGAACTGACACCCAGTCATTTACATTATTAAAAATCTTATCACCTAAGTTGGCATAATTGGCAGAAAAATTAATATGATTATTTTTATAAAATTCATAATCAAAATTAAGAGTTGATTTTATATAACTATTTCCTGCCAACCCAAAGAAATCATACCCATAAAAAGGTCTAAAGTTATTAATTGGATTAAAACCGTAACCCCCTAAAACAAAATTTAGAAAAGGAACACTTCTATCCCCTACAGAAAAACCTGCATCGGTCCTGAATGTAAAAGTAAAATCCTGAGTAATGGCTGCTGCAAATCCGAAATCACCCTTCATGATTGTAAAAGGATTGAAAGACTTGGTATAATCATTAGAATATAGATAGGACTGCATATTCCCAGAGAAATACCATCCTTTTCTTGGAAAATGTTTATCATCCAAGCTATCGTATTTCAAGTACCCAAAAGCACTTACATAATTACTATTGTCTATTATTGGGTTAACATTTGCCAAAGTTTCCGACTTAATTTTCAAATGTTTCAACTCTAGTCCACCACCTAACAAAAATTGTTGCAAAAACAAAGACTGAAAATAAATTTGATTGGTTATATCAGAGTAATCAATATTTATAGTTGTCGCACCTCCCAATGCTGTAAAGTCCAAATTACCTCTATCATTGGTTACATTCTTATTAAACTGATTAAAGCTTGATTTAAAACCGACACTAAAATTATAACCGTTTTCTACATAATAATCAAAGTTATAACGCACATTATCCCCCAAAACAAGATCCAAAGAAGCGATATCGTTTTTAAAGAAGCGTTTCTTTTGGGTAAGATTAATCAATACCCCACTTTTGAACAACTCATCATAATGCAGTCCAAATTTCAAATAGGACTTAATCGGCTCCTCTTTTAGGACTAGATTTAAATCATCCCCTCCTTCACTATTAGGAGTTAAGTAATAATCAATACTACTAAAATTGTGTGTTGCATCAATATTATTAATTCCCTTTTCTAGTTGTTTATACGTTATTTCGGATCCTGCCTTAAATCTCAATTTTCCAGTGATATATTCTTTAGTATAATTATTTAAATCATTACAATTAATACTATGAATAGAAACTTCTTCTGTGACCAACTTCAAAGGAGGTTTCAAATAAGGGTCTTCATTTTCGGTTAAGGCTTTTAATTTTTCATAAACAGAAAAAGCGGCTTCCTCCCCTTTTTTCACAATTTCTGCTCCTTGATCGAATGAAATTACGCCATAATTTTTAATATTAGGCTTAATGTAAATATCCGTTCGTTGGATATTACTTTTCATTTTTTCAATCGAATGTAGGTTCGTAATCTGCACTAATATTTTTGTGGCATCATTCAAAGAATTTTTTAAAAGCAAATCATCTTGAACATCTACACCTATAATAATGTCAGCTCCCAATGCTTTTATTTCGTCTATCGGGTAATTGTTAGTCACTCCACCATCAATTAACAATTCGCCATTCAATTCTATAGGAGAAAACAAAGAGGGGAATGCAGCACTAATAAGCATGGCTTGCGCCAAATTTCCTTTATTCAAAACCACCTGCTTTCCAGTTTCGATATTAGAACCAATACATAGAAATGGTGTAGGCAAATTATTAAAATCCTTTACATATTTAACATTTCTAGTCAGCTTACTTAGTAAATTAAAATTATAAAGCCCCTTGGAAATTGCCTGCGGAATCCCAATTCTGAATTTATTAAAAGGCAGCACCAAAGCATATTTTTCATCATTGTCTTTTTCATAAAAATTCTTGGATTCTCTAGGGATATAATCGCTTAGCAACTCATCAAAATTGGTTGCATTAAAGATTGAGTCCAATTGCTTAGCATTGTACCCAGCTGCATAGAGTCCTCCTACGATTGCCCCCATACTAGTACCACCTATATAATCTACCTTGACACCAGCCTCCTCCAAAACTTTCAAAACTCCAATATGAGCAAAACCCTTGGCACCTCCACCACTCAAAACCAAACCTACTTTTGGTCTTTTTTGTTCCTGTGCAATCGTCTGAAAACCAACAAGCAGTAAAAGAATTATGATACTTAATTGCTGCAGTATTAAAAGTCGGGGTTTACTAAATATCATTTCTTTTCGTTATGTGGATTTCTGTTCTTTTTGGGTTTTGTAAAATTCGACTATTTTTTTGGCTTTGGACACACCAATAACCGCCGATATTTCTTTTTCGGATACCATTTGTAATCTTTTAACACTTTTAAAGTGCTGAATCAAAGTAAGCATCGTCTTTTCACCAATTCCAGGAATAGATTCTATAGAACCGTTCAAGGCTTCTTTGCTACGTCGGTCTCGGTGGTGCGTGATTCCAAAACGGTGCGCTTCATTTCGCAATTGCTGAATCACCTTCAAAGTTTCCGATTTTTTATCCAAATACAAAGGGACGGAGTCTCCCGGATAAAACAACTCTTCCAATCTTTTGGCAATACCAATTATGGCAATCTTACCTCGTAGTTCTAACGCATCCAAACTTTTTAAAGCCGATGATAATTGTCCCTTACCACCATCTATAATAATTAAATTCGGCAAAGGTTCATTTTCCTCTAGCAAACGTTTATAGCGGCGGTACACTACTTCTTCCATCGATGCAAAATCATCAGGACCTTCGACCGTTTTAATATTGAAATGGCGGTAATCTTTCTTGCTCGCCTTCCCGTCCTTAAATACCACACAAGCCGCAACTGGATTCGTTCCTTGAATATTCGAGTTATCAAAACACTCTATATGTCTCGGCTCTATGGGTAATCTCAAATCCTTTTGCATCTGCGCCATGATTCGATTGGTGTGACGATCGGGGTCTACAATTTGCAATTGCTTCAATTGTTCAATTCTATAAAACTTAGCATTGCGAATCGACAAATCAAGAATCTGTTTCTTATCTCCTAATTGAGGTACTGTAATTTTTAAGCTCTCTCCCAAATCAACTGCAAAAGGAACCACGATTTCTCTTGACAACAATCTAAATCGTTCCCTAAGCTCAATAATTGCCAATTCCAACAATTCTTCGTCACTTTCATCAAGTTTCTTTTTAATTTCCATCGTGTGTGAGCGTATAATCGCACCATGCGCAATCTGTAAAAAATTCACATAAGCAGCCCCTTCATCAGAGACAATAGAAAAAACATCGATGTTGGTAATTTTTGGATTCACAATCGTAGAACGTGATTGATAATTCTCCAATATGGCAATTTTTTCTTTGATTTTTTGGGCTTCTTCAAAATGCATATCCTGAGCCAAGTCCATCATTACTTTTTTAAAATCCTTCATACTACTTTTGAAATTTCCTTTCAAAATATCCCGAATAGCATCTACCTGCTGTTGGTAATCCTCCAAGGATTCATAACCCTCACAAGGGCCTTTGCAGTTTCCAATATGGTATTCTAAACACACCTTAAATTTTCCAGATTCAATATTAGACTTACTCAAATCAAAATTACATGTACGCAATGGATACAACTCTTTGATCAATTCCAAAATCGTATGTACGGTCTTAAAACTGGTATAAGGACCAAAATATTCAGAACCATCCTTTACCATTCTCCTAGTGGCAAAAATTCTCGAAAACGGTTCTTTCTTAATACAAATCCAAGGATAACTTTTATCATCCCGCAACAATACATTGTACCGTGGCTGCAGTGTTTTAATCAAATTATTCTCCAAAAGTAAAGCATCCGTTTCTGTGGGAACGACAATGTGCTTGATAGTCACAATTTTCTTGACTAAGACATTCGTTTTGGCACTATCATGCACTTTATTAAAATAAGATGAAACGCGTTTTTTTAAATTTTTGGCTTTACCTACATATAAAATTTTCCCGTCTTTATCGTAGTATTGGTAAACACCCGGCCCATCTGGCAAGGTTTGTATTTGAAGTTCAAGAGGCGGTTTTTGCATTATTTTTATATTTCATCAAATGGGTTTCTCACCATTTCATTGCTTCATTAGGACAAAATCCTAAACTATTTTCAAATTATCATTTGGGCGTGCCACCAGTAAAAAATGGGGCTACCACAGTTTGCGGGTACAAAGCCCCATTTCTTACTACTGTCGTGCTATCCGCGCTACTTCGGTAGCTAGCTCCTATCACTCACGCAAGAAAACAACTCATTGCTATTCACAATAGAATCTCAAAAAACTTGCCGTAAGTCACATCTATAACCATGAATTTTATTTGTAAAAAAATAGCGCTATTTTTTGTCGTTTCATCCAAAATTACGAATTTCAAATAATAATTTCTACATTTAGGCTTTATTTAAGATATGAGACAACACAAACCGTTAGTAATACTGGGGGAAACTATTTTGCCTGGACAAAGCAAAACCATCGATATGGAAATTGCAAAACTGCACAATGCTGCCAAACTAAAAATTCCCGTAATTATTCAGCGATCCAAAATAGACGGGCCTACCCTACTTTTTTCAGCAGGAATTCATGGGGATGAAATTAACGGAATCGAAATCGTACGTCAAATTATATCCAAAAAAATAAACAGACCCAAACGAGGAACCATCATTTGTATTCCCATCATTAATATGTTTGGATACATTAATATGTCACGTCAATTTCCTGACGGACGTGATTTGAACCGCGTTTTCCCAGGAAGTAAAAAAGGATCCCTTGCTAGTCGCTTTGCACACCACATTCTTACCGAAATTATTCCCCACGTTGATTATGCAGTCGATTTTCATGCTGGCGGAGCCTCCCGTTTCAATGCTCCACAAATCCGATTAGTACCTGGAAATGATGAACTCAAACAATTGGCCGATATCTTTAACGCACCCTTTACTTTATTTTCCAAAAATATCTCGGGTACGTTTCGAAATGCTTGTCAAAAAAGCCAAGTAAAAATGCTGTTGTTCGAGGGTGGAAAATCTTTAAATATTAATGACGATGTTGCTCAATCCGGAATTGAAGGTGTTAAACGTTTTTTGTCCTTCCTTGGAATGCTTGACCCAAAACAATCTATCGAATTCAAAGAAACCGAAAGCATTTATATCAAAAAATCTATCTGGCTGCGAGCTAATAGTTCAGGAATGCTTCACGACCATAACAAAATTGGACAATTTGTCAAAAAGGGAGATGTCCTAGCAACAATTACCGATCCTTTTGGTAAGTTTGAACAAAAAGTAAAAGCACCCAACGACGGCTACATTATCAATGCCAACCATTCACCCATAGTTTATCAAGGGGATGCTGTTTATCATATCTCCAAAACCTTGTACAATGAGCCACAATAAAAAAGAGTTACGCACCAAATACAAAGCATTGAGGCAAACAGTAACAGCCAATCAAGCAGAACAAATGAGCATAGCCATTGCCAACAAACTCATTGCATTTCCCATCTGGAATAAAACCTATTTTCATATTTTCCTCCCCATTGTAGAACACAATGAAGTGGACACCGAATTAATTCTACACCTACTCTCTGGTAAAGACAAGGAAATCATCATTTCTAGAGCCGATTTTGCTACTCGAAAAATGACCCATTACTTATTGACAGACAACACCAAAATCAAAAAAAATCAATATAACATTCCAGAACCTATTGACGGATTAGAAGTGCCCTCATCCAAAATTGATGTTGTTTTTGTTCCTTTATTAGCCTTTGATCAAAAAGGACATCGTGTGGGTTACGGCAAGGGTTTTTACGATAAATTTTTATCTGAGTGCAAAACGGATACTATCAAAATTGGCTTGTCCTTCTTTGAAGCAGAAACTACTATAGAGGATATATTCGAATCTGATATTGCTTTGGATTATTGTGTAACACCTCTTAAGGTTTATACATTTTAGAGTATACATAAAATTCAGCGCAAATTCCTTTAAGGAACTTATCAAAATAAAATCGTAAAAAACTCAAACTCCTTTTTGTCGTCATAATATGTAATGTAGATACAGACTTAGCTTATACCGACAACACTATTGCTACATAAATTTATCCAATTAGAACCAACTTAGCTACCACGAGTCTCATTGCAACTGATCAGCTGTATGTTGACTATGTCATCAAAACATTAGTGTTTACGAGTACTCCTAACTCAAAAAAAACTTTGATCATCGATGCTATTGAAAAAAAATAAAATGGTCAATTTCAAGACACAAGTACTATTGATTTGCACTCAATAACTTTTGGTTTTTATGTTTTGGATACAGATGACATTAGAATAATACAATTAGCAGTATAGTAAGCTATTGTGCTACCGGAATCCCAATACGGAGGTCTTAATTGACGAACTACATCAAAAGCAAAGCAAGAGTTGTGGTTTTATTATTATTATTTTTTAAAAGTAACAAATACAAGAAAGCAATCCCCTTTTAATCCCGATTGGGGCGGTATCCTTGTGGAACAAGCGTTTATGCCCCACAAGATATAGCGGAAAGCTGGAACCCCATTTTCCTAAAACTGATAAATACTTCACTCCTAAAAATACAAATATTACAAACTGACCTTAGTCCACAAAAAAAACGGACAAGTTAGAAACTTGCCCGTTATATGAATTATTAAATTACATATTAATAGCCTTCTTTATGAAAAGCTTTTTTATTGAATACGATTAAGATTCCTACCCCGGTAGAAATGGCTACATCGGCAACGTTGAAGATTGCGTTGAAGAATGTGAATTCTTTTCCGCCCCACATAGGTATCCATTCAGGCAGAAAACCGCGCCAAATAGGAAAATAAAACATATCCACTACTTTACCATGAAAGTAGGTCCCGTAGGGTTGGTCACTAAAAATTGTGGCCAATTGTGAGTGACTATCGTCAAAAATAACCCCATAAAAAACCGAGTCAATGATGTTACCAAAGGCGCCTGCAAATATTAATGCAATGGCGATGATCAAGAAATTGGAACTGTGTTTTTGTTCTATTGAATCCCACAACCAATACCCGATTCCACCAACAGCAAAAATCCTAAAGACGGTTAAAAACAACTTTCCGTATTCGCCTGGTATTCTAGTACCCCAAGCCATTCCTTCGTTTTCAACAAAAAGAATTTTGCACCAGTTAAAAATTTCAACCTCTTCGCCTAGGATGAAATTGGTTTTTACAAAAATCTTTGAAACTTGATCAATCAATAAAATAAAGAAGATTAAGAGGTATGCTTTTGCTAATGACATTATAAAATTTTTAAGTGCGTAAAAGTAATCATTTTATACCAAACGAATTTATGAATTAGTCCAAATCATACTAAGTTAAAAACTATATAGTTGAAATCTTTGCAATGCAATTGAAAACTATTTCACTCTTGGATTGGTATTGTCAAAAAAAACGCTCCAAAAGGAGCGTTAAATAATACTTTTACAGATGTTATTTTTGAAGATTTTTGGCTTCAATACTCATCGTTGCATGAGGAACGATTTTTAATCTTTCTTTACCAATTAACTTACCCGTTACTTTACAAACACCGTAAGTCTTATTCTCTACACGGAACAATGCATTTTTCAAGTCACGAATAAATTTCTCTTGGCGAATAGCCAATTGCGAATTAGCCTCTTTTGACATGGTCTCACTACCTTCTTCAAATGCTTTGAATGTTGGTGATGTATCATCTGTACCATTATTCAAATCATTCATATAAGCACTTTTAATCAAGTTTAAATCAGCCTGTGCTTTGTCTATCTTATTTACAATAATCACCTTGAACTCCGCTAAATCAGCGTCTGAGTATTTTGTAGCTTCATCTGCCATAACCCTATTATTTAGTAATCGTTATTAATGTTTTAATATCATCAAATTCAATTTCTGTACCGTTTTCAATTTTTTCTATAAAAATTAATTCTTCGGTCAAGGTCTCAGATTTGATATAATTTATATTTTCTTTTACAGCAGCTTCTAACACGCTGTTGTTTTGTAAATGAACTTTTATTTTATCGGTCACTTCAAAACCAGAATCTTTTCTTAGATTTTGAATTCTATTTACTAATTCTCTTGAAATCCCTTCACTCCTTAGTTCTGGTGAAATTACAATGTCTAATGCTACTGTAATTCCGTTTGAATTTGCGACTAACCAACCTTCGATATCTTGCGAAGTTATCTCAACATCTTCCAAGGTTAAAGTTATGTTATTTCCTGCAATCTCGATCACAAAGCTTCCGCTACGCTCCAGTTGATTGATTTCGTCATTTGACAAAACTTGTATCTTCTTGGAAACCAATCCCATATCTTTTCCAAAACGAGGCCCTAAGGCTTTAAAATTAGGTTTAATTTGCTTCACTAATATTCCAGAGGCATCGTCTAAAAGTTGTATTTCTTTAACATTTACTTCTGCTTTTATTAGGTCTGAAATGGCTTCGATTTCGGCTCTTTGACTGTTGTCAAGTACCGGTATCATTACCTTTTGCAAAGGTTGACGCACCTTGATCATTTCTTTTTTTCTTAGTGATAAAACAAGAGATGAGATGGTCTGTGCTTTTTGCATTCTGCTCTCCAAGGATTTATCAACAAAGTTTTCAACGTATTCTGGGAATTTCGCCAAATGTACACTATCAAATTCTTCTGTTTGTGTAGTCAACGTTAAATCTCTATAAAGCTTATCCATAAAGAATGGCGCAATAGGAGCACTTAGTTTACTTACTGTTAACAAACAAGTATAAAGAGTTTGATAAGCTGCGATTTTGTCTTGAGCATATTCACCTTTCCAAAAACGACGACGACACAAACGCACGTACCAGTTACTTAAATTTTCTTGTACGAAGTCTGAAATAGCACGAGCAGCTTTGGTTGGTTCATAATCAGCATAGAAACCATCGACGTCTTTTATCAAAGTATTCAACTCAGACATAATCCATTGGTCAATCTCTGGTCTTTCGTTCATTGGTATATCAGCTTCCTTGTACTGGAATCCATCGATATTAGCATATAAACTAAAGAAGGAGTACGTATTGTAAAGTGTCCCGAAGAACTTACGACGCACTTCAGCAATTCCGTCTAAATCAAACTTTAAGTTATCCCATGGATTGGCATTAGAGATCATGTACCAACGCGTAGCATCAGGACCATATTCTGCTAAAGTTACAAATGGATCTGCAGCATTTCCTAGACGCTTGGACATTTTTTGTCCGTTTTTATCTAGCACCAAACCATTTGAAACAACATTTTTATAAGCTACTTTATCAAAAACTAATGTTCCGATAGCATGTAAGGTATAAAACCATCCACGAGTTTGATCAACTCCTTCGGCAATAAAGTCTGCTGGAAAGTCTTGGTTTCCATCAATTTTTTCTTTGTTCTCAAAAGGATAATGCCACTGTGCATAGGGCATCGCTCCTGAGTCAAACCAAACGTCAATCAAATCGGCTTCGCGTTTCATAGGTTTACCTGAAGTAGAAACCAACGTAATCGCATCGACTACGTTTTTGTGCAAATCAACGATATCGTAATTTGATTCGTCCATATTTCCAGTTTCAAATCCCTTGAATGGATTTTCTGTCTGAACACCTGCAGCAATTGCTTTTTCTATTTCTTCATATAACTCGCCAACCGAACCAATCAAGATTTCTTCTTGTTTGTCTTCGGTTCTCCAAATTGGTAACGGAATTCCCCAATATCTTGAACGAGACAAATTCCAATCATTGGCATTTTTCAACCAGTTTCCAAAACGTCCTTCTCCTGTTGCTTTTGGCTTCCAATTGATGGTTTCGTTCAATTCAAACATTCTATCTCTAACTTCTGTGATTTTGATAAACCAAGAATCTAATGGATAGTACAAAATAGGTTTGTCCGTTCTCCAACAATGTGGGTAACTATGGACATATTTTTCGACCTTAAAGGCTTTATTTTCTTCTTTTAATCGAATGGCAATTTCTACATCAACAGAACGTTCTGGAGCTTCGCCATCATTATAGTATTCATTTTTGACATATTTTCCCGAGTACTCACCCATTCCATCAATGAACTTTCCTTGCAGGTTAACCAAAGGAACTGGCGTACCATTTTCGTCTAAAACTAATAGTGGTGGGATTTCTGGTGTTGCTTCTTTGGCCACTTTAGCATCATCTGCTCCGAAAGTTGGTGAAGTATGTACGATTCCGGTTCCATCCTCAGTAGTTACAAAATCTCCTGAAATTACTCTAAAAGCATTTTCTGGATTTTCATATGGCAAAGCCAAAGGCATTAATTGCTCGTAACGAATACCTACTAAATCAGCTCCTTTTGCTTCTGCGATGATTTGAAATGGAATTTTCTTGTCTCCTCCTTTATAGTTTTCAAAATCTGTCTCTTCTGTACTTGCAAAGAACCCTTTTCCAAATTGTTTTCCGACCAAATTCTTAGCCAAGACCACATTGATTGGTGAAAAAGTATATTGATTGAAGGTTTTTACGACAACATAGTCGATTTTTGGACCAACTGTTAATGCTGTATTAGACGGTAATGTCCAAGGAGTTGTAGTCCAAGCCATAAAATGAATATCTCCAAATCCTTGAAAAGAATTCGGTAAAGTTTCATTTAACGCTTTGAACTGAGCAACAATCGTAGTATCCGTCACGTCTCTATAACTTCCTGGCTGGTTTACTTCGTGAGATGACAATCCTGTACCTGCTTTTGGAGAATAAGGCTGAATAGTATAGCCTTTATACATCAAATCTTTATTGTAGATTTGTTTCAAAAGCCACCATACGGTCTCCATGTATTTGGATTTATAGGTAATATAAGGATCTTCCATATCTACCCAATAGCCCATTTTTTCGGTAAGGTCATTCCAAACATCGGTGTAACGCATTACGGTTTTCTTACAAGCTTCGTTGTATTCTGCGACCGTAATTTTGGTTCCAATATCTTCTTTGGTAATTCCCAATTCTTTTTCTGTACCTAGCTCAACTGGCAAACCATGGGTATCCCATCCTGCTTTTCGTTTTACTTGGTACCCTTTTTGAGTTTTATATCTACAAAAAATATCTTTAATCGCACGTGCCATTACATGGTGAATACCTGGCAATCCGTTTGCAGAAGGAGGACCTTCAAAAAAAACGAATGGTTCGTTTCCCTCACGGGTAGTTACACTTTTTTCAAATATGTTTTCTTTCTTCCAGAAATCAAGTACTTCTGACGCCACTGTAGGCAAGTCAAGTCCTTTGTATTCAGTAAATTTTGTACTCATTTTATCCTTTTCTTTAATCGAAGTGCGAAAGTAAGGAAATTAAACCGAAAGTCGAAAGTCGAAAGTCGAAATTTCATCAACTGAAGCTATTGTACATTATTTTTTTAACTATTAATTTTTTGATGATTATATAACCTTTTTCATCTACTAAATAAAAAAGTACAATCCATTCATCTTTTCGATAATCATGTTTTCTTCACTTGCTTTTTGACCCAAAATCTGTTTCATAAGGAACTTAATAATGTATTTTGTTAGAAAATGCTGCACTGTTATCAAATACTACTTATGAAACAAAATTAAGATGCGACTAGAAAGACTTATATTATTGATGATAAAAAGGTAAAAGAGAAAAAACAACTTAATCAAATCGTGTCGAAATTAACAAATGGCATTTACCTTTTAAAACTAGAAGGACAACGCAACTTCGTTTAAATTTATTAAGGTGATCTTAAAAAGCTTTCTAACTGGCAGAGGGAGTAAACTTTGATCTTAAATTCAATTATTTTATTCAGTGTAGAAAGAATTTCCTTAAGAAAAAACTTCTTTCAGAACATCAAGTGATTTTGGGTTTTTAAAACCATCCAAATGCAAACGATAATAATCCATTAGAATCTTAAGTACAATTTGCCTTTCTACCACATGAAATATTTTTTGATTGTTATCAAATTTCAAGCTTACCAGTTTTTTAAACAAATTGGTTTGGTGTTCTGTGAGAGAATCTATACCAATAAAAGGAGTAAACTGCCCGTCTCTCATATCAAAAAAAGATTGATCAATATCTGATATATCTGGATAAAAACCAAGATATTTAGTAGTTTCTAATAATAAAATTAAATGAAAATTAGCGATTTCATCATTATGATCAAGCCACAATAAGGCTGTTTCTAGGAAATCAAAAAGCAGCTCGTTCTTTTCTTCTTCATGTATCGAATGATACAATACTTCTGATAAAAAAAGCACCATTGTACTCTTGAAAATATCGGTATGTATAGTTTGAAAAGGCGTACTGATTTTAATTTCTTTGAAATGTTCTAAGGTTCCTTTATTTTTATGTACTGCTTCAATTTCTAATATCGAAAGGGGCTGAAAATAAGCAATTTTTTGATTTGATTTTCGACCCGAAAAAGCAGAACGTACAAAATAAGATTTCAATCCACTAGAGTGCGTAAAACATTTTACTATTAAACTTTTCTCTTGAAACTTAAGTGATGAGAGGACGATTGCTTTGGTTTTTACTTGCAATTTGATGTTTTTAAAAGGGTAGTACTTAAATTCAATTTTAAATCTTTTTTACTTTGATACGGCTCTAAACCTTTTTTTTAAATTTAGAAAATAACTTTCGTAATATTTAAATGAAAGGTGCGCTACAATTATCGTAATAGTAATGATTAAAAAGTTAATCATTACTATATCTATCATTCTTGATAGATTTAATTTTTGAATTACTTTTAAATATGCTAAACCAATAAACTGCATAATAATTGGATGAAACATATAAATACCATAAGATATTTTTCCAAGATAATTGATAGTTCGGTTTTCTAAAATTTTGATTGGCTTTTGCGATAAAATTGAAATCGCTAAACCAAACAATACCATACTGAAGAGGTGATATGAGATATTATTTAAATTATTTTTGAAGATAGATGTTCCGAAATATAATAAAACAACAATCAAAATAGGATATCTAATCCTCCTAAATAGATATTGAACTTTTGCCTGGTTTAACAGTATAGCAAATAATCCACTGAACGAAAAATAAAAAAACAACATTTGATAACGGACTAAATAAATGAAATTTTCTGAAAAATACATTAAAATAAAAGCTACTGTAAATAGCACTAAAAACAGCGGAATTTTTTTGAAAGGTAAAATAAAAAATGCTGGTGCAATAATAAAATAGAATTGCTCTTCAATTGCAATTGACCACAATATCTCTAATATACCACCGGGTCCATAAGAACAAAAAATATTTGAAAAAAAAGTCACTGACAATAGTAACCCTGTGATTAAATCATAGTTATTTTCATAATTATAACCAAAATAGGGCAAAATAGTACGATAATATAAAAAACCAAAAATTAAAACTAAATAGTACAAAGGGAAAATTCGCAGTGCTCTTCTTGTAAAAAAATATTTTATATTTATGGTGTTTTTTATTTTCTTCTCTTCATAGAGCTGCTTGATTATTAGAAAACCGCTCAAAGAAAAAAATACACATACCGCTTCTCCTCCTTTCTTAAAAATAGCCAAATCATTATAAAAGGGAAATCCTCTATTTTCAAAAAATTGTGGAATATGAAAAATAACAACCAAAATTGATAAAATAAAACGAATAGCTGTCAAGTTTGGAAGATGTTTCATTAAAATTATTTTTTTTGATATTTTTAATCATTTATCTAATAATCATTACTTTCTTCACTTTCGTTTCAATTCCATCCTCGGCAGCAATAAAGATCATATACACACCCGATGCAACTTTGTATTTACCAAAAGCCGTTGTATCCCACTCTATTGTTCCCCCTTCAGAAGTTGTCTCGTAAACCAAATTCCCTTCTATATCGGTAATTTTGACATTTGCTTTATCTATTAAACCTGCTATTTTCACGGTTCCTTGGTAACCTGGGCGAACAGGATTGGGGTACACATAAGCATTACTCAAATCAGAACTCGATTTTGTAGCCACTCCTTTGAAGGAGATCATCCCTTTTGATGTTGCTATAAAAACTTCTCCTGTAGTATCGTTAATCGCAACATCATTCACTACATCACTTGGCAAAGGAGAATTTGCAGCTGTGAAATGATAAATAGTAGTTTGACCATCTGGAGAAACCAAAAACACTCCTGAATCTGCCGTAGCAATCCATTTGTTATTGGCTCCGTCTACCACAATATCTGTAATAAATTGTTCGTACATCAATTCTTGAGCAAGACCATCTTCTAAAATTATTATCGCTTTGGTTGTTAATTGGTCATCTGATTGAAAACTATTTACATTTGGTAATACTCTCAAACCTACTTTTGTACCAATCCAAAGTTGATTATCTTTATCAACGCTTACTACCATTACGGTTGTTGTTGGTAAGTCTCCCAAAGTCTCTCCAAAAGTTATATTTTTAAATCTATTCGTTTTATCATTAAAACCAAATACTCCAGCATTATGAGTTGTAATCCATTTAACGTCATTTTTATCAATAGCAATTCTTCCGTAATTTGTATCTACCGCATTATCATTCAACATAGGATTGGTCGAAAAACTTTGCCAGTCACCATTAGCTTTAAGTACCTTCAAGCCATTTACCACCAAACTATTTGTTACCCACAAATTCCCTACTTTGTCATAAGCAGTTCCATTAATACGGATATCAATATAACTTAGATCTGAACCAAGGGATTTTAAAGGGCTATTTTTCTCATTGTACAAAATCGTTGGCTCATCTTCTTCTATTTTCAATAAGCCCGAAAAAAAGGAACTAGCATATACCTGATTCTCATTTAATGGATTTATAATCACACGACTAATCGATCTAGCCCCAAAAACATCATTATAAGGGATATTTAGCCATCCACTTTTACTAAATTTACTTACTCCATATTTCGTTAAAGGATAAGGATTGTACTGCACATTATATCCCCCGAAAACTGCCCATAATGAGTTTGCAGCAGCATCAATAGCAAAAATATTATTCTTCAAAGGTCCAGATGGTGTTAGGTTTTCAAATATAGAGCCTTCTAAAATTGATGTGAAATAAAGCCCTTTATCTGTAGTACCAATATATACTTTATCGTCAATTATAGTTGCACAGCTAAACTGGGTGCCCACTGGAAAAAGACCATTATCTATCTGACGTATTAATGCAAGGGACTTATTGTAAATTAAAACAGTACTATCAGTGGTTAGTAACAAATAATCACCTTCAACTCTTATGTCATATACGTAAGTATTTAAATCTCTAATATTTACAAAAGTACTTGAGCTATATCTATAAACGCTACCCGAAGAATTTACTGCAACCAATTCACTACCAATAGAATCAACCCCTGTCCAATTGCCTGTAGCAACTTGTACCCATTGATTAAAATCTACTAAATTTTTATTAGCAACATCTGCTTTCTTTATCCCACTTGATGTCGAGGCATAAATAAATCCATTAAAAACTGCTGTTTGCCTTACACTAATTTCTATACCATTGTCCCCTATAAAATAAGTATCCCCAAAAAGCATGGTTTTCAAGTTAAACTGAACAATCCCAAAGTCACAAGAAATATAAATAATCCCTTGATATTCCATAAAATGATTAACTTTCTTTACAGTAGACGGAAGTTGCTTATTAAGAATATCAACTACTTTTAAAATTTTACCATTAGCATCATCGATTACTACAATTAACCCATTTTCATAGCCTACCATAGTCTTATTTAATAAGATATCATGATACATTGCACTTATAGTCTCGCCAGATAATCCATCTACCGTAGTTATCGTTTTAATCTCGTTTGAAAGTAAACTTTTAGAAAACAAAGCATTTTCTGAGGCTGCAAATACTACATTTTCACTAACTGAAATATCCTTTATTTCATTATATGAAAAATAACTCTGCCAAGACAAATTACTTTGTGACAAACACAATTGACTTATTAATAACGTTAGAAAACTTAAAGTTATTTTTTTCATTATTTTCATTCATTTAGGTGAGCAAATATAACATAAAGATAAGTATTTGAGATGTATGCCCATAAAAAGACTCTCTCAAGCAATGCAATAAGCAAAACCAGAGAGAGTCTTAATATTTTTTTTAACGTACTAAACTATTCCTTGGGCCAACATGGCATCTGCTACTTTTACAAATCCAGCGACATTGGCACCTTTCACATAATCAACATAACCACTAGAATCTGACCCATATTCCACACAAGAGGCATGAATTGAACTCATAATTCCTTTTAACTTTTCATCTACTTCTTCTGCGGTCCAATTTAATCGTAATGAATTTTGAGACATCTCTAATCCCGATGTGGCTACACCTCCTGCATTTGAAGCTTTCCCAGGTGAAAATAATATTTTGGCTTTTTGAAAAACAATCAATGCCTCCAAGGTTGTAGGCATATTAGCACCTTCAGTTACACAAAAGCAACCATTTGTAACTAGTAATTTCGCTTCCTCTTCGTTAATTTCGTTTTGAGTTGCACAAGGCATTGCAATATCACATTTCACCTCCCAAGGGCGACGATCGGCAACATACTTAGCATTTGGATATTTGGTAACATATTCACTTATCCTACCTCTTAGTTCATTTTTTATAAACATTATATGAGCTAGTTTATCTAAAGTAATTCCTTCTTCATCATAAATATAACCTCCAGAATCAGACATTGTTATTACTTTTGCTCCCAAATTAGTCGCTTTTTCTGCTGCATATTGAGCTACATTTCCAGAACCTGAAATTACAATAATTTTACCCGCTATACTATCTTCTTTGGTTGCTAGCATACTTTGAGTAAAATATACAGCTCCATATCCAGTAGCTTCGGGTCTAATTAACGAACCTCCATAAGACATTCCTTTTCCAGTTAAAACTCCTGTAAATTCATTTCTTAATCTTTTGTATTGACCAAATAAATAGCCAATCTCTCTACCGCCAACACCAATATCTCCTGCAGGAACATCAGTATTTGCACCGATATGTTTAGACAATTCGGTCATAAAGCTTTGACAAAAACGCATTACTTCATTATCTGACTTTCCTTTTGGGTTAAAATCTGCCCCACCTTTTCCTCCGCCCATCGGAAGCGATGTTAGACTGTTTTTGAATGTTTGTTCGAATGCAAGAAATTTCAAAATACTTAAATTCACAGAGGGGTGAAAACGAAGTCCTCCTTTATAAGGTCCAATTGCCGAATTCATTTGAACACGAAAACCACGATTAACTTGTGTTTGACCTTTATCATCCATCCAAGCTACTCTAAAAATGATAATCCTATCGGATTCGACCATTCGTTCCAAAAGCATTTTATTTTGATACTTTTCATTTTTCTCAATAAAAGGCATCACTGTTTCTGCTACCTCTACAACTGCTTGTAAAAATTCTGGCTCGTTGGGGTTTTTTCGAGTAACCTCTGCTATAAAATTTTCAATATTTTTTGACATAAATATAATATTAAGCACATTTAAGAAAACGATTTCGTGCTATAACAAATATACATTTTTTACAAAAATCAACATAAAATGAACCCTTAAATTTTCCTTATTTTCAGCAGTAATATGCGTTAAAAAGATGAATTTTTAGCAGGTTTTGATATTATTTGGGTTATTTTTAATTTAGTAGAAGTCTGTACTTACAATTTTATATCTTTGTCTTACCCCAAAACCTACTTAAATTATGCTCAAACACTTATTTGCCCCCTTACTTATTGTATTTGGCTTTTCAAATACTATGAAAGCGCAATTTGGGTTTTCTCATGAAGTTGGAATTATTGCTGGCCCTATTGCCTTTCAATCTGATTATGGACAACGTTATGACCTGAAAACTAATCTTGAGAATTCTGGTTTTGGTATTGGAATCATTCACTATATGAATTTTTCATATGAAGCCGATTGTAACTGTTATACTCCTCAAAATTATTTTAATGACCATTTTAAATTTAGAACAGAATTGTCATACAATAAAACCAATTTACAACATGAAGGTGAATGGGTTAAACCTGAAAGGACAGGACTTGGGGCAGACCAATTAAGAGCAATGAAAGGAAGTACACAGTTGACTAATTTAGGCATACAATTAGAATATTTTCCTTTAAGCATACGTGATTTCACAGCTACAAATGGAAGTTGGGGGCCTTTTGTAAGTCTAGGTACTCAATTTAGTTATTACAATGCCGAGGTTCATTCCTCATTAGGGCCTTTAGGAACTCCTTCTACTACATTTCCAAAATACTTAACTCCCTCTGGAAACCATCCCTATGGTTTTTCGACCGAAAGTAATACGGTTTGGTCCGTGGTATCAAGTGTCGGAACACGTTATAAATTGTCGCCGCTTCGAGATTTAATGATTGATTTGAGATTTCAATATTTCTTTTCTAATTGGGTAGATGGTTTAAATCCAAATCCAAATATCTATAAAGAGAACAGATCCAATGACTGGCTCGTTTGGTTAAATTTTGGCTACATCTATTACATAGAATAATCGCTAAAAATCAAAATCCCAATTCTAACAAATCAGAATTGGGATTTTTACTTTCTCAAACATCTTACAAAAGAGAAAGTCTAAAATGTAATATATGCTATAACAAATTTACAACTAAAACAGCCCGTAAACAATTCTTTAATCGTTAATATTTTGCAAAATAATAGCTACGCAAAACACCTTAACCTCTTACTATTTTCTCCAATACCCAACTAGTATGCAATCCTGTTTTTCCAGTAGACGGGTGAGTTTTATTACCCAAAAGATGTTCTCTTATGTTTTGTACATGATTAAACTGTACATTTTCGGGATGATTTATAAACTGTTCTGTTTTTCCTTTTTCATTAGTCAATTTTATTGGGTTCTCCTCAAATATAGAAAATTCAATCTTACCCTTACTACCAATAATTTGTACCACATCTTCGCGAGTTGCACAACCAAAATTCCAGCTTCCAGCTCCTGTAATTCCCGTTTCATGAATCCAAGAAGCTACAATAGCATCTTGGGCAGAATACAAACCTTGTTGATTTGTAGTAAAACCAGAAATATTTATAATCTCACCCAACAAATACTCAAACAAATCCATTCCGTGGCTAGCCAAATCATCAAAATAACCACCTTTGGCTATTTTTGCATCCGTTCTCCAATTGTATTCGCCAGAATTATCTTGATCGGAAGTTGTTTTGCTTAGATGCCAACTGACGTGTCTAATTTCGCCAATTTCTTTTTCATCAACCCATTTTTTCACTTGAACAAATCGTGGCAAAGAACGACGATAATATGCTACAAATAATGGAATATTTTTTTCAGTAAATGCATTATACAATACCAAACTCTCTTCATAGGTTGGCGCCATTGGTTTCTCAATACAACAAGGCTTACCCGCTGCAGCTACTTTAAGACCATAAAAAGCATGAGAATCTGGAGGTGTAGCAATATATATAGCATCTATTTCGGGATCATTTATTAGTTCATCAGCATCAACATAATATTTTTTCACACCGTGCCTTTTAGCATAATCAGCACACTTTTGTGCATCGCGACGCATCACACCTACCAATTCGAAACCTTGTACTTTTTGATAAGCAGGGCCACTTTTTAGTTCAGTCACATTACCACAACCAATTATACCCCAACGAATATTTTTTGAAATTGATATAGCTACACTCATAATTAGGATTTAATAAAAATATTTACACTTTACACTTCATATTCTAAACTCAAATTTAGTTCAAAATAACGTTTTTATACCGGTAAGATGCTCCCTTTGTAAAATAATTAACAAAAAAAGAGTCGTTATGCAGCAACATAACGACTCTAACAAAATCAAACTATTTACTCCAAAAAAGATCAGTAAGAAATCAACTTATAACCTTACCATCTCTTCCTTAACTGTACTTATATAGTATATTTGTTTTATTTTAACTACAGCTATAATTTCAAAAAAGCTCTTAATTTTTATCCTTTATAGTAGTATTGTTTAAGGATTCTAATTTATAAAATGATCATTTTGGCTTTTTATCAATTGATAACTCATTTCCGTTACATATTTTGCCGCATTTTCCATTGCATCTTCAACGGTAATATCCATTTCCATAATCGATTGAATACGAGCTGGTTTTAAGTTACTCTTTATCAAGGCTACATCTTTTACAACACCTGCCAGAATCGAAAACGGAATATGGTTTTGATGTGCTCTTATACTCACCCCCTTAATCACCTTTCCTTCTACAGTTTGTTTGTCCAAACTCCCTTCTCCTGTAATAATTAAGTCTACATTATTTTTCACCGAAGCATCAAAGTGTGTTTGTTCCATAACAAAGTCAATTCCTGATTGCATTTTAGCATTCAAAAAACAAACCGCTCCAGCTCCCATTCCTCCTGCTGCGCCAGCACCTTGCAAGTGAGCTACATCTTTATGTAAATATCTTTCCACTTGCTTACTAAAATTCCGCAACCCCAAATCCAACTGCTCAATTTCTTCAGCCGAAGCTCCTTTTTGAGCTGCATACACATGTGCCGCACCATTAGGACCATACAACGGATTCTTCACATCACAAACTACCGTAAAGCAAATCTCATTCAAACTAAAAGATAAATCTTGATTTTTAATTTCATCAATGCTAATTAATCCTTTACCCGTTGGAGAAATATTTATTCCCTCTTTCGAAAAAAACTTGTAACCAAGTGCAGCTGCCATTCCTACTCCGCCATCATTGGTAGCACTACCCCCTATAAATAAAATTATTTTTCGAAACCCCTTATTAATTGCATCCAATATTAACTGGCCTGTTCCAAACGATGTCGAATTACACACATCTCTATTATTTTCTTCTACCATCAATAATCCCGATGCATTTGCCATTTCTATAAATGCTGTATCATCATTGTGCTTATAGGTCGCCGTAGTAGTTCGAAATAAAGGATCTATCGCTACCGCTGATTCTGTTTTTAATTCAAAATAGTTTTGCAAAATAGCCAGTGTACCTTCTCCTCCATCTGCCAACGGATGTTTTATCGTTTCAATCGTCGCGTCATAGTTAAGGATTCCTCGCTCAATTGCATTGCAAACCTCCATCGCCGACAGCGAACCTTTAAATTTATCTGGTGCTATTAAAATCCTCATCGCTTTTACGTTTTACAATTAAAAAAAAACACTCTCGGTGGTAATTTGCATTTATAAAAAACCCAAATTAGCAGCACTAATTTAGGCTTTTTGAACTAGTAAGCATTCTCAAGAGTGTTTGTTTAAATCTATTTCCTTTTTAAAATTATTATTTGGGCGTGCCACCATCCTCAAAAAAGGGCTAAATTATCTTTGCGTACAGGTGCCCTTTTTCAGGAAGCTGTCGGGCTATCCATGCTACTTCGGTAGCTTATTCCTATCCCTCACGCAAACCCGTTCAACCAAATATTATTTTATACTTATTAGCGTATTCCAGCCAAAATGGATGGCAAACTAAAACTAACTCCCAAAATAATAACAAAAAAGATTAGTAAGATGATAACATCTCTTGACAAAACATCTTCTCTTTTTACTTTAAATTCAATATTAAAATCTTTATTTTTCTCTGTTTTAAACAAAGCACTAACTACTAATGCCAACACAAAAGTGATCACAAAACCAGTAAGGTTAAACCAAATCCAGAAAATATCATCAAAGAAATATTTAATACTAATATTAATCAAAACCCCACCTACAATCCCCACATTCATCCCAATATAATTCACTCTTTTGACCAAAATAGCGATAATAAAAGTGGCTAATATAGGTCCGTAAAATTGTGACGAAATCATATTAATCAATTCTATCACCGTTCCTCCCGTATTCCCAAAAAGATAGGCTGAAGCAATACAAACAAACCCCCAAAATACAATAGAAATTTTAGACAATTTCATATATTTTGCTTGACTCAATTTCACTTTACCTCTATTAAAAAGATCCTCTACTGTTACCGCACCCAAAGAGTTGATCGTAGAACTCACAGAAGACATAGCTGCCGATAAAATTCCGACAATCAAAATTCCAATCATACCATGAGGTAAATATTTCATGATAAAAACAGGCAACATCAAATCTGGTTTAATACCGCTGGTTGCAAACTCTTTTGGATAATGCTTTTGCGTAACCGCTGCAATTTCACTCATGAAATCAGGCGTTAAATGTACCAAAGCTCCAATGATTAATCCCATAATACAATAGGTCAACACGACTGGAAAACGCAACAATCCATTGGCTAATAATATATTTTTGGCTGCCTTCTCATCTTTCGCAGACAATAATCGTTGTGCTTGTGTTTGATCGGTACCATAATAAGATAAGTATAAAAACAAACCTCCTAACATCATAGGTAAAAACCCAAAAGTACCACCATCAAATCCTAAATTATTCATGTCTACCACTTGCAAACGTTCCGTTTCAAAACCGTTGAAATTTGGATTCGCTTGCAATAAACCCCAACCGTAATAAATACAAATCAATAATCCACCAAAAAGGATAATCATCTGGATAGCATCACCCCATACTACGGCTTTCATTCCACCCATAAAGGAGTAAACAATGGTAATTACAGTAATCAATATAATGGTGTAGTGAAAGCTAATATTTAAAACCGACTGCAAAATAATGGCTATGGTATACACCGCAACGCCAGTAGATAACGAACGGCTAATTTGAAAAACAAAACTCAAAACAATTCGAGTAGAAGTCGAAAAACGTCTTTCAACAAACTCATATATACTTACAATATTCGCACGATAAAGTGGCGGAACAATAATCAAAATAATCCCAATCATGGCCAATGGAACTGCCAACTCAAAAGTCAACCATTTCATTCCTCCGCCTTGTGCTAAACCAACAAACGCAGGCGCCGAAATAAAACTGATGGCAGAGAGTTGGGTTGCCATGGCAGATAAACTTAACGGAAACCATCCCATTTCCTTACCTCCTAGGAAATAATCCTTTGCATCTTTGTTTTCCTTAAAAAACACTCCTAATCCTAGAAAAGCAATTAGGTAAACGATAACCACTATATAGTCTATCCAGTTCATAATTAATTATTTTATCAAAATTATTGATTCATCAAATCCAAGTACAAAGCGGCACTCCAAGAGAAATTTCCTCCTCCATACCCTTTGGTTTCTGTGTCATAAGCTGCTTTTATGGGATTAAAATACTCATAAAAACCAACTTTCGACAACAATTCAAAACTATCCGATTTTACTCTATCGGCAATTTCATCATAACCGTAATCTTTCAATCCATAATATAACATCCAGTTAAGGTTGATCCAAACCGGTCCTCTCCAATATTTCTTTGGATTGAAACGTTCATTCGTAGGATCAAAAGACGCGCATAAATACATATCATCACCACCAAACTTAGTCATCATAGTGTTTATGATTGTTGCTGCTTGTTCCTTGCTTGGAATCCCAGCAAACAAAGGTGAAAATGACGAAGAACTCACAAAGCGAATAGGCTTTTCATTTCTTAAATCATAATGAATATAAGCTCCTAGTTCCGCATCGTACAATTTCGAATTAAAAGAGGCTTTACTTTTTGTTTGCCATTTTTCTAGTTGTGCAATTTTATCTTCGTTTCCTCCAATGATTTTGTACAAATCAATCATTGCTTCATTCGATTTAATCAACATCGCATTGAAAAGCGGATCTTGAACTAAAAACGGAGATAGTTCGGCAATTTTTTGGTCATCATAATTGTGCGCTTTTGCAATATCTATAATGTACAAATAATGGTCGTATTCTCTATTAGAAGGACGCTCCGAAGGGTCAATAAGCTTAGTATCTTTTCGTTCAAAAGTATACGTTGGCGGATCCATTGTTTCCCAAATATCATCCCAAAGTGGCGAATTATCTGTTCCCGATTCCCAATTGTGGTAGATGTACACCAAGCCTTCATTTTGAGGATCCCTCTTACTATAGAAATAGTTGTGATTGTCGTATACTTTTCCAATATTTTCTGTAATAAATTGGAGTACATCCTCTTTATTTTGTGCTATTTGATACATTTTTTCTAATGTAAAGCCCAAAACGGGAGGTTGTGTCATTCCTGTTGAAGGATAGTCTTTGTTGGACAAAGGATGCAACTCGGCTTGGTGGAAATCTGGTCCAGGAAAATAAGTGTCGGACTTTTGATGAAAAACAATATGTGGAATAAATCCATTCTCCCATTGTGCATCAAGAAGAGTTTTCATCTCAGTCTTTGCTTTTTCCATATCATAATGTGCAAATCCAAGCGCAATAAATCCAGCATCCCATTTCCATTGAAAAGGATATAGCCCTTTACACGGAATAGTATATCCTCCCGCTTGAAAGTTTTCATTTAATATTTGTTGTGCTTCTTTTGTTAAATTAGTAGCCATAATGAGGGGGTTTTAATAAAAAGGATGCTCTTACAGAATGAAACAGCATCCTTTTTTAATGTTTAATTTATTAGAAATTGAAAGTCAAATTCATCAAAGCTGTTCTAGGAATAATAGGTCTTCCTACAAAGAATTGTTCATCTGTCTGGTTATCACCCAATCTTGGAGAACCTTCTGTGATTCCAGCAGAGTTAAACAAGTTGAAAGATTGCGCTCCTATACGTAATGTTTCGTTGTCTTTACCCACATTGAATGTGTATCCTAAACTTAAATCTACAATTCCAAAACCTTTTAATAAAACTGTATTGGCATCATTTGTATATTTATCCCCTGCATAGTTATAATCAAAATTGGCATCAAAGTTTGATTTGTCATAAGACAATCCCAATTTTGTCATTACATTCGGTTGTCTTGCCAATTCATTTCCTACGAATGCTGGATTGTTCTCTGATTTGGTTAATTCATGTTTTTGGAAGGTAAATGTTCCGTTAAAAGCAAATCCATCTATAAATCTCCAATTCCAAGTAGTTTCTATACCTGCAGATTTTGTATCTTGTAAATCTACTTTTTCAACAAATCCACCTATACCATCATTCAAAAAGGCAATGTTTCTTCTATTTGATAAGGTAAGAGAGAAAAGTGCTGCTGTTCCAGAAAAATTTCCCTTTCCGTATTTAACCCCTATTTCACCTTGAATAATTTTTTCAGGAGAATAAGTAGAATGCCCCCCAGCAGCATTAATTTTTACAGAACGTAATTCTGGAAAGAAATACCCTTTTGAAAAATTCCCATAAACACTAGAACTAGTATTTATTTTGTATAAAGCAGCTAATGAAACAGCATAGTCATCTGTAGAAACGTTTGCGGTTTCATATGCTCCTGTTCCCCATTTAATAGAAGCAATTTTGGCGTTACCCGTAAAAGTACTCATTGTAAAATCTGCAGTTTTTTCATTTTGAATAGTTCCAGAGGCTGTTTCATGTCTTACTCCAATATCAAAATTCCATTTTTCCAATTTAATTTGATCTGTCAAAAAGAAGGCTAATTTATTACTAGTAATATTTTTGTTTGAATAACCCGCTCCTCTATTGGTAACACCATCTACAGTATAACCCGAAAGATTAACCAATCCAGGACGATTACTGTACTCGCTTAAATAACCAGTCGTAATATTAAGATCTCCTGCAGAAGCTCTAGACATAAATGTCCCAGCTGTTACAGTATGTACTCCCATTTTGTTAATTAATTTAATCTCTGATACCAATTCGTCTAATGGACGAACTCTATCCAATATTCTATTTTCGAATAAAAGTGCATTTGCTGGTAACGCTACTCCATTTAAGGTTGTAAAATTTCCTGCTGTTATATTTCTTGCTGCTTTATACTCCGCTTGCGTTTCAACAACTTTTGGACCTGTTAATCCACTTCCGTCTAAGAATAAATTAAACTGGTGTTTGTAGTTTGATTTTCTGATTTTAGCATCAATAGAAAAATTATCTGAAAAATCGTGAACAAAATTCGTCATAAAATAGCCTCCTTTTGTAGCAACTCCATCTCTAATATTTGTTTTAAAAATTCCATCAGGAGTAGCATATGAAATGTTTGCCGCTGCAGCGGTCTGCAAAGTCACGATTTCTTTACCGTCATTTCCAAGTGGTCTTGTTCTACTCCCACCTTGTAATGGATAAGGCAAAAAGAATTGTACTTTATCATCAATCACTTGTCCAGAAAATGTAATGGTAGTTTTCTCTGTTACTTTTTTTATGTTTCCACGAATTTGATATCCTTCAGTAGGCAATCCTGTTTTGATTGGTCCCTCATCATAACGATAAAAACCTGTAATGGCATAAAACATATTAGAATCTTTTCCTCCTAATTGACCACTAGATAAGAAGTCTGCTTTGTATCTAGAATTTGTTCCTACTTCTGTTTTCAAAATGTTCTTTGGCGTAACCGAACCTGTTTCGCTAGTATAGTTGATAATTCCCGCAACAGAACCTGCACCATACAATACTGATGATCCACCACGAATAAACTCTAAACTTTTCATCCCAATATCTGTTCTAAAATAAACATCATGAGCAGATGAATTCAAACCAAAAGTAGATAATACTGGCATTCCATCAATTTGTATCGGGTTGAACTGGAATTGTCCTCCAGAAGGCAAACCTCTCACAAATACGTTAGACCCTACTTCACCTCCACCATTTTCGGTAGTAATCCCAGGGACACTTCTCAAAATATTTGCTTGGCTACTCGTATTTAATTTTGTTAAATCTTTTGCACTAAAAGAGGTTACAGATACAGGAGTTTCTTTTTGAGAACGTTTTACCGAAGTACCTGTTAATACAACTTCGTCAAGCATCTCCATACTCTCTTTTAATTGAAAGTCTAATCTAAGATCACTTCCAGCTAATTTGATGTTTTTAATTTGGTCTTTAAAACCAATTGTAGCAACTTTTACTTTTTGATCGCCAATCAATTTTGTGATCAAAACATACTTCCCATCAAAATCTGTAGTTACTCCTACTTGAGTTCCTACAATAAGTACATTCACTTGTGGAATAGGATTATTCTGTTCATCAGTTACCGTTCCTTTTACGGTAGTTTGCGAATAGGAAACTGTTCCTATTAACAACAAAAATACTTTGATAAAGTTTTTCATAATTTGGTTGATTAATTAAGTTATATGGTTATTTGTTACCGCTAATGTATATTGAAACTCAATGAATTGATTCTTAAAATTAACGAAATATTAACGCAACCGTTTGCGGTAACGTTTGCGAACAAAAATAATTAACTACCTTTACATAGTAATTTGATAAAAAATGAGTAAAAAAAATATCATAACATTAAAAAAAATAGCTTTAGATTTAGAATTATCTATTTCTACAGTTTCGAGAGCTTTAAACGATCATTCAGATATTAGTGAAGAAACCAAAAATCGTGTTAAAACTTATGCTAATAAAGTAAAATATGTCCCCAACTTATTCGCCAAAGGATTTCGTTCGCATAAAACAAATATTATTGGGGTTATAATCCCTAATATAGAACATCGTTTTACCTCCACATTATTAAGAGGAATTATTTCGGCCTCCGAATTAAACGGGTACAAAGTCATCATTTGTGAATCCTTCAATAGCGATACTAGGCAAGCCGAATTACTAGAAACTATGATTCAATTTGGAGTTGATGGCGTTTTATTATCATTGACTAAAAAAACGCAAAATGTAGATGAAATTCTAGAAATGATGAAACACATTCCGCTTATCTTATTTGATCGAATTTCGAATAAAGTACCTTGCACACAAATTATCATTGATGATGAGGGTGCGGCTTTACAAGCAGTCGAACATTTGATTAATACGGGCAAAACAAGAATTGCCATCATCAAAGAGACAGACAGTTCCAATGTGTCCGAAAGACGATACCAAGGTTACCTTAAAGCCTTACGGAAACACAAAATAGAAGTAGACGAAAGCCTTATTCTGAGTTCTGAAGACTTATCAATTGAAGAAGGGCAACGGCAAACCAAAATATTATTGAGCTTACAAAATAGACCAGATGCCATTTTTACTATTATTGATGAAGCCGGAATTGGAGCAATAAAAGAACTCAAAAAAAATAAAATTAAAATTCCCTCAGAGGTTGCAGTTGTAGGCTTTAGTAACTCAACTTTCTGTACAATTATACAACCGAAGATGTCTAGTATTGATCAGCCTGGAAACCGAATTGGAGAAGTAGCCGTAAAGTATTTGATCGAAGAAATAAACTCAGAAACAACAGTAAACCACAAAACGATCGAAATAAAAACCAATCTAATTGTAAGGAAATCATCATTCAATTCTTTGAAAAAATAAATTTTCAATACAAAATTTCCAATATTAAAAAGTTATAACCTTTATGACAAAAAAAGCTATTATAAAAAACAAAGGGAAACTTCTGAACCACCAGAATTCCCCTTTGTAACCAAAAAAAATATTAAAAAAAAAACAATAAACCTTTACCTAATACATCATTTTTTGTTTCAGATTTTGTTCTATTTTGAACTCACCCGAATTTTTAATGATATTATCTTTTGGGGCTTGCCCCTTTTCTCCCCAGAATATGGCAATCACTTTAATTGGATTGTTTGTGAAATTATTATTGGAAATAATCACATTTACAATTCCTCTAGTTTTAACCAAAATCCCACTCACTTCTTCTTTCCCAGAGTTTATTACAGAATTATTTTGAAAAATTAAATTCCCTCCAATAGTAGATTCATCATAACCACCACGGTAGTAATCCAGCACACTAGATTGTATACCATCAAATTTTGAATTTTTAATGTATACGAATTCTGCATTGTATTCTCCCAAATCTTCATTCTCATCTGCTAAGCGAATTCCTCTTTTACAATTTTTAAAAATTGAATTATCTATCGAAATGGTATCCGAAAACGCATCTTTATAAGCATTTAATACCGTATCAAAATTGCTAACTTCTATATTATTGGTCGAAAGATTATAAGCACTTTTCATGTTTTTCTCTAAAGTTGCAAAAGCATATTGTACTTTGTTTCCTTTCAAAATTAGATTCTCAACCACCAAGTTACCTTTTGGCTCCATCAAAAAAGCAGGGCTTTTGCTAGCTCCAGAATACACAATTGTTGCTTTATTTTTCTTGTCTTTTCCTTTAATTGTGATTACTTTATTAATGACTAATGATGCTTCTATTTTGTAGACTCCTTTTTTTAATTCAATAATAGTTCCATTAACCGCACTCTCCAAAACAGCTACCAATTCTTTGGTAGAAGCTACTTTTATCGTTGCTGTAGTTGCTTTATTCATCTTTGTAGAAAACCAGTTGGTTCCGTACGCTTTTGCTACAATTGTTCCTTTATTTTTATCCACAGGTAAAACTATTGCGCCAATTGCATTTGATAAGACTCTATCTTTGCCAAAAATATCTTTTTTAATGTTTTCGAAATCAAAGCCATTATAAACATCAATATTATTTGTAGTAGGAACATACAACCAATCTGATATTTTGGTTGCAGAAAAATTTTCTGTTTGAATCCCACTATCTTTTACAACGCTGTTATTAGGACTATTCAAAATATTGTTTTTGAATACTACTCCATCTACCTTATCATACGCCTTCACCGGAAAGTTATTTGGTATTTGATTGTAAATAACATTGTTTGCAACTACAATTCTATCGGGTCTTGCCGAACGGATTTCTTGTGCTGGTAACACATCACTTTTACTCATATTTGCACCAACACTGAACTGCCATGGTGTACTACAATCTACAAAAGTATTATAAGCAATCACTGCATCTGTCACTTGATTGTAGCGATTTAATGGAGATTTTGGAACTCCATTCATAACTGCCAAAGCGCTTCGAAATTCATCACCTTTGATTTTATAAAAATAATTATTAGTGATCCAGTGTCCTGTATTCACTACACGAACACCTCCCATGAAATCAGAATTTTTGTCTCCTATAAATATGTTTCCGTCAATAGTACAGTAATTTCCATGACGCAATACCAATGAACCTTCAGACTTGTAGAAAATATTATTTCGGTATTCATTATAATTTGATTTGTTCGAAATAATCTCAACCTCACCATCACATCTTTCGAATAAATTATAAGAAACTAGAGTAAATGAAGGCACCATTGAAGTTCCGCTGTCTCCAATTTGAATTGTTTCACCATGTGGCCCTCCTTTTCTAGGTCTTGGTCCAAAATGATTGTTGGTGATTTTGTGATGATTATTGATATGTTCATTTCCTTTCAAAACTACCATTATAGTTGGCCCTTGATTCGATTTTCCAGTAATATAATTGTGATCCAATTGATTGTTTCTTCCCCAAAATTCAATCCAGTGATCGTCTTTTACACGATTTAATTGCGTAAAATCTTCGATAACACATTGTGAAATTTTACAATGATTAGCTATTAATGTTTCGTCTATATGAAAATCAATTATGGTACTCGATGGAGTATATCCATTTCTGAAGTACAATCCACTCACTTCAAGGTAAGTCCCTCCTATTTTTAAATCAGAAACTCCTTCTATAAAAACTTCTCCTGAAGTTTCGGCTCTCATAACAATCGGAGCCTCTTGCGTTCCTTTTCCCTTGAATTGTATTTGAACATCTTTCCACACCCCATTTGCTAGAATAATTTCATCTCCAGCTACGGCCTCTTTAATCGCTGCGTTTAACTCTTGCAAATTAGTAACCTTAGTACTTTTACCCATATCTGTTGGACGAAAGGAAAACAATAAAAAAATGATTCCTAAGAAAATTACCTTCTTCATAACGTTATTGACTTTTATATTTTAATTACTTATCTTTACGTAAACTAAATTGGTTTGCCAGTTTGGGTTTCCAAATATAGACATAAATTATTGATTTCAATACCCTTTCTTTTAAAAAAAATTATTAAATGAAAAAATTATCTGCCACAACCAGAGAAAAATTAAAAACAGTAAGCACACCTACTATTGCAACTTGCTTGTATAAAAAAGGATTTAAAAATCAGTTCATCCAAGAAGTAAAACCATTACAATTAGGCAAACCCACTATGGTTGGAGAAGCCTTTACTTTACGATACATTCCGGCGAGAGAAGATCGAAATCCAATCACTGTTTTTAGAAATGTAGATCATCCACAACGAGTTGCAGTCGAAACATGTCCTGAAGGAAGTGTATTAGTGATTGACAGCAGAAAAGATGCTCGTGCAGCCTCTGCCGGAGATATTTTAGTATCTCGATTGATGGTTCGTGGAGCCGCAGGAATTGTTACCGATGGTGGCTTTAGAGACTCCGCATCAATAGCAAATTTACCATTCTCAGCATACCATAATCGCCCATCTGCTCCAACCAATTTGACGCTGCATGAAGCATTGGATATCAATATTCCAATTGCATGTGGTGACGTAGCCATTTTTCCTGGTGATGTACTTGTAGGAGATGATGATGGGGTCATGGTAATTCCTGCTCACATTGCTGACGAAGTAGCTGATGAATGTATAGAAATGACGCTGTTCGAAAATTTTGTTTTAGAAAAGGTAGCTGAAGGCAAACCTATTATTGGGCTCTATCCTCCAACGATCGATCAAACATTGGTTGATTTTGAAGAATGGAGAAAAAGAAAGTAGTTAAAAAAAGTTCCACAGATTAAAATAATTAATACAGATGGAATCTGTGTAATCATTTTAATCTGCGGCAAAAGTAGGACCTAACAATTCAATTATTTATACAATTGCCTCCTTCGAGAAAGCTCCATTTACAAATCGCATAATTTGATCTGGATTTTCATTTTTCAACGCATTTGGCAATAGAAAAGATGGATAATTCTGAAAACATACAGGACGCACAAAACGTTTGATTGCCTGTGTACCTACCGATGTAGATTGTGGTGCAGTCGTGGCTGGATATGGACCTCCATGTACCATTGAATGACAAACCTCAACCCCTGTTGGAAAACCATTAATCAGGATTCTACCTACTTTCAACTCTAAAATATCGAAAAGTTCTTTGTAATTTTCAAAATCTCCAGTTGTACCATGCACTGTTGCGGTCAGGTGACCCTCTAAATTTCGAGCAGCCTCTAATATTTGCTCTTTAGTTTCTGCTTCGACTAAAACTTGTGATGGACCAAAGTTTTCTTCTACCAAGTAAGGAGTATTAATAAAATTTCTTATCGAAGTTTTGAATACCATTGCAACACCTCCATTCTCTGTTGTTGCTGATTTTCCTTTGGCTAGTTCTACTACATTATTCATAGCAGCTATTTTCTCAAGATTCTTTTTATACGTTTTACCAATTCCAGCTGTTAACATCGTTCCAGCAGGTGTTTCGGTGATATTTTGAGTTAATTGACAGTAAAATTCGTCTGCACTTGCCGATTTTTGTATGAATACCAAACCTGGATTGGTGCAAAACTGGCCCACGCCTTGTACGATAGAACCCGCCATTCCTTTTGCAATTGAAGTTGCTTTTTCTTTTAAAATTTCAGGTAAAATAAAAACGGGATTCGTGCTACCCATTTCTGCAAATACAGGAATAGGTTCTAGTCTTCCATTAGCCAAATCAAATAAAGCCTTCCCTCCTGTAAAAGACCCAGTAAAACCAACTGCTTTTATAGAAGGATGACTTACTAAAGCTGTGCCCAATGCGTTTGTATTTCCTTGGACTAAGGCAAAAGTGCCTTTTGGCATTCCGCAAACAGCAATAGCTTTCTCAAAAGCTGAAGCCACCAAAGCTGAAGTTCCTGGATGTGCAGGGTGCCCCTTAAAAATTACTGGACAACCTGCCGCCAATGCAGAAGCCGTATCACCACCGGCAACAGAAAAAGCCAACGGAAAGTTACTCGCTCCAAAAACCGCTACAGGTCCCAAAGGCAATAACATTTGACGAATATCTGGTTTTACTAAGGGTATTCTCTCTGGCTGAGCGGTATCAATTTTTGCCTCTACCCAGGAACCCTCTCTTACAAATGATGCAAATAATTGCAATTGTCCAACGGTGCGCCCACGTTCTCCTTGTAACCTTGCTAGCGGTAATGCTGTTTCTAGATGACATCTTTCTAACAACGCGTCACCAAGATTTAAGATTTCCTTCCCAATTTGATCTAGAAAATCGGCAATTTGATTCTTATCTTTCTTTCGATAAATATCAAAATCATTTACAGCTTGCTGTACAACAACATCTAATTCCGAATTAGTCGTATTAATAAAACCTCCATTTAATAAAGTATTAGTAGTAGGATTGACGGCATGAAATTCTGTACTTAAACTCATAATTAATTAGATTTATTCGTAAAAAGATTACTTAACTGCTTTTACACTGCAATTTGAGTAAGCAAATATACCATAAAACTACTTTATTTCACTAAATTGGTTAACCAATACTGGTAACAAAAATATTTTAATCAAAAAATAGACTATTAATCCCGCAAAAAAATAGAGTTTAAAAACTAAATTCTTTAAAAAAGAATGATTATATAAACAAATACATATAAATACAATACACATTGATAATTAACCACTAGAAACAAAAATATTATATAAAAAATTAAGTAAATTAGTCGTTAAACATGATTATACTACTAAATATTAATGATTTCTTAAACTTTTAATAAAACCGGGAATGATAAAATTAACACCAAATTTAAACCCAAAAGGATGGGATGAGATGTTTTCTAAGGATGGAGTAAGGGAACCATATCGTCAAGTACTACAAACATTAGAAAGTTTAAACCTTGAGAAACTAACTCAAAAGCAAAAACAAGCTTCTGATATTTTTATGAACCAAGGAATCACTTTTACGGTTTATAGCGATAATAACGAAGGGATTGAACGAATTTTTCCCTTTGATATTATTCCCAGAATAATAACGCAAAAAGATTGGCTCGAAATAGAAACAGGAATTGCGCAGCGATTAAAAGCATTGAATTTATTTCTAGAAGATATTTATAATAATCAGAATATTATCAAAGACGGAATTGTTCCTGCTTCATTAATTGCCTCATGTCCACATTATTTACAAGAAGTACACGGAATAAAGCTTCCGCATAATATTCATGTTCACATTGCTGGTATTGATTTGATACGTGGTGCTGATGGAGAATTTTATGTTTTAGAAGACAATTTACGCTGCCCTAGTGGTGTGAGTTATATGCTCGAAAATCGCGAAATCACCAAACGCGTTTTCCCCGAAATGTTCAAAAGTAACAACGTGAGTATGGTAGTGAACTATCCTATGATTTTTCACAACATCTTAGTTTCACTATCTCCTAGAGCAATTTCAAATCCAAATGTGGTTTTACTAACACCAGGAGTTTATAATTCTGCCTATTATGAACATACCTTTTTGGCACGACAAATGGGTATTCCACTTGTAGAAGGTCGTGACTTAATTGTAAACAACAATAAGGTATACATGAAAACAACTTCAGGACTACAACAAGTGGATGTAATATACAGAAGGATTGATGACGAATACCTAGATCCATTGGTATTCAAGCCAGACAGTACACTTGGGGTTCCTGGACTTATAAGTGCATACAAACTTGGAAACGTAGCTCTTGTAAATGCAGTAGGAAATGGAGTAGCCGATGATAAAGCTGTTTATGTTTATGTTCCAGATATGATTAAATATTACCTGAATGAGGAACCTATATTAAAAAATGTGCCAACCTATCAAATGGAAAACAAAGATGAAAGGGAACACGTTTTTGCCAACATGGAAACAATGGTTATTAAAGAAACGAATCAAAGTGGAGGATACGGAATGATTATGGGAAATAAAGCTACTCAAGAAGAACTTGAAGCAGCAAAAATTGCAATCGTTGCCGATCCTAGAAATTTTATTGCACAACCAATTATTCAACTTAGCACTGTTCCTTGTTTTATTGATGGTGAACTAAAATTACGACATGTTGATTTAAGACCCTATGCTTTATGTGGACCAAAAGGTGTAGAGATTGTACCCGGAGGACTTACCCGAGTGGCATTGACCGAAGGTTCATTAGTGGTTAACTCATCTCAAGGAGGTGGTAGCAAGGATACTTGGATAATGAAATAATATTAATTAAATCTATACAACTTAAACTCTATTATATGGAAGTAAATATGCTTAGCCGCGTAGCAGATGGAATCTATTGGCTTAATAGATATATGGAAAGAACTCATGGAATGTTACTGACATTAAATACTCTTTACAATTTATCTTTTGACCAAGAAGCCGGTGACTTTCAAGGCTACAAACCACTACTAGATTACTACACAAACTTGACCGAAAAGGAGAAAACAGAGGTACAATACAACACCAATTTTGTATTGAACTATATTATTTGTGATGCAAAAAACAACAATTCAGTCAAATGTTTGATCACAAAGGCACGCGAAAATGCAAGAGGTGCGCAAGATAAAATTACCAAAGAATTATGGGAACATATCAACTCGATGTATCATTATATGAATGAACCCGATTTACCTAAGCGATTGGAGACAGCAGAAGCTAGTGCCATATTATCTAAGATAAATAAGGACTTTCTATTATATAACGGAGTATTTCATGTAACTATGCCCCGTGGTATTGGATGGAGTTTTTCTATCATTGGTAAAAATATTGAACGTTGTTTACAAACCATCACCTTTACACAAGCTTATTATGCTCCGATTGAATACAACCTAGAAGGAGAAGGAAACCTATTGTATTGGAGAAAACTCTTACTATCGCTATCTGGATATGAACTATATATGAAAAGCTACAGTAACATACCTCATAATCGCAAAGTAGTGCAACAAGTCATCTTCAACAAGGATTTTGCCCATTCGGTAATTTACACACTGGGATTGATAGAAATTAGTTTGAATAATTTATTCAAAGACAATCATTTGAGTGAAGCTAGAACCATGCGCAATCATTTTGGAAGGCTAAAGAGCGCTGTAGAATTTACAGATTACCACAATTTAACAAATCAACAATTAGAACATATATTAGAGGATACAAAAAATCAACTATATAACTTCTCTGCAGATTTTTCTAAACTATTCTTTTCTTATACCTAAAAAAAATGGCAGTATTCAAAATCGTACATATCACAAAATACCAATACAATTGGCCCATAAAAGAGAGTGTTAACGAAATACGTCTGTACCCTTATAACTTTGCCAATCAAGATGTACTGCAATTTCAGCTCTCGATTACCAATAATCCCGAAGTAGCCGTTTCTACTGACAACTTTGGGAATCAAGTTGGTAATTTTAGCACACTCGAAAGCCATACCGAATTGGTAATAGAAAGTCGCATAGTTGTACGTGTCAATCACTCACTTAAAATTCCAGAAATCGACCACGATACACTAGAAGATTTAACAAAAGAAAAAGAAAAAAGCATCGCGCTACTTCGTTACTCATATCCTGATGTCATTACAAAACAAAACATAATTGACGAAATTCTGGACGAAATAGGAACAGAGGATAAATCTATCGTTATGTTAGCGCAAGAGTGTAGTTCCTATATTTACAATCGTTTTACCTACTCCAAAGGGATTACTACCATTTACACCACTCTAGATGAAATTTTAGTTACCCGAGAAGGAGTTTGTCAAGATTTTGCACATGTTCTATTACAACTTATGCGAACCAAAGGTATTCCTGCGCGTTATGTAAGTGGATACATCTGTCCCAATAAGGTAGGATTAAGAGGGGAAGGCGCAACTCATGCTTGGGTTGAAATTTACTCTCCAACACAAGGCTGGTTGGGAATTGACCCAACTAACAATATCTGGACAATGGACAATCACGTTAAGCTTTCGGTTGGTTTGAATTTTGCTGATTGTTCGCCTGTAAAAGGGACCTTTAAAGGTATTGCAGTACAATCCTTATCTGTTTTTGTATCTATTGGATATGAAGACGGAAGACACTTTGAAGAATTTAATGATGTACAACTAGAAGAAATACCAGAGGATGTAAAAGCACAACTAGAATACATAGAACAAGCCCGCCAACAACACATTCAACAGCAGTAAGTCACTTTATTTACTTATTAAAACTAAGAAAGGTATATATCAAAATCAAAACGGCTATCTAAAATGAATTAGATAGCCGTTTTTCTATATTATAAATAGTCTCTTTAATTTTTCAAATCTTTGATTACCTTAAATGCTACATCAACTTGCTCTTCACTTACCAATATTGTGAATTCATTTGAAGTCGAAATTACTTCGTTGATTATAATTCCTTCCCATGCCAAACGTTGGAAGATGAAATAATAAATCCCTGGAATCACGATATTTTCTTTTGGTAATTTAACCGTAATAGAAGCTAAATTATCAATTTTCTGAAGCAATTTTTCGTTTACAAAGTGTTTATCAACCAAAGCATTAACGCTATTACTTACCACAATATTAATTTCATTAACACCTCGAGAAGAAGTATAGAATACATCTGGAAAAGCATTGATATCTGAGATTAATTCGGCTTGCTTATTCAAAACCGTTTCTGAAACTGCAAAAGCATAATCTGTCAAAGCAGAACGCACCGTAATTTCACCAATATTCTTGATAACCTTATTAATTTTATGATTGAGTCGAAAGTCTAATTCCTCGGTCAAGCGCTTTAGAGACATAACTACAGCTCCTTGTTTTACTTCTTTACCAAATTCACTTTCTAACTCAGACATGATGTTTCTAGACAACGAAGTCAAATTGATAATCCCTAGAGATAAAGCGTTCAATAAAAATGGCTTTGTTTTGATGTAATTCTCTACAATTGACGATACAGTTTTCATAATCTATATAGGTATTTATACTTAGTTTTTTAGAATTGTCTAATTGTTTAGCAAGTCAAAAACTTACACAAAGATATATAAAAAACATTTTGTTACAAATATAACAAGATGTTTTTTTAATTAAAAATGATAAAAAGCATCTGTAATATGTTCTATAACAAAGGAATTATGCTCTTTATAGATTGATATTACATCAAAACGGACTTCAACATCAAGATTTTTTGCGCATACGTATTCATCTATAGCCCTTGTAAGTAGTCGGATTTTCTTTGTGTTAACAGCGTCAATTGGTAAACCAATTTCAATCGAAGAACGCGTCTTTACTTCAACTACAACAAGAAAATCATTTATCGTGCAAACTATATCGATTTCGGCTTTTTGAAAACGCCAATTTGTATCCAAAATAGCATATCCATTTTCTTTTAGAAAATTTACAGCCATTTCTTCACCCAATTTACCAAGATCATTATGTGCTGCCATGTTTAAAATAAAATTATAATTTTAGAAAAAACTAAGTAAAATAACTAAGTATGAATCCAAGCAAGACTATTCAAAAACAACAGTTGATTTGGATGTATTAACATCTATTGTAATTGTATTCCCCATGATCAAGGTACGATTATCATGAATGTGTCCAGCAGGAAAATTATAGATAATGGGAATATTGTATTGCTTGGTCACATCTTGAATAATCTCCATAGCATTTTTACCCCAGGGTATATCATTATCCTTCATACTACTCATTGCACCCACCAAAATTCCTTTAATACTTTCTAAACAGCCATTACGCTTAAGATTCATCATCATTCTATCAACATGATAAAGGTATTCGTCCAAATCTTCTATAAAAAGAATTTTATCCTTGCAATCTATCGATGATTGCGAACCAAACAAACTGTACAAAATAGAAAGGTTTCCTCCTACCAACTCTCCAGTGGCTGTTCCCATTCGATTCATAGGGTCTGGAGCAATTTCATATGATAGCTTTTCACCAAACAAAGCTATCCTCAAACTTTCAATGGCCGCTTTGGTTGCTCTAGGGATACTAATTGGCATAACCCCGTGAATGGACTTGAAACCCATTGTATTCAAATGACTATGCAAAACTGTCACATCACTAAAACCAATCACCCATTTTGGACTTTGTTTAAATTTCGTAAAATCTAATAAATCTACCATTCGTACCGTTCCATAACCACCACGAACACACCAAATTGCTTTGATATTGGGATTATCCATTTGCGACTGAAAGTCGGCAGCTCGTTCCTGATCACTCCCAGCCAACTGATTTTCTTCCAAACCTATGGTCTTACCAATAACCACCTCTAGTCCCCAACTATGCAACAAACTAATGGTGGGTTTCAAATTATCAACATTATTTTTTCGAGCGGTTGATACAATCGCGATTGTATCCCCTTTTTGCAAGTATGCAGGTGTAATCATAGTATTTTGAGATTGGCAATTAAAAATAGTTAGTAAAAAAATTAAAAATACAAAATTGAATTTTTGTAAGGTAGCTATCGAAAAAGAAAAAATAGACATCATAAGAAGTTAATAGATAAGACTGACTCCACTAAAATCAGTACAAAACAAAGATACGTTTTTTTGAAAATAAGAATTGTTTTCTAGATCGAATTTGTATTTTTACTATACTAACACACTTACAATGAAATCTTTAATCACAACCCTAATTTGCATTGTTTCGATATGCTCTGCCCAACCTAAGAAATACAGCATACACACGGTTGCTTTTTATAATTTTGAAAACTTGTTTGACACTATTAATAATCCATTGACCAATGATGACGAGTGGACTCCAAAGGGTTTTCAACATTGGGATTCTAAAAAATACAACCAAAAGCTTCATAATTTATCCCAAGTCTTAGCAGAAATTGGCACCACTGAAAATACAAATGCACCAACCCTAATTGGTTGTTCTGAAATTGAAAATAGAACAGTTCTGGATGACTTAATCAAACAACCCTACATCAGTGATAAAGATTACGGTATTATTCATTATGATTCACCCGACAAACGGGGAATAGATGTGGCACTCTTATACCAAAAAAAACATTTCAAACCAACGTCCTATACCAATATCCCATTGATCATTTACAGTAAAGAGAGAAAACAAGATGTACCGACCAAAATTCAAGATAACACAGAGGACGAAGCCGAAATTAGCTTGGACAATCATCGAATATTCACTCGGGATCAACTGTTGGTCACTGGGTATCTTGAAAATGAAGAAATTCATATCATCGTTAATCACTGGCCATCTCGATCAGGAGGCGAAAAAAAATCGAGTCCATTGCGAGAAGCTGCAGGAGCTTTGAATCGAAAAATAATTGATTCATTACAAAGAATAAATCCTAATGCAAAAGTCATCACCATGGGAGATTTGAATGATGGTCCTTTCAATAACAGTCTAAAAAAAATGCTCAACACCAAATCCAAAAAAGAAGAGGTACCACCACTAGGAATATTCAACCCTTTTGAAGCGATGGCCAACAAAGGGTTTGGCACTATAGCCTACAGAGATTCTTGGGATATTTTTGACCAGGTTATGGTTACTCAGTCCCTGATTCAAAATGACTACAAGCAATTTCAATTCTGGAAAGCTGGCATTTATAACAAACCATTTCTTATTCAAACTACGGGACCGTATAAGGGATACCCCAAAAGGCATTCTGCAACAGAAATTGGTTTTAGCGATCACTTTCCAGTATATGTCTATTTGATAAAAGAAAAGAGGTAAGGTAAGATAACATTAATAGTTTTCTTTATGATATAAAAAGCAACTACTAGATAGACCCACTTGCTAAGAAGATCTGAGTATGTCTCACTATACAAGAAAATACTTTTTTGTACCTTAGCAAAACAAACAATACGCAAATTCAACATGGCAACAACACCGACCACTTTCGACATACAACAAGTTCTTTTTCAATTAGGAATAAAACCTGTTAACTTAGGAACCTCAACTGGAATAGAACGATTCTCAAACGGTGAAATTTTTGACAGCCACTCTCCTGTAAATGGACAATTAATAGCCAAAGTGTATGCAACTACTGCAGACGATTATGAACAAGTAATAACTTCTGCAACAGAAGCTTTTCAAGTTTTTAAAACCGTTCCTGCACCAAAAAGAGGTGAAATGGTACGTTTGTTTGGTGATAAACTAAGAAACAACAAAGAAGCTTTAGGGAAATTGGTTTCGTTTGAAATGGGAAAATCATTGCAAGAGGGATATGGTGAAGTACAAGAAATGATCGACATCTGTGATTTTGCAGTGGGACTTTCTCGCCAATTACACGGATTAACCATGCATTCTGAACGCCCTAGTCACCGCATGTATGAGCAATACCATCCATTGGGAGTAGTTGGAATTATATCGGCATTTAATTTTCCCGTTGCAGTCTGGGCATGGAATACTGCTTTGGCATGGATTTGTGGAGATGTATGCGTTTGGAAACCTTCAGAAAAAACACCACTTTGTGGCATAGCGTGTCAAAATATTATTCGAGAAGTGATTCAAGAAAACAACCTACCAGAAGGAATTTCTTGCTTAATAAACGGCGATTACAAAGTAGGCGAAATGATGTCTCAGGACAATAGAATTCCTTTACTATCTGCAACAGGATCTACCCGAATGGGAAAAATAGTTGCACAAACTGTAGCAGCAAGGCTAGGAAAAACATTATTGGAATTAGGTGGAAACAACGCCATTATTATAACTCCAGATGCTGATTTAAAAATGACAATAATAGGTGCTGTTTTTGGCGCTGTAGGAACGGCAGGACAACGTTGTACCTCAACTAGGCGATTAATAATTCATGAGAGCATGTACGACAAAGTAAAAGAAGCATTGGTCACTGCGTACAAACAATTAAGAATTGGAAATCCATTGGATGAAAATAATCATGTAGGACCGATTATCGATAAAGAATCTGTTGCTAATTACTTGGATACTTTAGAAAAAGTGGTTATCCAAGGCGGAAAATTATTAATTCCTGGCGGCGTCCTTTCTGGTGAAGGTTATGAAAGTGGCTGCTACGTGCAACCCGCCATTGTAGAGGTCGAAAATAATTATGCTATTGTGCAAAAGGAAACTTTCGCTCCTATTCTCTACTTGATAAAATACCATGGTGAGGTTACCAATGCGATAGCATTACAAAATGGAGTGGCTCAAGGATTATCATCTGCTATTATGACCAATAACCTTCGTGAAGCCGAATTATTCCTATCCTCATTAGGTTCTGATTGCGGAATAGCCAATGTAAACATTGGAACCTCTGGTGCAGAAATCGGTGGTGCTTTTGGTGGTGAAAAAGAAACTGGTGGCGGTAGAGAATCTGGCTCTGATGCTTGGAAAGTCTATATGCGCCGACAAACTAATACGATTAACTATAGTACAAGCTTACCTTTGGCACAAGGTATAAAGTTTGAATTGGACTAAAGTATAGGTCAAAAAAAAAGGCAATTGAACTGATTCAATTGCCTTTTTTTTTGACCTATATGTTGTTTACAGATTAAATGAGAACCCGATATTAACCACAAATTGATTGTTTAAATTCTGGAATCTATCAGTTGTAGTAGGATCGTATTTTGCAATAGGAAATCCGATTTCACTAAAAACTCCAATACCTTCTGAGAAAAAGTAACGCGCTCCTAAGTGGGCACCAAAATTTTTCAAACTTAAATCTAAACCTGGATAAATATCAACATTTTGACCCAAAGTTAAAATAGGACCTAAGTGTGCATCAAAACGACCTTTTAAATCAAAACGATCTCCAAAATTTGGCTTTTCTCCTTCAATCTTAGATACTCCAAGCAAATAAGACGAAACGAATCCGAATGAAATGTTTTCGGCAACACCAAAGTCAGCTGCAACGCGAACTCCAGAACCACCATCTTGAAAATTTGCTCCAACATCAAATTTAGTATCCCCTTTTCCTTTGAATGCTTGTGCGTTAACAAATACAGCAGAAAACATTAATAATAAAATAAAAATCTTTTTCATATTCTTTTTTTTAAATTTAAATTTTCTGCAAATCTACACTATAAATTTAATTTCTTCCTTTTTCATCAAAATATAAATGGTGTAGAGGTTCTGACTGCCAATATTCTTTAGTATCTATGTCCATAATTGTCAATGGCCCAGTGAACGCTGCGCCTGTATCGATGTTCCAAATACAAGCTCGGTGAATTGGAACAGTTTCATTAATACGCGTAACAGGAGTATGACCTATATAAATTTCATCGTACAAGGTCAATCTTTTTGGGTATAGTAAATCATTTGGTTTGATTGAAGTATCTAATGAGAGAGCTGTCTCCCAAAGTGTTCTATCCCAATAAAACAATTTAGAAAAATATTCATATTTGACACCATTCATGTTCGTAAAACCAGCATGAAGAAACAATCGATTTTTATTATCTAAGTAATAGTCATCCAAAGAAAGTAAAAAATCGATATGCAACTGCTTGGTTACTTTATCTACAGATTCATAGGCATTCAGAGTTGCTTCGCCACCATGTTCAAACCAAAGCTCATTGTCTTTGCCATCTCTTAACCAATGTAGTAAAAGTTCATCGTGATTCCCTCTAATAAAGATACAATTATTGGTAGATCTTAATTCAATCAAACGGTTAATCACTTGTGGTGATTGGCTCCAACCATCTACATAATCTCCCAAAAAAATCAAAGTATCATTTGGGGTTACCTTTGCTCTTTCAATAATTTGATGGAGTGCACGTAGACCTCCGTGAATATCTCCTATAACTAATGTTCTCATTTATTTCTTAACGCTTACATTGAAAGTATCCTTACTTTCATTTCTATAAAAATAAGAAAAACTGTGATGCTAGTACGTTTTTTTCTTGTTTTTTTAATCACCAAAGAAAACATTCATTCATAAACGTTGAAAAACACGATCATAATCCACTCAAAATAACCGTCTAAATATACCCACTTTTAGTGATTGACATAGTATTAAAAAGCAATTATCTTTGTACTTGAAATACTGAGCAAGAATTATAACATACTGATTATGAAAAAAGCAGCACTTTACATTAGCCTTTTGATGAGTATCTATCTTATACTAACTTTTTTAAGTATAATCTTCAATCCAATCCAAAAATGGACTCAATATAATAATGAATTCCGCTTTGGTCTTATCTTTACTTTAATTATTTTCGGATACCTTTCCCATCTTTTCACAAGGCCTATTAAGAAGTAATCTTTTCAATTTTCCTTTTACAGTAAAGAAATCTATAGCATACATCCATTTGTTACCTAAAATTTCAAATTATTTAAATAACTATTTCGTACTTAAATGTTAAATTTTAATTAAATTAGCCTAATTAAAATACCAACAAATGCATAAATTTTGGACTGCTTCCCTACTTATCCTTTTTCCAATATTTGTTTTTTCACAATCAGAAACAAATTCATTACTCAATGAATTAGATGCTACTCTTGAGAACAACCATATCTATAAAACAAAAAAAGAAAATGAAATTGGCAAACTTAAAGAATTATTAAAATTCACTACAACTGATCTTCAAAAATATGAAATTTATGGCAAGTTGTTTGGAGAGTATCGTTTTTACCAATCGGATTCAGCTTTAAGTTATGCCAGAAAAAATCTAAGAATCGCCAAACAATTAAGTGATATCGCCAAAGTAAATACGGCCAAACTAAATCTTGCGTCGATAATGGAAACTTTGGGCATGTATAAAGAAGCTACCGATATTATAAATAAAATTAATATTCAAATAACTCCAGAAATCAAAGTTACCTATTTTGGCGTCGCCAGTTCTTTGTATCTTTCGATGTCGTACTATGCTGCTTCAGTTGAAGAAAAAAAACACTACATAGCCCTTCGAAAAAAATATAGCGATTCTATTTTAAAATTCTATCCCACGCAATCAAAATCACATTTATTTACTACTTCAAACCAATTACTAGAAAGCGGAAAATACCAAGAAAACTTAGATTTATTACTGAATTACTATCCTAAATTAAAGAATTCAGATACCGACCAGGCCGTTGTTGCCTATTTAATTTCTCAAACCTACCATCAAAAAAAAGAGTTTGAACTTGAAAAAGAATGGCTCATCAAGTCGGCTATATCCGATTTGAGACTAGAAAAAAAAGAATACATTTCGTTACGTGCATTGGCTTTCCTATTGTATCAAGAAGGAGATATTGATCGCTCCTACACCTACATAAAGCGCTCGCTCGAGGATGCGCTGTTTTGCAATGCTCGCTTGCGTACGTATGAGATTTCGAAAATGATGCCCATCATTAATAAAGCCTACGAGAAGCAAAACGAGACCAACCACAACCAATTGGTTTATTTTTTGGTCAGTGCAACAGTCTTGTCTTTGATATTGCTAGTGATTTTGTTTTTACTTTTCAAACAAATGAAAAAGTTGGCCAAAGCGAAAAGAGAGATTAGCATTGCCAACAAACAATCATTGACACTAAATGAAGAGCTAAAAGTTTTTAACGAAAAACTGAATGAAACCAATACCACTTTGAAAGAAGCTAATTTGGTAAAGGAAATTTATATTGGTCGTTACATGGATCAGTGTTCCGTATACATTAGTAAACTTGATGGTTACCGAAGAAAATTGAACGTAATTGTCACTAGTGGTAAAAAAGACGAGCTAGTACGTGCCATCAAATCAAAAGAATTTATTGATGAAGAATTGAAAGATTTCTATAATAATTTTGACAAGACATTCTTACTACTCTTCCCTAACTTTATTGAAGATTTCAGCCGATTGTTAACCGACAAAGATGATATCAAATTAAAATCGGGTGAACTGATGAATACGGAACTTCGCATCTTTGCTTTGATACGATTAGGAATTTCAGATAGTGTGAAAATATCTGAATTTCTTCGCTATTCCTTATCTACTATTTATAATTATCGCACCAAACTGCGTAACAAAGCCGCTGGACCAAGAGAGGAATTTGAGGCCAACGTAATGCGCATTGGAACCAATAAATAATTTTTAAAATCCTACCTAAACACCTCTTTTATGCTGTTTTTTGACATAAAAGAAGTATTTTTTTGCTACAGAGTCACTACTTTTTTTGTGTTAACAAAAATAAAAAATCCTTTATTAGCAAGGCTTTACAAAGAGTCGCTCACTACATTTACTACCATTTTGGAATATTGAATTTAGTCAAGGCCAAATCATCTTAATTTTGGGTTATTAAAGATTTCTAAAGCAATTTATAAATACATTAACTAAACCATAATGAAGCAATTTCTAGTAACCACATTAGTTTGCCTTGCCTTTTTTCCTCTGGCAATTGGACAACAATTAAAATCCCCCAATTCAAAACTTCAAATGGAGTTTTCCTTGCAAAAGGATGGAACACCAACCTATGCTTTAAACTATAAAAACAAAGCGGTAATAAAAACTAGCAAGTTAGGACTGGAACTAAAAAACGATCCCAAATCATTGCTAAATGATTTTAAGATTATCGACACCAAAACAGCAACTTTCAATGAAAATTGGACGCCGGTTTGGGGAGAAGTAAGCAGCATTCAAAACAATTATAACGAACTGGCTGTTACTTTAAATCAGAATACTACTGATCGAAAATTAATTATTCGTTTTCGTTTATTTAACGAAGGTCTTGGTTTTCGATATGAATTTCCTTCGCAAAAAAACCTAACCTACTTCGTTATCAAAGAAGAGCATACGCAATTTGCTATGGCTGGAGATCACAAAACATTTTGGATTCCAGGTGATTATGAAACACAAGAATACGACTACACTACATCAAAAATGTCTGAGATACGCGGTTTGATGAAAACAGCTACGACAGAGAATGTATCCCAAAAATCATTTTCACCAACAGGAGTACAAACCTCTTTGATGATGAAAACTGCCGATGGATTGTACATCAATTTGCACGAAGCTGCTCTTATTAACTACTCCTGTATGCATTTGAATCTAGATGACAAAAACATGATTTTTGAATCTTGGTTAACACCTGATGCAAACGGAGACAAAGGATACATGCAAGCTCCTGGAACATCACCTTGGCGTACGATCATGGTGAGCGATGACGCACGTGAAATCTTGGCTTCAAAAATGACATTGAACCTAAATGACCCTAGTAAAATTGAGGACACTTCATGGATCAAACCTGTAAAATACATTGGTGTTTGGTGGGAAATGATTACCGGAAAAAGTTCTTGGTCTTATACCAATGATTTTACCTCGGTTGAACTTGGAAAAACAGATTATTCTACAGCAAAACCAAACGGAACACACGGAGCAACCACTACCAACGTTAAGAAATATATTGATTTTGCGGCCAAAAATGGTTTTGATGCTGTACTTGTTGAAGGATGGAATACAGGATGGGAAGATTGGTTTGGTAACTCCAAAGATTATGTTTTTGATTTTGTAACCCCTTACCCAGATTTTGATTTGAAAGGAATTCATGCTTACGCAAAAGAAAAAGGAATTAAGATGATTATGCACCATGAAACTTCAGGATCAGTGCGAAATTATGAACGTCACATGGACAAAGCCTACCAATTCATGAAAGACAATGGGTATGATGCTGTGAAAAGTGGTTATGTTGGAAACATGTTGCCGAGAGGTGAGAAACATTACAGCCAATGGATCATCAACCATTACCAATACGCTATAGAAAAAGCGGCTGAATACAAAATTATGGTCAATGCACACGAAGCTGTCCGACCAACTGGGATTGCTAGAACGTATCCAAATTTAATCGGGAACGAATCTGCACGTGGGACGGAGTACCAAAGCTTTGGTGGCAACAACCCGAATCACGTCACTATACTACCCTTCACCCGTTTGATTGGAGGTCCAATGGATTACACACCTGGAATTTTTGAAATGGATTTGAGTAAAATGAATCCAGAAAACAATTCTCATGTAAACAGTACAATTGCCAACCAATTAGCCTTGTATGTTACTATGTACAGCCCGTTGCAAATGGCAGCTGATACACCTGAGAACTACAACCGCTTTCCAGATGCATTTCAATTTATAAAAGATGTGGCTGTAGATTGGGATGACAGCAAATATCTAGAGGCAGAACCTGGAGATTACTTAACTGTTGCTCGAAAAGCAAAAGGAACCAACAATTGGTTTGTAGGGAATGTAAATGGAAATACAACACGTACTTCTACCATCAATTTTGATTTCTTAGAAAAAGGCAAAAAATACATCGCCACGCTATATGCAGATGCAAAGGATGCCAACTACAAAACAAATCCGCAGGCGTACACGATCAAGAAAATGAAAGTGACTAGCAAATCAAAACTGAATCAAATTTCGGTCCCTGCAGGTGGATACGCCATTAGCATTATGGAACAAAAATAAATACACAGAAACTAAATTATTTAGGGAGAAATGTTTAAATTGATTTAGCAGTCTTAAAAATTGTTTTTTTGATAGGATTGCAGTTCTTTATTCGAAAAATAGTAGTGAAATATTGACTTTTAAGCCTACACAACCACTACTATTTTTCTTTTAGAAAAACACATAAAACACTATAATTCAGTATTTTATTTTCGAAAAATAGCAAAATCAACTACTTTTTAATTGTTACAACTATAGTCAGGCTATAAGCAAAATATCTTTACTTTAAGAAATCGATATAGTTGAAACCACAGTTAGAAAAAACTAAACTGATTTCCCGAAAAACTAAACTTTAACAAACCAAAAAAAACCAGAAATTATGGTACAAATGAAAAAAAGTTTGCATTGCATTCTTCTTTTATGCAGCATACTATTTATTATGCCAAGTACAATTGCCCAAATTGCATCAAAGACAGTCACGGGAGTTGTCATGGATCAAAAAGGAGAAACCTTAATAGGGGCTAGTGTCGCTATCAAAGGCACAAGTATTGGAACAATTACAGATGTTAACGGAAAATTTACGTTGCCAGTAAGTGGCAAATCAGCTATTATCGCGGTGTCTTTTGTGGGTTTTGAAACCAAAGAAGTACCAGCTGCACAGAGTTCAAAAATTATTTTAATCGAAAACTCCAACGAACTTAAAGAGGTCGTTGTTCAAGTTGGATACGGTACCGTTAAGAAAAAAGACGCAACAGGATCTGTATCTCAAATCGCAGCCAAAGACTTTAACAAAGGTCAAAACGTAACACCAGAAAGTTTGATAAGCGGACGTATATCAGGTGTGAATGTAACCGGTGGAGGAGCGCCAGGTGCCAAAGCAGATATTCGTATCCGTGGAGGATCATCACTAAATGCATCCAACGATCCTTTAATTATCTTGGACGGATTACCATTGAGTAACGCCGTACCGTCTGGATCAACAAGTATCTTATCAACTATTAACCCAAACGATATTGAATCTTTTACCGTTTTGAAAGATGCATCTGCTGCCGCAATTTATGGTTCTCGTGCTGCCAATGGTGTAATTGTGATTACTACCAAAAAAGGTACAAAAGGTCGTGTAAAAGTAAACTTCAGCTCACAAGTGGGTGTGAACACGGTTGCTAATACGGTTGATGTTTTGAGTACAGACCAATATAGAGCTTTGGTAAACGAAAAAGGATCAGCTGCTCAAAAAGCATTACTAGGTACTGCAAATACCAACTGGCAAGATGAAATTTTCAGAACTGCTTTGACTGTAAACAACAACATATCTGTAAGTGGCGCCTTGTTTGACAAAGTTCCTGTACGTTTGTCTGTGGGTAATGTAGACAATCCTGGTATCTTGAAAAACACAAGCTTTGAAAGAACAACTACATCGCTTGCTATTAATCCGGTATTGTTTGACAACCACCTAAAAATTGACATCAGCGGAAATTTATCTTTTGGTAAAAACCGTTTTCAAGACGAAAACGCTGTAATAGGTAGTGCTATTGGATTTGATCCAACACAATCCGTTTACCAAACAGGTTCGCATTACGGAGGATACTTTGAATGGTTGGAGCCTAACGGAAACCTAGCTTTGTTACCAGCTAAAAATCCGGTAGCTAGATTGAATCAAAACGAAAGCAGATCTACCTCTACTAGAAAATGGGGTAATGTGCGTTTGGATTACAAACTACATTTCTTTGAAGATATGAGAGTGGTAGCCGAAGCAGGAATTGATAGATTTGATAGCAATGGATACACTCAAGTAAGCAATCTAAGTGCTAACGGATACCAAGCTGCTGCTTTTAGCTCAGGAAACTGGACCAACGTAGGAAATTATTCGAACTACACTGATGCACTTCAAAATAAAAACTTGAATACCTATTTGAATTATACCAAGAAGGTTGCGGGATTGAATGTTGATGCTACAGCAGGATACAACTATCAATTGTTTCAAAAAGTGAAATATGAGTCTGGAGAAACAAGACAGCCTACACCAAATGAAGATGTTACTACAGACCCAGATATTAACTTACAATCGTTTTTTGGTCGTTTAAATTTAGGATATGAAAGCCGTTATTTATTGACTTTAAATTATAGAAGAGATGGTACTTCTCGTTTCTCGAAAGAAAACAGATGGGGTAACTTTGCTGGAGCTGCTTTTGCATGGAATATTGCTGAAGAATCTTTCTTGAAAGACAATAATACTATTTCTGGCTTGAAATTGAGAGTAGGATATGGTACCACTGGTCAACAAGATATCTCTGCATCGTATGATTATTTGAGAAGAGTAACTCTTGGATCGATAAATACACAATATGTTTTCGGAAACACGGTTTATGCAACTGCTCGTCCTGAAGGATATAACCAAAACATCAAATGGGAAGAATTATCAGAGATGAACGTAGGTTTGGATTATGGTTTCTTCAACAACCGAATTACGGGATCTATTAACTATTTCGATAAAAAATCAAGCGACTTACTAGCAGACGTTCTTGTTCCTGATGGAGCAAATTTAAGAAATCAAGGTTTCAACAACATTGGTAGTTTAAGCACAAAAGGACTTGAATTTAGTATCGAATCAGATATCGTTAAAACTGATAACCTACGTTGGAATGTAGCTTTCAACACAACCTACATCAACCAGAAGATCACCGATTTGGGAGCGACTGTTCCTGGATTTACAGGATATGCTGTAGGAGACATCTCGGGTGGACAAGGAAACAAAATCCAGATTAACTCTGTAGGATCGTCTCCAAACTCTTTCTTTGTTTTCGAACAGTTGTATGATGCCAACAAAAGACCTATTCAAGGGGCGTATGTAGACCGTAACCAAGACGGAAAAATTGATGATGGGGATCGTTACAAATTTCACAAAGCAGCACCCGATTATACTTTTGGATTGTTCTCTACTGTGAATTACAAAAAATTTGATTTCACAATGAACTGGAGAGCAAGTATGGGGAACTATATTTTTGATAATGTGAGTTCAGACAAAGGATACCTACTTGCTGGTTTAAGAAGAGATACCGATTTATCAAACGTAAGCTCAGACTACCTCAACACCGGATTTACTGCTGAAGACAATGGAACACAACGTTATTTATCTAATTATTTTGTGAAAGATGCTTCTTTTATCAAACTAGACAATGTAACAGTAGGCTACACCTTTGACAAATCATTGTTGAAAGTGGCTACTTTGCGATTTACTTTGGGCGTTCAAAATGTATTGACTTTGACCAAATACAACGGAATTGATCCAGAACGTTTTAGCGGAATTGACGGAAATGTATACCCAAGAGCAAGAACATTCTTGTTTGGAGTAAATGCAAATTTCTAAATACATCAGGTTGAAACCATTAATTTAAAAAACACAAAAGATGAAAACATCATTTAAATATATATCTTATTTCTTCCTAATGATTTTGGGATTGAATTTGACACTTAGCTCTTGTACGAGCGACCTAGACGTGACTCCAAAAGATGACGATGAATTTCTGTCAGAAACCTTTTTTCAAGATCCTGCATCTTACAAACAAGTCCTAGCCAAATTATACTCTGGATTGTACGTAGGAGGAAATGACGGAGACAACAAACCGGATATTGCTGGTATTGGTGGCGATTTTAGTAGTTACTTGCGTTTACTTTTTGTAATGCAAGAATTCACGACAGACGAAGCTATCATTGCTTGGGCAGATGGAACTTTGCCAACCTTAAACACGCAAACTTGGGCACCTGCCAATGAGTTTTTGTACGGAACTTATTCTAGAGCTTTTTACGAAATAAGTTTGGCTAACGAATTTTTGAGACAAACGTCTGATGATAAATTGACCTCTCGTGGTGTAGACGCAAATTTAAAAGCAGAGATTGCGAACTTTAGAGCAGAAGCACGTTTTTTAAGAGCTTTCTCTTATGTGAACTTGATGGACTTATTTGGTAACGTGCCAATTACAACAGAAAAAGATCCAGTGGGTTTCTTTTATCCAGAACAAAAATCAAGAGCTGAAGTTTTTGCTTTTATCGAAAGTGAATTGAAAGACCTTGACAATAGCTTGGTCGCAACAAAAACAAACGAATACGGACGAATTGATAAAACGGCTGCTAAATTTTTATTAGCAAAAATATATTTGAACGCTAAAGTTTATACCGGAACTGAGAGATTTAATGATGCAGCAAAACTAAGCTCAGACATTATTGCAACCTCTGGTTATACGTTTGCAAACGTACCTTACAAATTTTTATTCTCTGCAGACAACAATCGTAACGGTGCACAAAATGAAGTGATTTTTCCTGTAGTAAGTGACGGAAATGCGATTCGTGCAACAGGTGGAGGTATGAGTTTTATTCTTCATGCTTCTATCGGTGGGTCTATGGATGCTGCTGCTCAAGGAATGAATGGTGGATGGCAAGGAATCAGAACTCGCAAAGAGTTTGTTGCTTTGTTTCCTGATGCTACTGCTACTGCAGACAAAAGAGGAACTTTCTATACTAGTGGTCAAACATTAAGCATTGCCAATGTAGGAACCTTTACAAACGGTTACGCAGTTACAAAGTACACTAATGTAAATTCTGATGGTACTGCAGCGCAACGTAACGATATTCCTGATACTGACTTTCCTATGTTCCGCTTGTCAGATGTGTACCTTATGTATGCAGAATGTGCGGTACGTGGCGCAACAGGTACAGACATGACTACGGCGCTAGGCTACATCAATAAACTGAGAACAAGAGCAAATGCTAGTGCTGTAACAACGGCAAATCTAACGCTTAATTTTATTTTGGACGAAAGAGGACGTGAATTATTCTGGGAATGTCACCGTAGAACTGATTTGATTCGTTTTGGAAAATTCACCGGTGGAGACAAAATTTGGGAATGGAAAGGTGGAACTCAAAATGGTGCTGCGACAGCAAGTTTTAGAGATTTGATGCCAATTCCTGCCAAAACAATCCAAGCAAACCCTACGTTGAAACAAAATCCTGGATACTAAACTAACCACTTTTAAAAAACCATAAAATGAAAAAAATTAACCAATTTTTGTTCGCTTTTATAAGCGTACTAGCGGTATCATGTACTGCTGACGATGTTGAAAACCGACCAGTTGTTTCCAAAATTGCAACACCTGAAATGACTGCACCAACAACAGCCAAACAATATGTTCTGAAAGAAGTGAATGCAAGCAGCGATGCCGACCGTTTTGTATGGACTGCCGCTCAATATTCAGAATCTGTGGTGGTTCAATATTCTTTGATGATGGATGTTTCTGGTGGAGATTTTACCAAAGCACAAACACTAGTAAAAACAAGTAGCGTTACCCAAGCATCGGTATCTGTAAAAGCATTGAACCAAGCAGCAATTGAATTGGGCGCTGTACCTGGCACACCAAAACAATTTGATGTCAAAGTAATGGCTACGGTTTCTGGTGGAGTTCCTACCGAATCGGCAAAAGTGATTACCATTAGCATCAATACGTATTCAGGATTAATCGCTTACCCATTTACAGACTGGTATTTGGTTGGAGACGCTACAGTTGCTGGTTGGGATAATAATAATAAAAATCAAGTACTTTTTAGAGGAGGAACGAACCCAAAAGAATACCGATTTACAGGTTATTTCAAAGCGGGTTATTTCAAACTAATTTCTACTTTGGGACAATGGGCGCCAATGTATGGTAAAGGTGATGCGGGTACAATCGTGTCTAGAGCCAAAGATGCCGATCCAGATCCAGCAAGTTTTGAAATTGCAACTGCAGGATATTACACTTTTACCATGAATACTGAAACCTTAAAATATACTTTGGTGCCGTACAATGCAACCGCAGCAACAAGCTATACTCGTATTGGTTTCATAGGTTCATCAAGAACAGGAACAGATGCAGGATGGTCTGGAGATGACACACCGATGGTCAAATCTACTTTTGATACACACTTATGGACCTTAACCATCACACTATTTGATGGTAAAGGAAAATTTAGAGCCAACAATGCTTGGGACAAAAGTTGGGGTGGCGATACAGCCTTTGCAGCTTTCCCTACACAAGGTGTTAGCGGAGGTGATATTCCAGTAGCACGATCAAAATACAAAATTTTATTTAATGATTTAGATGGCAGTTATATGATGTTCCCTAACCAAGAATAATCAATTAGTACAACTATTTAAGGGCTATCTACTATTGGATAGCCCTTTTTTTTAAAACCAAAAAACCATGAAGAACACTATACTTATATCAATTTTGTTTTTATGCAGTACCCTGGGTTGGTCACAATTTACCACTACGCCCTCTCCTGCACTCGCGAACGCAACGGTCACTTTAAATTTTAATAAAGCAGGCACACCTTTGGCCACAGATACGGGAACATTATATGCTCATATTGGCTTAACGGTCAATGGAGCGCCATGGCAAAACGTAAAAGGAAGCTGGGGAAACAACAGCACACAACCAGCACTAACACTAGTTTCTGGCACAAACTACAAACTAGATCTTGCTCCCGATTTATACACCTCATTTGGAGTTCCTACAACAAGCACCATAACAGCCATTTGTGTCGTAATTCGCAACAGCGCCGGAAACCAACAAACTGCAGATACTTTTTTTAATGTCGGTGCTTTTCAACTGACCCTAAACACTCCCGCAGAAAATAGTACATCCATCATCAATTCTGGAAGCAACTTTACTATTTCAGCATCCAACACAGGCGGAAATTCTAGTTATGTTTTAAAATCAAATGGCGCAACAATCCATTCTAATACAGCGACTACAAATTACAGTAACACCCACAGTAACATACTTTCTAATCAAAATTATGAATTGGTTGTTTCGAATGGGAGCACGACTATCACCAAAAAATTTGCAACTATTGTAAACCCTGGAGCCAGTAGCAAAACCATGCCTGTCGGTATGGAAGACGGAATAAATTATTCGAACACAAATACTACTCAAGCCACTTTGGTCTTGGATGCTCCTTTAAAAGATTTTGTATACGTTGCAGGAAGTTTCAATAACTACCAACCAACTACTGCTTATGCCATGAAGAAAGATCCTACAACGGGTAAATTTTGGTTAACACTATCAGGATTAACTTCGGGTACAGCCTATACCTATCAATATTGGGTAGGCGAAACAACACCTATTGCCAATTCACCAGCAATGGTCAAGACCGCCGATCCTTATTCTACCTTAGTACTATCACCGTTTGATGACCCAACCATTCCTGCTGCTTCATACCCAAACCTACCCGCTTATCCACAAGGGCAAGAGCGTGAAGTAACTGTTTTACAAACCGGACAAACAGCATACGCTTGGAGCACGGCTACCACCAATTTTGTAAAACCTCAAAAAGAAAACCTAATCGTTTATGAAGTTTTGGTGCGTGATTTTGATTCGAATCGAAATTTCCAAGACTTGATTAATAAGATTGATTACTTTAAGAATTTAAAAATCAATGCGATCGAATTATTACCCGTAATGGAATTTGAAGGCAATGAAAGCTGGGGTTACAACACCTCGTTCCACATGGCATTGGACAAATACTATGGAACAGCCAACAAGTTTAAAGAATTTATCGATCTATGCCATCAAAACGGAATCGCAGTTATTCTTGATGTGGCTTTGAACCACGCTTTTGGTCGCAACCCGATGGTGCGCATGTGGATGAACGATCCTGATGGCGACGGTTGGGGATCACCAACAACCGAAAATCCGTTTTTTAATACTGTGGCCAAACACAGTTACAGTGTGGGCGAAGACTTTAACCATCAAGCTACCAAAACCCAATATTATGTAGAGAGAGTAATCAAACAATGGATTCAAGAGTACAAAATTGATGGTTTCCGTTGGGATTTAACCAAGGGGTTTACACAAAATTGTACTGCTGGTGACGAAGCCTGCACCAATGCCTACCAACAAGACCGTGTAGATGTATTAAAAAAATATGCAGATTATTCGTGGAGCTTAGACCCTACACATTATACTATTTTCGAACATTTGGGCACTAATCTAGAGGAGCAACAGTGGGCCAACTACAAAATCAATGAGTCACCAAGCAAGGGAATTATGATGTGGGGTAAAATGACCGACAACTACAACGAACTTTCTATGGGCTATCCTGGCAACATCTCCGGAATTACGAGCAGTAGTCGCGGCTTTACGGCCAATCGATTAATGGGGTATGCCGAGAGTCATGACGAAGAACGATTAATGTATAAAAACCTGCAATATGGAAACAGTGCTAATGCAACACATAATGTCAAAAATTTAGATATTGCATTGTCTAGAATGTCGGCAATTGGAGCAGTTTCACTTTTAGTACCGGGACCAAAAATGATTTGGCATTTTGGCGAATTAGGAATGGAGAATTCTATTTTTTCTTGTAATAATGGGACAGTTAATACTGCCTCAGATACAACTGCTGGCGATTGTAAACTAGACAACAAACCACAGCCACAATGGATAAATAACTGGTTAACAACAAATTCAAGAGCTACTATTTATAACGATTGGGCAAAAATGATTGCTTTAAAAATTACCGAACCTGTTTTTCTAGGTACAGCAACCATTAGTAACAGCGCATCTTTAACTCAAAATATTAAGATCAGCAATCCCAATTTGACAGCTACGCAGCTTAAAGACGTGGTTATCTTAGCCAATTTTGATGTAAGTTCTCAAAACATTACTGCTAACTTTCCGTATGCGGGAACTTGGTACAATTTGATGGACAACACTACAATCAATGTAACAAATACTTCTGGACCGATCACGATTGCCGCAGGTCAGTTCAAAGTATTCGGGAACAAAAATGCTAGCCCATTAAGCAATCCAAATTTCGTTTCAGACAATAATTTGAGTGTATACCCCAACCCTGCTCATGCCACTTTCAAATTGAACAAAGCCGTAAATTTTGTAGAAGTGTATGATCTAACGGGTAAAAGAGTATTACTATTTGAAGGTACATTCGAGTCACAACATGAGTTTTCAATTGCTACCCTTGGATCAGGAATCTATTTGGTAAAAACGAGCAATTCATTAGGGCAAACAAGTATCGTTAAACTGATAAAAAACTAAAAAACAACATTTTGAATACCTTAAAAAACCACTTTTTACTACTACTGATCGCCTTTTTAACATTTGCCACACAGGCTCAGGTTCAAAAAACGGAACCACCTTACTGGTATGCAAGAATGAAAAACAGCTCACTTCAAATTGTGTTTTATGGCCCAAATATCGCAGAAAATGAGGTAAGTGCTCCTACTGTAATTCCGATTCTAGACGTCACAAAAACCGAAAACCCAAATTATCTCTTTGTGACCATTGACACAAAAGGTCTTTTGCCGCAAGAGATTGTTTTTTCTTTTTCGAAAAATAAAAAGAAGCAGTTCACACAACACTATCTTTTGAAGGAACGTAGAGTAAATTCCGCTTTACGCGAAAGCTATTCGAGTGCAGATGTGATGTACCTATTGATGCCAGATCGCTTTGCAAATGGAAATCCAAAGAATGACAACGACAAAACGGTAACCGAAAAAGCCAATAGAACAGCTGAAAACGGCAGACATGGAGGTGATATCGAAGGAATTATCCAGCATTTAAATTATATCCAAGAACTGGGAGCCACGACAGTTTGGTGCACGCCGTTGTGCGTAGACAATGACCCGAGAGGATCGTATCACGGCTACGGACAATCGGATGTGTACCAAATTGACCCACGTTATGGGACCAATGATGACTACTTAAGGCTATCAAATGAGTTACACAAAAAAGACATGAAATTGGTCATGGATTATGTGACCAACCATTGGGGTGCCGAACATTGGATGATTAAAGATTTGCCAACCTACAATTGGATTCATCAATTTCCGGGCTATGCGCAAACCAATTACCGCATGACGACACAGTTCGACCCCAATGCTTCCAAAATTGATGCTCGACTCTGTGCCGATGGTTGGTTTGTAAAATCGATGCCTGATCTGAATCAGTCGCATCCTTTGGTGCTGACCTATTTGACACAAAACGCAATTTGGTGGATCGAGTCGGCCAACTTGGATGGTTTTCGAGTAGATACCTATTCGTACAATGACAAAAAAAGTATTGCAAAATGGACCAAAGCGATTACCGATGAATATCCCAACTTTAATATTGTAGGTGAAGTTTGGATGCAAGACCAAGCACAAATGGCCTATTGGCAAAAAGACAGTAAAATTGCTGCGATTCAAAACTACAATTCCTATTTGCCAAGCGTCATGGACTTCACGTTTATGGATGCAGCAGCCAAGGTTTTTGATGAAAATGAAGCAAGTTGGAACAATGGATTGATTAAGTTGTATGAGAATTTTGCCAACGACTTTTTGTACCCCAATCCCAACAACCTACTTACTTTTGTTGAAAATCACGATACGCAACGCTTTAACGAAATCTATAAAAAAGACATTAAAAAATATGCCATGGCGATGAGCATTTTGGCAACAGTACGCGGAATACCGCAGCTTTATTACGGTTCTGAAATTGGTATGGCGGGAGACAAAAGCAAAGGAGACGGTGCTATTCGACAAGATTTCCCGGGTGGATGGCAAACTGACACCAATAATGCTTTCACACAAGCAGGAAGAACGCAAGAACAGCAACTGTTTTTTGATTTTAGTTCGAAATTATTTCAATGGCGCAAAACCAACGAAGCGGTACAAGTCGGCAAAACCACTCATTACCTTCCGATTGATAATGTGTATGTTTACTTTCGATACACCAACAAAAAAACGGTGATTGTTATAGTGAACAACAATTTACTTTCGAAAAAAATAAAAACAGATCGCTTCCATGAAAACATTCTCGATTTTAAAAACGGAAAAGAAATCCTCACGGGCACCATTTTCAATCTAGAAAATGAAATCACGGTAGCGCCGCAAACTGCAATGATATTCGAATTAGAAAAATAAATCCACTTGAACTGGAATTTTGATTTTATCAATCTAACCTTTAGAGATAGAAAAAATGAAGGTTTTATGATTTATGAAGAGCAGTACTTTATCATTCATGAAGAAGACAAATCATTTTTGAAAAATTATTAAATGCAAAAAGACCGCCGTTATGGCGGTATTTTTGCATATAAAGGACTTTAATAAAAAAGCTATACTTTTAACTAAAATTTGATTTTACTATTTACAAATTCTCAAAAAAGTCATTCCCTTTATCATCTGTAATGATAAAAGCGGGGAAATCTTTGATGGTGATTTTTCGAACGGCTTCCATACCTAATTCGGCGAAATCTACGACTTCTACTTTCAAGATGTTGTCTTGTGCTAAGATCGCAGCAGGACCACCAATTGAACCTAGGTAGAAACCACCGTAAGTGTTACAAGCATTGGTTACGTCTTTGGTACGGTTCCCTTTGGCTAGCATAATCATACTACCGCCGTGCTTTTGGAATTCCTCTACATACACGTCCATACGACCTGCAGTTGTAGGCCCAAAACTACCTGATGGCATTCCGTCTGGGGTTTTTGCAGGACCTGCATAATACACAGGATGATTTTTGAAATACTCTGGCATTGGCTCTCCTGCATCAAGCATTTCTTTGATTCTAGCATGAGCAGCGTCACGAGCCACAATCAAAGTTCCGTTCAATTTCAAACGTGTTTTGATAGGGTATTTGGTCAATTCAGCTAAAACATCAGCCATAGGTCTGTCCAAATCTATTTCTACCGCTGGGTCCAAATGAGGTGCTGTTTCTGGTAATAAACGCGCAGGATTCACTTCTAATTGTTCTACAAAGATTCCGTCTTTGGTAATTTTGCCTTTGATATTTCTATCAGCAGAACAAGAAACCCCCAATCCAACCGGACAAGAAGCAGCATGACGTGGCAAACGAATCACACGTACATCATGGGTGAAGTATTTTCCGCCAAATTGTGCTCCAATGGCACTTTCTTGGCAAATCAATTGCACTCTTTTTTCCCATTCCAAATCACGGAAAGCTTGACCGGCTATGTTTCCTGTAGTTGGTAAATGGTCAAAATAACCCGCAGATGCTTTTTTAACAGCAGATAGATTCGCCTCGGCAGATGTTCCTCCTACCACAAAAGCCAAGTGGTATGGTGGACAAGCCGAAGTCCCTAAATCTTTGATTTTGGCACGAATGAAAGCATCCATAGATTTCTCATTCAACAACGATTTTGTTTGTTGGTACAAATAAGTTTTATTGGCAGAACCTCCACCTTTTGCCAAAAACAAAAACTCATAGGTGTTCCCTTTTTTAGCATAAATATCAATCTGTGCTGGAAGATTGGAACCGGAATTCTTTTCTTCGAACATGCTAATAGGTACGATTTGAGAGTAACGTAAATTACGTTCTTGGTAGGTGTTGAAGATCCCTTTGGATAACCATTCGGCATCATCAACGCCTGTGTAAACGTTCTCCCCTTTTTTGGCCATGACAATCGCTGTTCCTGTATCTTGACAAGAAGGCAATTCTCCCTGAATAGCAACCGCTGCATTTTGCAACAAATTGTAGGCTACAAAACGGTCGTTATCTGTCGCTTCTGGGTCGTCAAGAATGGCTCTTAATTTTTCTAAATGTGCCGTTCTAAGCATAAAAGAAACATCTTTCATGGCTTCTTGCGACAACAACTCTAACCCTTTTGGGTCAACTGTTAGAATTTCACGGTCGCCTAGTTTTTCCACTTTTACAAAATCCGAAGAGATTTTGCGGTATTCTGTATCGTCTTTTAAGATGGGATACGAATCTTGATATATAAAATCCATAATGTGATTGTTGTTTTGTATGTCAAATATAAGAATTGTTGAAGGAACGGGTAGCAATTTATATCAAGAACTCATATAAATTAGTGAAATAAACAAGACTCACTACTACCCCATGTCTACAAACAAAAAAAGCTACAGATTTGATTCTCTGTAGCTTTTTAAAAATGATATTGAAAACATTTATTAATTTACCGAAATTAATTTAATATCAAAAATTAAAACAGAACCCGCTGGAATACCATTATAATCAGCACTTCCGTAGCCTAAAGTCGCAGGAATTAATAAAATACCGCTTCCACCAGCTTTGAAATACGGAATTCCTTCAGTCCAACCTTTAATCACTTGACTCAGACCAAAAGTAGCACTGGCACTTTGATCAAAAACGGTTTTATTAGTGTAGTATCCTTTATACGAAACAGTTACATTTGAAGTTGCGGTAGGATTTACTCCTGTACCTTGATCGGTGATGATATAATACAAACCAGAAGCTGTTTTTGTAGCTGTTAAATTATTATCGGCCAAATACTTTACAATCGTAGCATCATTTGTAGCACTGTATTCTACCGCAATTAGTTTTATTTCGAACACCAAAACTGATCCCGCAGGAATATTTCCATTAGCAGAATCACCATAAGCTAGACTTGCTGGAATAATAAGAATTCCTTCTCCTCCCTCTTTAAAAAAAGGAATCCCTTCTATAAATCCTTGTATAAGTCCTTGCAAATTGATCGAAAATCCTTCATCACTACTTTGACCAATAATCGTTTTATCAGTATAATATTCTTTATATGTAATGGTCACATTTGAGGTTGCGATAGGTTGCTTACCCGTACCTGGCTTGTTCACCACATAATACAAACCCGAATCAGTCCTAGTCGCATTGAGGCTATTTGCCGCTACATAGGCTTTAATTTCTGCTTCATTTTCAACCGAATAATCTTTGGCAGGAGTCACATCATCTTTACTACACGATATAAATAGGAAGGCAGCAATTGCCATAAATGCATATTTCATAAGAGAAAATAATTAAAAATTAGAGAAAACAAATATAACGTATTGCATACAAACAGAAACAAAATCTATATCGAATAAAAAAACCAAAACAATACAAGCTTTAACAGTATCATTTTGGTTTTAAAACCTATTGCATCAGCAATTGAAATTTAACGTAGCAAACTTGCTACCAAAAATAAGATTACAAATCCTATTGCGATGTACTTTGCGTATTTATTCATTTTTAAACTATTTAGATTATTATTTATTTCGAATTAAAAAAACCAACTGGCAACAAATATAGCTGTTACTACGCAAATTGCATCAACCAAAAGCATGGTTCCTAAGGCATAACGCGTGTTTTTGATATTGACCGAACCAAAGTAAACAGCAATTACATAAAAAGTACTTTCGGCACTACATTGAAAAATACTACTCAAACGCCCAGTCAAAGAATCGGCTCCAAACGTACTCATAGAATCTAATAAAAACCCTCTCGAACCTGCAGAACTAAAAGGTCTAAGCAAAGCCACTGGCAAGGCATCAACAATTCCTTTGTTTACACCTAAGTTCGAAAATACATATCCAAGACCGTTGCTAATGATTTCGAACAAACCACTATTTCTGAACAGCGAAATTGCTACCAACATTCCTAAAACATAAGGAAAGATAACTACACCGGTTTTTACACCATTGTTAGCTCCAACTACAAAACTTTCAAAAACGGTTGTACTTGCTTCAGTAAATTTCTTTTCATGTTTGAATGAAAAAATTAAGGTAAAAGCAATAATTCCGACCAAGATTAAACCAGAAAGGTTATTGGTAAAATAGTTTTTGCCAATCAAATCCAATTGGTTCACATACATCAACAAACCAATAATAGCTCCAATTAAGGCCATTAATACCCCAACTAAAGAAGCACTTTTGAAATTGATTTTTTGTTTGATTCCCACGATTAAGAAAGCGGCAATGGTACCTATGAACGAAGTAATAATACAAGGTAACATCACATCGGCCGGATTGGCAGCCCCTGCAGCTGCACGATACCCAATGATAGATGTTGCTATTAATGTCAATCCTGACGCATGTAAGCACATGAACATAATTTGCGCATCACTCGCACGGTCTTTTTCGGGATTAAGCTCTTGCAAACTTTCCATAGCTTTCAACCCAAATGGGGTTGCAGCCGAATCAAGTCCTAAAAAGTTAGCTGCAAAGTTCAAGGTCATGTATGAAATCGAAGGGTGGTTTTTGGGGATACTCGGAAATACTTTTACAAAAACAGGACTCAATACAATAGCCAATTTTCCTGAAGCCCCAGAAATAATCAAGAGTTCCATCAATCCACAGAAGAAAGCCAAGTAAGCAATCAAAGGTAAAATGATGTCTACCAAAGTGCTCTTGCACGTTGGCAATAAACCATCTGATTTTTGAACACCGCTGTAGATTTTTACGGTTTTGCTTGTGTAGACATAAGTCGTGTCTGGATTTGAAAGATCACGGTTGACTACAAATGTATTCTCTGGCGCAGCCGTAATACTATCCTTTAAATAAACCGGAAGCTGTTCTAAATATTTTTCAGAGACCAAAACCTTATCTCCTTTAACTCCATTTAAAACAAAATCAATAGTATAGGTATTGGCAGTAAACAGACTCACTACAATAAAAATAATCGATGAAATAAAAATTACTAACCAAAATCTACTTAAAACCATATTCTTTTATTTTTTGTAAATGTAATGAATCAAAGTTCAAGTTCAAAAATCAACTTCAAAGTTCAAAAATCAAGTTCAAAAAAACTACAAACAAACTTTTATTAAATTTTATGCTTTGCATAAAATCAACGCATTGTCAAAGTATTAAAGTTTTGAGCTTGACTTTTGATATTTAATTTTTGATTTCTGATTTCTGCTAAACGTGAATTATCTCCTCCTCTATCAACAAATCTTCTCTTCGTAATCTCAAGAAAATTTGTGCTACGGCGATGGTATCTTTTTCGCAATAGGTAACTATTCGATCAATGTCTTTTTCGACATAAAAAACATGTCCTACTTGACTACCATCAATATCACCTTTTGGAGAAGGAATACCAAGGACTTTGCACATCAATTTGAGTGAGGTATAATGTTTATAATCACCAAATTTCCATAACTCTAAGGTATCGAGATGCGGAATCTCCCATGGTTTTTTGCCAAATAAATTCAGTTTGTTGGGTATCGCGATTTGGTTGATAATCATACGTCTAGCCAAAAACGGAATATCAAATTCTTTGGCATTGTGGCCGCATATTACATGTTGCGGTCCGTTGAAGTGGTTGTTGAGCAGGTTATTAAAATCATGAAGTAATTTTTTTTCTTCACCAAAAAACGACGTCACTCTAAAATTTCGAACATCGCCTTTGATTACAAAAAACCCAACCGAAATACAGACAATTTTGCCAAATTCGGCCCAAATTCCAGCACGATCATAATATTCTTCTGCCGTAAAATCTTCTTTTCGTTGGTACTGCGTTTTTTGCTCGTACAATGCTTGCACCTCATCATCTAATTCCTGAAAATCTTCGTTTTCGGGAACGGTTTCTATATCTAAAAACAGAATATGGTTCAAATTAATTTTTTCGATCATAATTTTATTTTTTTTCGAGGCTTAGCATTTTATAGGTTTCTTCAAGATAAACGGTAAAATCATCCGTTTCGGCCTTTCCCTTGGTACTGCGAATGTTGTGATGTCCTAATCGAACAATAATCAATTCGTCTGCAGGAATAGCGATTACATATTGTCCCAAATGTCCTTTCATGTAGAATACTTTTTTACCGTTGAAGGTACTCAGCCACCAACCGTAACCGTAATTTGGTGATTGCTCAAACCTTGGTGTTACCGACTTTTCGACAAATGTACTGTCCAAAAGTTGTTTGCCATTCCAGTTCCCTTTTTGCATATATAATTTTCCAAAACGAGCAAAGTCCCGTGCATTACTGGCAATACAGCAATAGGCTTTTACCAATCCGTTTGGCGCATCGGTTTGCCACAAAGCGTCACTCTCTGCTCCCATGGGTTTCCAAAAAGATGCTGAAACGTAATTAGCCAACTTTTGTCCTGTAGCTTTTTCGATACACATGGCCAACAATTGCGTATTCCCGCTCAGGTATTTATAACTTTTACCAGGTTCTTCAATTCCTTTTAATCCTAAAATTAATTCATACAGATTGCTATCAAAATAGGCTTGAGTAGTGATCGAAAGTGGATTAAAATACGACTCATCCCAATTAAGACCAGAAGCCATGGACGACAAATCTCCCACCGTCATATTTACAGACTTACCTTGATTAAAAGTCGGAAAAAAATCAGAAACTTTTTGGTCCAAACTAGCAATCTTTCCATCCATGATTGCTTTACCTAAGGCCGCAGAAACGATACTTTTCGCCATCGAAAAAGAGTTCGATTTCGAATCCTTAGAATACTCATCATAGTAGCTTTCGTGCCAAATACTGTCTTTTTTAATTATTAAAAAAGCAACAGTACCAATGTCTTTATGTAGGTTTTCTAATATTTGGGTGCCTTTGACTTGGTTGCAATTTTTAGCGATTTTCCATGGTTGTAGGATGCCCCCTTTTGCAATTATAGTGTTATCGAAATAGTTGTAATCGTCTAAAAAAGCTGTTTTATGCCCGTTTAGATAGGTAACTCTAACGGCTTTGATCAAGTATTCTTTTTGAAATACAAAGAGTCCTACCACGAGCAGTACCAATAATCCTAAGAAACGGATAAGCAGTTTTTTTAACAATTTCATTTTTTGCAGTTAAGTGTTTGAAACGAATTTACCAAAAAACTAGCAAACTACTTCACTTTAAAACAAACTTTGTTGGGCAGAAGGATTTTCATGTTCTAGCAGCCATTTTTTTCGGCCAAGTCCTCCTGCGTAGCCCGTGAGCGACCCATCACTCCCGATCACACGGTGGCAAGGAACTACAATCCACAACGGATTTTTCCCATTAGCAGCCGCTACTGCACGAATGGCTTTGACATCTCCTAATTTTTTAGATAATTCGAGATACGACATTGTTTTTCCGAATGGAATATTCTCCAATTCTCGCCAGACTTTCTGTTGAAAATCAGTGCCTTTTGGGTTGAGTTTCAAATCGAATTCTATTCTTTTACCTTCAAAATAATCGGATAATTGTTGAACAGACTCCTGTAAAATAGCTGGAATAGTGTTCGAAACCTCACCATCATACTTTACGCTGATAGCGGACAGACCATTTTGATCACCAACAATTTTGGCAATTCCAAGAGGTGTTTTAATATAGACGGTTTCCATGATTGCTACAATTGAATGTTAATGTACATAAAGTTATTCACTAATATCTAAAATCATGTCATTACCGTTTGGCATTATATAACAATCGCATTAAACTCGGAAAAACCATAAGTAACATAGGTAATCCTACTACAAAACCACCAATCACAGCCACTGCCAGAGGTTGCTGCATCTGAGCACCTAATCCCAAACCTAATGCCAATGGCATAAGTGCCAAAATAGCTCCAATGGCCGTCATTAATTTTGGTCGAATTCGCAAAGCAATTGCATAATTAATAGATTGATCAATATTATTATTGTTCTGTTCCATGTTAAATCGAAATTGGGCTACCGTAAAAATGGCATTTTCGGATAAGATCCCTACAATCATAATTATTCCAGTATAACTACTTACATTCAGCGGAATATTCGTGAGGTACAAAGCAATAATACAACCACAGATACCCATCACTGAAATAAATAATAGTAACAAAGACAGTAACCATTCTTTGAATAAAAACAAAAACACACCAAATACTAAAAGTGAAGCGAGTAAAAGAATCAACATTAACTCTTTGAACGATTGTTGCTGTTCTGCATACGCACCTCCATAAGCAATAGAATAACCTTTGGGTAAGGATAATTTTGTATTTAATTTTTGTTGTATTTCAGCAATAGCACTACCCAAATCACGATTATCCAAACGGGCAGTTAGAACTACACAGGATTTTAAATTTTCTCTGCGTTGTTCATTTTCTCCTTTGACCACTTTCACATCACAAAAGAAAGTCAAAGGCCTTGTAGTACCATCTGGCAAGAAAATTAGTTGTTGTTTTATTTTCTCAAGGTTGTTTGCATTCATATCAGCGTAGCGCATGATAATTCTTCGCATTTGTTCTCCTTCTTGAATTTGACCGACTTGAATTCCAGCAGTCATGGCAGCTTGCGCAGGCGAAGGAACAGGCTGATTGGCATTACTACCCAAGGTAACACCACCTGTATAAGCGGACAATTGGGTTTGAAAATCAAGCAAGGAAATTTTATATTGCGTTAAGACTTCTTGATTGGGCATAAAAATCAAAGAAGGGCCTGCAAGTCGCATTCCATTATCAATATCAGCTACACCAGAAATGGTGCCTATTATTTCTTCGGCTTGTTTGGAAATATGTTGCAACTGTTCGTAATTATCACCAAAAAACTTTACTTCAATTGGAGATGGAGTAGACATTAAATCGCCTAGTAAATCGGCAATTCGCTGTCCAAATCCAATGTGTAGTACGGGTTGTTTGGCAGCAATTGCTTTTCGTAAATCATCAATCACATCAACAGTAGTTTTACTTCTATTGTTTTTAAGTTGTATCGAATAATCTCCAAAATTTTGCGGTACAGTACTAAAGGACATTCGGATACCCGTTCTACGGCTGTAGGTTTCTACATCTGGATGCGCAATAATTATTTTTTCAACTTCATTGAGTACCCTATCCGTTTCTTTTAGCGATGTTCCCTCGGGCATAAAATAATCCAAAACGATTGTTCCTTCGTCCAAATCAGGAAGAAAACCCGTTTCCAATTTGCTAAAACTGAACCAAGCCGCTACAATGAAAAAGAAAATCATTGAAAAAGAAAAAATAGGTTTGTCAAAAAACCAAGTGAGCCAACGTAGCTTTTGCTTCGAATCTTCCTCTTTAACCAGATGTGAATTTTTGGGTTGCTTAAACCCAATAAGAATGTGAATCACGGGCAATAACAACCAGGTCACCAAAAAGGACGTAATCATCGTTAATTGCATAGTATCTGAAAGCTCTTTAAAGAAACTACCAGCCAATCCACTCATCATTCGAAAAGGAAAATGAATTACTATCGTTGCCAATGAAGATCCAATCATAGCAGGAAAAAGGTCATGAATGGCTTCTTTTACAACATCATAACGGTCTTTATTGGGGTCTTCTTCGTGTTTGCGGTAAATTTGTTCAATGATCACAATGGCATCATCTATTATCAAACCTATCGAAGCCGCGATGGCTCCCAATGACATGATATTTATCGAAATTCCAGATAAATATAATACAAGGATGGTAAAGGCCAAGGTAACCGGAATAGTAATCATCACCACCAAACTAGCTCTCCAAGACTTCAAAAAGAAAATCATAACAATAATGGCCAAAAACAATCCTTCATAAATAGTTTTGATTACACTATGAACACTTTCTCCAACAAAATTGGATTGGTCATAGTATGGTTTTAGTACCATCCCTTCAGGCAATTGTTTTTGAATTTCAGCAGCCTTACTTTGACAATCATTAGCAAAATCAATTAAATTAACTCCCGGTTGTTTTATTAAATCAATTATTACTGCATCATGTCCATTGGCATTGACCACCACAAATTCCACCTGTTCTTTTATTTCGACTTTGGCAATATCTTTTAGTTTAATGAGTCTTGTTCCGTCATTCTTGATAACCGTATTTTCAAGTTGGTCGAAATCCAAAATACGAGTATCCGTTAACGATAAATACAATCTATCATAATTTTCAACGGAACCATTGGACAATACATAGTTATTGTTGTTGAAAACTGTAATAATGGTATTGGGAGTAATCCCCAAAGTAGCCATTTTTGTGGCATTGGGAACAATTACAAATTCTTTATTTTTTCCACCTCTAACGATGGTGTTTGAAATCCCTTCCACTTGCGAAAATAAAGGTCGCACAATCAAATTGGCTTTGTCTTTCAATGCAACCAAACTATGTGTTTTGCTTTCTAAAGTAAAACCATAAACTGGAAATGTCGATTGATTCATCGCCTCGCTAGCAATACTAACACCTTGAGGCAAAAAGTTTTTTATTTCATTAATCCGACTTTCCAATTGTGTTTTAGCGTCATAAACATTAGTACCCCAGTCAAAAAAAACATCAATCACACAATTCCCTCTACTGGTCGTACTTTTGACAATCGTAACACCTTTGACTTTTTTTACAGCACTTTCCAGTGGCTTTGTCACCGTAATCATCATGCGGTCAATTGGTTGTTGACCAGCATCAGCGATTAAAGTAATTCTTGGAAATAGTACTTCAGGAAAAAGATTGGTTTGCATTTTGGAATAGGAATAAATTCCCGCCAATAATAGCAACAGTCCTACAAATAGGATTGGTTTTTTGAATATTTGAAATATATTTTGCTTTTTCATTTTTCTTTGGTAGTTGCTATTTTTACTAAAGAATTATCGGGTAATTCATAATTCCCCTCACTTATGATTCTATCTTCAGGATTTAATTTTGGGGAAAGAATTTCTATCCATTCCTTATTTTTATTTCCTATTGTTACCAATTGTTTCACAGCAATACTATCATTCTTAATTATCATTATCCAAAATTCTTTCATCATTTCATCACTAGAGACACATGATTTTGGGAGTAATTGTTGACCACTTTGCCCTCCTTTATTTAGGCTCACTTTTACGATCATATTTTCGGGTAGGAATAGCGTTTTGTTGCACTTTGCCAAAATCGTTTGTGTTTGTGCATTGACATTCATGGCCATCAAGGCTTTTGTAAAAATGGCAGTATACTTCAAATTATTGGGTAAAATGATCGTACACGTTTTCCCCGTTTGAGTATAAGCAGTATATTCAAATGGTACATTTACCTGAAATATCAAATCATTACTTTCGGCGATAGTACACAATAAGGCACCTTCCAAAACATAATCGCCCGCTTGTTGTTTGTCTAGTGTCGTAATGATACCGCTCGCTGATGCTTTAATTTTGATGATACCAAACCCATTAAGAGAATCGTCAATTTTTGAAACATTGTTTCCTAATGCTCGACTTTCTTTCGATTCTAACACATACAGTAAATCTCCTTTCTTTACTTGGTCTCCTAATTTTACATGCACTTGAGTAATAAATGCAGGTATAGAAGCGGTAACCAAATTTCGTTTTAAATAAGCCGTAGTTCCAAACAAAGTCAGTTCATCATTAATTGATCCTTGCATTACCCTTGCTACCTTTACCAGTGTTTTGGGCGTTTCGACTACCTCATCGGTGGTTTCAGTCTTTTTCCCGCAAGAGAACAAGAGCAAAGTTATTACCGTCAAAAAATATAGTTTATAGTGTTTCATTTTTATATTATGTTGTTTACCAGTTCCAGTAATTGTAGGCATTAATAAGTAATTGTTGCTGTGAAATCAAGATTGCATTATCACGCTGTAGCATTGACATATTTTTCAAAACCGTGATATAATTTATAATAGTTAACTGTCCCGAAAAAATCTCTTTTTTATACGTTTTTAGTAATGAGTCATAGTCTTTGAGTTGCTGCTCTGCAATTGCAATTCGGCTAGAAAAGGATTCAATTTCTGCCTCTATTTTTGATTTCCGAATAGTATTTTGCGAAATAAAATTGTCTTTGTAAAAGGAAATAGACTCTTCTAATATTTTCGTTTTCCTTTGAGTCAATTGCTTTTGACCACCATCAGAAAAATTATACGTAAAACTCAAACCTGCACTCAAGCCAAATCGGTTGGGTATCGTGGGCGCATAAGTCGCATTGAGCCCTGTATTGGCATAAAGGTTAATTTGTGGTTTGTATTTTAATTCAAATATTTTTTGCTGCGCGACCAAATTAATACTGTCCAACCGGTATTTCTCCATAAACATTGATTTGGTACTGGTACTAGTCAAACTCAGTTCTATATTTTGCAGTTCATGTAATTCTGTATCCTTAATGCCGCAAAGAATGTTTAAGTCCATTAAATCTCTGCGATAATTGGCTTTGAAAGTAGTCAATTGCGCTACAAAATTTTGATGTTCGATACTTAATAAGGAAAGATCCGATTGTTTATAAATGCTGCTTTCAACCAATTTCCTTAAAATCTCTTTTTGATCTGCCAATAATTTGACCATTGATTCCGCATAGCCTGTTTGTTTATTGTCTTGCAAACATAAAATGTATTGATCGCTTACAATTTTCTCCAAATCATGTTCTGTTAATTGGGCATTATTTTGACTTATTTGAGATGCAACGGCCACTTGTTCACTAGCTGTTTTATAACGTATCCCATTAAATAAAGGCTGTGTAACATTTAACATTGCCTGATACGCTCCACCATTGGAATAAGCCAAATCATAACCATAATACTTAGTCGCTCCAGCTGAATTGGCTTCGAAAGTGGTTTTGTTATTGTCTCTAGAAACAAGTGGCGAAAACAAATAATTGGCTGTAACACCAATTTGGGCTTTGGTATAGAAAGCTTTTAGCCTCTCTATTTCTAATTGATTGCTTTTATTGACTAGTTTATTGTCATTTATTAAAGGACTATTTTGTTTGGCTGCCGTGTTGTAATAACCCAAATCATTCTGCGCTATAACACATTCGAATGAAAATAATAGAACAACAATAGGCATCACCATAATTAGTAAACGTGTTTTTATCATGGTTTAATCTTTTTCTTCTAATAAATACTTCCCATTCGCATCAAAGACAATTTCTTTTCCAGGGATTTGAATTTCATAAGTAATTGTTCCGCTAGCAGTTGTTATTTTCTCATAACCCTGCATTTTCTCTTTAGGATAATTTGCTTTGATGTAGTTAGGAATAGTCGCTCCATTTGGCAACAAATCCTTTGTGATGACCAATTCTGTTTCAGTAATAACCGCATTTTCATCATAGGATACAGCACCTTTTTCAGTAGATTCTTTGTATTTTACTTCCCAAAATGGTGGCTCATCATTCCATTTTAAGATAATTGCATAAGGATGCGATTTTACAAAAGCCATTTTTATATTTTCCGGAACTTCTCTACTAGTGCTGGACTGTTTGCAAGCGGTGAACGCAAACAATACAGTAAGTAGAAGAATTAAATTTTTCATTTTCGTATATTTTAGTCCAAACTTACTATACGATTTAGAAGAAATTTAGAATTTGCGAAAGTCTATAGTGAAACAATGAAAATTATGGTTGAAATTATATCGAATAGTCCAGTCGTTACTATCTACAATTTTCTTAACAATAGCCAAACCTAAACCATTACCATGCTCGGATGTATTTGACTTTGAGAATCGATTAAATAATTTATCTGTTGTCAACGTAGTAGGAAGTCCCGTATTCGAAAAAGAAAGTAATTGATTGGAAAACGTGATCGTAATTTGTCCGTTTGAAATATTGTGTTTCAAGGCATTAAGAAACAAATTACTAATTAAAACCTCTGCTAACACAGGGTTTGACACAATGCTAAACGATGGGTCAATATCCGTTTTAATCGAAATGTTTTTGGCAGCTGCTTGCTCTATAAAAAAGCCAAGATTCTTTTCTATAGCCTCTTTCAAATAGAAAGTTTGCTTATTGGCGTAATGATCATTTTCGATTTTAGAAAGCAACAAAAGATTTTTGTTCAAACGATTCAGTTTTGAAACGTTATCATTCAAAGATGACAAAATCTCGGATTGCTCTTGTGTCACATCATTACGCTGAATGAGTGTATCAATTTTAGCCTGAAACACGGCTAATGGAGTTTGCAATTCATGAGCAGCATTTTCAATAAATTCCCTTTGACCTCTATAGATGGAAGTATTCTTTTCGATCAATTTTTGAATACTTTGATTCAAACGGTTAAATTCTTCTGTATCCGTTTCTGCAAATTGTGGTAAGTTTGACTTATCTATTTCAAATTGTTCAATTTGCAATAATGTTTTGTAAAAGGGTTTCCATAGATTAAGAGATAGCCTTTTCGAAATAAAAAATAAACCAATAAGCAACAACGAAATGATGACCAAAAATAAGATGGCGATACTCTCGATTAAATCAGATGTTTCTACCAAATTTATTCTTGCCGAATAGGTATATGACTTGCCTTCAATTTTTATAGGCAAACGCAATTCTCTATAAGGTTCATTTTCATTATACAATGTATCATAATAAAAGGTATAAAAAAGGGAATCTTTTTTCAGTGAAGTTGCCTTAATAATTTTGATATCACGATTGAATTTATTCCAAATTGGAACATCGGTTGTTTTAAGATTTTTTACAGAATATTGAATAAATTCATTTTTATGAAGTAGTAAGGCTTCATCGGCATCATCGATATATAGTTTTTCGATTAGAATATAAAATAATGGAGCGGCCACTAGTAATAATAGCAGTGCAAAAATAAGATACGCTTTTGATGTTTTATGTAAAAGTTTTTTACTCATTTTGCCATTTATAACCTAGTCCATAAACCGTTTTAATGTAATCTATGATTCCAGCTTCCTTCAATTTATTTTTTAAGTTCTTAATGTGTGCATAAACAAAATCGTGATTGTCTAGCATATCGGCCATATCTCCCGAAAGGTATTCTGCAATAGCGCTTTTTGAAAGTACTCTGTCTTGATTTCCAATTAAGTACAAAAGTAAATCGAGTTCTTTTTTTGTAACATCGAGTTTTCTACCGTTTACCTTAACCGTTTTCGAAAGGATATCAATTTCAATCTCGTTGAAGGTTACAAAATTGTTTCCTTTAAATTTTTTTCTCCGAATAATAGCTTGGGTTCGTACTAATAATTCAGACAGATGGAAAGGCTTGGTTAAAAAATCATCCGCACCCAAAGTAAGTCCTTCGATACGAGTTTCTAATGTTTCTTTTGCAGAAATAATAATAATCCCTTCCGATTTGTTCTGTCTCTTTATTTCTTTCAAAACTTCAAGTCCATTTCCGTCGGGCAAAGTCAAGTCCAACACGATACAGTCGTATTCATAATTAGAGATTTTATCAATCGCAATCTTCACTTTATCTGTCCACTCACAAATAAAGTCGTTTCCTGACAGATACGATTTAATACTTTCTGCCAATTCTTTTTCATCTTCAATAAGTAGAATTTTCATAATACAAAGCTATTCTCGAATTTAGAATTAAATTTGAAGTTTTTATAAAAACAGTTTTTTTTCGAAAACAAATACACACATTACACCCTATTTATTAATGTTTTTAGAACGAGTTAAATTACACGCCAAATTGCGTTAAATGATGATCCAAATGTTTATAAAACATATTGTTCCATTCCATTTGATTTAATACCCCAAAAGAATTGGATTCCTTACCCTCAAAATGATTTCTCCCTAATTTTTGAGTCTTATTGAGGTAGGCCAGTAATCTGGTTTTCTCAGAAAGAAAATCTTTATCCACAGTAATCATAAACATAGGAGCAGTACGCCCATTTTTGGAAAACGGTTTTTCATTCACTACTACTTTTTTAACGAACGTTTTGAGTAACCACTTTTTAAAACCAGTTACTTTGGGGTGATTGTCTTCATAGACGAGCTCATAAGTCACATTACAGTGTGCTAGCATTTGGGCTACTTCCATTTTTCCCCAATTGGGTTTTGTAGTAGATTTCAATTCATTAATTCGATTTTCTAAGGTTGCAACCACCACTTGATCAAATATATTTTTCATGTCGACTTCTTTATAATTTTATCCTGAAAATTCATCTGTTTATTCAAAGATAAACTATTCAATCGGACAAGACTTTTTTTATGATTTAAAAAAGAAGCAAACGATTGTGAATGCTAATAAACTCTTAAAATTGGTAAAACGAACAATAAATTAAGAGTCAAATGATAAATTACTCTTAAAATAGGGTAAAAAACCTTCATAACAGAATGCAAAAAAGGATTAAATTGTACCTTTCTTAAAATTTAAATGAATTTGGTATGATCACACTAGTAGTTAACAAAAAGAAGCACACTTTAGAGGCATCTCCAGACATGCCACTTTTGTGGGCATTGCGCGATACATTGGGACTCACAGGAACAAAATATGGCTGTGGTGTTGGAGCTTGTGGTGCTTGTAAAATCTTAGTCAATGACGAAGTTACCTACTCCTGTTTGACACCAGTTTCGGCTGCCATTGACAAAGACATAACGACGGTCGAAGGCGCTACGCCTAACTTACAATTACTTCAAAAAGCATGGATCGAATTTAATGTCCCACAGTGCGGATTTTGCCAACCGGGACAGTTAATTGCAGCCACGTCTTTGTTAAATTCAAATAGTAACCCTACAGATGAAGAAATTGACGATGCCATGAGCGGAAATATTTGCCGTTGCGGAACTTACCAACGCATCAAAAAAGCCATTCATCATACGGTTGAACTTAAAAAACAACAAAAATAATGAGCGATATTCAAAACCTAAGCAGAAGATCATTTATTAAAAATATAGGATTGACTTCAGGCGCATTGATCATTGGATCTCATTTGCCTTTGTTTGCCAATGAAACAGAGTCTATTTTGGCTGGTTCTTTTCAACCCAATTTATTTGTTGAGCTGCTACCCAACGGTGACTTAATATTAGTTGCTTCTCGTTCTGAAATGGGAAATGGAATTCGTACCTCCCTAACCTCTGTCATTGCTGACGAAATGGAAGCCGACTGGAATAGAGTGAGCGTTCAACAAGCTATAGGACATAAAAAATATGGTGACCAAAATACTGATGGGTCACGTTCGGTGCGTTATTTATATGAAACCATGCGGAAAATGGGAGCAACGACTCGAATGATTTTGATCTCGGCAGCTGCCCAAAAATGGAAGGTTCCAGCATCGGAATGTCGTGCCGAAAACCATTTTATAGTGCATAAAAATGGTAAAAAAATAGGCTTTGGGGAATTGGTCGAAATAGCCAAAACCATCGAAGCACCAAAAGATATTATTCTAAAAGATCCAAAAGACTTCAAATACATTGGTAAAAATCTAAAAAGTATTGATGTCGAAAAATTCGTAAAAGGAAGTGCTGTTTTCGGACTCGATTTTCGTTTGCCTAATATGAAATTTGCAGCCATCGCACGTTGTCCAGTAACTTTTGGTACAGTAAAGTCATTCGATAAAACGGAAGCCATGAAAATTCCGGGTGTCGAAGCTGTTTTTGAAATTGAACGCATCAAGACACCTTTTGGTGCATTGGGCGGTGTTGCCGTCGTTGCCTCCAATACTTGGGCCGCTTTCAAAGGAAAAGAAGCTTTAATCATCGAATGGGATAACGGTAAAAACGGAAGTTACGATTCCGATAAATACATGGAAATGTTAACCGAAAACGTTCATAAGCAAGGTGTGGTGAGTAAAACTAGAGGTGATATCGAAGCCGCTTTTACTGCTTCTGCGAAAGTGATCGAGAGTACCTACCAACTCCCTCATTTGTCACATGCACCCATGGAAGTCCCTAACACTGTAGCTTGGGTCAAGGAAAACAGTTGTGAAGTTTGGTGCCCAACGCAAAATCCACAAGCGGCACATGCCGAAGTGAAAAATTATTTAGGATTTGACGATGAAAAAGTTATTATCAACGTCACCTTATTAGGTGGTGGTTTTGGCCGAAAATCCAAACCTGATTATGTGGTCGAAGCAGCTATAATTTCCAAAGCTATAAAAGCCCCCGTTCAAGTAGTTTGGACTAGAGAAGATGAAACACAACACGGTTATTATCATACCGTAAGTGCACAATATATGAAAGCATCACTGGATGAAAAAGGAAATGTAACTGGTTGGTTGCATCGCTTTGCTTTCCCTCCTATTAAATCTACTTTTGATCCTACTTCTGATTATCCAAATGGTTGGGAAATAACGTCGGCTTCAGAAGTTCCTTTCGATATTAAAAACTTTCAAATTGAAGTAGGCCAAGCGCCTGCCATGGTGCGAATTGGATGGTTGCGCTCTGTAATTAACATTCCACACGGGTTTTCGATCAATGTTTTTACAGATGAATTGGCAAATGCAGCAAACCAAGACCCCTTGGCATTTAATTTAAAATTACTAGGCGAAGATACTCCAGAAGACGATAAAAGTAACAAATTCAGTTCAACTCGATTGAAGAATGTTTTGAAAAAAGCAGCAGAAAAGGCGGGTTGGGGCAAACCGCTTCCAGAAGGACACGCACAAGGTTTGGCTGTACATTATAGTTTCATGTCCTATGTAGCCTCTGTCGTCGAAGTTTCTATGGTTGATGGCATCGTAAAAATTCACAAAGTTACTACCGTTATTGATTGCGGAACAGTAGTCAACAAAAATACCGTTATTGCACAAATGGAAGGTGCTGCTATTTTTGGTATGTCACTCGCTTTTTATGGAAAAATTACCGCCAAAGACGGAGCGATCGAGCAAAGTAATTTTGGCGATTACCGTCTGATTCGAATGAATGAAGCTCCTAAAATTGAAGTAGAAATAGTTGAAAGTACTGCACCACCAACAGGAGTGGGAGAACCTGGAGTACCTGTGATTGCTCCTGCTATTGTAAACGCTATTTTTAAATTAACGGGTAAACGCTACCGCAATTTACCGCTGAGTGATTATGAATTGGTTTAGACCGTTACACCTTTATACTATTAAATAGTAAAAAAGGTTGTAAAATCAAACTATTGACAATTTTGCAGTAAGAAAGCTGTATACTATTTTTCAATTGCCTCCAGCTTTAGCTAGAGCAAAAATGAGGAACACAAAAGAGGCTTTAGCCAAAAGCATTGTTTTACTTGGCTAAAGCTTAATATAAATAATACCAATTTCACCCCCAGCTAAAGCTGGAGGCAATTAATTTTAAAGAAACATCAGTACTGAACAGTTACTCAGTAGGACTTTGAAATCATAAACCATTAAGAAATAAAGATTCATTAAGCCTGATTTTCTTAATGGTTAAAATAATTATTTTATATCAAACAAGATTTAAATGAATAATTGGCTTGCCTTATTACAAAATTTTAAAACCAAAAACACTCCTGTAGCTTTGGTAACAGTAACTCATATTTTGGGTTCAGCACCTTGTAGATTAGGTGCAAAAATGATTGTCGTAAACCAAAGAGAATTTTATGGCACTATAGGCGGTGGAAAACTGGAATTTCAAGTTATTGATGAAGCAGTTACGGCCATACAAGAGAATAAAACAAAATATTTTAGTTATACTTTGGGCCCCGAATTTGAACAATGTTGCGGTGGTAAAGTAGCCTTAATTATTGAACCTATGAATCAATCTCCTCAGTTGCATTTATTTGGCGCTGGCCATATTGGTGTTGCTCTTTGTGATATTATGAAAGATACCCCTTTTGAAATTCACTTATATGACACTCGAGAAAACTGGCAAGAAACTATTGTCATTGATTCTACAATAGAATACCACAAGGAACCGTTTGACTTATACAAACAAACTGTAGGTTGGGGAGAGCATTGTTATGCCGTAATTATGACCCACGACCACAAATTGGATTTTGAAATAACTGCATTGGCTCTGGCCTCCCAAACCAAATACATAGGTTTGATAGGCAGCAAGACCAAAAAGAACAGATTCAATGCTATGCTTATAAAGGAATTAGGAATGAAAGAAGGTATTGCTCCTGTACACTGCCCAATTGGACTAAACTTGGGGGGAAATACTCCCAAAGAAATTGCCATCAGCATTGCCTCTGAATTATTGAAAACATATTATGGAAAATAAAGCCGCGTTTGTGCTATTGGCAGGTGGAAAATCAGAAAGAATGGGTTTTCCCAAAGGATTAATGGTGTACAACCAAACTGTTTGGATTTTGGAACAGCTCGATCGGATTGCAAACGCTTCCGTCTGTACCGTTTATATTGGACTCGGATATTGTTACGAAGACTATTTCTGTGTTGTTCCCTGGTTTAAGGAAGCACAACATCGGTTTGTAAAATACAATGATCTGAAGATCAAAGTAGTCGTAAATACCACACCTCAAAATGGCTCTTTTTCGACTTTACAAGCTGTTTTGGCCCACATTCCAAAAAAACAAGTGATCTTAATTCAGCCTATCGATGTTCCACTTTTGAATATTACAGAATTAGAATCAATACTTGCCACCGAAAATGCTATTGTACAACCTCAATATGAAGGTAAAAATGGTCATCCCGTTCAATTACTACCTAAGTTTTGGAATCCATTGCTAAAACTAGATCAAACCCATGAAAATTCAAGATTAGATTTTCAAATCAAGAAAAAGAACCCTAAACATTGTACCGTGATTACTGTTAAGGATTCTTCGGTAATTCACAACCTCAACACGCCCGAAGATTGGGAGAACTTCACCCAAAATTCAGAACTATTGGTCTAAGAAAATGATTGGTCTGAGCCTGTCGTAATCTTAGTAATTCTTACAATTCGACAAGCTCAATCCAATAAGCTAAATGTGAAAAAACAAATTATTTTGTTCTGACAATAATATAATCACTAAACGATTACCTGATTTTCTTTACCATTTCTGGTGTAACCACTGATTTGTTATTCCCCCAACTAGCGTATACATACGTCAATACGTCTGCCACTTGTTGGTCTGTCAAATCTTGTTTTGGCATTGGAGTAGTATATTTTTTCCCATTTACGGTTATTGCTCCTAGCGAACCTTTTAATACTTGTTTAATAGCACGATCGACATCAGCATTAAGATAATCAGACTTTGCTAATGGCGGAAAAGCACCTGGAATTCCAGCACCATTCATTTGATGACATGACATACATACTTTGTTGTACATTAATTTTCCTTTGCTGACTTGTTGCTCTGGAATGTTTTTTATAGTTAAATACTCGGTTGGAGTATTGAAACTGAACAACATAAAAGCAAGAACTGCAACTCCTAAAATATATTTTTTCATGATTTAATTGGATTAGAATGATTGGTTTTAATTTAAAACTAAGGTTTCAAAAACTAAGCCATTGTTTAAAAAAAGAAATGACTAGATAATTTTCATTTATCGAAAGGTAAAATTAAGTAGATATATAGTTCTCCAAAAGTATTAATAACTAGTCAGAATAAATTCATTGAGACCCTTATTTCCTATTGCTATTTCCTTAAAAATGAAATTTTCATAAAAGCACCGCCGAAGAAGAATGTTATTCTCGGCGGTATTTCATCTGTTATTTTTTATAAAAAACATTTTCAATTCCTTGTCGGAAAGCTTCGTCACCTACTTCGTTTCGCTGCGCGTACATTGCTTTTGCATCAGCGCCAGCGACATAGCGTAAGGTTGATTTTCCGTCAGTTGCGGCTTCATAAACTACAGCTGCAATTTTTTCCGGTGTCGAATAATCTTTGGCTCTTTCTGGATCCATAAAAACCGATAAGACTTTGTTCGTCTGTTCTTGGTAAGCAGGATGTTGTGTCATCACTAAGGAACGACCTGCAAAATCGGTAGCAATTCCGCCTGGTGAAACTGTTTTTACTGTGATTCCAAATTCTTTAAGTTCGAATGCCAAACTTTCATTCCAACCTTCCAATGCCCATTTTGTAGCGTGATAAACGGAGTTGAAAGGCAACGTAATCAAACCACCAATAGAAGTTGTTGTTATAAAAGTACCTGCTTTGTTTTCTCTAAAATGTGGCAAAAATTGCTGTGTTACGCGCATCACTCCCAAAAGATTGGTGTTCAATTGGTTTGTTAATTGGTCATCTGTAGCTCCTTCAAATGGGCCTGCTAGTCCGTAGCCTGCATTGTTAAAAACCACATCTATTTTGCCAATTGCTAAGGCGTTTTTTACAGTCTCTTGAATTTGCTCGTTGTCGGTAACATCCAATGGCAAAAGCGTTATGTTTGCTACTTCAGCGAGTTCTCTTTCGTTCTCTGGTGTTCTCATGGTGGCGATAACATTCCAATTATTTTTTGCAAAAAGCAAAGCCGCTGCTTTTCCTAAACCAGAGGAAGCTCCGGTTATAAAAATTGTTTTTTTCATAATAATATAATTTTGTTTTTTGTTTTAATTGCTAAGGATTTGTGGTTATTATTTGGCAATAGTCAGCTATACTGATGCCCATTTATAAAAGGCAAAAGCATAAATTAGTTACAGTAAAAACCAGATTATTTGGGTGTATTCAAACAGAACATTGCTTAATTCAAGCTTTGCCTGTACTCGTTCGGGCTCATAGCCGTTTTCTTTTTGAACATTTTACTAAAGTATTGCGGATATTCAAATCCCAAGGCATAGGCGATTTCGCTAGCGCTTTCTTTGGAATTCAGCAATTGGTTTTTGGCCTTTTCAATAATGAATTGGTGAATATGATCTTGTGTACTTTGACCCGTTTCTTTTCGCAATAAATCACTTAAATATTTAGAGGACATATTCATCGCTTCTCCACAATATTGGACTGTTGGAATCCCTAATTCAATTTGTTTATTGGCTTTGTAATATTCCTTAATTACTTGCTCAAATTGACTCACAAAATCCTGATTCAGATTGGTACGGGTAAAAAACTGACGGTCGTAGAATCGCAAACAGTAATTGAGTAACAGCTCTATATTCGAAATGATTAAAGTCTGACTGTGTGCATCGATATTGCTGTTGTATTCTCGTTCTATTTTCAAGGCAATTTCAGTCACCGTTTTGCGCTCTTCGTCTGAAAGATGCAGTGCTTCATTCGATGAATACTCAAAAAAAGAATACTTCTCGATTTGCTTACCTAAAGTTGATTTTCGAATTAGATCGGGGTGAAAAACAATACTCCAGCCGGTGTCTTCGCGATTTACATTTTGTTTTTCTACTTCCAAAACTTGATTTGGCCCCATAAAAACCATCGAACCTTCTTGGTAGTCATAGGAGTTTCTGCCGTAATTGGTGATGGTAAAAGGGCAATTGTCCTTTAAACTAATTTGGTACAAGCCTACAGAATATTTAAATTTTTCGATATCTAAATCCTTCAATTCTTTGGCCAATCGAACCACCGAAACCAAGGGGTGCTTTGGCTTTTCTAAACCAAAAAAGTCATGCAGTTCAGAGATGGTGTTTATGTTGATGATTTCCTTCATAGCTTTCGAATAAAATTAAATGACTGTTTCTTTGTAGCAACATTGAGCAAATATGGAACGCGGATTAAACGGATTTTCAAACGCTGATAAAAACGGATTTTTTAAAAAATGCAATATAATTTTGTCAAATCGAGCGCAGTCGAGATGCAATATGTGGTTCTCGACTGCGCTGCCTATGACGTTATTTATTAAATAGGGCTTCGACAAGCTCAGCCTGACAGCGACAACGTCATTTTATATAGCTTTTTTTAAAATTAAAATTACTCCTCGAACGGACAAAAGGACCATTTTATAAAAAATATTGATTAGAAATCTGTTTTTATGCGTGTCTTCGCGGTAGCGAATCAGCGTCATCCGCGTTCCTATTTCCCTTGTGTGTTATAAATTTTGCCACCAATTGCTGAACGTATTGTTTCCTTGTACTAGAATTTCTTGTCCAATTTTTGGCGTGATTACTTCTAGATTTAGCTCTTTGGCTTTGGCTTGCACTCGGTTGATTGGGTCTTTCCAGTCGTGCATTGCTAGTTTAAAACCTGCCCAATGTATCGGCATGATCTTTTTGGCTTGAACATCCACTCCTGCTTGAGCAGTTTCTTCGGGCATCATGTGTATGTCGGACCATTTATCGTTGTACTGCCCACATTCCATTAAAGCCAAATCGAAAGGGCCGTATTTGTCTCCGATTTCTTTGAAATGCGATGCGTAGCCGCTGTCACCACTAAAAAATAATTTCTCCTCTTTGGACTGAATCACCCACGAACACCACAAAGTACTCTGCCCATTGTTTAACTTTCGACCTGAAAAATGTTGGGCTGGCGTACAACTCAAAGTTAAGCTATCAAATTGAATATCTTGCCACCAATCGAGTTCGGATATATTAGAAGCGGGAATTCCCCAGGCTTTTAGGTGTTCGCCAACGCCAAGCGGTGTGTAAAAGTGTTTCGTTTTGTCTTTTATCTTCATGACGGTTTCATAATCGAGATGATCGTAATGGTCATGCGAGAAAATCACGGCGTCTATGTGCGGAAGTTTTTCGATAGCGATAGGCAATTCGGCATTAAAACGGTCGGCGCCAAGCATTGGGTGCGGTGCGGCTACTTTGCCAAACATTGGGTCTAGCAAAATCGTTTTCCCATCCATTTGCAATAAGAAAGCCGAATGTCCAAACCATACCAATCGTGCTTTGCCCTTGTAATCGGCTACGTCAATCGAATCGATTTTTTGGACTTTCAAATCTTCTTTTGGGCGGCCATTTTTTACTTTGGTGGTGAAAAAATAATAGGCAATATCCAACTTTTCCGAAAAGCTGAGTTCTTTAGGAACAGCATTGGTATTGTTGAATTTCCCGTTTTTGTATTGTGCCGATTTTTGGTACACAAGTTGTTTTTCTTTCGAAACATCTCCTCCAAAATTGGGATAGAAGTTGGTGAAAGCCAAATAGACAACTACCAAAAGGCTAATTATCAGGAGCGTTAGTATCATGATTCTTTTTATAATTCGTTTCAAATTTCTATTCTTCATTTATTTAGGACAAAATTAAACCAATTATAGGGTATAGCTGTATACTAATTACTTTTCGTTGTATGCTTATTGCTGAATTGGGTAGTTTTGAGTATTATCTTTCAGGTTTAAACCTATTTTAAAGAATATTTGAGTTTTTGGCGCTTAAAAGCACCCAACGGAACGCAAAGCTAATCCACTTAGTTTGTCATTCTGAAAGAATCTCACACATGCATACACAACATATATCCGCAATCAAGGTCCTTGCGAGGAACGCGGCAATCACATACAGAGCGTCACCTCATTTAGAATTGTAATTTGATCTTAAACGATTATTATTAGTGCTTGCTTTGGGTTGGCTTTTTTAACCATATAAGCCATTTAAGTTTTTACATTCTTTGGGACTTTTAAACCATTTAAGAAATTAAAGAACATATAAGTATTAGCGATTAAAAGCACCTTACGGTACGCAAAGCATATCTACCTAGTTTGTCATTCTGCAAGAATCTCACATACGCATGCACAACGAGCATCCGTAATCAGGTTCATTGAGTGGAACGCGGCAATCACGTACTGTGCATAAATTTTTATTGAGCTACTGATTTATTTTTAACGATAATTACTGGTGGTTTTGTTTGTCTAGTAAAGGAATTAGTTTGCGGGCACAGAATGCAATTCTGCGCGAACCAACCCTTGCAACTGCTGACATATCGGCGCGGTCGAGCAATATTTTTAACTAATTTGAAACTTCTTTTGATTTGAACATTATTTTCATTTTTTACTCCCGAAATATATTCCTCCTTTTGGTCGCTTGTCTTTCCATACTTCCTAACTATCTCATCTAACTGAAATTTATCTTGAATTATAAAATTTAAATGCTTTACTTTTTCTAATAATTTCATTTTTAATGATTTTATTTGTATTCTAATTCTATCAGTTTATCCAATATTTTGCACATTAATAATTTAGATACATTTTCTTTTAAAAATTCACCCCTTGTAAACCACCATCCCGAATCTAGTTTATTTCCAAATTTTTTGATCATTGGTACTGTCCAAGTAATACCCTCATTTCTCAATATTGAATCCCAATGAATTTGATTTTCATATTTTGATAAATTAATTTCATCCCAAGGAAATTTTTCATTTATACATAAATGATATATATTCCATTTATCTCTAAATTGATTAAAAAATTCGGTTGACCTCCATGGTAATGATTCATTTAAACTTATCGAAGTATTATCTTTCCAGAGTATAATCGAATCAAATTCCTTAATAAATTCTGTACTCCATTCTGTATTTGAACTCAAACTCAAATTCATTCTAAAAAAATAAACAAAATCAAATTCATTTGTGTTTCGTGAAAAATTATTAATATTTTCTTGAATAATAGATCTTGTCCATTTAAAATTTGGATTTCTTGAATATTCAAGTTCTAATTTCCTTATATACTTCTTTTCTTTATATATATCGTTTATTTGTAATGTAGTAACCGTAAATGCAAACCAATCAAATTTTTCAGGATAAAAATCTATCATTTCGTTTGTCCAATAAATAGCCGTATTAGCACATAATCCATTCCAATTCCATTTGTTTTCATACTTACGAATTAAATCAAACGACCAGTTCACATAAATATTTGCACTTAAATCATCAAAAAAAATATATTTGTCAAAATACTTAATTAAATCAACAGTCCATTCAACCTTTTGTTCTAGACAAATCCACTTCCAAGAAATTTTATCTTTATAATAATCTAACATTTCAAATGTCCATTTTATCCCATTATTACTACTTATTCCCCTTTTTACAGAATAATACTCCTCATCAAAATCTTCTAAAAAATCAAAATTATGATTATTAACAATTTTTAAATATTTTTCATACTTTCTAATAAATTCAAATGACCAGGGCATAGCTTCATTATTTTCTGATATTACTTTCCAATCCCATTTGTCAATAAAAAAGTCTAATATTTCATAATTCCATTTAATTTTTGTGTTACGACTTAATCTTTTAAAATCTAAAAAGGCTTCATACTTTTTCAACATCTCAAGATCAAATGAATAACCATCAAGACGATTAATCATTTCTTTAAAATCATTATTTTTATATTGAGTTATAAAAAAATTTAATATGATTTTATCGTTTGAATCTTCAATCAAACTCAACAATTTATTCCCAATTTCAATCTGTCTTTCAATTCGATTGATAGAATTATTTGTAATCAATAAACTATTTTTATTTTCCATATTAATCTTGATTAACTTCTAATTCTTCTATCATTTTTTGAAATTGTTGTTTTGTTTCTTCAAAATAAATTTCCCAATTGTCAATTTTTATAACTTTCCGATGTATTTCGGTGTTTTTTAAATATTTCAAGCTTTCTTCAAGTGCTTTTCTTTTTGTCTCTAATTGGTGCTTGATTAAAACTAGTTTCTCTTTTATAGTAATTGTTTCCCCTTGCGATTTGAAAAAGCCTTTCTCTAAATCAGATAAAATAGACTTTACTTTTTCCAAATCATTATTGTCATAAGCTTCTTTCAAATCATTAAAAACCTTTTGTGCTAATTCTTTTTGGTCGTCAGTTACTTTATCAGGATGACATAATTTAGTGGCTTTTCTATACGTTTGCTTCAAAATTCTCAAATCGTCTTCGTTTAATTCTTTTGGCTTTTCTTTTTTTAAGCTTTCCTGATAAGTGTTATAGAAATCTTCGTAATCTTGTTGGGCTTGCTCAAATTCAGTTTTCATTTCAGTATCGTCTTTATTTTAGCCCCTTATAAGTTCAGAGTGATATTCTAAATTTCAAATAGTACATTTGAGATATGAAATACAAGAAATGGAGTTTAGAAGAGAAGTTAGAAATTTTATCTTCTTGCGAAGAATTAGGCGTTGTAGAAACCTGTCGTAAATACAGTGTTAGTACAGGAAGTTTGTATAGTTGGAAGAAGAAGCA